>NZ_JBCOWR010000006.1:347143-379941 GCF_040918965.1 Bacteroides sp. RTP21281st1_H5_RTP21281_210402 | reverse complement strand
GTCTGTTTCTGCAAATATAAGCATTTTATCCGCTTATGCAACTTATAATCAGGGATTTAATTTATAGAAGTCCCCTTTACAAAATCGTGGAGTATGCCTACTATTCTGCAGAATTTCCAGACAGGATTGCCTGGCTATGAGACTGTGACAAAGAGTACCGGTATCACGGATTATACGCGCGAACGTACAAAAACAATTCTGAACTTGCACGCTATCTATAACCAGGAAATTTTCAGCGGACACAATTTGCGTTTCCAGTTTATATACTCAGAGGAGTACTGGCACGAAAGGTCACAAAGCAGTTCGCGGAATGACAGGTTCCACCCGAACCTGACGGAAATAGATGGTGCGGGAGTGACTACCCAGTCTACCGGCGGTTCGTCCAGTAAAGAAGGTTTGCGTTCTATTGTCACCAAATTGAATTATGATATACATGACAAATACATGTTGCAGGCATTGGTACGTTGGGACGCGTCGTCCAAATTTTCTAAGGGACACCAATGGGGAACATTTCCTTCCGTATCTGCCGCATGGCGTTTTTCGGAAGAAGGATTCTTTGAACCGTTGAAGGATGTAGTTTCTAACGCGAAAATCAGAATGTCCTGGGGAAAAGTCGGGAACAATTCCGGTGTAGACCGTTATTATCAGAAAGATACCTATAATTCTTATCCATACACATTCGGAGATAACATACTGGTAGAAGGATATGCCCCTTATAAACTGATTGACCCGAACTTTACCTGGGAATCTACCGCTATGACCAACTTGGGCCTGGAACTCTCTTTCTTTAACAACCGCCTGAAGATGGAACTGGACTTATATAATAAACTGACAACGAGCATGATTCGTCCGGGACAAGTATCCAGACTCCTGTCGGGACTGGAAGCACCTGACCGGAATATTGGGGAAATGAGAAACCGGGGAGCCGAAATCTCCCTTTCCTGGCAAGACCAGATAGGTGACTTCTCCTATGGTATCGGAATCAACTATTCATATAATAAGAATAAGTTGCTTAAATGGAATGAACGGTTAGGGCGCGGAGATAAATTTCTGGGATATCCCTACGAAATGGTTTATACGTACAAGGCTGTCGGAATCGCGCAGACATGGGAAGAGATAGCTAATGCTCCTTATCAGAATGATAACCTGGCTCCCGGAGATTTATTGATGGAAGATATCAATGGCGACGGAGTGATTGACAGCAATGACAAGGTAGCCATGCCCAATAGCATGCGTTACATCCCTACGAGTGATTTCAGTATCAACTTCAATGCAGACTGGAAAGGATTTGATTTGAGCATGCTCTTTCAGGGTAATGCGGGAAGAAAGAACTTCTGGCTGGATAACTTCAATAATGTAAACGTATACACGTCCCGTTATGCTTTTCAGGAACACCATCTGGATACCTGGTCGCCCGATAACCGGGGAGCGAAATTCCCGCGCCTGACATCAGGCAGTAATGGTGGATTCAATCAGGAACAATCCACTTTCTGGCTGTATTCATGTGATTATATCAGACTGAAGAATATCCAGTTAGGATACCGGATACCCTCGAAACTCCTTAAATATATAGGTGTGAGCTCGGCACGTATCCATATATCGGCGGAGAATCTGTTTACGATTACTAAATGGCCGGGTTTGGATCCGGAGAAACTTCCTAAAAGCGGTTCGGAAATACCTTATCCGCTCATGAAGAATTATTCTTTAGGTATAAATGTAACGCTTTAAAACTATATAATATGAAAAGACATATCAATAATATATTATTACTGGTTGTTTTATTACTACAGGCTAGTTGCATTAATAATTTGCTTGACTATCCGGCTACAACAAAAATTAGTGCGGACACTTTTTGGGAAACGACCGAAGATGCGGAGAAAGGGGTGAACGCTGTTTATAACGCAATGAGGAATGCATTCGGACTGTTTTATAGGCTGGATTGTTATCCTAATGCAGACCTCGTTTATTTTCAGAATGCGAACAGCCAGTCGATAACTTCCGATTATTGGAATAAGTGTTATGCTTCTATCAACAGGGCAAATAATGCCATTATGCAGCTACGCAGGATGCAGTCGGAAGCGGTTACGGAAAAAGACCTGAACCTGCTGAAACGGTACGAGGGAGAGGTACGATTTATCAGGGCTCTTCATTATGCGCTTATGATTGACTTATATGGGGATGTCCAGTATCTGGATCATGTACCCACGCAGGAAGAAGCGTATAGCATTGCAAGAACACCGATTACCCAAGTCAGGGATTTTATAATGGATGACTATGATTATGCCATATCAGTGCTTCCCGATTCTTATGAATCGAGTGACGACCAGGGGCGGGCAACTAAAGTGGCGGCTTATGCATTCAAAGGTAAATTGGAATTGTTTTGGGCTTGCTGGAAGAAAAACGGACGTCCTGAAGTGGATAACTTCCAGCAAAGCGAGTCGGAAGCGAAAGAATATTATGAGAAAGCCATCGGTAATTTTAAAGAGGTGATGAAACCTGCCTATAATCTCCAACTGTTTAAGGACGGTGCTCCCGGAGAATATGTAAATCCGAACTATCTCCAACTCTTTACACTGGAAAATGAAAAATGCTCGGAAGTCATTTTCTCCATCCAGTATGGCGGGCCTAATATCGGGCAAGGTGAAGAATTCGTCAAAATCTTCGGAAACCGGAGCGTCCTGAATGGATGGGCAAATATGCAACCGACAAATTACTTGGTAAACTTGTATCAAAGTACTAAAACCGGTGATTATGTCGAACCGGTCATTCTGAATAAGAACCAAAACTTGACCAATGGTTCAGCGAACCCTAAAACATACGATGGGCGTGACTACCGCATGCGTAGTACTATCGTTTGGAACGGACAGAAAATGCGTACCATCACTCCCGATGGAATGACGATTGGGGACAGCGTGCCTTTTATGTTCGGTAATAAGAATGGCTATCTGGACTATAATGATAGCAGGACGGGATATATGTTCCGCAAATTCGTGAGACAATATGCCGGCTATTCCAGGTCTAACGGCCCGCAGGATTTCTATCTGATGCGCTTGCCGGATGTCTGGCTGATGTATTGCGAAGCGATGAACGAGCTTTACGGGCCATCGGACGAACTGTTCAATCTGGTTGATAAGATTAGGGGAAGAGGAAAACTTCCGGCTTTGAACCGTGAAAAATTCAAGACTAAGGAGACATTCTTTGATGCTATCAAGCAGGAGAGAGCCGTGGAGTTTGTGGCCGAAGGGCAGCGTTTCTTTGACCTGCGGAGATGGCGTCTTGCGGAAAAGGTATGGGACTATCCGAACGGAAGGGAATTGCGCAGCACATTGAATGACTTTATTCAAGACCAATATAAGAACGCGACAGACCGTACATTCCCTAGGTATTATATCTATAATATCCCTGAGGATGAGCGTGTGTTGAATCCTAATCTGACTCAGAATAAACCATGGTTATAATTAAAATATAGAGAAATGAAAACACATATCATATCAATTGTAAAGGTGTTATTCCTGACCGTTGTCCTGGGAGCTTGCGATACCGACGAAGAAGTGTATCAGGTGACAGACCGGGCAGATGCTTACATAAGTTCTGTACAGTTATACACGGCTGACAACCGCAATGTCGCTACGCAGGTGACCATTGACGACGCGAACGGGATTATCAATGTGGAAGTCAAGAACGGAGTGAACCGGGCTCACCTGAAACCTCGTTGCTCTCTGGCTCCCGAAGCGACCGTCACTCCTAAAATGGGAGTATGGACTGACTTCAGCGTACCGGTGAAATATACTGTTATCTCCGGAAGCGGGGAGGTATATAAGGAATATAAGATTATTGTTGTTGAAAAGGAATAAAGAAAGATATGAAAAAGATAAGTTGGTTTTCGCTGTATTTACTGCTCTATGCTGTTGCAGTAGCGTTCTGTTCGTCTTGTTCTGATGATGAGAGTCCTTTGAGAAATGACCTTTTACGGAAAGATGTAGGACCGGTTCTGGTAGGAAATACATTGGAATTTGCCTATGCAATAGGTTCTACGGATGGCACTCCGATAAAAGCAGTGGAGGTTACAGCGTCTTTCCCGGGTGCCGAAGGAACCGGGATTGCCATAAATAGCAGATACACCAATCCGGATAACGGTGAAGAAGAGGAAGTGCGTATTGCTACGGAGACAAGCACGGAAGGAACTGTTTCCAAAGCCTATATTGTTGATACGGTTGCTGCGACTATACGTTATTTCTATGTTGTGCCCGAAGTTGCCCGGGGCAGTAAGATAAAATTCCATTTCCGCAGTATTACCGGAACAGGTGAAGCTACTGTCCAGTCTCCTGAATATACAGTGAGCAATGTGGAAATCTTTAAGAATCTGTCATTGTCGTCCGGAGAAAGAAGTTGTTTCTCTTTGGAGACGATGCAGTCTTACTCCGTGGCTCAAGTAGAAGAAATGGGTATTGCCGGCAAGATTGATTTTATCTATACTTACAAGCCGACAATGGGTTCCGGATGGTCGTTTGCCCACGGGCTGGTATCTCCGTCCAATGAAAAAGGGTATTTGTATCCTGTTGAAATCCCGTCGGGAGCAGCCAACCGCACGTTGATGGAGAAAAGGTATTGGCCTGACGGTCAACTGAAGACCAGCGGAGTGCCTACTATCTATGTCGATGAGATAGATTTGCGCCAGGCTGCATTGGACGGAGTGACCGCACATGCTTACGAGTTAGGACAAGACCAGGGAGTCTTGATAAAAAGTCATGACGGGAAGTATATCGCCTATTTGTATATCAACGAGACAAGTAGTAATCTGAAACGTATGAGTTTTGCGATAAAGCGTTTAACTTTAAAATAGTCTGATATGAAAAACTATATAAAAAATATCTATCTGTTAATCATCTTTCTCTTTGCTGCAGTAGCTTGTAGTGATAATGACGATGTGATAAAGAAAGATGAGCCCGGAGAGGTGATACCGCCGGTAGTGGTCGAGCCTGTAACTGTACTGGATGAGCAATTTGATGATAAGAATAATTATCTGACATCGGGTGGCCAGCCGTTTCCCGCTTCTTTTTCCAACGGTTATTTTGAAAGAACTGTATCCGACGAGGTTATTCAGGATTTGAATCTGAAAGTGTTTTTGGCACAGTGTCGTCTGGAACCGGATGCTCCCGGTGTTTCAGTGAATGGCAGTACGACCTCGGACGGACGTATTCTGTTGGATGCCAATACCGGAGCCATAGAGACGGGATTGTTGGGCAGTGTTTCGAAAATCTCACTGGTAGCCGCCAATGGTTCTGTCGATAATACAGGTACAAAAGTCGTGTTGATGATTAAGACAAAAGGTGGAAACTGGGAAGTCTACGCAACAAGCCCGCTCCTTTCCGGCACAAATGCCTGTGAATGGGTATTGGATAAGAAAATTATGAAATATCCGATTTACGTGAAGATTGTTGCGGATGGGGCAACCTCTTCCACCGCTTTGGCAATCTATGATTTTAAGCTGGAAGGGACTTTATGCGAATCTCCTGTTGAGCCGGGACCGTCACCTGAAAACACCTTGTTCAATGAAGGGTTCTATAATGACGGTGAAGGTATAAAGATCTTTAAGGCTAGCGACGGTTCGGCTTTCCCCGGAGGAAACTGGAATACCAAAGAGGGCTATTTCGAAAGGATCATAGGCGAACAGGTATTGAAAGTGCGGCTGCACGGATGCCGTATTGATTATACGGAGAATCGTATTTCCATTTATGGAGAGAATACCTCTAAGGGGCGTTTGCAGATAGGGACAGGCGGAGGATATATTGAATTCCCCGTGTTGGGTTCAGTAAGTAAAATCTCTTTGGCTCTTTCTGCCGGAACTGCCGGAGATGTAGCTACCCGTGCCTTGATACAGTATCGGGATAAAGGAACCAGCGATTGGAAAGACCTTGCCATGAGTGAGGATGTTACGGCAAATTCACCTGTAAAATGGGAATTGAATGATGTTTCCGCCAATCCGGTAGCTATTCGTATTATGCAAGACCCTGCTATTACCAAGGGAAATTCATTGGCTATCTATGATTTGGTGATAGAAGGAGCAACAGACTTGTTGCCGGAAGAAGCAGTCGATGTGACGTTGATGGATGAACGGTTCAGGGAACTGAATTTGTATAAGGTAACTGAAACAGGAGCGGATCCGGACCGGAATACTTTCTACGAAGAGTTGTATTTTGACCGTGAAGTGGAAGGAAGAAACATACGTACCAAGATTTATCAGGGACGTGTGCAGAGTACTACGCGTCCCCCTGCGAATGCAAACGGTGCGACACAAGGGCGCCTGTTGTTGAAGAACTTTGCTGAAGGCGGCGCTTTGGAAACACCGATTTTTGGTAGAGTCAAGTCAATAGTGGCGAAGATTACTGCAGGTGATACTGATCGGAAAAGTAAAGCCGTACTTCAAATAAGAGGCGTAGGCGATGACAAATGGAAGGATTATGCCGTTAGTGACGAGGTAGATGAAGTAACGGTCTTATCATGGGAGTTGGAAAATATCTCGGACGAGCCTATTGCATTACGGATTATACAACATCCTGATTATACTCACAATATGGGTATCTATAATCTCACGATAGAAGGAACACTTTATTAATCGGATATACAATATGAGAACAATCAAATTTCTATTATTATACATACTTCTATCCCTCTGTGGGGGGATAGAAGCCAGTGCCCAATTGAAGCATTTGGATAAGGCGGCAGATTTCGGAGAGCATCCCCGGTTATTGCTGTTCGACAGTGATATTCAGCAAATAAAAGGTAATATTGAAAAGAATCAGCTATGGAAAAAGATAGATGATGTGATTCAGTCGGAATCCCGGAAACTGTTTGAAGTCGATGCTGTGAAGCGGATAAAGACAGGGCGCAGGCTTTTGGCAGTCTCGCGCGAAGCTTTGCGACGGATTTTCTATCTCTCTTATTCCTACCGCATCACTTCGGACGAGCAGTTTAAAGCAAGGGCGGAAAAGGAGATGCTTGCCATTGCTGATTTTGAAGACTGGAACCCTTCCCACTTTTTAGATGTGGCGGAAATGACTCTGGCTATGGCAATTGGTTACGACTGGCTATACCATGATTTGTCGGAGTCGTCGAGGACTAAAATCAAAGATGCCATTATCAAGAAAGGGATAGACACTTCTTTCAGTACAGACAATAATAGTTGGCTTTCTTCCGGTCATAACTGGAATCAAGTGTGCAACGCCGGAATGGCGTATGGTGCCATAGCGGTTTATGAAGACATGCCGGAGATTGCAAAAGTAGTTGTGGACAGGGCTGTTTCCTCTATTGCCTTGCCGATGAAAGGATATGCGCCGGACGGTGCCTATCCTGAAGGATTTACCTACTGGTCTTACGGCACCAGTTTCAATGTATTCTTCCTGTCTGCTGTCGAAAAGCTCTTTCATACGGACTTCGGACTGTCTTCAATGGAAGGTTTCCTGCCTTCCGCTTATTTCATAGAGAATATGATTGCTCCTTCAAAGGAGAGCTTCAATTATGGTGACAGTGGCGATGCCACCTCTTTGAATCCTACCCTTTTCTGGTTTGCGGACAAGATGCATGATTCGACTGTTTTGTGGAGCCAGTACCACTATCTCACAAAAAAGAAAGGCAGCTCATTCGCTAAGAACAGAATCCTGCCGGCATTGATGATATGGGGAAAGAATATCGACTTGGAACATATTCTTCCGCCGTCCCGCAACTTATGGGTTGGACAGGGCGTGACTCCGGTAGGCTCTATGAGAACTTCCTGGACTGACCCTGATGCCATATTTGTAGGTCTTAAGACCGGACGTGCCGGAGCCAACCATTCCCATATGGATATAGGTTCATTCATTATGGAAGCGGACGGCGTACGTTGGGCGATTGACCTCGGGCCGCAGGACTATACATCTTTGGAAACCGTAGGAATTGACTTGTGGAACAGAAAGCAGAACTCACAGAGATGGGATGTTTACCGGTACAACAATTTCTCGCACAACACATTGGCGTTTGACCATAAGAAGCAGAATGTGAACGGTTATACCCGTATTGACAGTTACGGAGACTCTGCCGGCTTCATGCATCTTGTTTCAGACTTGTCGAATGCCTATAAGAGTCAGGTGAAATCGTGCAATAGAGGAATTGCTGTTGTTGATAATCGTTTTGTCGTAGTACAGGATGAAATCGAAACACTGGACAAACCGACGGAACTGACCTGGACGATGGTTACCAGAGCCGCTGTCAGGAAACTCAATGATTGTACTTTGGAACTAACCGAAAAAGGTAAGAAAATGATATTCAAAGTAGAGTCCAATCAGAAGATAAAGTTGAGAAGTGTTCCTGCCAAGTCTTCCAACTCCTATGATGAATCTAATGACGGCGTAACTCTGATTGGTTTTGAAACTTCGATTCCTGCCTTGGCACAAGCCAGATATTGCGTGAAACTGATTCCCCGGAATACAAAAGCGAAGTATAAAATAACTCCGTTGAAAGAGTGGAAGTAAATTATTAAAATATACTTGAATATGAATAAGATTATTAGATATTGGGCATTTCTATTATTGCTTTTCACAGCGGTAAGTTGTGATTCATCCGATGATATGAAGGATATTATCATTTCTCCGAAAGAGGAAGTGAAGCCGCAAGTGGTCAAGGTTTTCTCGCATCCGGGCATCCTGTTCACCTATGAGGATATGGCAAGGATAAAGAAACAGGCTTTTTATTATGCAAAACCCTGGAAACTGGGTTATGAACTGCTGAAAGGCGATGCGAACGTAAATTATGTGGTACAGGGACCTTATGCGGAAGTGGAAAGGACGGAAGGGGTGAACAGTACTGCTGCGGGAGCGATGAGCGGTGATTCGCAGATGGCATACCACTGTGCTTTGATGTGGGTTATCACGGAAGAACAGCGTTATGCAGACAAGGCGATTGAGATATTGAATGCCTGGTCGGGCACATTGAAGGCTTTCACCGGCGGAGATGATATGTTGATGTCGGCATGGTATGGTTTCAATCTGATAAATGCCGCCGAGATACTCCGTTATACGGATGCAGGATGGAAAGAAGAAGATATAGTGCGGGCGGAAAAGATGTTTAAAGATGTCTTTTACGAGCTGATTAAAGACTGGAAACGCGGACGTGCAGGAAACTGGGATACTGCGATTACCAAAATGCATCTGGCAGTCGGCGTGTTTCTGGATGATAAGGAGATTTTCGACAGGGCGATAGCTTTCTATACTTCAACAACCGAAGGCAGCAACGGTACATTGAAGAATAACATCTATGATACCGGACAGAATTTTGAAAGCGGCAGGGATCAGACACATGCCCAATACGGAATAGGCGGACTGGCAGAATCCTGTGAAGTGGCATGGAAGCAGGGGCTTGATTTGTATGGAAGCATGGACAACCGCTTGTTGAAAGGTTTTGAATATATGGCGAAATACAATCTGGGCAATGACGATGTCCCTTTCCAGGGAAATGTGTACGGAAGTTCTATCTCGGCTACGGACAGGGGAAAACTCCAACCTATCTACGAGATGGTGTACAATCATTATTATAACAGGAAAGGTCTTCCGGAATCGGAACTGGAATATACCCGCCAAGTGGTGGAGAAAGTACGCGGGCAAGGTGGTGAGAGCTGGAACGCGCAATGTCTGGGATTAGGAACGCTTTTGTTTAACGAAAGTGAGTAGGAATATAATGACAGGAATGAAAATGAGAAATAACAGATTTGCTTTTTATAGCTTGATATTGCTTTTACTGGCGGGTTGTACGGGCGCAGATAGTAAAAAGCAATTTATCGGGGAAAATATGAACTATGCATGTGAACAAACCCGCTATATGCTGGAGTCTTTGGGTGATACGAACGGGCGGTATCCCAGGAGTACGAAAAAAGGCGGCAGTTTGTCTACGACGGATATTTACGGATGGACAAGCGGCTTTTTTCCGGGCACTTTGTGGTTCTTATACGAGTTCACCAATGATAGCTGTTGGAAAGAGAAGGCAGTGGAATGGACATTGCCTCTTGAACCGAACCGAACTAATACGAAAGACCATGATGTCGGTTTTATGATGTACAACAGCTTTGGCAAAGGCTTTGCCTTGACAAAGAATGAGAGTTACAGGGACATTCTGGTACAGACGGCGAATTCATTGATGACGCGGTATAATCCGAACGTCCATTCCATCCAGTCATGGGAAGGGGGCAAATCGCATCATGACACGATAATCTGGCAATTTCCTGTGATTATTGACAATATGATGAATCTTGAGTTGCTCTTTTGGGCAGCCAGGGAAACCGGGGACAAAAAGTATTATGATGTAGCTGTCACACATGCCAACACAACTATCAAGAATCATCTCCGCGAGGATTTCAGTTGTTACCATGTAGTCGATTATGACACCATAACGGGCGAAGTCAGAGACCGTGCCACTGCCCAGGGATATGCCGACAATTCGGCTTGGGCGAGAGGGCAGGCATGGGGAGTCTATGGTTTTACAATGGTATATAGGGAAACCGGAGACTCAAAGTATTTGTCCGTTGCACAGAAGATGGCTGATTTCTTCTTGCATAACCCGTCCTTGCCGGAAGACAAGGTTCCTTTGTGGGATTTTAATGCGGGACAAGACGGATATACAAAGAAATGGAAATTTGATGAGACAAAGATAGGCTATATTCCAAGGGATGCCTCTGCTGCCGCTATTGCCGCCTCTGCCCTTTTTGAGCTATATCAATATACGAAGAATCCGGAATATTATGATTCGGCTGTTACGATGATTCATAGTTTGGCGTCAGAGCAGTACAGGGCAGTACCGGGGAGTAATGCAGGTTTTTTATTAATGCATTCTACGGGTAGTCTGCCGCATGGAAAAGAGATAGATGTTCCTTTGGTCTATGCCGATTATTACTTCTTGGAAGCTTTACTGCGTTATCAGAAAATCGGTAAAGAATCCTAGAAAATAAGAAGATTTAGGTATAACCGGCTTTTCACTCAGACAGATGTGGTATGAAATTACCACATCTGTGGTATTTTCCCTGAACAGAATCCGCACTATCTTTGTACTATATTAAAACAGAGGAAATTAAAAACAGATATATATGGAAAAGATAGCAAGAAAATTGACGGATTTGGTAGGTAATACCCCGTTGTTGGAACTGAGCAATTATAATAAGAGTAATGGTCTGAAAGCTCGCTTGGTAGTGAAGCTCGAATACTTCAATCCGGCGGGGAGTGTAAAAGACCGTGTGGCGTTGGCAATGATTGAAGATGCCGAAGTAAAAGGTGTTTTGCAGCCGGGAGCTACCATTATCGAGCCGACCAGTGGTAATACTGGTGTAGGACTGGCTTTCGTAGCTGCCGCCAAGGGATATAAACTGATATTGACGATGCCCGACACGATGAGCGTCGAACGCCGTAATCTTCTGAAAGCTTTGGGGGCGGAACTGGTTCTGACACCCGGTGCGGACGGAATGAAAGGAGCCATCGCCAAAGCGGAAGAGTTGAAAGCAGCCACTTCGGATTCTGTTATCTTGCAGCAGTTTGAGAATCCTGCTAACCCCGCCACGCATTTACGCACAACCGGCCTGGAAATATGGAGAGATACCGAGGGGAAAGTCGATATCTTTGTGGCCGGAGTAGGTACTGGCGGGACAGTTAGCGGTGTAGGCGAAGCACTGAAGATGCGCGACCCGAGTATAAAAATAGTGGCGGTGGAACCATCCGATTCTCCGGTATTGTCCGGTGGAAAGCCCGGCCCGCATAAGATTCAGGGAATCGGTGCCGGTTTTGTTCCTAAGAATTATAAGGTTTCCATTGTGGATGAAGTCATCCAGGTGCAGAATGATGACGCCATTCGTACGAGCCGTGAGTTAGCAAAGCAGGAAGGTTTGTTAGTGGGCATCTCTTCGGGAGCTGCCGTATATGCTGCTGCAGAACTTGCGAAGCGTCCCGAAAATGAAGGGAAGATGATTGTGGCATTATTGCCTGATACGGGAGAACGTTATTTGTCTACCATCTTGTATGCTTTTGAGGAATATCCTTTGTAAGGCAAATATTGGAGAGGAAAGATATATAGGAAAATTAGGAATAAATAGAGAGAAATGAAGAGTGGGGAAGCACCGAACCAATCCGGTTCAGGCTTCCCCACTCTTCATTGTAAACAGGTTTGGATTTATCGGATTTTTTGAGCTTTACTGAACTTCAAAACTTCCTTTTAACCGGGCATCCTGCGAAGAAGCCCCCACCATCACCGAGAAACTTCCCGGTTCTACGGTGAACTGGTTATTCTTGTCCCACAATCCTAAATCTTGCGGTGTAAGGGTGAAATGAACTGTCTGTTCTTCTCCCGGTTGCAGATGAATACGTTCAAAGCCACGCAGTACCTTGTCATAGGTAGTCACACTGCTGAAATCATCCCGGATATAAAGCTGAACCACTTCATCTCCCGCTCTTTTACCCGTATTCTTTACGGTACACGAAACCGTGATGTTTTCCTGCGGCCCGATGACAGGCTTCGAGATTTTCAAGTCTGAATAACCGAAAGTAGTATAACTCAATCCATATCCGAAAGGATAAAGCATACCATCGACACGTACTCTACCTTTAGAGTCCGAACCCGGCTTGAACGGGAAGGCAAAAGGAACTTGCCCTACGGATTTCGGGAAAGTGACAGCAAGGCGACCGCCCGGATTATAATCTCCGAAAAGAACTTTGGCAATGGCATCTCCCATAAACTCACCGGGGAACCAGGCATGAACGATTGCAGGAATATACTTGTTTGCCCAGTTGATAGTAGCCGCTCTTCCGTCCACCATTACCAGTACGACAGGTTTTCCCGTAGCGTATACAGCTTCCAGTAGTTGCTGCTGACGTCCGCACAAATCGAGGTTAGTACGTGAGAACTCTTCACGGACAGTCTTTTCATTTCCGCCTAACACAAGGATAGTTACATCCGAGTTTTTAGCCAGTTCTACCGCTTCATCAATCATAGCCTGCTCCTGTGCATCCAACGGAACATTGTACAATTCACTTTCCGGAAAATACTTATCAATAATATCACAACCTTTCGCATACTGGACTTCCGAACCGGGCAGATATTCCTTGATTCCCTGATACACCGTCTTGATAGGCGCATGGGCAGGGCCGTATCTGCAAGTCAGTTCCTTTACTTCTTCCGCATTCGGGCCGATAACGGCTATCTTGCTGAGGCTTTTTGATAACGGCAGCATATCCTTATCGTTCTTCAGCAGCACAATAGACTCCAAGGCGGCTCTCATGGAAACATTCTGGTGGGCGGCACTGTGTACCACCGCTTCCGGGCGACGGTCGTCACCGGGATACGGATTGTCGAAAAGTCCCATCATAAACTTGACACGGAGAATTTCACCGACACGCTGGTCGAGCGTATGCAAAGACACTTTACCTTCACTGATAGCACGGCGCAACGGAAGGATAAAATCCTGTGGCGGAGTGAAGTTCGTACGGATGTTCAGTCCCGCGTTTACTACTTGTGCCGCCATTTCCTCTTCGGTAGGGGTGATACGATGCTTCGTGTGCAGGAACTCCACCGCTTCACTGTCCGAAACGACATATCCTTTGAATCCCCATTGCTGGCGCAGAATTTCCGTAAGGAAATGATAACTGCCGGACACCGGTTCGCCGTCATAGTCGTTGTATGAACTCATGACACCCAATGCGCCCGCTTCCTGGATACCTTTGCGGAAAGGTTCCAAATATAAAGTTTTCATTTCGCGCGGAGCCACGTGCGGGTCAGTACGTGTACCACCGTCACGTCCGCCAACCGGAATACTGTACACGGCAAAATGCTTGGGAGTGGCAACGATTCCTTCACCTTGCAAGCCGAGAATCATTTGTTTGCCTAACTCACCCACCAGATAAGGGTCTTCCCCGTAACTCTCCACGACACGTCCCCAGCGAGGGTCTTGCGCGATGTCCAGAATCGGAGAATAAATATTCGTGTATCCGAGCGCTTTCGCCTCATCAGCAGTGACTTTCGCTATTTCTCGAATCAGCTTTTTGTTCCACGTGGCACCTTGACCGCATTGGGCAGGGAACATTGTCGCACGGTCATGACATAATCCGCGTATTCCCTCATTCGTAAAATCGACAGGAATGCCCAGCCGAGTCTGTTCTACGAACCAACGCTGAACAGCATGACGGTTCTTCACACTATTAGCATACGGATAAGAGATTTCGGAACCGAACTTACCCAGTCCGTTTGCCTGCTCGTCAATATTCCCGATACCGTCTTTCCAGATTTCTTCAGACCATTTCGCAGTAGGCCACGCATCCTTCAATACCCGTCCCGAACCGTACAGAGTAGCCATCTGGCAAGTCTTCTCTTCCAGCGTCATCTGCGAAAGCAAATCGGCAATACGGGCTTCGATGGGAGCGGCAGGGTCTTCATATACATCCTTTACTCCGTTCTTGTTAAAGTCAATCCAAGTCTTTTTGTACATGTCCTTCGTGTTGCCCGCAGACTTGTTGCCGGTAAGGCTGTTACTGGCGAGACTACTGCCGGCAAAAAGGCTGCCGGCAGATAAGAACAAGGTGAGTCCACATAGTAATTTCTTCATATCTATCTCTATTTCACTGTAAGTATAACGCTTTGCAGGTCGGTATCCCTTGAAGAAGCTCCCACCATAATCTTGAAAGTCCCTTTCTCTACACCGTAGTGCATATCAGCGTCATAGTACGACAGCATTTCGGGAGTAAGAGTAAACGAAACCTGTTTCGTTTCCCCCGCCTTCAAAGGTATGCGGGCAAAGTCTTTCAACTCCTTCACAGGGCGGGTAGCCGAACTATATTCGTCACGGATATAAAGCTGTACAGTCTCTTCACCGTCCATCTTTCCGGTATTCGTGACGTCTATGGTTACTTCCACGCTTTTGTCGGGAGTGATTGCCGCTTCAGACAGTTTGAGATTATCATATTTGTACGTCGTATAACTCAAACCGTAACCAAACTCGTACAAAGGTAATGAATTTCCTGTTGCATACGGAAACCAATGGTTGGTAAATTTATGATTGTACATACATTGAATCTGTCCCGTGCTTCTTGGAATAGTAATCGGCAGTTTGCCACTCGGGTTCACCTTTCCGTAGAGAATCTCCGCCAATGCCTGTCCGCCTGCCACTCCCGGCTCCCATGCTTCGATGATGCAAGGCATATTTTCGGCAATCCATTCGGCAGTTAGCGGGCGGCCGTTGACAAGTATCACCACCGTCGGAACACCCGTAGCCGCTACGGCTTTCACCAATTCCTGCTGACGTCCCGGCAAAGAAAGCTCGTAACGGTCGCTGTTCTCTCCGCAAGTCTTCTCGTTCCAGTGGTAACGCATGGAGTTTTCTCCTACCACAAGAATTGCCAAGTCAGAGTTGCGTGCCCGTTGCACTGCATCCTTAATCTGGCTGTCGGACAATAAACGGACATTCCAACCCAAGTCGAGGAAGTTGTAAGCCGTTTCGGGACTGATAGCTTTCAGGCCTTCCAACACAGTAGTGACATGCTCTTCCGGCTGCTCCATAGCCCAGTCTCCCAGGATAGACTGATTGTCCGCATTATGTCCGGTGACGAATACTTTCTTGTATTTAGAGGCTTCCAACGGCAGCATATTACCCTCATTCTTCAGCAGGACGATGGACTTCCGTGCCCCTTCCAATGCCGTTTTCTGATGTTCCGCGTTGAATACGGTTTCATCTTTTTTCTTCAAGTCGACAAACGGATTCTCGAACAGTCCGAGCCTGAACTTGGCTTCCAGTATTTTGGATACAGCGGCATCTACCTGCTTTTCGGAGATGCTTCCTTCATGTACACACTCGATGATGGCTTCATAGAACTCCGGCCCGTGCATATGCATCCCCATTCCCGCGTCTACGCTTATCCGGTAAGCGTCTTTCAGCGTCTCTGCCACGCTGTGATAGTCGTGCATACGCTCAATGTCCATCCAGTCGCTGACTACGAACCCGTCAAACTTCCACTGGTTGCGCAGCACTTCCGTCATCAGATATTTGCTTCCGTGACAAGGAATCCCGTTCAACTCATTATGAGCCGTCATTACCGTAAACACCCCTGCATCCAGGCAATCCTTGAAAGGTGGAAAAAATACCTCTTGCAGCGTTCTTTCCGACAATTCGGCAGGCGCACCGTTGATTCCGTTGGCAGGCTGACTACCGCCTACAAGATGCTTGGCGCAAGCGATAACCTTATCATCTCCCGTGAAATCCTTCGTCTGAAATCCGCGTACGGTAGCCGCTCCCATCTGTCCAACCAGATAAGGGTCTTCCCCGAATGTCTCGCCCACACGTCCCCAACGGGCGTCACGGGCAACTTCCACGTTCGGGGTGAACGTCCAGTGCATGCCGCTTGCCCGCATTTCGACAGCCGTCTCACGAGACATCCGTTCAATGAGCGCAGGGTCGAACGTGGCGGCCTGTCCGATAGGAGTGGGGTAAATGGTTGAACCACAATACAGACCGTTTCCGTGAATGGCGTCAATACCAATCAGGAGCGGAATTTTCAGACGGCTCTGCTGTGCCAGTGATTGCAGATAGTTGGCCTCTTCCGCTTTCACGACGTGCAGGAACGAGCCAATCATTCCTTTCTTTGTCATCTCCTCTACATCCGAAGAGTGCAGTCCGGGATAAAATCCCTGAGAATGGCTGTGCTTCAAGTCCTCGGCGGACATGTCCTTTTCTGCCTTCTTCATGTGCTCCAATCCTACGTATTGGCACATTTGGGCTACTTTCTCTTCCAATGTCATTTGAGACATTAGGGCGGATACACGCTCAGATACAGGTAAATCGGGATTGGTGTAGTCTTTATCCCCACTCTGGCAGGATGCTGCGGAAAGTCCCATCATGCAACTAATTCCCATTGTTATAAATATGTTACGCATAAAAAATAGTGGTGTTGTGTCATTTGGTTAATAAATTGAGAACTTCCTGGTCGGTCACTTCCCCTTTGCTGTTGCAGAAACCGAATCCCGCCTTGTATTCCCAGTAAGAATAAGCAATATTATTATCACGGAAGATAGAGATAACGTCCTGCAACCAGTCTATTTTATCCGCTCTCGGTGTCTTGTTGTAACAGCCGAACTCTCCGCAATGCAACTGCAATCCATATTTGCCGGCCTGGTTCATAGCCTTGCGCACCAGCGATTCGAGGACAGCCCGATTATACGTGCCCATATACGGGTCGACAATTTTCTTGTCGTCATCCGATAACTGGGCGTACTCTTCCTGTGCAATCAGTTCGCCCGGATAATGAATCGCTACGTTCAAGTTCTTCATGTCCGTCCATTCCGCCTTGTAATGCGTGAAAAGATGCGGGTTGTAGAAGTGGAAGCTCAGGATAATGTTCGGGTCATTGGCAGGAACAGTCAGTTCGCCGAAGGTATTCACTCCCTGCCATTTGTTGGAGCCGATGACAAGTTTGCGTTCCGGCTCCGTCAGGCGGAGTTCTCTAATCAACTGTGCCGACAGGGAATTCCACTGGGAAGAGTAGGGGGCTACCGGTTCGTTCAGCAGTTCGTAAGCTACCAGGTCGTTCGGATAGTCCTTCAGTTCGTCTGCCAGCGATTTCCATAGGTCGAGATACTTATATTGGGCGTCCTTATCCGTCCAAAGCTTGGGAACGGAAGAGGTGCTTTCGGGAGTCAGTTCCATATTGTCACCTGTCGGGCTGTCTGAAAGGAAGACATCATCAATATACAGCACACCTTCTGTATTGTCCGGTCGAAGGGTAATCTTTGTACAGATGCCATCCATTTTGCCTTGAAGCTCGACGGCTATTTCTTCCCATTTGTTAGCTTCCTGGTTTGCGTAGCCGGTATAGTAGTCCTTATTGTTCTGGTCTGTCAGAACCACGGTCATGGTGCTTACCTTATCTTTGCGGAACTTCATCCGCAAGTATTTGAACTGAGTCTTTCCGGGGCCGATTGGCAGTTCAAAGCCGCCCTTTTGTCCCGCAGGCCAGTCAAAACCGGAGTTTTGCTTGTTGATATAGAGTACTTTGTCACTAGAATTAACAGCATCCTTTTCCGGGTTGTCGACAACCTGAACCGTTACGCTGGAACCTTGAGTAGAGTACCAGTAGGAAGTCGCTCCATTCTCGAATGTGTCGAAGAAGCTTTTGATTGGCTCACCGCTTTCGTTGTTGTTGAAGTGATGTGACCGTAAGATATGCATGTCCACAATCACTTTCATGTTTGCCTTCTCACACCATTTGATAGCGTTGTGCAGCAGTTCGAAGGCTTCCGGAATCTTTTGCCCGTCTTCGGTGAACAGTTGTTCCTCGTCTGCCGGCAGGCGGATATGGTCGAAGCCGAATCCCGCCAGTTGTTGTACTTCCGCTTCCGTGAAATAGTTTTTCCGTTCTTCACCGCGGACGTCGCTTTGCGACAGCCAGTTGCTGATATTGACCCCTTTACTGATGGCAAAGGGAATATAACTTTGCGGTTCACCGCCGCCGTTGGCTGTTTCTTCTTTCTCGGAACAGGATGCTATCAGGCATGCAAACAGAGAGGCCAGATAGATTATAAGTCTTTTTTTCATACAATTCTTACTTTTAATGGTTTATTCTGCTTCTTCCGTTGGTTCGGTCACTTCGATAGTGGCTTCACGGCTGGTTTCCTTGGTCGGTGTCTTGACAATCAGTTCGAGATGGAAAGTACCGATGGTTGAAGGTACGTATGTCCATCCTACGCCTTTGTGGATTTCTCTTCCGTCCAGATACCATGTGCCTTCGCATAGTTCGGCAGGCGTGTATTGTACGTTGATATTGAGTACCTGATTCAGCGGAATACTGAATTTCCCAAGCGTGCCGTCTTCCTGCTTGTCCGGCCAGCGTCCCAATATGCGCGGATATTCGTCAGTGGTCAGTACCGGAGTGTCTATATCATCACTGCAACCGCTCATGGCAAACAGTGATACCAGTAATGTGCATATAAATAGAATTCTTTTCATAATCGTTTTACTTTTTATTGTTGCTTATCAGGTTTTATTTGTCCCACCATACGGGTGAGTTCCAGTCATCTTTGCCGCCCATCGCCTGTATGGCGGATTGATAACCTTCGGGATTGTACGAACTCTCGAACAGCGGATAGCAGAGACGCAACGGCGTAGTCTGCGAATCAATCGTCACTGCTCCGTAGTGGGGCGAAGGAAGCAGTACGGGAATGTCCGTTCTTCTCCAGTTGGCATATCCTTCGGGGATATTGTTGAAGTGTAGAATCCACAGTTGGGTGTTGATGGCGGTGAGTTGCGCGTCCAGTCCGCCGGCGGGGAGTGAGTTGGCCTGCAAGTAGGTGTCGATAGCCTGTTCGTCAAAAGCCTTCGCTCCGAACTTCTCAAGAAAGTGGATGGCGGCACGTACACCGTTCTCATAGTGTGCGGAAGCATCTGCTCCGGTTGTGATTTCACCTGCCCAACGGGCTTTGGCTTCTGCCAGCAATAGCTCGACTTCCGCGTATGTCATTACCACTCCGGGCATATCGCCTTTCAGGAAAATATTGTTGAGTTGCGGACGGGTAGCTTTATCCTGCCATTTGTTGGTCAGTTGGCTCCAGTAACCTTGCGGCCATGTGCCGTTGCTATACCAGAAGTATCCGGGGTTGCATGGTTGGAATTGGGCTGCTTCCGTAGCAATCATTTCTTCTGTCAAGTCTACGCGTCCGAATGGATTGTTGGCCGAACTTTCGTCATAGCAACGTCCGAATACGAACTGCCGCGGGTCGGAAGTAGCGTCCAGTTGTTTCCAGAAGGTGCTGCAAATATAAGCAGTAGGATACGCTTCGCGTCCCCGCCACATTTGGGCAAGCCCGTTTCTGCGGTATTCATCGGATGCCCAGTCAACGATGTCGGTGTAGGCAATCAGAGCATCGTCGGCAGCGGATTGCATCAATCCGGCTTCTTGGGAAATGGCTTTGATAACTTCCTGTTTGGCAAGTTCCGGCTCCGCGTTCACGATACGCATGGCATAGCGAAGGTGTAGGGAGTTGGCGAAACGTTTCCATTTGTCAATATTGCCTTGATAGATAATGTCCCCCGTCACTTTGTCGCCATCGGCAGTCAGGGCTTCCGCCGCTTCGCCGAGTTCTTTCAGGAAGTCTTTGTATATCAGTTCCTGTTTGTCGTAGGCGGGCTTTACATTGCCGTCGATAAAGCCTTTTCCGGCTTCAAAGTAAGGGCAGTCGCCGTACATATCCGTCAGTATGGAGAAAAGATAGACCCTGTAAATACGGGCTACGGAGTGGATGTTGATTTCCCTTTCGTTATCTTTGGTCTTTTCCAATATGTCGACAATATTTTTGATGAGTGCCGGATACATCAGGTTCCATGTATTTCCCATTTCCGCGTCATTTTTACGATACTGTCCGCCGTAGTTGGTGGTGTTCCAGTCGCCCTGCATATATTGCGCGAAGGCTGCGAGATAGAAAGGATAGGGCTGACACATCTGCCAGTGTCCGCATGTTTGCAACTGAATCATGGAAAGTTGATGATTCGGGTCGGTAGACGAAGACTTGGAAGGGTCTGTATTCAGTTCCTCGAAGTCGGTGCAGGCTCCTAGCAGAAGGCTGCATATACATAGGATACCGAAAGTTATTTTATAGATTGTTTTCATGATTGCTTACTTATTAGAATTTTACGTTAACGTTGAAACCATAACTTCTTCTGGATGGCAGCGAGCCGTATTCCAGTCCCATGCCCGAACCGTTGTTGTAGTTGGAATCAGGGTCGATATTCGGCACGTTCTTGTAGATGATGAACGGATTGCGCGCCACGAACGATACGGATACGGCATCAAATACTTTGCTTACCCACCTTTTGGGTAAACGGTAAGCCAGTGTGATTTCGCGTACCTTTACGTAAGAGTTGTCGTAGATGAACGGAACCGGAGTCTGGTCGGCTATGTGTTTCCAATATACTTCGGGGTCTACGAATTTCTTGTTTTCCACAAAACTTCCGTCCGGCATCTCTACGACTCCGTCTACGAGATAACCGCCCGTCGCTTCCCATTTGGCTTCCGTCACTCCGGCTTGCAGGCGTTTCTCTTCCGATTCGTACCAGCCGTCACGTCCCGCGAGGGTTGCCTTGTCCTTTCCGGTCATGTAGGAAGAGCGGGAAGACATGGAATAAACGTCGGCTCCTACCTTGATGTCGAAGATGGCGGACAGGGAGATGTCACGGTATGTCAGGTTGGTGGTGATACCGCCTGTCCATTCCCATGTGGCGTTGCCCAATACCCGCAGGTCTTCCGTCACTTTCGGGAGTCCTGTGGTGGCGTCTACGATAATCTGTCCGGCATCGTTTCTCAAGAAGTCTTTGCCGAGGATGGAACCGTAGTTCTGGCCTTCTACGGCAGCCACTTTCACGTTAATCCAGCGTGCCGATTCCAATTCAAATTCCTTAATGCCTGAAGCCAGTCTTTTTACCTTATTGCTGTTCTTTGAGAAGTTGATGTTCAAGTCCCACGAGAAATCCTTGGTCTGTATGGGGCGTGTGTTCAATGCGATTTCTATACCCTTGTTTTCTATTTCTCCGGCATTAATCAGCATGGAGTTGTAGCCGGAAGTTCCGGTGGTGTTCAGCCGCATGATTTGGTTGCTGCTCTTTTGGGTATAGTAGGTGAAGTCCAGTCCGATACGGTTTTTCAGGAATTTCAGTTCCAGTCCCACTTCGGCGGAGTTGGTCTTGGTCGGTCTGAGGTCTTTGTTCGGGATGGTGGTATTGGCAATCTGTGACAATGCATAGCCCGCATAGTTCTTGGGAGACAGTTCGTAGGACAATCCCAGTTGGTAAGGGTCGGTGTCGCTACCTACCTGTGCCCATGAAACTCTGACCTTACCGTAAGGAAGTATCGTCGGATTGATTTTGAAGAATTCGGAGAACAGGAAACTTCCTGATACCGACGGGTACAGATAGGTGTTGTTTCCCGAAGGCAAGGTAGACGAATGGTCGCCGCGCAGCGTTGCGTCAAGGTAGACGAAGTTGCCGTAGGCGAGGTTGATAGAACCGTAGAGCGAGTTAATCTGTTTGCGATAGGTTCCTTCGGTGATTTCCTTGCTTGTGAAGCTTTGCAAAGCTATCACATCACGCATTACCATCTCTTTGGCAGTCACAATCTGGGTTTTGTTGTCTACTTTATAGATGTTTCCGCCGATGGTTACTCCGTAGTCGAACTTCTTGTAGCTGTTGTTGTAGATAGCCAGTGCTTCTACGTTGTACATCCGGTTCTTGAAGTCGCTGATTTGCAACTGTCCCTGTTCAAATCCCGGTGAGGACGGGGCGGCATAGTCCTGAAAGTTCATAAAGTTGATGTCTGCGCCACCGGTCACCTGAATCTTGAAGTGCTCGTTGACATTGTAGCGTACCAGTGCCGAACCCATGAATTTATCCTTTCCCGATTCGTTCGTCATTTCGTTGAGCACCCAGTAAGGGTTAAGGTTCCATACGTCGCGTCCGTTCCAGTCGTAGTAGTTGCCGTCGGCGTCCTTGTAGTTGTCGCGCAGCCATTTCTGGTCGTAGGTTGTTGCCAGCGACATCAGGTTCTTCGCAGGATTGGCGCGGTGGTCGGACAGGGCGGGGCGGTTCTTTACGTCCTCGCGGGTGTAGGTCACTTTGAAGTCGAGGTCTACCTTTTTGTTTATCGTGGTGTTGGCACGCAGGTTCAGAGTGTTGCGGCTCATCTTCGTATTGGGAAGAATGTCCTTGTTGCGCATATCCGTGTAAGTGGCGCGGATACCCGTATCGTCTTTCACTGTGCTGACAACGATTGTATTCGTCGTAGTCATACCGGTTCTGAAGAAACCGTCGATATTATTGGGAATGACTACATACGGGCGGGTCACTCCGTCGAAATAAGTCAGATTCAGCCCCGGGTCTATTTTAGGCCCCCAGTTCTTGTTGGACGAATACTGGTCGTCCGTACCGTTGATGCGTCCGCCGGTTCCCTGGCCATATACATACTGTACATCGTCCCATTTCGTCAACTGCTTCTCGAAAGTGGTGGTGCTGTTCAGCTCTACCGCGAATTTCTTCTTGGTATTTGCCTTCTTCGTAGTGATAAGAATCACACCGTGGGATGCGCGGCTACCATACAGTGCCGAGGCTGCCGGCCCTTTCAACACGGACATGCTTTCAATATCGTCCGGATTGATGCTTGAGATACCGTCTCCCAAGTCATAACCGCCATACTGTCCTGCACTTCCGTAATTGGAATTATCCAAAGGCACTCCGTCCACTACATAAAGCGGCTGGTTGTTTCCCGTCATTTCCGTGCTACCGCGAACGATGACGCGGGACGAACCGGAAGGCCCGCCGGCAGTCTGGCTGATAACCAGTCCCGGAATCTTACCTGCCAGTGAGTTGATGACATTCGTCTCCTTGGCTTTTTCCAGTTCTTCGCCTTTCACCTCGCCGATGGAGTAACCGAGCGCTTTCCTTTCGCGCTTGATACCCAATGCGGTAACCACTACTTCGTCGATGATTTTACTATCTTCTTTCAAGACAATTTTAAGGTTGGATTGTCCTTTTACCTGTACTTCCTCGGAGCGGTAACCTACATAACTTATTATTAATGTGGCGCTTTTGGAAGCATCAATACTGAACTGACCGTTGAAATCGGTGATGACTCCCTGCGTAGTACCTTTGACGGCGATACTGGCTCCTATCAGAGGTTCGCCTTGCTCATCCGTGACTGTACCTTTCACTTTGGAAGTCTGCTGTACAACTTGGTGGGTTACTTCGTCTTCCGCGTATCCATATATAGGTATGAATAGCAACAGACAGAGAATTAGGGTTAACTGCTTTTTCATCTTAATTATGATATTAGATTGTTGATTTACGTCGCAAATATAGGACGTAACCCCGCCTAGCCAGGTTTGAAAGCTATCGGAATAGGTTGAAAAACTATCGGAATTGCGTTTTCCCACCCTTTTTGTGCTGCAAGTATAGTGAAAATGGTGGAATAAACAGCGGAAACCGGGAGAATGTGATATGTTATTTCAGGTGTTAAGGCAGTAATTCTATTTAGATTTATACCCTTTCGAGGATAATGGCTTTCTTGAAAGTGCAGATTATACCCTATCGGTAGCATTAGAGGTACTTGTTGGGGTATCCTTTATGTTTGCTGTACTCTAATGTGGGTTCTCTGGCTATGATGTATAGGGAAACTTAAGCTATGAAGTAGGAATGAATCTGTTATCTCCCCGTTGTTCATACGTTAAGTCACCGATATCATTCATTTGTCACGGCCGTGGTGACTTCTTACCACGGCCGTGACGAGAGCTCTTCATGGCTGTGACGAATAGTTACCACGGCCGTGGTAAACTAACTATATCGGTGACTTAATGTAAGAATAAAGGCGGGATAATGGAAGTATAGCGGTAGTATATCCTATGTTTCGTAGGGACTTTGGGTGATACAACCCTTAGGGTAACTTTTACTATCAGGGTGCTAATATGACTTGCTCTCATAGTTGAAGTTACGATGAATAAGGGATTTGAGGAGATTTATGAGGGTATGAGGGTAAAATCGTGCAAACTTTTTTGGGGAGTGTATATCCTAAGTTATTGGATTATATTGAAACAAGATGAGCTAAACTCGCATGAAAAATGAATTGTGTGTTAGAGGAACTTGCTTGGAGAAACCCCATAATGCTTCTTGAATGCCGTACTGAAATACTTTGCATCAGTGAAGCCTACCAAGAGGGCGACTTCTTGTACCGGAATCTGCTGTTTCAATAGGTTGGCAGCTTCCGTCATACGCAGCAGCTTGATAAACTCGGTGGGCGCTTGTCCTGTCAGGGCTTTCAGCTTTTCGTAGAACAGGGTGCGGCTGAGTGCCACCTCGCGGCAGAGTTGGTTGATAGTGAAGTCCGGATTTGCAAGGTTCTCCGTGACGAGTCTGGTGCAGCGTTCGAGAAATTCCTTGTCCATGGGGGACAAGAGACTGGCGGCACATTCTGCGTTTTCTTTTTCTTCGTTTGGAGTAGCGGCAGCAGGAACAGGACTGAGCGAATGAGAGAGGAAATACTCCCGCATAATCTTGCGGTTCTGCAATACTCCTTTGATTTTAGTCTTTAGGATTTCCGTGTCGAAAGGTTTCGTCAGGTAGTCGTCCGCACCGCTTTCCAGTCCTTCGAGGATGGCGTCTTTTTCTGTCTTGGCAGTCAGCAGGATGACGGGGATATGCGAGGTGGCGAAGTCCGATTTTATACGGCGGCAGAGTTCGTCCCCCTGAATGCCCGGCATCATGACGTCGGAGATTATTAGTTCTACGGACTTATCTTTCAAGTATTCGAGAGCCGATTCGCCGTCGGGCTTGTCGATGACGGAATAGATAGGAGCGAATGTCTTTTTGAGGTAGAAGCGGAGTTCGTCGTTGTCTTCTACTATCATTATCCGTTCTTTGGATTTGTCCGTTTGCGGGGCGTTGTTTGTGTCGGTGTCGGACAAGTCGGTGTCGGACAAGTCAGGAACGTCGGATAATAAGTCGGACGGTTCGATGACTTTTATAACCGGTTCTGCCACGGGAAGGATGGAAGTGTCTATCCTAGCAGGGACGATGTATCTCGCCAGGTGGCGGTTGCCCTTACGGAAAGTGAGCAGGAAGGTGGAACCTTCGCCCTCGTTGCTGCTGAAAGAGATGTGTCCTTTGTGCAGTTTCATAAGGCGGCGGGTAAGGAGCAGACCGATGCCGCTGCCCGTCTCTTTGGAGTTAACGGCATTTTCGGCACGGTAGAAGTTGGAGAAGATATAACGCTGCGCTTTGCGCGGGATACCTATGCCGTTGTCTTTCACTGCGATGGTTATCTTTTTGTCGTTCTGCTCCACTTTGATGGTGATTTCTCCGCCGGCAGGGGTGTATTTCACTGCGTTCGAGAAGAGGTTGTCGAAGATTTTGTCCGCTTTGTCCTTATCCATCCAAAGGGAGACGGGGGAATCCGGCAGGAGTAACTGCATACGGATTTGCTTGCTTTCGCAGAGTGTCTGGAAGCTGAGAACCTTTTCCTGTAAGTACGATTTCAAGTCGTATTCGGCTACTTGCAGGGTGAGGTGGGTGGTGTCTATCTTTTGGAAGTCGAGTAACTGCGTGATTAGGTTGTACAGCTTCTCTGTGTTCTTGCGGGCGATTTGCAGGTATCTTTTTCCTTCTTTGGAGAGCCCTTCTTCTTTGCTCAGGTCGCCGAGGGGAGCCATGATAAGCGTCACCGGAGTGCGGATGTCATGGGCGGTGTTGATGAAGAACTGTATCTTTTCGGAGAAGTGCTTCTTCTCCATTTTATTGGCAAAGAAACGCCATACGAAATAGGTGATTCCCGCCAGCAGGATGATGTATATCAGCCAGGCAAGGGTGGTGTTCCAGTAAGGCTGCGCTATGTGTATGCGGATGGTTTGCTCGTCCAGTTGCCGGCCGCCGTTCTTGCTCATGCTTTTCACGTGGAAAGTATAGTCGCCGGGGGGAATGTTGGTGTATCGGATACCAAGTTCCTTGGTCGGGGCACTCCAGTTCTGTTCGAAGCCTTTCAGTTGGTAACTGTATTGAATGTCCTGCTGATACTGGTAGGAGACGGAGATAAAGGAAATGAGAAATGAGTTCTCGTTGTATTTCAGTCGGATTGTCTTTCCTTCGTTCAGCATGCGGTTGAATTGTATCTTCTTCTCTTCGGTTTTTTCGCGTGATTTCTGCGGCACTTCGAAAGAGGTGAAGTGTAAGGGGGCTTCGTAGAGAGGACGGGTGAAGTTCTCCGGATTGAAGCGTATGGCGCCGTTGGTGCTTCCGTAGATGAAGTCACCGTTTCTCAGGCGGGTGTAGGACATGAAGTTGAATTCGTTTGCCAGTCCGTCGAGGAAGCCGATGTTGGTGATTTCAGGGGTGGGGGAAGGGGTGATGTAAGCCAGTCCCTTGTCGGTGCTGAGCCATAGATGTCCTTTGTTGTCGGGCAGGATGCTGTAGACGTAGTTGGAAGGCAGTCCGTCTGCGGTGGAGTAGGTGACGGCTTTTCCGGTTTTCAGGTCAAGCAGGTTGATACCGCCGCCGTCTGTACCGAACCATACTTTGTCGGGGGCGGGGAAGTACATGGAATAGATGAAGCTGTTGCTGCGGGTGTCGGCGTTGGAAGGCGAGGTGAAGTATTGGCGGAAGTTCCCCGTCTGCTTGTCCAATAGATAAAGGCCGTTGGCTGTGGCCAGTGCCAGGGTGTCTTTGTTGACTTGGGTTATCGAGTTTATGAGCGTGATGTCGTATGAGGTGAATTCTTCTGCCTTTCCCGCTTGGGATGGGGTGTATTTGACAAGATTACCGTACATGCCGCCCAGCCACAGGTCTTTGTTGTTTTCATCTTTCAGGATGGAGTAGATATAGTTGGTGGTCAGCGTGCCCGATTGGTCGGTGGTGAGGTGGCGGCGGATGCCTGTGTGTTTGTTGAGGCAATACACGCCTGTGCCGTAACCGCCTGTCCATACGTTGCCGTCTCCATCGTTGCAGAGTGTGAGGAATACGTTTTCTTTCAGGAAGTGTTTCCAGTTGCCGGACTTTGTCAGGTGTACGCTGATACCCTGATTGGTGGCGTACCACAGGTCACCTTCGTTGTCTTCGAGAATTGCGTTGACGTGGTTGTTCGTCAGTGATTGCGGGTTTTTGTATTCGTGCCGGGTGAGTTCGAAGAAATATCTTTTCGGGTTGGCACAAGCGACACCGCCTGTGTAGCTTCCAATCCATAGGTTGGAAGAGCTGTCTTTGCAGAGGGCATAGATGCCGTTGCCTTTCAGTTCGCCTTCTTCTTCCTGATTGGCGTTGAGGAAAGACCATGAGGCTTTTGCGTCGCGGGTGACTGCGCAGACACCTGCTCCGTCTATCCCTAGTAGTAGCGTTTGTTCGTCGTAAATAATGACGGAACGGTAAGGAAGGTGCGGCAACTGGTTCAGTGCTTCATTGGACAGGTAGTTTTCCATGCGGGTATCCCGCACTTTTATTCCGGAATTGAACGTCCCTATCCACAAAAGAGATGTTGCAGAGTCGTAGAATACGGACTGGACGTAGAAATCGGGCAATGTGGAAGTGATTTCTCCGTTCTGCGGGTTGCGTTCGTAAAGTCCTTCGGTGGTGGCGATGTATAGGACTTCGTTTGCCGGGGAGAAGTGTATGGAATTGATGCATTTCCCTTTTAATATGTTCTCTATATTGCCGTTGGAATGGGCGTAGCAGAACAGGCCGTTTTTCAGTCCGAACCAGAAACGGTCGGACGAATCTATGAAGAGGTCGTTCAATAGGATTCCGCTTTCAGTCAGTTCGGCTACATCAATCTCGAGTGTAAAAGCATCGGATATGGGGTCGTATTTGAATACTTTGCCGGCGCTTGTGTATGCCCAAAGTGTTTCGTGCAAGTCTTTGGTCAGGTAAATCATGCGACCGGCTCCGTCCACGATGATATCTTCTCCGAAGAGGTTGTAGTTCTTCACGTTTCTGCCGTTGAAGCAGTCTACGCCTGAACGGGTGGAAATCCAGATGAAGCCTTTCTTGTCTTCGAGGATGGAAAAGACGCGCTGGTTGCTCAGCCCTTCCTTAGTGGTGAGATATTGATAGGTAAAAGAATGACTGTTTACCTGCTTTTCTGATTGCGAGGGAATGGGAAAAACAGGTAACAGAAGGGTGATGGCAAGTAAGCAGAAAATCAGAAACCGTTTCATGGCTTCTCATCGGCACGAAGGCCGAATACTTTTCCTGTCATTTGCTCTACCGCTACTTTCCACACTTTTACGTTGCGCACGGCGGGGTCGGAATAAGTGAATTCGTTGTCTGTATAGTGGCGCATGATGATGTCCAGTGCACTACGTTTTTCGTCCATGTCTTCTATAAATTCTACTTTCCCGCGGCACATGACGCTTTCGGAACGCATGCTGTAGCTACAAGCTACTTTCTCGTGTTGGTAGACGAGTTTGTGTCCGAGACTGAAGGTGATGCAGACATGGTTGTTGCGTTCCAGCATCTCTATTTTACCGCCTTCGGGGCCGGAGTGCAGATAAAGTATGCCGTTTTCATAACCGAAGTTCATGGGAATCACGTATGGATTGCCTTCCAGGTCTGTGATGCCTACAAAGCAGGCGTCACAGTGAAGGATAATGGATTCGATTCGTTGTTTATCTTCAATAATAAGGGTTTTCATAGATTCTGAGTTATCTTATAATAGGATGGAACATAGTTTCTGTCATTCAAGCGAAGTGAAGAATCAGCTCTTGATGTTTATATGAAGAGCGGATTCTTCCTTCCTCTGTGGCTGTCTGACTATACTTTGAACTAAAAATCAAAGCATGTTTTGAGCAAAGCTAATGACAGCGACTTTCGTTATTTTTCAATTAGTTCGAAGTCGAGCTGTTTCTTCTCCAGATTGGCACGTGCCACACGGACGGTGATAGCGTCCCCCAAACTGTATATCTTGTTTTTGCGACGTCCGCGGAGACAGTAGTTCTTTTCGTCGAATTCGTAATAGTCGTCGTCCAAATCGCGGACAGGTACGAGGCCTTCGCATTTATTCTCGTTCAGTTCGACGTATAGTCCCCATTCGGTGACGCCGGAGATGACGCCGTCGTAAATCTGTCCCAGTCGTTCGCTCATGAATTCCACTTGTTTGTATTTGATGGAAGCGCGCTCGGCATTGGCTGCTATTTGTTCCATGTTCGAACTGTGGTCGCAGAGGTCTTCATACTTGGCTTCGGATACGCTGCGTCCACCGTCCATGTATTTGGTTACCAGTCGATGTACCATCATGTCCGGGAATCGGCGGATGGGCGAGGTGAAGTGTGTATAGTAATCGAATGCCAGTCCGTAGTGTCCGATATTATGCGTGGAGTAACGTGCCTTCTGCATGGCGCGGATGGACACGGTTTCTATCAGGTTCTCTTCTTTCTTTCCGTGAATATCGTCCAGCAGGTGGTTGATGGATTTGGATATGTCCGTCTTTGTTCCACTTGTACGTACTTTGTAGCCGAAGCGGGCGATGAAGTGCGACAGGTTCTCCAACTTTTCGGGGTCGGGCAGGTCGTGGATACGGTAAGGAAGCACTTTGGGCTTCTTGTTCTTGGGTACACGTCCTATCTTTTCAGCCACGGTCTTGTTGGCAAGCAGCATGAATTCTTCCACAAGCTTGTTGGCGTCTTTCGATTCTTTGAAATATACGCTGACGGGTTTTCCTTTCTCGTCGATTTCAAATTTCACTTCATAGCGGTCGAAGTTGATGGCTCCTGCCACGAATCGTTTCTCGCGAAGTGCTTTCGCAATGGTGTCCAGCATGAGCACTTCTTCTTTGAAGTCGCCTTCTTTGGTTTCAATAATCTGTTGCGCTTCTTCGTAGGTGAAGCGGCGGTCGGAATTGATAACTGTATGTACGACGCGTGAGTCTTTGACTTCTCCCTTTTCGGTGATGTCGAAGATGACGGAGAAAGCGAGCTTTTCTTCGTTCGGACGGAGTGAGCAGATGAAGTTGCACAGGCGTTCGGGAAGCATCGGGATGGTACGGTCTACGAGGTAAACGGAAGTGGCACGTTTCTCAGCTTCCTTGTCGATGATTCCGCCTTCTTTTACGTAATGTGTCACATCGGCTATGTGTACACCTACTTCCCACAGGCCGTCTTTAAGTTTACGGATAGAGAGTGCGTCGTCGAAGTCCTTGGCGTCTTTCGGGTCGATGGTGAAGGTTGTCACTTTGCGGAAGTCCTCGCGTCTGGCAATCTCTTCGGCAGAGATTTCAGCAGGAATCTTGTCGGCTGCCGTCTCTACGGCCTTCGGATATACATACGGTAAGCCGAATTCTGCAAGAATAGCGTGCATCTCCGTGGTGTTTTCTCCGGCTTTGCCTAATATGTCTATGACTTGTCCGAGGGGGTTCTTTGCCTTGTCCGGCCATTCGGTCACCTTTACGATGGCCTTGTCTCCCGTCTTTCCACCTTTCAGCTTGTCTTTCGGGATGAAGATGTCATTGGCAAGTGTGCGGTTCTCCGTCACCAGAAATGCATAGGACTTGGCAACTTCCAGCGTTCCGACGAATGTATCGTTGGCACGTTCCAGTATTTCGATGACTTCTCCTTCGGCTTCCCTGTTTTTCCGTTTGGCGTAGAAGGTTATCTTTACCTTGTCGTTATTCATCGCATGGGCGGAATTACGTTCGGCCACGAATATCGGGTCGCCCCCTTCTTCGGGGATAAACGAGTTCTTGCCATTACTCTTCCGTTGGAAAGTGCCTGTCATCTCCGTTCCGTGATTGTTCAGGCGGAACTTCCCCTTTTCTATTTCACTGATATAGTCATCATCCAAAAGGTCATGTAGTATATCGACGCATAGCATTTTCTGCGGATGGGTGGTGAGATGCAATTCCGAGAAAATGAATTTCATGCTTAGAGTCTCATTGGGTTTGGCATGGAAAAAGTCTATTAACAACGCTGCCAGCTCTTTCTTACTCATTCTCTTGCCGGCCTTTTTCTCTTTCTTTTCTTTCTTTTTCGCCATAAATGTAGTCTTTTAAAAATATGTAGTTACAAAGATAGACGATTATTTTCCTTATGGAAACTTTGGGGGAAGAAAAATAACGGTGCGGGCTTGTATTTCATGTTTGGTGGTAGGCTGTTATATTTATAATTTGAGTAGCATAACAATTAAAGTTGAAGTAAAACTTTTTAAAGAGAAATACAAAATGCTTTTTGTTTTATATTTATTGTATCTTTGTGGCATTATCAAGAAGAATGTTTGGTGAGAATGCTTTATCAATTATTCACGCAGAACCTAGAAAATAATAATGGAGAGTATTTTAATTACGGGCGCAAGCGGTTTTATCGGAAGCTTCATCGTTGAGGAAGCGTTGAAACGGAAGTATGGCGTGTGGGCGGGAATCCGCTCTACCAGTAGCAAACAGTATCTGAAGAACCGGAAAATTCATTTTCTGGAACTGGACTTTGCGCATCCCAATGAACTTCGTGCCCAACTCTCCGGTCATAAAGGCACTTACAACAAATTTGACTATATCATCCATTGTGCCGGTGTGACAAAATGCTCTGACAAGAAGACTTTTGATTATGTCAATTATCTCCAGACCAAATATTTTATTGACACGTTGAAAGCCCTGAATATGGTTCCAAAGCAGTTCATATATATAAGTACGCTTAGTGTATTCGGGCCTGTACGTGAGAAAGATTATACTCCGATAGAAGCGGACGATGTTCCGGCACCTGATACGGCTTATGGTTTCAGTAAGTTGAAAGCGGAACTGTATATTCAGAGTATTCCGGGGTTTCCCTATGTCATTTATCGCCCTACGGGCGTGTATGGTCCCCGCGAATCGGATTATTTCCTGATGGCAAAATCTATTCAGAAGCATGTTGATTTCTCAGTGGGATTCCGGCGCCAAGACCTGACTTTTGTTTACGTGAAAGACATTGTGAAAGCTATCTTCTTGGGAATGGAGAAGAAAGTTGCCCAAAAAACGTATTTCCTGACAGATGGAAAGGTCTATAAGAGTCGTGCTTTTTCGGACTTGATACAAAAAGAATTGGGGAATCCATTTGTTCTTCATATGAAATGCCCGTTAATTGTGCTAAAAGTTATATCTTTGTTCGCTGAATTTATTGCTACGCGTTCAGGAAAGAGCAGTACATTGAATTCGGATAAGTATAAGATAATGAAACAACGCAACTGGCAATGTGATATAACTCCGACAATCAATGAATTGGGATATGCACCCGAATATGATTTGGAGAGAGGTGTTCGTGAAACCATTGCC
>NZ_JBCOWR010000006.1:59839-346992 GCF_040918965.1 Bacteroides sp. RTP21281st1_H5_RTP21281_210402 | reverse complement strand
TGCTGGATAGGGCTATGATTGCTGCGATGACTTTCCTGCTGATGTATCTTTATCGTCTCGCTCCTTGTAAGTTTTCGGCGTTTGTACGTATTGTCATTCAGATGAGTCTGCTTTCCTATTGGTATCCGGATACTTTTGAGTTCAACCGCTTCTTTCCCAATTTGGATCATATCTTTGCTACCGCCGAACAGTTTATTTTCAACGGGCAACCTGCCATCTGGTTCTGTCATACATTCCCGCATCTTTTGGTCAGTGAAGCATTTAATATGGGATATTTCTTCTATTATCCGATGATGTTGATTGTGGCGTTGTTCTATTTCATCTATAAGTTCGAGTGGTTTGAAAAGATGTCCTTTGTGCTTGTCACTTCTTTCTTTATATATTATCTGATTTATATCTTTGTTCCCGTTGCAGGCCCTCAATTCTACTTTCCTGCCATTGGATTTGATAATGTATCTAAAGGGATTTTCCCTGCTATCGGTGATTATTTCAATCACCATCAGGAATTGCTTCCCGGGCCGGGATATCAGCACGGGTTCTTTTATAACCTGGTGGAAGGTTCGCAGCAAGTAGGCGAGCGCCCTACAGCGGCATTCCCAAGTTCACATGTCGGCATTTCTACCATTCTGATGATTATGGCCTGGCGTGGAAGTAAGAGGTTATTTATCTGCTTGATTCCTTTCTATATGTTACTTTGTGGAGCTACCGTGTATATTCAGGCGCATTATGTCATTGATGCTATCGTAGGATTCTTCTCCGCATTTCTGTTGTATGTGGTGGCAACTTGGATGTTTAAGAAGTGGTTTGCGCAGCCGATGTTCAAATAGGTGCGGAAATGAATGAGAATTTGTTTTCAATTACTGATTCGCATAAGTAGAACATGAACTGTTGATAGCGGTGAAAACAGTGAACCCCCAAAATGCAACTTATCTGTGTGCATTTAATTATCTGCTAATTATCTGCTATGGTCGAAGAATTCATCCTTTCGGAAATCGTTTCAAATATCCGGAACAGTTCTTCCTTGGTTTCTGCACGGAGCATTGCAATGCGGGTATCCCGGAAGTTTGGTATCCCTTTGAATAAAGGACTTGCAGCCAAGTGGCGGCGCACGTGCAGGATACCTCTACGTTCATCGAGCAAATTTACACTGTCAATCACTTCCTGACGAAGAACATCCATGCACCAATCAAAGCTTAGTGGTGGCAGTTCCTCACCTGTCTCCAAATAATGTTTCATTTCTTTGAATATCCACGGACGACCAAAGCTGGCACGACCAATCATTACAGCATCTACTCCGTAACGGTCAAAACACTCCTTGCAGCGTTGGGGGGTAGTCACATCTCCGTTGCCAATGATGGGAATATGCATTCGCGGATTGTTTTTCACTTCGCCTATCAGTGTCCAGTCTGCTTCTCCGGTGTACATCTGTGCCCGTGTACGACCGTGTATGGTCAAGGCTGCAATACCACAGTCCTGCAACTGTTCCGCCAAATCCACGATAATCTTGTTATTTGCATCCCATCCCAAACGGGTTTTCACTGTCACAGGTATCTTCACAGCATCTGCCACGGCACGGGTAATCTCCAGCATTTTAGGAATATTCTGTAACATTCCTGCTCCTGCCCCTTTTCCGGCTACTCTTTTCACCGGGCATCCGAAATTAATATCTAAAATATCAGGCTGTGCCTCTTCCACGATTTTGGCAGCTTCTACCATTGTTTCCGTATCTTTTCCGTATATCTGGATGGCGACAGGGCGTTCTTCATTACTGATACTCAGTTTCTGCGCAGTCTTGCTGACGGCACGGATGAGCGCATCGCTCGATACGAATTCTGTATATACCATGTCTGCTCCGAACTTTTTACACATCAGGCGGAAAGCCGGATCTGTCACATCTTCCATGGGAGCGAGCAGGATGGGGTGTTCACCCAAGTCTATATGGTTAATCTTCATATATGATTTTGCTATTTACTGTTTATGATTGAAGTAACTTCTTGTTTTCGCTGCAAAAATACGGAAAAAAGCCTACCTTTGTACGCATTCATTTGCTTAACTGATACAAATAAGTATATATTCTATGAGTCTTAGTTTGAAAGATTTTGAAATAATGGCTCCTGTCGGTTCGCGCGAATCCCTTGCCGCGGCCATTCAGGCAGGCGCCGATTCTATCTATTTCGGTATAGAAAATTTGAATATGCGTGCCCGTTCGGCCAACACATTCACGATTGATGATTTGCGGGAAATCGCCCGTACGTGCGATGAACACGGGATGAAAAGTTATCTGACGGTCAACACCATTATCTATGATAAAGATATTCCTTTGATGCACACCATTGTTGATGCAGCTAAGGAAGCGGGGATTTCGGCTGTGATTGCGGCTGATGTAGCGGTGATGAACTATGCCCGTCAGATAGGGCAGGAAGTGCATCTTTCCACCCAGTTGAATATTTCCAATGCGGAAGCCTTGAAATTCTATGCGCAATTTGCCGATGTGGTGGTATTAGCCCGCGAGTTGAACTTGGAGCAGGTATCGGAGATTTACCGCCAGATACAGGAAGAGCATATCTGCGGGCCGAGTGGCGAACAGATTCGTATCGAGATGTTCTGCCACGGGGCATTGTGTATGGCAGTGTCCGGCAAGTGCTATCTTTCCCTGCATGAGATGAACCATTCCGCCAACCGGGGTGCTTGTATGCAGGTATGCCGTCGCTCTTATACTGTCCGTGATAAGGAGACAGACGTAGAACTCGATATTGATAATGAATATATCATGTCGCCGAAAGACCTGAAAACCATCCACTTTATGAACAAGATGCTGGATGCAGGCGTGCGTGTATTCAAGATTGAAGGTCGTGCCCGTGGCCCTGAATATGTGCGTACGGTGGTGGAATGTTATAAAGAAGCCATTAAAGCTTATCTGGAAGGTACATTTACCGATGAAAAGATTGCAGCTTGGGATGAACGTCTGAAAACTGTTTTCAATCGTGGTTTTTGGGATGGATATTATCTGGGGCAACGTTTGGGAGAATGGACCCGCAATTATGGCTCTGCCGCAACGGAACGCAAAATCTATGTGGGTAAAGGCATTAAATACTATTCCAACATCGGTGTCTCTGAATTCCTGGTAGAAGCTGCCGAAGTGAGTGTCGGTGATAAATTGCTGATTACAGGCCCGACTACCGGTGCGGTTTTCATGACTTTGGATGAAGCGCGTGTTGACTTGAAACCGGTGCAGACGGTAAAGAAAGGAGAACACTTCTCTATGAAGTCGGACAAGATACGTCCGAGTGATAAATTGTACAAACTGGTATCCACCGAAGAATTAAAGAGATTCAAAGGGCTTGATATCGAACAGAAAAGAGGATAACCGCTGTTTCTAAATTTCAATTTTTAATTCTCAATTTGAATGGACTATATTTATGAATTGGAAATGAAGGTACGCGATTATGAATGCGACCTTCAGGGCATCGTGAACAATGCCAATTATCAGCATTATCTGGAACATACACGCCATGAATTCCTGACTTCGGTAGGCGTGAGCTTTGCGGCACTTCACGAGCAGGGCGTAGACCCGGTAGTGGCGCGTATCAATATGGCTTTCAAAACTCCGCTGAAGAGTGGGGACGAATTTGTATCCAAGCTATATATGAAGAAAGAAGGTATCAAATACGTGTTCTATCAGGATATCTTCCGCAAAAGTGATAATAAAGTAGTAGTGAAATCCACTGTTGAAACGGTATGTGTAGTAAATGGACGTTTGAGTGACAGCGAATTGTTTGACAACGTCTTTGCTCCTTACTTGAAATGAACAGCTCCGAAGAAGAACAAATTTATAGCATCGCCCTGACAATGGTGCCCGGTATCGGGCATATTGGGGCGAAACACCTTATCGACGGAATGGATAATGCCGTTGATGTTTTCCGGTTGCGCAAAGAACTGCCGGAACGTATTCCTGAAATAAGTAGGCGGGTTGTGGAAGCATTGGACTGTCCACAGGCTATTGCACGTGCTGAACAGGAATACGAATTTGTCCGGAAGAACCGGATTTCATGTCTTACTTTTCATGATGAGGCTTACCCTTCCCGTTTGCGGGAGTGTGAGGACGCTCCTGTCGTTCTTTTCTTTAAAGGAAATACCGATTTAAATTCCCTTCATATCATTAATATGGTAGGAACCCGCAATGCTACGGATTATGGAACTCAACTCTGTGCTTCTTTCTTGCGGGATTTGAAAACGCTTTGTCCTGACGTATTGGTGGTCAGCGGGCTTGCTTATGGGATTGATATCCATGCACACCGTGAAGCATTGGCTAATGAACTCCCTACGGTAGGTGTCCTTGCACATGGCTTGGATCGTATCTATCCTTATGTTCATCGGAAAACGGCTGTCGATATGCTTGAAAGAGGCGGGCTGCTTACCGAGTTTATGTCCGGCACCAATCCCGACCGTCATAATTTTGTAAGCCGTAACCGTATTGTTGCCGGTATGTGTGATGCTACAATTGTCATTGAATCGGCAGAGAAAGGCGGTTCGCTGATTACAGCGGAACTTGCTGAAAGCTATCACCGTGATTGCTTTGCCTTTCCCGGTCGTGTGAATGATGAATATTCAAAAGGATGTAATCTGCTAATCAGGGACAACAGGGCCTCTTTGCTGTTATCTGCCGAAGATTTTGTGCAGGCAATAGGCTGGAATATGCCGGTAACCCCTTCCGAAAAAGTAAATGTACAACGTAGCCTTTTCCTCGAACTGTCTGATGAGGAACAGAAAATAGTTACTATCTTGGAAAAACAGGGAAACCTGCAAATCAACTCTCTCGTGGTAGAAGCGGATATTCCTGTACATAAGCTGAATGCTATTCTTTTTGAACTGGAAATGAAAGGAGTGGTTCGTGTACTGGCAGGGGGAATGTACCAATTACTGGCTTAGCGCGCGTATAGGCATAAAAAAAGGAGCAACGCCTTGCTCCAACCTTTGTTAACCTTAAATCTAATACTATGAAAAAAATCACATGACAAATGTATGTCTTCGTGAATTAATTTCCAAATAATTCTTTTGTATTTGTTTCTCTTTTGATTTCTTTCACTGATTTTCACTGTTATCGGACACGATATGTTTCTGTGGCACTTTTTGTTGATTCTATCCGTATAAATCCGGAAGTAATCTATTACTATCGGACAATAGGCTGTATCTTGGAAAAATATGCTTGAATAAGCACTGAAAAAGCACCACTTCATTGGTTTAAAAGGAACACTCCGTTGGTTTAAAACCAAGGCTGCCTTCCTTTAAAACCAACGAGGTGTTCCTTTTAAAGGAAAAAACGGTTCTGTATTATGTTGAATATTAATTGGTTATGGGTGGATTTTTGTGGGTATTTTTTTATTTCCCGAACCGGCCAGATTTCGGTGTATACATCTCCGGCCACGGAATATTCTCCAATCCGTCTCCGATATAGAACCCCAAATGTGGTGGTTGGTTATATCCGGTATTTTGCCAGGCAATTCCCAAACGATACACAGGGTCGTGCATCAATGTATACAGTCGGTGTTCTGTAGGAATAGTTGTGGTATATATACGTAGTTTACTTGGATCATTAGCATCATAGAAGACAACTTCTTCCCGCCAGTCACCGAATAGGTCGGCACTGACATTAGGAGTTCGTTTTGTACCGTTACAATGCATTGCACCGGGAAACGTATGGATAGTTACAGCTTTATTCCCGTTCCATTTGGAAAGGTTCGTACCGTTCAGTATTTCATCTTGTAAGTCACCGTCCCAATATACACGGAAACTGATGCCGGGTTTATTATCTGAAATCTTTTCCCCTTTGCAATTATATACTCCCGGCACACCGGAACTCCACATTTCAAATCCACGATGATTGGGGTCAATGTCTGCTGCCAAGCCGCGTCCGTTATCTCCTTTGGTTGGACCGCCCCAAAGGATTTCTCCGGTTCGTGCATCATGCATTTCATAACCATAAGTTTGGCAGGCCTCTTTTTCCTCATGTACTTCCCACACCTGATATCCCGGACGGTCAGGGTCAAGATTGGCTACATGCATGGCATCACCATGTCCTAGTCCGGTGCGGTAAAGTAATGTTCCGTCGTTGTTGATAGCACAGGAACCATAAATAATTTCGTCACAACCGTCGCCGTCTACATCGGCTACCGACAGATTATGATTTCCCTGTCCGTATGCTCCTTCACCTTTCATGTCAGAGATATGCTTCCAGCGTTTGACTAGTTTACCATTGATGAAATCATATGCCACTAATGTTGTTTTTGCGTAATAACCGCGACACATGACAACACTTGGGTGCATTCCGTCCAGATAAGCTACACAGGCGAGAAAACGGTCTACACGATTACCATAGCTGTCCCCCCACGAACTGACTTCTCCGCGTTCTACTTCATAAGGTATAGTGTGAAGTTCTTCCCCTGTCTCACCGCTGAAAATGGTAAGATATTCCGGTCCCTCAAGAATATAACCGCAAGTCTTATGGTTCATCTCGAGATTTCTCCAGTCTTTTTCCGGGTCATCCGTACCGAGGAATATTTTTTTTCCTTTTCCGTCCATTGTTCCCGGTGCTGTTTTACAAACCAATTCTGCTTTACCATCACCATCAAAGTCATATACCATAAATTGGGTGTAGTGGGAACCGGCACGGATATTTTTTCCTAAATCAATTCTCCATAATTGTTTTCCGTTTAGTTTATAAGCATCCAGATATACAGGCCCTGTCACACCGGAGAAGGAGTTGTCGGCTTGGTTGGAAGGGTTCCATTTTACAATGATTTCATATTCCCCGTCTCCGTCCAAATCACCTACGCTGCAATCACCCGGAACATACGTATATGCTTGCCCTTCCGGATACTCCTGTATCACAGGCGGGTGCTTGGCCCTGACATAAGTGACACCCGGAGGAGTTGTTCCGCCTTGCGGACGATTCATCCGGATGGTCAAGAATTCTTCTGCCCAAGGTGTCACTTCTTTGGAAGAAGAAGTCTCTTTACCATTCACAATGGTTCTCACCACATATTTATCACTCGGTTTTCCTGAACTGTCAGTTAGGCTGGTCGCTTCTCCGGCAGATAAGGATTTGAACAGTTTCCCGTTTTTGTAGACATTGAAAGCTGCATCTCTTTCATTGCCTGACAAGCGCCAGCTGATAAAGACACCGCCGTCCGTTTTTACTGCTACTAGTTCTCTGTCCAATGCTTCCATCTGGCGTTGCTTTCCCTGCGCGGAAATCATTCCTGAAGTGAGGAATCCTATGATAAGGATGGAATAAAATACTGCGTTTCTCATTTTCCTTTTTATTAATGTTTATGTATGTCCCGATTATAAAAGGACATACAAAGGACGGCATTTATAATTAGCATTAACTAGACAAATATACAAAAACATGGAAAATATTACTTCTTGGGCTGTCTATATTATTGTTTCCGGCATATTTGAATTGTAGTCAATGGATTAGTACTGCTCTCTATTTAGACATGGAAGCTTACCCCTACTTTTGTATCAAAGAATAAATTTATCAATAATTAAACTTATATCCATGAGAAAACAAATACTGGTTGTTTTGTTACTTTTGTCCGGATGGAGTTCACTTCCGGCCCAATCTCTTCCCGACCGGAAAGAGACGTTGAAAACCATTATCAAGGTAAATGATTATTTCATGAAGAAGTATGCGGATTATACCCGTCCCAGTTATGTCGGTAAATTCAGGCCCAGCAATATATGGACACGAGGTGTCTATTATGAGGGTTTGATGGCTCTGCATGCTATCTATCCTCGTTCGGATTATTACGACTATGCCTACGACTGGGCCGATTTTCATAAATGGGGGATGCGTGGTGGTAATATCACCCGTAATGCGGATGACCACTGTTGTGGACAGGCATATATCGAATTATACAAGATTTCTCCCGATCCTGCGAAAATAAAAAATATAAAGGCATCGATGGATATGTTAGTCAACACTCCGCAAGTGAATGATTGGACTTGGATCGATGCCATTCAGATGGGAATGCCTATTTTTGCACAGTTGGGGAAACTGACCGGTGAACAGAAATATTATGATAAGATGTGGCAGATGTATTCCTGTTCGCGGAATAATATCGGTGGTAATGGGTTATTTAATCAAAAAGAGGGATTATGGTGGAGAGATGCTAATTTTGTTCCCCCGTATAAAGAACCCAATGGAAAGAATTGCTTTTGGAGTAGAGGAAACGGATGGGTCTATGCAGCCCTGACAAGGGTATTGAATGAGATTCCTGCTGATGAGTCTCACCAGCAGAATTATTTAACCGATTTTCTGGCAATGAGCAAAGCTTTAAAAGCTTGTCAGCGTGAAGATGGTTTCTGGAATGTGAGCTTGCATGATGAGTCCAATTATGGTGGAAAAGAGACTTCGGGAACTTCCTTGTTTATATATGGTATGGCGTGGGGAATACGGAACGGCATTTTGAATAAACAGGAATATTTGCCTGTGGTCCTCAAAGCTTGGAATGCGATTGTCAAAGAGTGTATACATCCCGATGGCTTCTTGGGATATGTGCAGGGAAGTGGCAAAGAACCTAAAGACAGTCAGCCTGTGACTTATAAGAGCGTGCCCGATTTTGAAGATTATGGGGTAGGGTGCTTTTTGTTGGCGGGTACTGAAGTGTATAAATTAGATTGATAAGAAGCTGAAATCGCCCTAAGAGTTTGATTAGAAACTTTTAGGGCGATTTTATAATAGTATGTTTTCCACTTCTTCTATTTTCTATGTCCAATTTAATGGTATGCAAAAATGGGGCATTTGCCATTACTTTTTCTTCCGATAGCTACCACAATGGATATACGTATCCAACAACTCGAAAGTTAATGTGCTATGTGCCAATCATTAATAACTGCCGTGGCAACTATTAACATCTGTTGTGATAATTATTAATACCTGACAATTAATGGTGTTCATAATGAAAACTGTACTAACTTATTTTTTAAGTATTACTTATTATCAACAGTGATCTTGTGATTTCTATATTAAAATATTTTCGACTGTAAAGTAAGGGACTTATATAGGTTTAAACTTGTTGCCCGGTACAAATACATGTTGTATTGTGTATTTTTCGTTCTTGACGGTATATAATTCTATTCATTTGTATACTATTACATACTTAACCCCTCCAAATATCCTACTTTTACCACATAGAATTCAAAAAATAAAATAACCATGAGAAAGATTGTATTTATATTATTCTTATGCATCAGTTCCTTTGCCTCACTTTTTGCACAAACAGAACCGGCATGGGACAATACCTCGAAACGTCAATGGAATCCGGCATTTGAAAAGGTGGAGATTCCTTCCACAAAAGATGGAGAAGTGCAGAAGGCATTTATGTACAAGTCGACTAGCAAGACATCACAGCCTTTGATTGTAAGTCTGCATACCTGGAGCGGTTATTATAACCAGACAGATCCTTTGACTAAAGAGATACTGGCTCGCGACTGGAACTATATTCATCCTGATTTCAGAGGAGCTAACAGGACACCTTCGTCAATGGGGAGCCCATTGGCTTTGGCAGATATTGAAGATGCCATTCAGTATGCATTGAAGCATACTAATGCTAATCCTGAGGAGGTACATATAATAGGGGTATCAGGAGGTGGCTTTGCTACGTTGGCCGCCTTCATGAATATAGAATATCCTGTGAAATCATTCTCCGCATGGGTTCCAATTTCAGATATTGAAGCCTGGTATTGGGAATGTGTAGGAAGAGGGTCGAGATATGCGGAAGATATTCTAAGTGTTGTATCTTTTGATAAAAAGACTTTTAATAAAGAAACCGCTATCCTTCGCTCGCCTTTGAGACAAGATTTTCCGATAGAGAAGCGAAAGAACTCGAAGCTGTATATATACACAGGTATCCATGACGGTTATAAAGGTTCTGTTCCTATCACTCATTCTCTAAGTATGTATAATAGGCTGGTTGGAGAGTTGAAATATGGCAGTTCGGACATGAAAGAAATTATGAAGAAATCTTTGTCGGATTCCGATCTGATATCCCCTGAAGAAATGCTTGGACTTTTAGGAAAGCGCATGAATCCTGAATATGAGAAGAATCCGATGTTATACGACCGCAAAGTTCATTTACTCCGTAAATATGAAAATATACAATTGACGGTTTTTGAAGGAAGGCATGAGCAGATTCCTCAAGCATTAAGTTTGCTGCCTTATAATCATATTGTGGCAGATTTGAAATATAATATATTGGCTATTGGAGACTCGAATGGTTACAATAAAGGTGGATGGGTAGATCAATTGAAACAGATGATGCCCGAATCCTGTATTGTTAATCTCTCGGAGAGTGGTAGGACGATCGGGTTTGATAATAATGGAAGAGAGCGTCTTAATGCACTCAAAAATATAGACTCATACTTGGATAAGGCGCAGGTTGAGAAGAAGCATTATGATTATATTATCGTATGCTTGGGTACAAATGATTCTAAAAAAATGTTTGATTCAAGACAAGGGGAGGTTTCAGAAAATCTAAAAGTTCTTTTGGCTAAAATTAAGAAGCATAAGTTGTGTAGGAGTGGCAAGACCAAATTTATTTATGTGACTCCGCCACCTTTGAGAGATGAAAATGTTAGCCCCAAATATCAGGATTCAGGCAAGAGATTGGCACGTTTGGTACCGGAACTTGAGACTGTGGCTTTAAAGCAAGGTTTTGATGTTGTTGATATTCATCAGCCCCTGCTGGGAGTACTTGATTACTATGCCAAAGATGGTGTGCACATGGCGGAACCCGGACAGGAGATTGTAGCATCAAAAATACTTTCTAAGATCTTATATCAAAAATAGATATTAAAATTAATAGGTTTGGATTATCCGGGACTTTAATAAAATCATAAAAGATAAGGCTGTCTCAAAAAGACAGCCTTATCTTAAACTAACTAATCAAAACTTTTATATTGCTATTATACCTATTGAATCTATTTCTTGGATTTTGGCAAGACTTGGCTAAGTTTTTCCACTTTAATCGGTTTCTCCATAGAACATTCTGTCCGGGATTCTCCGTTTTGAATAATGATATTTTGTGATTTGTCTCCTTTGATGTTTGTGAGTATTTCCCCGTGTGGAACAGCAAAGGTTACGTCATCGAATAAAATATTCCGGCCGTCCAATATATTGATTTTATTATCTTCCGCGTAAATGTTCAGATTCCTGAAAGTAAATCCGTCTACATCGTTTAAAGCACCAATTAGTTTTTTACTATTAATTTTTCCGTTTTCTATAAGTACGTTGCTACATGGAATTTCAGGAATCCCGTTTACGCTTAGAATTTTCTCGGCTGATTCAACAATGAAGTTCTTGATGTGAATATCCTTAATAGTCGGAGTCAGTTTATTGATAGCTCTTGGCGGATAGCGTTCGGCAAGTTCTCCTACATAACGTTTGCTGCCCAGTAAATCCCATTTGAATGCTTCTCCTACATTAATCATGCGGATTTTCTCATATAAAGCATCATTAACTCCACCTGCGCGGTTACGGCGTGTTTTAAAGCGTATACCGATTTGAGTACCTTCAAAAACACAATCGTGGACATATACATTTTTAACACCACCGGCAGTCTCGCTTCCGCAAGTAACACCACCATGACCTTGTTGAGCCAAAGAGTAGCGGATTACGACATTTTCTGTAGGTTTCCCGACCCGTAATCCGTCCTCTGCACGTCCTGCTTTCAATGTGAAGCAATCGTCTCCGCAGTTCAACGTGCAATACTCTATAAGAACATTCTTGCAGGATTCAATGTCTATGCCGTCACCACTGGGGATTCCTATTGAATTTACAGTAATTCCCCGTATAATTACATTCTCACAATAAATCGGGCAAACATTCCAGAAAGTACTGCGTTCCATCGTGATTCCTTCGATCAAAACATTGGTGCAGTTAATCGGAGATATAGTTTTAGGCTTATAGAAGCCTCTTCCGTCCATACCATCGAATACTCTTTTTTCTACCGGAGCATTATCCAGAATATCTTTTTCTACCACTGTATTACCATTAGGGCGCTGTCTGATTTCGGCGTCCAGTGAGGGACCGTAAATAACTCCTTTTCCTGTAATGGCTATATTATCTTCACCGTTGGCATAGATGAATGAACCGGAGCCCATGATCTCGATTCCTTCGTGCCGGGTGAACACGGCAGGCAAATAATCTTCCGCATTCCCCGGAAATTCAATTTCCGAACCTTCTGCAAGATGCAGGTTGACATTACTTTTTAGAACGATGCGTCCGGATTTCCATTTTCCTTTAGGTATGATAACGGTTCCGCCACCTTTTTGGGAAACTTCTTCAATTGTTTGATTTACAATAGAAGTAATAGGAACATCTGTTTTTGCTCCTTTCTCTCCTATATTAATAGTAAAATCCGGGAAAATAGGTCTTTTCAGTTGTGGAATCTCAAAAGGTGCTCCTTCAATGGGTATGATCCTATCCGGTGTGGCTGCTGCTCCGACCTGTTCAACTGTGATTATAGTTTCTAATTCTGCATGTGATTTGCAAGATAGAAACATAAAGCTGAATATCAGAGTAGGAAGTAAATACGGTTTATACGAAATTCTCATGATATTAAAATTAAAAATATTTCTGGTTACAAAGAAAGAGGTTTATATAGACTCAAATTTGTAGCTCTGTACAAATACCTATTTTCTTGTACGCTTTTGCCGTATATAGAATTTAATTCCATTTATTTGTATTGTATTACAAGGTTTGAATGTCCGGGTTCGCTACTTTTGTCGATGTAAAAACGAGAAGATAAAGCTATAAGTTAACCAGGAAAATATTAATAGAAATGACCATGAATAGAACAGCTCTTTTTTTATGTTTACTATTGTTTCCGATTTTTGCTTTCTCCAAATCGGATGGAGATCGTGAATATTGGGTGAAAACAATGATTAAAATGGTGGAACCCATTTACACGAATTTAAGCCGGAATACATTAAGGAAAAATATGCCGGTAGAAACGCGCGATGGATTGAATACAGGTAATGACAGAAAAGAAGTAACCCACTTGGAAGCATTAGGACGTTCGTTTGCCGGAATTGCGCCGTGGCTGAATTTGCCGGTTGATGAAACGGAAGAAGGAAAGTTACGTGCTGAATATATAGATCTGGTGGTAAAGTCACTAACTAATGCCGTCGATCCGGAATCTCCCGATTATATGCCTTTCGACAGGCCTTACAATCAGAAACTTGTTGATGCTGCTTATGTGGCTGAAGGATTACTCCGGTCAAAAGATCAGATATGGCCCCGTCTGGATACTATAACCCAGCAAAGATTGGTTAAGGAATTCAAAGCTTCCCGACGTTTTAAGGCTCCCGACAAAAATTGGCTGATGTTTTCTGCTACGATTGAGGCTGCTTTGCTGGAATTTACAGGAGAATGTAATATGAAGCCCATCAATTATGCTTTGCAGAAACATAAAGAATGGTATAAGGGAGATGGCTGGTATGGTGACGGACGCCGTCTGCATATGGACTATTATAATAGTTTTGTTATTCAGCCAATGATAATGGATGTATTGGATGTCATGAGACGACGTGGAGTGGAAGGAGCTGATTTTTATGATGCCCAATTGAAACGTTTTGTCCGTTTTGCGGAACAATTGGAAAGGATGATCGGGCCGGATGGTACATACCCCCCTGTCGGACGTTCCATCGCCTATCGTCTGGGTGCTTTTCAGGCACTGGCTCAAGTTTCTTTAATGAAGAAGTTACCAAAGAATATTAAACCGGCTCAAGTGCGTTGTGCTTTGACGCAGGTGATGAAACGTCAGTTAGTGAAGGGAACATTTGATAAGGACGGTTGGCTCACATTAGGTTTCTGTGGTCATCAACCGCGACTGGCAGAGAAATATGTATCGACAGGAAGTTTGTATATGTGTACTTTGGCTTTTTTACCTTTGGGACTTGAACCGACGGATGAGTTTTGGAGCGGAAAGCCCGAAAAATGGACATCACTCAAAATTTGGGGAGGTGATACAATTGTTGATGTAGACCATGCATTGCGTGATTAAGCACTTTTTTTTAGTATATGAAAAATAATAAATCGAGTTATGAAAATAAATTTTTTAATCGTTGCTTCTCTCTTTCTTACATTTGGCAGTTTTGCATCAGGCAAAAATGATGTGAAAGAAATGCGTGCTGTTATAGATAAAGGGCTTGATGCGGCTACCGTGCAGTCAAAGAAGATGGCAGAGAGTTTAATAGACCAGAATGACAAACTTCCACGTACGATTGGTAAGAGGAATGTATTTACTACGTCAAATGCAGGTGCCTGGACAAGTGGCTTTTTTCCGGGAGTATTATGGTATTTGTATGAAGCGAGTGGGGATGACTCTTTGAAACAGTATGCCGAGAATTACACGAAACGCGTAGAGAAAGAACAGTTTACGACTAATAACCATGATGTTGGTTTTATTCTTTATTGTAGCTTTGGCAATGGTTGGCGTTTGACGGGGAATGATGATTATAAGAAAGTACTTTTGCAAGGCGCGCAGTCTCTGAGCACCCGTTTCAATCCGACAGTGGGTTGCATTAAGTCCTGGAATAGAAAACCTTGGCAATATCCGGTGATTATTGACAATATGATGAATCTGGAGTTATTGTTGTGGGCATCTCAAAATTCGGAACAAACCAAATTCGGAGAGATGGCACGTTCTCATGCAGACGTGACAATGAAGCATCATTTCCGTCCCGATTATAGTTGCTACCATGTTGTTTCGTATGATACCATTACAGGACAGCCGGAAGCAAAATGTACGTATCAGGGATATGCGGATGATTCGGACTGGTCGCGCGGACAGGCTTGGGCATTGTATGGCTATACAATGATGTATCGTGAAACAAAGCAAAAGAAATATCTGGGTCAGGCTATTCATGTTGCACGTTTTATTATGGCACATCCGCAGTTGCCGGAAGATAAGATTCCTTATTGGGATTTTGATGATCCGGATATACCCGCTACACCGCGCGATGCATCTGCCGGTGCTGTGATAGCTTCTGCTTTGATTGAATTGAGCCGGTATACAAAAGGACGTTTCTCAAAGGAATGTCTGGCGGTGGCAGAAACCCAGCTCAAGACATTGACTTCGCCTGAATATTTGGCTGAACCTGGAACGAATTGTAATTTTATCCTAAAACATTCAGTTGGCAATAAACCGAAAAATAGAGAAGTTGATGTGCCTTTGACTTATGCGGATTATTATTATGTAGAAGCTTTGCTTCGATATAAAAAGGATATATTGAAAGAAAAAGTAGGTGTTGAAATAAGAAAATAATAATATGAAGAAGAGATTACTGATTTTGTGCTTGGCCTGTCTGGGGATGATTAATAACGGGTTATTTGCACAAGAAACCTCTCCTCGTAAGGTGTTTACGCTGGATGAAGGATGGGAGTGCAGACCGATTACGACTGTGAACCGGAAGGCTCCGTTCACCCCGGTGACTATTCCTCATACATGGAATACGAGTTATATCGAGGGAACTACTTTATACGAACGCAAGACGGTGGTATACCAACGCCCGCTGGAGGTGACGGAGGAGATGGATGGCAAACGTCTTTTTCTTTATTTTGAAGGAGTGAATTCTGCTGCTCAAGTGTTTTTGAACCGCCGGACGATTGGTGAACATTTAGGCGGATATACCGCTTTCTGTTTGGAAATAACCGATCAGGTGAAAAAAGGTGAGAATTTGCTGGAAGTTTGGGCAAGTAATGCTTATCGTACGGATGTTTTGCCTATTAGCGGTGACTTCAATGTAAATGGTGGTATTCATCGTCCCTGTCATTTGATTATAACCGGACAGGATTGTATAACTCCCTTGTTTTATGCTTCTCCCGGTGTGTTTATTCATCAAGAGAATATTTCCAGAGAAACAGCCGGCATAAATGTGGAAACTCATCTTTCGCTGAAGAATAAAAAGCAGGGCTTGAAACTTAAAACAACCATTGCAGATGCAAATAATAAAATCGTTGCCAGCAATGAAACCGGTATTTCCGGTGATATTGTAAGACAGCCTATACAGGTGGAACGTCCTGTACTTTGGGAGGGCAAAAAGAATCCTTATCTATATACCGTGACTGTAGAACTATATGATGGTAATCAATTGGTGGATAGAATGGTACAACGTACGGGATTCCGCTATTTTTCTGTTGATCATGAGAAAGGTTTCTTTTTGAACGGTAATTATCTGAATCTTTATGGTTTTTGCCGCCATGAGGATGCGGTTGGGAGAGCTAGTGCCTTGTTGCCGGAAGATTATAAAATGGATATGGAACTAATCAAGGAATCCGGAGCGACAGCTATGCGCCTTGCTCATTATCCACATGCTGAGCCAATGTATGATTTGTCGGATGAAAATGGAATTATTCTTTGGACGGAGATACCTATGTGTGGTCCTGGGGGACAGGCATTTACCGGTTTGGTGGATACGGAAGGATTTAAAGATAATGCCCGTCTGGCGGTAAAAGAGTTGGTTTATCAGAAATTCAACCACCCTTCTATTTGTTTTTGGGGTATATGTAATGAGATATTGGTAAGTGATGGAAAAAGATTTGTGGAGTATGATAATCCGATTCCTTTTATCAAGGAGTTGAATGGGCTGTATAAGTCCATTGACACTTCCCGCCTTACCGCTTTGGCTACTTGTGTGGATCAGTCTTATTATTTAGGATGTTCGGATTTAATTGCATGGAACAAATATTTTGGATGGTATAAAGATGCAGCCCCTTCCGCTTCCAAGTTTTTTGATGATTGCAAAAATAGTTCTCAAGGAATACCGGTAGGCGTTTCTGAATATGGTGGTGGAGCAAGTATTAATCATCATCAATGGCCGCTTTCTATGGAAGATCGTGCAGACAGTCATTTTCATCCCGAAGAAGCACAGACATTCTGCCATGAAGGTAACTGGGAGTCATTTATGAAACGTCCTTATCTATGGGCGAAGTTTATTTGGGTTTTTGCCGATTTTCCGTCTTACATGCGTCAGGAAGGTGAAGAAGATGGATATAATGACAAGGGACTGATAACACAAGACCGGAAAGTTAAAAAGGATGCTTTCTATTTTTATAAAGCCAACTGGAATCCGGAACCTATGGTTTATATTACAAGTCGTCGTTTTGTCAAGCGTAATAATCCGCAGACAGATATTAAGGTGTTTACTAATTTAAAGGAGGTCACTCTTTATATTAATGGTAAAAAGATAGGGACGATGAAACCGGATGAGATGCATCGTGTGATATGGAAAGATATAAAGCTGGATGAGGGACGCAATACGGTTCGTGTAGAAGGAAAGAACGGAAAGGAAAACCTTTCGGATTCTTGTGAATGGTATTACATTAAATAGATTCATTGACTGGCAATAAAAAAACTACGGGAACTTTTCCGTAGTTTTTTTATTGCCGGTCAATGATGGTTATGATATGTATTAATGTATTGGCATTTTGTCTTGTAGTACGGAAAAAGGGCTTGTATATAGTTGGCTGTGCATTTTGAATTAGAATACATGTAAATGTACAGTAATTAAGGTTCTTTATATGCAAATCTCCTACATTTGTTCCAGAGAAATTAATAATAGGTCTATTGTGCTAATTAAAATTCTGTTATTTTAGTTCTGCCGATAGGTTAATTTAATATATTTAATATTATGAGAAATGTGATGAATAGTATGCAGCATTTGCTGTTGTTATTGTTCCTTTCGTCTTTTCTGTTTTCATGTGAGAACAAGATGGATGAGCATTATGAAAAGCCGGCATGGTTGAAAGGAAGCGCATGGGAAGTTCTTGCCAATGAGTATGAGGGAAGATACTCTATTTTCCTTGAAGCAGCCGAATTGGCGGGATTTCGGCCTGTTTTGGAAGGTAAGGGGCTTGCTACGGTTATGGCACCGGATAATGATGCCTTTACCGTTTATTTGGAAAAGGAGGGTTATGCCTCTGTGAGAGATATACCGGTAGATGACCTTGAAAAGTTGATAGGTTTCCATTTGGTTTATTACTCTTATAATAAAAGTGATTTGGAAAATTATCGTCCGACAAGTGATATTGTGGACGAAGAGGAAGATACCGGTTTGCAACCAGGTATGTATTATAAATTTAGAACTCGCAGTTCCAGTCCTGCTTCATTAGGAGTTGATCCTGCTACTAATGAATTAGTGACGGTATATCATTTGGAACGTTTTGTTCCGGTCTTCTCTCATCACATGTTTGCATCCAAAGGGATTGATGCCAAAAAGAATTATGAGTATTTCTATCCGGCTTCCGTTTGGACAGGTGATGCAGGATTCAATGTTTCCAATGCAAGTGTAAACGATTACCAGATTATCGCTAATAATGGATATATTTATGCGATCAATCAGGTATTGGAGCCTTTGGAAACCATTTATACTATAATGAAGGACAAGAAGGAGTATTCGAAATTCCTGGATTTCTATAATTCCTTCAGTACTTTTACATATGATGAGCAACTGACGGCTGATTTTGCCAAAGGAATGGGAGTGGATAAACTGTATCTTTTCAAGCACGAAGCCAGCGGTCTGCCTAATATTGCTTTGGAGTGGCCTGTTTCTAATTATCGGTTAATTCCTACACTGGCTTCTGAGTCTTATAGTGTATTTGCGCCGACTAATAAGGCGTTAGAGGAATTCTTCACCCGTTTCTGGAAGCAAAATGGCTACAATTATTTAGAAGATGTAGATCCTTTGATTATAAAAATTCTGATTCTTCAGTATATATATAGCGGAGCTATTGTTTTTCCGGATGAAGTTCAAAAGATTACGAACGATTACGGTACTTCTTATAATTTTGACCCGTATAATGTGAAGGATAAAAGTATTTGTGTGAATGGAAGTTTTTATGGCTTGGACGAAATTGATACGCCGCCGATATTTAACTCTGTAATCGGACCAGCTTTTTCTCACAAAGATTATCGTTGTTTCCTGTATGCTTTGGATGGTGCTGAAGGACTATTGAAGACCTATAGTTCTTTAGCCACTAAATATACAATGTTAATTCCTGATGACGCGACTTTCAAAGCGAATGAAATGGAAGTGTTGAAAACAACTTCCGGAACATATGCATTGATGGAACCGGCAGAAACAGAATCGGGTATGGGGCCAGTCGGAACTGCTAAATTGCAACGTTTAATCAATGTTCATACTGTTAGTGGTGAAGTTGCAATTCCTGCTCATGGAACTAAAGTTTATACCAGCCAAAACGCATCTACTTATTGGTTTATCAAAGATGGAGAGATAACAACAAATGCTATTTTCAACGGAGTATTGGGAATGTCCGGCAATGATTTCTCTTCCCTTTTCTCGCCATTGGAGGAAATAACTAATAATGGCGAACCTTGGAGTAATGGCAAATCATATGTATATAAATCAAATAGAGGATTATTTGATATTGATGGTGCGGATGCCGGAGAAAATTATAGAGGAATGAAAGCAGCGCTGGCTACTTGTGTTGAATCTAAATATCCATATTTCGTATTTGCTCAGTTGTTGAAACAGGCAGGAATGGTTAATGGTACGGACCTACCGGATTTTCAAGGTAGAGCTATTGCTTTCATTCCGACTAATGAAGTATTGGTGCAGGCAATGGCTGAAGGTAAAATTCCGGGTGTGAAAAACGCTTCTGTTGATCTTTCTCAAGCAGAACCAGTATTGGAAGGGACGTTTGAACCGCAAGTGTTAAAGAAATATCTGAAAAATTACTTCTTGATTACGAGATATGCTCCGGAAGTAACCAGTTGTCCGTATATCGGTTCTACTACGTGGAAAACAGGTACTTATCGTAATGCCAATGATAATAATATAATTTATATAGATAATGGAGAAACCTTGTCCGTTCAATTGGATGGAACAAGTCGTGCATGTTCCGTGGTTCCGACTTATTACTATTTCCCGTTTGCGTATAATGATGGAGGTTTCCACTTAATAGACTCTGTTTTTTAATAAACTGAATATCTAAAATTATGAAACAATTTAAATTAATATGTGTATCAATGACCTTGCTTCTATGTTGTGTAGGGGAGGTCGTAGCTCAGGCACAGAAAGTAATGTCGGGTACGGTCACAGAGTTGATAGGAAAGACGGCTGATCCGTTAGTTGGAGTTAATGTGAATATTGTCAATGCACAAAACCGTTCTCTGGGTGGATCTATTACTAATCTGAACGGTCAATATAACGTGAAGATTCCGGAAGGGGAAAATAACTTGACCATTGTTTTCTCTTATATCGGGATGAAAACCCAAAGGGTTAAATACACAGGTCAGACCAACTTGAATATCCGCATGGAATCAGAGTCAAAAACTGTGGATGAGGTAGTCGTTTCAGCAAAACGTATAGAAAGAAATGATTTGGGTATTACCAATAAAGAGATGATTTCAGCTACTCAGAAGGTAAATATGGATGATCTGGTAGCTACAGCACCGGTTGTTTCTGTCGAGGAGGCACTGCAAGGGCAATTGGGGGGTGTGGATATTACTTTAGGAGGTGATCCGGGTACCCGCAGTTCTATTCGAATCCGTGGTACAGGAACCTTGAATGCGTCTGCCGATCCTTTGATTGTAATTGATGGTGTACCTTATCCGACAGATATCAGTGATGATTTTGACTTCTCTACTGCTAATGAAGAAGATTTGGGTGCTCTTTTGAATCTTTCTCCCAACGATATAGCGACAGTTGAAGTGTTGAAGGATGCTTCTGCTACGGCTATTTGGGGAACACAGGGAGCAAATGGAGTTTTAGTGATTACCACCAAGAAGGGTACAGTAGGAAAAACTCGTTTTTCTTTCTCTTCCAAATGGACCACTAAGATAGAGCCTAAGAATATTCCTATGTTGAATGGAGATGAGTATACAGCTTTAATGCAGGAAGGTATCTGGAATTCAGCTAAATATACCGGACTGGATAATGCATCGAATCCTTATTTGAATTTGCTTTTTAATACACCGGTAATAGGATATACTCCGGGCTTTCAGTATTTTAATGAATATAATCAGGATACTAACTGGCTGGACTATGTATGTCAGACAGCCTTGACTTCTGATAATAACTTCTCTATGAGTGGTGGTGGTGAAAAGGCGACTTATCGTTTTTCATTAGGATATATGAGTGACGACGGAACTACAATTGGTACATCGTTGAAGCGTTTGAATACCTCGTTGAATGTTGATTATCAGTTTTCTAACAAATTAAAGTTTGGTGCAAATTTTTCTTATTCACAATCCGATCAAGATGCAAACTGGGCTAAGAATGTCCGGGCAGAGGCGTTGAGTAAGATGCCGAATAAATCTCCTTTTACAATAGATAGAAGGACCGGATTGATGACTGGGGATTATTTTACTTATCATGACCCTGATTTTGAAGGCTCTTTTAAAGGAGGCGCCGGTAAGAATTCGCAAAACTTTAATCCGGTAGCTATGGTAAATGAGGCGGTTAATAACACTATGCAGCGGGAGGCTAAAATTAGGTTTGATGCAGATTATAGGATTTTACCGGGATTTACGTATAAAGGTTGGGCTTCTATCAATATGCGTACGACTAAAACACGTCGTTTTTTGCCTCAGGTAGTAACCGGAGTGGCTCAGAATAGCGAATATGCTAATCAAAGTGTAGATTCTTATTCGGATCAATTGGTACTTCAAACCGAAAATAAACTGATGTATATCAAAAATTGGAATGAGAAACATAATTTGATAGCCAATGCTTTGGTACGTACTTCCCAAAAGGTGAGTACTAGTTATCTGAGTTCTACCTATGGTAATGCCTCTTCCGGCTTGTCAGATCCTACTACAGGTACGGCTGTTTTGGAGGGAAGTGCTGGTATGAACTCCAGTGAAGCGGAAACTCGCAGTGTATCGTTTATCGGGTTGTTGAACTATACGTTGTTGGATCGTTATGTAATGCATGCTTCTCTTAATGCCGAAGGGAACTCGGCCATGGGACGCAATAAAAGAATGGGTTATTTCCCGGCAGCAGGTATTGCCTGGAATCTTCAAAATGAACCTTTCTTGGAAGCAGCTAGAGATCGTTGGTTAGATGAAGCTAAGATACGTATCAGTGTCGGGCAGAGTGGGCGTGCTCCGAGTGGTACTTCTGTTTATTTGGGAGCTTATATCAAAGGTGATAACTATATGAATATGGCAGGGACGAAGCCTGAACGCATGCAATTGGACGATTTACATTGGGAAACTTCTACTGAATATAATTATGGGGCGGATGTTATGTTATTTGGCGGACGTTTGAGGTTTACATTTGATTATTATCAGAGATATGTTAAAGACCTGTTACAGTCTAATTATGGGCTACCTTCTTCTACCGGTTTTGGTTCAATGAGATATTATAATTCCGGAAAAATGCAGAATAAAGGGTGGGAGTTTCGTGCAGATGCTGTTCTTTGGAAAAATAAAGACTGGCAGGTTAGTGGTTATGTAAACTTCAGCCGTAATGAGAACAAGATTACTGAATTGCCTGGCAATATGGCACAGGAGACCTATGCTCCGAATAATGGTGAATATGCTGCGCGTGTAGAGGCAGGTCAACCGGTTGGTGCTTTTTATGGTTATCGCTATTTGGGAGTGTATAAAGATAAGGATGCGACTTACGCGCGTGATGCATCGGGCAATATTATGAATGATGTACACGGCAAGCCTATTGTCATGAAAAACCTGACCAAGGCTTGTCAGCCAGGAGATGCCATATATGAAGATATCAATCATGACGGTGTGATCAATCAGTATGATATTGTATATCTGGGAAATTACAACCCGGTGTTGACGGGTGGTGCCGGATTGACTATCAAATATAAACAAGTATCTTTGAACGCATTTTTCCACGGACGTTTCGGACAATCAATTGTAAATATTGCCCGTATGAATAACGAAGCCATGTATAATGATGATAATCAGAGTACGGCAGTTCTGAGACGTTGGAGAAATGAGGGGGATGTGACAGATATTCCACGTGCTTTGTATAAAGAAGGATACAACTATTTAGGGTCAGACCGTTTTGTGGAAGATGCTTCGTTTGTCCGTCTGAAAACCCTGACATTGAATTATGCATTTCCTAAAAAAATATGCAATAGATTGGGAATAAATACATTAAGTTGCTTTGCCACAGGTTATAACTTGTTTACGTGGACAAACTATACGGGGCAAGATCCGGAAGTGAGTATTCCAACCAAACCTACGGATTTGGCGGAAGATACGGCTACGACACCTGTTTCTATAAGATTTTCTTTTGGTATTAATCTGAATTTCTAATACAAGGTAATATGAAAAAGATATTGATATGTTTGGCTATTGCCGGAGTCGGTTTGTTAAATACCGGCTGTAATGACTGGTTGGATGTACTGCCGAAGAATGAGCAGGTGGCACCCGACTATTGGAAAACGAAAGAACAAGTTGCAGAAGTGCTTGCGCAAGGATACTCGTATATGCGTAATACTGTTCCTTCTTTGATTTATTGGGGAGAACTGCGTGGAGGTTCCGTTTACGCATACAGTGGTTCAGACCAGCAGAAATTGCAGAATTTCCAGCTGGTTGCTTCATCGAAGTTGTGCAGATGGGCTACTTTTTATCAAGTATTGAATATTGCGAATTCCATACTGAAATATGCGCCCGAAGTACATGCACAAGATGAAACTTATACGGAAGCAGCAATGAATTCGCACATGGCAGAGGCATATTTTATGCGTGCATGGGTCAATTTTACATTGGTACGTAATTACAAGGAGGCCCCGCTGATATTGGAACCTTATGTTACGGACTCTTATCCGTTCAATGTAGCCAAATCTTCGGAAGAAGCAATTGTTGCTCAAATCAAGGAAGATATAAAAAAGGCATTGGATTCAGGAGCAGCCAAGGAATTCTATGATGATGATACATGGGCGGGAGCAACCAAAGGACGTGTCACCAAATGGGCGTTGTATGCGTTAATGGCAGATGTATGCCTTTGGAGTGAGGATTATGCGGGATGTGTTGAATATGCCGATTTGTTGATCAATTCTACTTCAGCTCATCGTCCGGCATTTATGGCAGATTCTGAACAATGGTTCACTATCTTTAATCCGGGAAATAGTAACGAATCGATTTTTGAATTGAATTTTGATGTGCGTACTTACAATCAGCCTGTGGATAATAGTCCGTCTGCATATTTTACTTATTCTACATCGGCTCCACTTCAATATTCAGTAAACATGTGGGGGCGTTTATGGAGTGAAAACTATGTGAGCAACGGTGCTTCTGTTCGCGCATATATGGGTGCCTATCGGGATTTCTGTATATGGAAATATCAGGGAGCCGGCTATCAGATGACAGGTACCAGAGACCAACAAGATGCCAACTGGATTCTTTACCGGATGGCAGATATATTGTTGATGAAAGCCGAGGCATTGGCATGGCAGGGAGGTGCTGCTAACTTTCAGGCTGCCATAGATTTGATTAATAAGGTTCGTAGTCGTGCCAATATAGCAGAATTGAATGTGAACCCCAATGACCTGACGGAGATTTCTGTATTGCATTATGTATTACAGGAACGTGATATAGAACTGGCCGCCGAAGGTAAACGCTGGTATGATTTGCTTCGTTTGGGTAAATCGAAAGATTATAAATATCAGAGTGAGTTTATAGAGCTGATTGTTGCCAACAATGCCTCTACAAGTTCAAAATGGCTGCGTTCGGTGTTAAAGAATACATGGTCATGGTATTTACCGGTTCCGCAAGATGATATTGAACGAAACTCATTATTGGTGCAAAACCCTTATTATGATATAACATCAAATTGATACTACTATGAAGAATATTATAAAATATTGTCTGTTGTTACTGGTGATTTGCTATTCTTGTGATGATCCTTATAAAGATAAGACATTTCAGATCTATAATGTACAACCTGCGGCATCTTATCTGGAGAATCGTTCTGCGGATTTCTCCGAGTGGGTCAAGGTGTTGAAGTATGCCGATTTGTTTAATGCGGTAAATCAGGCTGAAGATGCATTTACTGTATTGGCGCCGACTAATGATGCCATGTTCCGGTTTTATACTCAAAGAGGGGTTTCTTCTATTGAAGAACTGGGACAGACTTATGCACGCGGCCTGGCAGAGTATCATATTATGAATGATACTATTCAAAGAGATGATTTCCTGGCAGGAGGAGAATTACCGGTCAAGACCCTTTCGGGAGATGTATTGGAAGTTACTTTTGATGAAAGTGGAGAAGGTGGATTTAATTCGGTTTATATCAATAAGGAAGCACGTATAAAGGAGTTTGCTATTTCTACGGCTAACGGGCTTGTTTATGTATTGGATGATGTTTTGAGTCCTGCCATTGAGACGATTTACGAGCGCTTGTGCGGTCATGAAGAATTCCGTATATTCCGTGAGGCTGTTGAACGTACGGGTTGGAAAGAGGAATTGAGCATTGTATCTGAAACGAACACTTCCGTTTCAGGGGGGCAGTTGGAAGTGCGACGGTATTTCACGTTATTGGCAGTGTCCGATGCTGTTTATAAAGAAGATGGGATTTCTTCTGTAGAAGAACTGGCTTCTCATTTGGGTGCGGGAAGTGACTATACCGACAAGAATAATGCATTAAACAGATATATAGCATACCATATTCTGAACGGCAGTTATAAAGTTGCGGCTTTTAAAGCTTTCGATAATGAAGAAATGCCTAAGAAATTATGGAATACAAGAGCCTTGAGTGCACTATTGATGACTTCCAGTGAGAATGGAGACTATTATCTGAATTTTGATGGTGGTGATGATAAGGCTTGGTTTATAGAAGATAAATCCGATGAACAGGCAAAGAATGGCTATATACATCAGATTGACGGTTACCTGCCTGTCTGCGAGACATTAAAGCCGATACCTTATTATTTCGATTTTTGTGATTTCCCCGAAGTGGCTTCCTATATCGCTTCTCATGGAGCAGATGGACAATTATATCAGCAAAAGTCCGGAGATAATGAACTTGCTACAGCATTGGCCAGTTCTTCGGAGTCGTATGTTTCTTGTTATAAAATGGAAATGGGACCTTCCGGAACTATCAGCTCCGGTTGGAAAAACTTAGAATATCGTACGGCAAATGACAAGGCAGAGTATAATTGGTGGAATTTGCTGAACTATGACCTGTTAGGCATAAATTTGGGATATAACGGGACACTGACAATGGAAACTCCTGCTATTTTGCAAGGCAAGTATAAAGTGACTTTGGGATTTGCCTATGCGAGCTCTATGAATTTTATGCGATTGGCTGGTGATGTTTCGTCTGAGGGAAGTAACGGTGGAAGTACATCGTTTACCTTCGATGATGATCCGGGTAAATCCGTAAGTAAGGCAATATATGCCTCTGTTCCCGAGGATGTTTTGAATTGCTATACAGTGGAATTGTTTGGCGAACTTGAATTTGCAGATACCCGGTCGCATAAATTACAATTGGTCGTTTTGGATCCGGCAGCAAGTACACATAAAAACTTCCGTTTGCAATTGGATTATCTATTATTCGAACCTATTAATTAAGTAAAACGATGAAAGCATTAAATTATATATTAATCTCCGCATGTCTGTTGGCAGGAACATCTTCTTGTACAGACGAATGGGACTCTCATTATACTCAGAAAGAGCCTGTAATCAACAACGTGGATGTTGAAATCGTGGATGAGCCAACATCAGTTTATCTGCAGAATGAGGCTTCTTATACAACTATGTACGGGTTATTTGAGAAAGCCGGTATTTTTCAGACTTTGGATGAGAAAAAGACTTTGTATACCATGATGGTGGTGAAAAACGAGAATGCTACCCGCTCTCTTACCAAAGAGGGGGAGGAAGAAGATGCTGAAGATATTTTTTTGGCTAAGGCTCATATTACAGATGCTGCTATCTCACCCAGCAACTTGAAAGAAGGACAGCTTTTATTGATGTGGAACGGGAAATATGTGGAGGTCACGACACAGGATGCATTGACCGGGCAGGAAAGAATAGCTTTCAATGGTGCTGTTGTTAAAAAGGTGATTAAAACTTCTGATGCTTATATTTATGAGTTGGAGGATTATATCAATACTCCCAAATCTTTAATGGAAGTGTTGGAAGGGTTAGGTGATGATTATTCGATCTTTAAGGAAATGGTGATGGCAAGAGTTGACAGGGTTTTTGATAAGAGTGCCAGTACACCGATAGGAATAGACCCTACAGGAAATACAGTCTATGATTCGGTATTTACTTTTAAGAGCTCCTATTTCGAAGCCAAGAAGATGAACCTATATACCGAGAACATGAAAGCAACCATGTTTATTCCTTCCAATACACTGGTTGAAAACGCTTTGGCAGATGCTAAAAAGAGGTTAAGAGATTGGAACTTGGAACGTGCGGACTCTATTTTGAATAATTGGATATTTCAAAGTGCGTTTTATAAGGAAGAATATAAAAAAGAGGATTTTGGTAATCCTGCTAAGCCGGATTTGATTTCTATCTTCAATCAACAATGGAGAACAACCATTAATAAGGTAGATCTTGACAACCCGATTAAGATGAGCAACGGGACAGCTTATTATGTTACTTCTCTGAAGATTCCCACCAATGCCGTGTTGTTGTGGAGAATTAAAGAGTTTTTCGCTCCTTCGTGGGATGCTCCTATGACAGACAGTGAAAAGGCCGCTTATTATAATATTTATCCGCATCCGGAAACACCGGGACAATATCTGAATGATAACAATGTTCTTTGTACCGGGACTAAATTATATTTGACGGATCCTAATCAACCGAATTCAAACTGGCCGGCGATATATTATAGTGCATTAAGGTTTCAGCTAATTGATACCACCCAGAAAGGAGTGCTGGAATTCAAATGTTTCAAAATGGAAGAACATGTGGATGGTAGCCACACTCTAACACCGTATACACTTCCTCCGGGTGAATATTACTTCCATTGGGGTTCCTATGGTAAATATAGTAGAGTAAATGCTACTTTTTATGTGAATGACATGAAGATTAGAGATGTGTCTGCTACGGAGTTATATAGTATCAATTGGGATCGTGGAGGCGGTGGTTATAATGAGATTTATAATACAGTCTCAAATTATGACCGTGATGGAGCAGAGATAGGAGTTGTAACTATTGGAGGTGATAAACCTGTGGAATTGACTATTAAAATAGAATTTACGATGGGAGTAAATCAGAATCTTTCTCCATTCCATTGGTGCTTCCGTCCGACAGAAAATTGTTATTAACCTTGATTAATAGGATATGAAAAAGATAAAAACTATTCTTAGTATGTCTGTATTGCTCTTCGGAGCAACAAGTTTATGGGGACAAGGCTCCGGTAAATTGACAGGTAAGATTCTTTCAATAAAGAATCAACCGGTCAGTGGAGCTATTGTAACAGTATTGGATACGGTTAATGTGACTACCTCGAAAGATGGTACATTCAAGTTTGAACTGAAAGATCCGGCTAAAGCAAAAGAAATTTCCGTGTGGGCTGCCGGCTATTATCCGGTACAACAGAAGTTGAATAACCGTTCGGAGGTCGTTATTATGATGATGCCGGAAGATCAGTATAAATACAACGAGTCGGTAGTGCTTCCTTTTCGCGAAGAAGGAGACAACAAGGTTTCAAGTTATACATCGGCTATTAACATAGCGAAGAAGGACTTTCTCTTGGGCGTGAACAAGGTAGACCGTGCTTTAGCCGGGCAAATAGCCGGATTGGAAGTGAAGCGCAGTAGTGGTATGCCGGGTGAAGGAAGTTACTATAATTTGCGTGGAATCCGTTCATTGACCGGTGACAATGCACCTTTGATTGTGATTAACGGGGTACCTTATATGCCTGATAAGACGCCGTCGACAGTGATCGGAGGTTTTACACGGGATATTTTCCAAGCCTACAATTTGCAGGATATTCAGAATATAACGGTTTTGAAAGGAGCGGAGGCCGCTATGTATGGTTCGATGGGTTCAAATGGAGTTATTCTGATTCAGACTGATGGCGCCACATCCAATGACTTGGAAACGAAGATCAGCTATTACGGTTCATTTGGAGTGAACTGGAATGATAAACGGATGCCGTTGCTGGGTTTGGACGATTATAAGTCTTATTTGTCGGATGTAGGTCTGACCATTTATGAAAATCCGAATGATTTCTATTCGAACTTTCCGTTTATGAGAGACCCGAATGACAAGAGATATGCATATTTATATAACAATAATACGGACTGGCAGGATTTGATCTACAAAAACAGTACTTCTACCGATCATTTATTTCGTGTGGAAGGTGGTGACAATATTGCCAAATATGATCTTTCATTAGGATATAGCCGTGAAAATGGGCTGATAGATAATACAAGTATGGAGCGTTTTCACACCCAGCTCAATACAAATATTCTGGTAAGTCAGAAAGTGAATATCTTTGCAAACTTGGGACTGGCTTATATGAACGGGCATTTCCAGGAACAAGGCATGAGTATGGCGACCAATCCTATTCTTGCTGCGTATTTCCGTTCTCCTTTGTTGAGCCCTTATAATAAAGACCGGGATGGCAATATCCTTTCCACTTATTCCTCTTATCGCTATGGTAACAGTAGGACTGCTGCTTATGGAGTCAGCAACCCGTTGGCATTAATTAATACTTTGGATGCCCACAATCGCCAGTATGATTTGAATATGAAGGCCGGTATCTCTTATAAGCCTTTTCTGGGATTGACCGTAAGTGGTATTGTCGGCTTATATTATAACTTTAATAATGAGCATCTTTTCATTCCCGGACAGAGCGAAAAGACAATCTTGCCCGTGGTCGATATGTATGACACAAGGAATAATGCAGTGAAAGAAGGAGAGGCCGAGACCACGAACTTTTTTCTAAACCTGAACGGAAATTATCAAAAGACTTTCAATTATATCCATAAACTGAATGCAATTGCCGGTTGGCAGATGTTGATGACAAAAAATGAATATGATGCAGGTGAAGGACGTAACACAGGTAATGACTTCTACCAGACTTTGGGAAGTGTTCAGGCTATGGGACGTCGTTTTCTGGGATATACGAATAACTGGAACTGGATGAACTTTTATGCACATGCGGATTATACCTATAATGATATGGTGCAGGCGTCTGTAAACATGGCAGTGGATGGTGCTTCGTCTACCGGTACGGATGTGAACCGTTTTTACATGTATCCTTCAGTCGGATTGACGTGGTTGGGTAAAGGCTGGAAGTTCTTGCAGAATACTACCTGGATTAACAAATTGAATGTACGTGCAGAATATGGACTGACCGGTAATAGTCGTTTTGCTTCTACTTTGGGAAGTTTCAATTATTCAACAGTTCCTTATCAGCACCTGTCTACAATCGTACGTACCAATGTACCGAATACTACATTGAAACCGGAAACGAACGCGTCTTTGAATCTGGGTATTGATTTGTCTGTTTTGCGTAATCGTCTGAATATTTCTTTCGACTATTACAATAATCAGATTAGCGATATGATTAGTGCCATGCCGCTTTCTTCCATTTATGGCTCTTCTGCTCATTATGCTAATATCGGTAAAATGGAAAATCAGGGAATCGAGCTTTCTGTACAGGCCTCTTTGGTGCGTACCCGTGATTTTGAGTGGATTGTGGGTGGTAATATAGCCCATGCTACCAGTAAAATAAAATCTCTGGGTGGCGAAGAACAAGTTATATTGAATTATGACGATGAAGTGCAAATGGTACATCGCGTGGGAGAGTCTCCTTATCAATATTATGGTTATCAGGCCGACGGGGTATTTGCCACGCAGGTTGAAGCCGATGAGGCCAATCTCAGCAATCGTACCGGAGTACGGTACAATGCCGGTGACGTCCGTTTTGTAGATCAAAATGGAGACAACAGAATTGATGATAAGGATCGTGTATTGTTGGGAAGTGCCGCTCCATCCTATTTTGGCGGATTTTATACACAGTTTAAGTACAAGGGATTTGCGCTTTCGGCAGAATTCAGTTATTCAAAGGATAATATGGCTTATAATGCTGTAAGGCAGCAACTGGAATCTGTGTCTACTATCCATAACCAGAGTCTTGCAGTCGTAAATCGTTGGAGTCTGGACGGAGAAGTGACAGATATTCCGCGTGCCGTATGGAATGATCCGGTAGGGAACAGCTATTTTTCTTCCCGTTGGATTGAGGATGCTTCTTATCTCAGACTGAAGAATGTAACTTTAAGTTATACGTTCACAAAGAAACTCTGGAATTTCTTCCGTGCAGGGACAATCTATGTGACCGGAGAGAACTTGTTTACTGCCACCAAATATTTGGGAATGGAACCGGAATTTTCTTATTCGTATACTGAGAATATACAAGGTTTTGATAATGCAAAACTGATGCAGCCGAAAACGGTGAAAGTGGGTGTTAATTTAAAATTCTAAAGGACATGAAAAGAATAAATATACTGAGAAATTTAATGCTTGGTCTGATGGTGGCGGCATGTGCTTCTTGTTCTGATTTCTTTGAACCGGAAAATGATGCTACGCTGCGGGGAAAAGATTATATGGGCGAAAGCAGTGAACTCTATTCCGGCTTTTTGGGGATAGTGACAAAGGTGCAGGCTATTGGTGATAAAGCTATCTATTTGACAGATACGCGTGGGGAACTACTGGAGCCGACCGACAATACTCCGGGAGAATTGTATAGTCTCTATAATTATGATGATGATTTAAGTGGAAACTCGTATGCTGACCCGGCTAAGTATTATGATGTCATCATTTCTTGTAATGATTTCATGCAGAAGGCAAAGTCTTATAAGGATGCTCATGAAACGAGTATAGATATGGAACATTATAAGGGGTTGATTAGTAGTGCCTTGAGGATAAAGACTTGGGTTTACCTGACATTAGGTAAAATCTATGGTCAAGCTGCCTGGATTGATGAACCGATGCAGAGTTTTATTGATTTCTCCAATTTTGAGATAAAAGACTTGGACGGGATATTGGATGCCTGCCAGAATTTGCTTTCTACCGGATTTGATGGTGTAAACGGAACTTATAATATGGACTGGAGAGCTTGGCTGGATCCAACAGGAACAGACAGTGAAGTTACCAGTGTTTATGAATATTGGAATATGATGGTACCTCAACATTTTGTGTTGCAGGCTGAAATTTCTTTGTGGAAAGGCGACTATCAGAATACGGTAAATGTGCTCTTAAAGGAGATGAATCGGGTGTTTGCTTTGAATAGGGGAAGTCTTTCTGCAACTAAATACATGCGTGCCGGTAGTTACGGTGGAAGTTACGGCAACTGGTTTACTTCTGCTAATCCGGAGTCATGGATAACAGAATCCGTAATTACATATAATTATCAGTATAATCAGAAGAATTCGTTGCTGAAGCATTTTGATACTACGGGAGAATATATGTTACGTGCCTCTTTGGCAGGAGTAAACCGTTTCAGGGATCCGGTTTATAACCCGTCGATAAAAGCGGATGATGAATTCACGTCGGAAAAGCGTTTCACTACATTTAAAGAAGTCGTGAAAGATAAAGAATATGCAGTCCAGAAATATCTTGGCATGGGGAATAAAGCTGGTCATACAGTGGCACATGATGATGTACAGATCTATATTTACCATACGTCCGATCTTTATTTCATGCTGGTGGAGGCTTTAAATAATTTAGGAAAATATGAAATTGCTGATGTTTTGATGAATAAAGGATTTGCGGCTGCTTATGGTTTGACGGCAAAAGTAACAGCCAATTCGTTATGGAAAAATGCCGGATTTACCAACGACTGGGGAAAGGATCTGACAGAAGAGGGAAGTTACCGTACATATCAGGATCTTGGAATCCGTGGTGTTTTTGAGAAACAGCTTGGTGGACGTGAAATGTGGCGTGCGGGTAATGGAAAAACTGATTTGGAAATAAAAAAACACAATGATTTGGAAATTCTAAAAGAAGCTTTATTGGAATTTCCTTGTGAGGGAAAGACTTATCCGATTATGCTTCGTATAGCAAGACGATGGAATGATTATAGCATGATTTCCCGATTTGTGAGTGAGAAATATGCAGATCCGGCTAAAGCTGCCGAAGTGGCGGGCAAGATAGAAGCCGGGGCTTATTTCGTTCCCTGGGATTTAAGCAAGACTGCTTCTTCCCATTAATGAGTATGTTTTAAAAGTTTAACGAGATAAAAAATATATATATGAGAAGAATATTAATTCTTGTTTGTGGAGCAATGTTGTTCTGGACTTCGTGTTCAGATGACGAAGTTGTATCATCAGGGCCGGTTATTCCTGAAACTCCGGAGGAAGAATACCCTTCTGTCATTACGACGGATAATAGAGGGATGATGGTCAGTTATGATCCGGTCAAAGGGCAGAAACTGGGAGCGTTGATTAGTTGGAAATGGATGAAAGATGATCCGGATAATGCAGCCTATGATATTTATCGTAGTGTGGATGGAGGTGAATTTGTGAAACTGAATTCTAAACCGATAGATAAAAGTACGAATTATAAAGATGCTTCAGTCGATATATCCCGGAAGAATGTTTATGAACTGCGTTTTGCCGGTTCCGGTGAGGCACTTGGCTCTTATACATTTACTCCTGAAATGGCTGCGACTTTTTATAAATCCATTTTCTTGAATATGAATGATTTACCGGATCTCACCGGTACAGTAAATCCGGGTGAGAACGAAGAAGATGGTGATGAGGGAGAAGGTGCCAGCGTAGGCTATAAGGTTTCTGATGCTGCTATTGGAGATCTGGATGGAGACGGACAATATGAAATTGTGGTGAAAAGACAAACCTATTCGTGGGATCCGGCCAATGCGGGGTATCTGCCGGGAACCTGTTTGCTGGAAGCATACCGGCTCGATAACGGTGCGTTTATGTGGAGAGTGGACTTGGGCCCTAATATTCGTCAGGGCACTCATTACAATCCGTTTATCGTGTACGATCTGGATGGTGACGGCAAGGCCGAACTGGCAGTCCGTACATCCGAACTGACTAAGTTTGGGGACGGAACTATTATCGGTGATGTGGATGGTGACGGAAAGACTCACTACATGAATATGAATCCGTCATCCGGAGCTTATGGAAAGGTTGTAGACGGTCCGGAATTCTTATCGATAATAGATGGTGTTACCGGGGCCGAAGTGGCACGTACGGATTATATTCCGAGAGGGGATAAATTGCTATGGGTAGGCTATTGGGGAGATGGCTATGATTATGCTAACCGTATCGATCGTTTTTTGATGGCAGTAGGGCATTTCAATTCTCAGAACAGTGCTCCTAGTATTGTGATGTGCCGTGGATACTATAAGAACTTTCAGATCGTTGCGCTTGATTATGCAAATGGAAAGTTGACCAAGCGTTGGCATTTTGATACTTATCCGGATTATCAGGATTATGTGGAGCAGGGAAATCATAACCTTGCAGTGGGGGATGTAGACGGTGATGGCAAGGATGAAATTATTTATGGTGCATGTGCCATAGATCATAATGGAAAAGGACTTTATAGTACGGGACTGGGACATGGTGATGCTTTGCATTTAGGAAAATTTGATCCGACTCGTGAAGGGTTGCAGGTAGTAACTTGTCACGAGAGTCCGAGTAAGTATGGTAGTAATGGTCTTGAAATGCACGATGCGGCTACAGGAGAGATTATCTTCGGGGTCTCCGGTGATGGGGATGATATAGGACGGTGTATGGTAGCTGATGTCGACCCGGAAACACCCGGATGCGAAGTTTGGGCTTCCGGAACAACGTTGGACGGGAAATTATATTCTTGTAGAGGAGAATTACTATCTAAAAAGGCGCCTGTTTATAAATTTGCGGGTAGTTGGACATTTAATATGGGTATTTGGTGGAATGGAACTTTGAATCGCCAGATGTTGGATCGCGGATATGTGACGGAATACATCGCAGATAACGGTGGAAGCGGAAACCGGATATTCTTTAAGGAGGATTATGGAGTTACAACAGCCCAAGGAACGAAGAACAATCCCGTGTTTTATGGTGATTTCTGGGGAGACTGGCGTGAAGAAATGATTTATGTGACTCCTGATTATACAGAGTTACGTATTTTTACGACTAATATCGAAACCAAATATCGTTTCCGTCCTTTGATGTACGATCATGTTTATCGTTTGAGTGCTACTCATGAGAATGTAGGATACAACCAGCCTACTCATCCGGGATTTTATATTGGTTCGGACTTGCTGAAGGACGAGAATATGGAGATAGGGCCCGGTGGTATTGGTGACTGGAAACCGGAAGAGGGCGAACACAATGGTTCTGCTTATGAGGATTGAGGAATGTATTAATAATCACTAAGGGAAAAATATATGAATACGAGATATATTATGAAGAAACAAGGATTTGGGTTATTATGCCTGTTGGGGATAATGGGTCTTTCTTCTTGTACGAATGAGAGTGAAGAACAGACTCTTGGCGGTGATCTTTTAATGGAACTGACAGCTCAGGTGAATCAGGTGAAAACACGTGCCAGTTCTGAAAATTCATGGGTAGGTGACGGCACGGAACAGATTTCTCTGAATGTAGGGGAAAAGAAGGTGACTTTCAAAGTTACGGAGGCAGACGGCACATTGGAACCGATAAATGAAGAGAACCAATTATTTTGGCCTGTGCCTTTGAAACCACAGACTGTAACGGCGTGGTATCCTGCAACGGAAGGAAATAATCTGCCCACGTCGTGGAGTGTACAGGAGGATCAGTCGGGAGCCGGATTCCAACAATCGGATTTGCTGTATACTGTGGCAGAAGTTACTTTCCAAGGTAATAAGATATTGCCGTTCGAACATTTGACGGCTAAAGTGATTGTAAACCTGAAAGGAAACGGTAAGAATGAGGCTGAATTGGCAAAGGCTATTGTAACCATTGAAAATTCGGTTCTTTCGGGCAATGTATTCGAAGGTGTTTTGTCAGTATCTCAAGGGGAAGTCAAAACAATAACTCCCCAAAAAGTTTCTTCATCTGATGGTTATGTCTATTCTTGTCATGCTTTGATGATTCCTCAGGATATGAAGGAGAAGAAATTTATCAAGATTCAGATGGGGGCAAGAACATTTTATTATGTTCCGGAAGAAGGCGACGCAAATTTGGCCGGAGGATTTAAGTCTGTCTATAACATTACAGTGGGCGATCAGAAGATTGTTGTCTCTATAGAGAAAAACTCTTCTCAATGGGGTGGTGAAGAAGATGAAATTGTCGGTTTAGAACCAATTTCATGATGCACTCCTGATGTGAAAAGATAATATATGAAAATAATTGTGATAAAGGAATGAATTATGATACACTATAAATTTTTATCAACTGCTTTGTTATTGGGCACAGTAATGTTGTGGAGTAGTTGCTCGGATATAGAAGAAGATTTTTCGGGAACGTCCGGTGACAGGGAGTTTATTATAAACGTGCATGATATGGGCATGGAGAATGGAGAGTCTTCCGTCTCTCGTGCTGTAACGGATATGAATTATAACACAACTTTTGAGATAGGAGATTGCATCGGACTTTTTGCCGTGAAAGATAATTCTATCTTGAGTGAGGTGAATAATCTGAAAGTAGAGCTTACACGGGAAGGCTGGTTGCCGGTTACGGAGTTACAGTATGACGGTACATTGAAAGAGGCTACTTATTATGCTTATTTCCCATATAGGGAGGATTTGAGTATAAATTCTGTTGAAACCGATGATTTTTTTGCTTCAACGGTTGCAGGATGGAATATTGGCAAGGATCAGTCGACTAGGAAGAACTTTGCGGATTCTGATTTGATGACTTCTTCTGGAAGTCACATATACAAAGGTGATAAGGGTGAGTTTCTTATTCAGTTTAATATGGCACATCGGATGTCATTGGCAGTAATCTCTTTGCCCGGGACAGAGTACAAATTTACTAATCCGGAATTGCAAGGAACTACTTATGCTATCAAACCGAGCGGAGACGTGGCGTTCTATACAGAAGAAATTGCGAATGACAAGGAAATAAAACCTTACCGGGCGGACGATGGATCATATCGAATGTTGGTGAAACCGGTTGAGAAGCCTGATATTGTCGGAGTGTTGGGGGATAATAAATATGAAGTAAACTCTTCCATTGCTGCCGGAAAGTATAAGAGATTCATGGTTGACGGTGGAAATGTAGTGAAAGATTATGAATTGAAAGTAGGAGATTATTTTTGTGCAGACGGAAATTTAGTGAGCCGGGATTGTAAACCCGAAGAGGTGCCGGACAATTGTATCGGTATTGTCTATTATGTGGGAAATCCGCAGCCGTCTGTGATGTATAAGGATATTGAAGAAGTAGCTGAACAGCCGTTGACAACAAAGATAAAAGATGGAGCAAGAGATGTTTTGAAACGCGATTATCCGAACTGTGTACATGGATTAGTTTTTGCTTTATCTTCCGCTAATGCCACTGCGGCTGCTCGTTTTGGCTCAAGTTCTAGTTTCGCTTATTATCAGACTTTTGTGAATAAGGGATTAGATGAAACATATCTCTGGTGGCATACAGATCAACCTAAAAATGCAGTAAATTTTAATGTTGAAACAGACCTTTTCTGTAACGGTTTATTGGGGTATAATAATACGGAAGTACTTTATATAATAAACGATATGGCAACAACTCCGCTAGGGGGATGCCAGGATATGTTTAATGTTCAGTTGATTCCTTACAGGACTCAAGTTTCTACTCCTGATAACTTAAGTACGGAATGGTATTTACCTTCTTTGGGAGAGTTGCGAATTATATCTGACAATAAAGAGGTAATCAATAGCTCTTTAGAGAAAATAGCCGGAGCGGAACAATTGTGGGCTGTTGGTGGCAAATACTGGAGTTCTACTTACAATGCTAATGGATATATGTGGGTTGGAGGTAATACTGGAGTTTTTGCTGCGTCTGGTGGCCATGTGAAAAATGGTAAGGAATATTTCCGCTTCTCTTTAGCATTCTAAAATAAAAAGGTAAAGGTATATGGTGAAAAAGATCGTTATAGGAATATTGGGGATGGGAATGTTATTCTCCCAACAGAGTTGTATAGGAAATACTCCCGATAAAACGACAAAAGAGCAGGCATGGAAAGAATTTGCCAATCCTCAAGACTCTACCCGCACGAAAGTGTGGTGGTTTCACGGTGAAACGGAAACCACCAGAGAGGGAATTACCGCCGATTTGGAAGCGTATAAACGTGGTGGAGTAGGCGGAGTGGTCTATTATGACCAGGCACACGGAAAGGGAGAAAATGCCATTCCCGCCATGTCACAGGAATGGTGGGACATGCTCCGGTTTGCGGCTTCGGAAGCGAAGAGAGTCGGCTTGTCCTTTGAGGCCAACATAGCCAACGGCTATGTGGCAGGCGGCCCGTGGATCACTCCCGAATTGGGGATGCAAAGACTTACAGCTACTGAAACAATCATAAAAGGGAAGTCTTCGTTTAAAGGAGTATTACCTAAACCGGACAGCAAGTCCTTTTCGGACGTAGCGGTGCTGGCTTTTCCTATTCATAAAGGATTTTATGAAACAAACCAGACCCGTAACCCGAAGCTGTCGACCAACCTGGCAGGACTGCCCGTTGAATCCCTGTTTGGTAAAAGCAGGAAATTGACGACAATCCCCCCACAGGAACCGGGGCATTCCGTGTTCGTGAATCTTGACTTCGGAGATGATTTCATAGCACGTAGTATTACCTATCGCGTAGGTACACGGGGTAAAAGCCGTGGTGGCGCCATGAATGTACCGGGAAAACCGACGGAGAAATTTGTTGCTCAAGGATTCATCGAACAACCGGATTTGGGACAACTGGAAGTTTCGGAAGATGGAATAAATTATCAGAAAGTATGTGACTTGAAGCCGGTTTATTCGGCTGCGTCCGGCAACTGGAATCAGAAAACCGTTTCTTTCCCAGCTGTGAAGGGCAGATATTTCCGTCTTAACCTGCATGACTGGTGTCATCCGAAAGATAAGAAACCGCAGATGTATCTGGGGGATGTGGTGCTTTCTTCGCGGGCGAAAGCCGATAAATGGGAAGAAAAGGCCGGACTTTACTCCGAGTATGTTTTGCCGGACGAGACACCCGAATATTCCGGTGAGGAAGTGATAAATCCGGAGCAGGTAATCGATTTGAGTGCCCGGATGAGTAAGGATGGAGAGTTGCAATGGGATGTGCCCGAGGGCGAATGGATGGTTTTGAGATTCGGACATGTGCCGACAGGAGGAGTCACCAAACATTCGCGTGCCAATATGAAAGGACTGGAATGTGACAAACTTTCTGCCGTGGCAGCCAAAGCACAGTTTGACAATTATTTCAAATTGATTCTGGATACTTTGAATGCGGCAGGATGTCCGCTGAAAGGCTTGACTATGGATAGCCAGGAAGCCGGTTCGCAGAACTGGACTGCCGGTTATGAGAAAGAATTCCTTCAGAGAAGAGGATATGACATACATCGCTATCTTCCGGCTCTGATGGGGTATATTGTCGGTTCTCCCGAAGAGACGGACGGTTTCTTCTATGATATGCGTCGCACGATAGCCGATCTGGTTTCAGAGAAATATTACGGTACGCTGGATAGCTTGTGCCGGCAGGCGGGAGTTGATTTTACAGCGCAGGCTTCCGGTAACGGATTGAATCTGGTGGCTGACAACTTTCAGGCTAAAGGACGGGTGCAGAAACCGCAGGGCGAGTTTTGGGGGCATCATGTACATGGAAGCTATGATATAAAGGAAGCTGCATCTGCTGCACATATCTATGGAAAGCGGATTGCTTCGGCAGAGGCTTTCACGGATGTGAGATATGACGAGTCATTTGCTGAAATGAAGAACCTGGCTGATTATGCCTATGCTTTCGGAGTGAATGAGTTTGTGGTGTGTGCATCCGCTTATCAGCCATGGCTGGATAAGATTCCGGGAAGTACGGGAGGTGGCAGACACTATTGCCTGAACCGTAATAATACGTTTTGGGAATATAGCCGCCCGTTCTGGGATTATCAGGCGCGGTGCGCGGGATTGATGAGAAAGGGAATACCTGTTGTGGACTTGTGTATCTTCGCAGGTGATAACGCTCCGGTGAAACTGCTCACTTACCGTTTGCCGGAAATACCGGAAGGATATGACTTTGATGTCTGTACGGCAGACGCGTTGATAAAACGCATGAAGGCGCGTGACGGACGTATTGTATTGCCGGACGGAATGAGTTATCAGATGCTTGTAGTACAGCGCAACGGAGATGTCACTCTGGAAGCGTTGCGACATATTGCTTCACTGGTGGAACAGGGAGTGCCGCTATATGGCCCGAAACCTCTTCGTTCCGGTTCGCTGAAAGATGCCGGAAATGCGGAAGAATATGCAAAACTGGCAGATCGCTTGTGGGGCGGGGAGATGGCTGCTTCCGGTTCTCATGCTTATGGTAAAGGAACGGTTTATTGGGGTATGTCCCTTGAAGAAGCTTTGGCGCAGGCGGGAATCCGTCCGGATATAGCGTTGAAGAGCGGCAATACTCCTAAGGACAAAGTGTATTTCGCTCACCGGCAGTTGGCTGACGCGGAAGTTTACTTCCTGAATAATCATAGTAAGAATGTATTTAACAGTACAGTGACTTTACGTACTGATGCCCGATATGTCGAATTCTGGGATCCTGCTACCGGAAAGCGTTTCAGCCTGCCTGCGACTCCGGGAAAAGATGGCTTGGTGGTAACGATTACTTTGCAAGCCAATGAATCCAGTTTCATCGTAGCGTCCGACCAGTTGACGGAAGGTATCTCCCGACGGATGATTGGAAGCCCTGAAGCGGTTGTTCCTGTCGAAGGAAGTTGGAATGTATATTTTGATCCCAAATGGGGAGGCCCGGGGGAAGTTGTGTTTGAGGAGCTGACGGATTGGGCGCGTAATGCGGACGACCGGATCCGCTATTATTCGGGAACGGCTGTCTATAAAAAGACAATCACACTAGACAAGTTGGATAAAGATGAAGAGCTCGTGCTTCGTATTCCCCGGTTGGGAGCCATAGCACAAGTCTTTATCAACGGCAAGGAAGTTTCGACTATCTGGTGTTCGCCTTGGGAGGCTGATCTGACTCCTTACGTGCAGGAAGGTGATAATGCACTGGAATTGCGTGTTGTCAATTCGTTGACGAACCGTATGATCGGTGATGCTTCCCTACCACAAGAGGAACGTTACACGTATGCTTATCCCGAAATAGTGAAAGCGGGAGACAGGCTGATTCCTTCGGGCATCATAGGCGAAATTTTATTGGTAAGGAGATAATACACAGGAGTTTATACGTGGAATCATTCATTTATTCGCGTTCATAGTCTTTCAGGACTTGACAAAGGCTTTTTTATGTTGTATATTTGTAGACGTGAAACATAAAACAACGAATAAAAAACTAAAAACGAATGAAACGATTCTTATCTTTTGCCGTACTCGCTGTGATGTACTTCCCCGGATGTGCAACCAGTAAAAATGCAGTGCGTTGTCTGAGCCGATGGATTAAAGACTGCAACCCGTTGGTCAAAGAACTTATACCAACAGGGTACTTGCCGTATAATCATCGGTATCTGACTGCAAAACAGTATAAGATCATAACAAAACATCTAGGTGATCCTTATGAGGATTAGGGTATAACTGACCCGCCAATGAGCTTGAGGCTGCAAACTTTTAAGAGGTTTGCAGCCTTTTTTGTTGCATATATTTGATTATTTTCTACGAAAAGAGGAAGATAGAGTTTATAATAAACTTAGATACCGTTTATTATAAACGATGCAAGAATTTATTAGAAACGTTGACGGAGATTTAGAATAAAAGATAAGTTATTTTCGGTGTCACAGGATGTGCCGAATCGAAATTTCGTTATATTATATATGCGGGATGGTAAAATAATAATATAAGATGGTGCAAAATAATGTGTGCTGTACCTCAAAAACACAAAATACTTTTTCTCAAAAATACAAAGTAATTTTTCTCAAAAACACAAAGTGCCTTTTGTGATATAGAAAAAAAAGCTATCTTTGTCTTTAAAAGAACTTATCTTATGAAATATCTAAAACGAATAGCTGACGACCAACTTAGATTACGTCTTGAAGCTTTTGGTGCTGTTCAGATAAAAGGTCCTAAGTGGTGTGGCAAAACAACCACTGCAGAAATGCAGGCAAAGAGTGTGATAAAAATGCAGGACCCGGATACCAGGGAGGGTTACTTGGCTGCCGCACGTACCAAGCCTTCTCTTTTGTTAAAGGGTGAAACTCCAAGATTAATTGATGAATGGCAAGTAGCGCCGGTTTTATGGGATGCTGTTCGTAATGCTGTAGATGAAAGACGTTTGAAAGGACAGTTTATTTTGACAGGTTCAACAGTAATAGACAATGATGAAATTATGCATACAGGGACTGGTAGAATCTCTAAAATGTCGATGTATCCTATGAGCCTTTATGAATCCAAAGAGTCTAATGGGGAGATTTCTTTAAGAGAACTCTTTAATAAAAAGGATCTGGATATTGATGGTATTATATCAAATTTGTCTATTGAAGAACTTATTTTTGCCGCCTGTAGAGGTGGGTGGCCTGCGTCATTGGATGAAATGAGTGATGCGGCCAAGTTGTTGATAGCGAGGGATTATGTTGATGTGATTTGTAATGAGGATATTTCCAAAGTAGATAAGGTTCAGCGTAATCCGGCTTTAGCAAAACTGATTATGCGTTCTTATGCCAGGAATCTGTGCACATTAGCTAAAAAAACAAGTATGCTGGCTGATGTATCGGTAGAAAATGAAGGAATTTCAATGGTTACTTTTGATAATTATGTAGGAGCATTGGAAAGGTTGTTTGTTATTGAAGATATAGAAGCCTGGTGCCCTGCCATTCGTTCGGCTACTGTTATCAGAACGGGAAAGAAACGTTGTCTCATTGACCCTTCAATTGCTGTTGCGGCTATGGGGACATCTCCTCAAAGCCTTGAACTTGATTTGAAAACTTTCGGATTTATTTATGAATGTATGTGCATGCGCGATTTGAGAATTTATTCACAAGCGTTGGGAGGTACTTTATCATACTATCATGATAGATATGGTTTGGAAGCGGATGCTGTGCTCCATTTGGATGATGGAAGGTATGCGCTTATTGAGTGCAAACTTGGTAGTCGGGAAATAGAGGAAGGTGCAAAACATTTAATAGAGCTGAAGAATCTTATTAAAGAGAGAAACGAAAAAGAATCCCAAATGCCGTTGAGGCTTCCTGATCTGTTGATCGTATTGACTGGCGGCAAACTCGCTTATACGAGGGAAGATGGTGTGAAAATTATCCCATTAGGGTGCCTGAAAGACTAGAACAGTAGCAGCATGTGAAAGCGACCTTGACGCTGGTACAGATGCATGTCTGCCAGTTCAAGATAGCTATATTCTTGTGGGCTATGGCAGGATTTTTAGAATTAATCTTTTATATTTGTGGCATCTTTAAATCGAAAACACATGCGGCAGATATATCCAGTTTTATGTTTCTTATTGTTTTGTAGCAAAGCATTTGCTTTTGATATATTGAATATCAGTACGATAACCGATCGTAATGGTTTGTCACAGAATACCATCCGGTGTATGATGCAGGACAGCCGCGGATTTATGTGGATGGGAACTATCAACGGGCTGAACCGATATAACGGGAAAGAGTTTGTGGTGGTACATCCCGAGTTGCCGGGATCATCGTTGTTGCCCGACAGCAGGATACGTTATATGGTTGAGGACAAGAACGGATTTATCTGGATACGTACTTTCTCGAATACCTTGTTTTGCTATGATCCGGGAACTGAAAAGATGATTGACTATGACCCGCAGAATAAGGCGAAGATATTCACGCAGATTGAAGTCTTCTCCAATGGTGACGTGTGGATGTGGGGAAACAGGGGATGCTGCCGTGTCCGGTATGTCAACGGAAAAATGGAAGTATGGAAGCCGGAAGATGAAAAATTGCGCAGCCAGAAAATATCCTTTGTATTTGAGGATTCGGAGCATAAGGTATGGATAGGTGCTCATGAAGAACTGTTCAGGATTGCTGACGGCAAAGTGGACTCGATGCTGAAAGGGGTGACTTTTCTCAATGCGCAGGAGGGAAGTGACTTATACTTTATAGGTGGAGGAGGAATTGTAATATTCGACCGTGCCCGCCTTTCTTTCTCACCGGTCATTTATTACGATAAAGAAAATCCCTCGGCTCATTCCCGCTCATATATGCTGAATGAAGGGATTCTGATGATTGCCACCAATGAGAAAACATATACTTTTGACACGAATAAGCGGGTCTGGATTCCGTCGGCAAAGTTCTTTCAAGGGAACGATTTGCGTAATGCTAATTTTAGTGTCGACAACAAAGGGGATGTATGGGTGTACAATATGTCCGGTACGTTATGGCGGCATCGTCCCGGCAATACTTTCGAACCGTTGCATTTGATACCTTCCGATATACTTTCCCTGATTAGTCAGGAACGTTATCAGATTTATCATGATTCGCGGAATATCATCTGGATTACTACTTTCGGTAACGGGCTGTTTGCCATTGACGAGCATAACGGAAAGACTTTTCATTATACGGCTGATAAAGACCTGACGACCAATTATCTGCTTTGTGTAACGGAAGACAGGTCGGGCGAAATATGGGTGGGAACCGAATTAGGGGGGATCAGTAAAATATCGCTGACTAATTATCCGTTTGATATCTTCTATCCCTCTCCGGGAGGAAATGCGGACAGGGACAATGCGGTGCGGCTTATTTATGAAGATGAAGACGGACGGTACTGGTTTGGGACGCGGGATGGAAACCTGCATGTATGCGATTCTACATTGCGTCAGATTTATGATCTCCGGATTGAGGGTGGTTTGCCGTTTTCGATTGCAGAGGATACTCTTGGATATAAGTGGCTGGGAACGAAAGGGGGAGGATTGGTGCTTCTTTCTCCCAAAGGAGATGCCATAGTGGAAAAACACACCTTGGATGACTGGGTGTGGCAGTCTTCATCAAGCAACAATATATTTACTATTATGCGTGATAATAAAGATCGCATGTGGATAGCCACTTTTGGGGGAGGATTGCATTTGGGAGAAAGACATCAGGGGAAACTGACTTTCCGACAGTTTGTGACGGAAAACAGGCATCAATGCATGATGCGGGCGATGATTCAGGATCGGACAGGATTGATATGGGTGGGAACTAACGATGGAGTCATTGTTTTTCATCCGGATGAATTGATTCAGGATAAGAATAAATATATCTCCCTGCATCTTCACAAAGAGGATCAGCAATCGTTGAGCCATAATGAGGTAAAGGTTGTATTTGAGGATAGCAAGGGAAATATCTGGCTGGGCACCACCGGTGGTGGATTGAATCTGCTGGTCAGAGAGAAGCAACTGGAAAAATCATGGTTCAAGCACTATAATGCAGATAATGGTCTGGCTAACGAGACTGTACAGGCCATACTGGAGGATAATGAAGGATATATATGGGTAAGTACGGAGAGCGGTATCTCCAAATTCAACTTGCAGACGGAACGTTTTGAGAATTTTATTTTCTCGAATAACCGTCATGCCGCTATTTTCAACGAATTATCGTGCTGGAAGAAGAAAAACGGAGAATTGATGTTCGGCAGTTACAATGGTGTCTATATTTTCAATCCTTCAGGGATTAAATTTGATACGTATGCTCCCCGCGTACTTGTAACGGGTTTGTGGATTAACGGAAATCCGATGCGCCCGCAAGGACAGGACTCTCCTTTGATGGAAAGTATTACGAGTACGGAGAAGATTGTTTTGGAGCATAATCAGAACTCTTTTAACCTTGAATGTACGATGCTGAACTTTCATGCCGCGGAACTCAACCAATATGCGTATTATTTGGAAGGATTTGAAAAAGACTGGAATCTCGGTTCGCGCAATAACATGGCGACTTACCGGAATGTTCCCCCGGGAAGGTATATATTCAAAGTAAAAGGTTGTAATAGCTTCGGTGTGTGGAGCAGTGAGGAGACTACCCTGGAAGTCATTATTCTTCCACCTTGGTGGAAATCGTGGATAGCGGTACTTTTATATATTTTGGTGGGAGGAATACTTATTTATTTTGCAGTCAGGCTTGCCTTGAAGATGCACCGGTTGAATATGGCTGTTGAGGTTGAGAAACAACTGACAGAATATAAGCTGCGTTTCTTTACCAATATATCTCATGAGTTCCGTACTCCATTGACTATTATCCGTGGCGCGATAGAGGACTTGTCTAACCAGAAGGATTTGCCGCCTGCTGCCAATAAACAATTGGGATTACTGACAAAAAGTTCTAACCGGCTGTTGCGTCTGATTGACCAGTTGCTGGAATTCCGCCGTTTGCAGAACAACAAGATGGAGTTGAAATTGGAAGAGACGGCGGCCGAACGTTTCTTTTATGACATTTATCTTACTTTCAAAGACATGGCGGCCAAGAAACGGATAGAATATCTTTTTGAATCGAACGATTCTACGGGAAGGATGCTGCTCGACCGGAGCAAGATGGACAAGATTGCATATAATCTTTTGTCCAATGCTTTTAAGAATACTCCGGCAGGCGGAAAGATTGTGATGAAGCTTGACTCTTCTGCCGAAAATGATACGTTTACATTAAGTGTATCAGACAGTGGCCCCGGAGTTCCCGCAGAGAAGCGTAAGATGTTGTTTGTCAGATTCGAACAGATAAACTATGCTTCCGACGGTACGGGTGTCGGATTGCACCTGACTGCCGAACTTGCCAAGGTTCATAAAGGTAATGTAGCTTATTCGGATTCTTCTTTGGGGGGAGCTTGTTTTTCACTGACCATACCATTGTCGGATAAGAATTATGATCCGGCAGATATCGTACAGTCTTCAGCATCCGAACCGGATGTTGCGGTTAAGGAAATAACAACCGGAGCGACTTTGCCTGATGAAAAGGCGGTGGAAATCCTGGGCACTTCTGTCAACAAACCATTCAAGGAATATAAGGTGATGGTGATTGATGACGATGATGATGTCCGCACGCTTATAGAAAGCCAGTTAGGGAAATATTTCACGGTTTCTACGGCTTCCAATGGAGCGGAAGGACTGGAAAAGTTGGCGGAAGACCAGCCGGATATTGTTGTCTGCGATGTGATGATGCCCGAAATGGATGGGTTCGAGTTTACGAAACGGTTGAAAAATGATTTCAATATCAGCCATATTCCTGTCATTCTGTTGACTGCTTATTCTTCGGAAGAACACCAGTTGAAGGGCATCCAGTTGGGGGCTGATTCCTATATCACCAAGCCTTTCAGTGTGCAATATCTCTTGGCTCGTGTAGTAAAGCTTATCGAGCAGCGGGAGAAGTTGCAACGGAAGTTTGCAACGGAACCGGGTAACTTGCAACCGTTGATTAGTACTACCGACAGGGATAAAATATTCCTGGATAAGATACACGCCATTATTGAAAGAAATATGGGAGATGCGGAGTTCAAACTGGACACTTACGCTCCGGCATTGGGATTGGGACGTACTACTTTTTACAGTAAATTGAAGAGTATTGTCGGCTGCTCTCCCAATGAGTATGTGAGGCTGCTCCGTATGAAGAGGGCGGCGGAACTGTTGATTACTTCCGATATAAATATATCTGAAGCCGGTTATCAGGTCGGTATCAATGATCCTTTCTATTTTAGCAAATGTTTTAAGAATACATTCGGGAAATCTCCTTCGCAATACAGAAAGAGTGCGGGAAAATCCGATACGGAAGAAAGTGCGGGGGAAGAGTAAAAAATCGGTATCGGTGACGCGGGAGAATTGATGTTAATTTGCATTGGTGGGGCTTTATCACTTGATTTTGTATAGTTTTACAGTTATACGAACGGGGTTACATGTCTTTTTAACTGAAAGTGGGTTCATTTGTAGCATGATTGACAAACTATTAATTATGTTAGATAATGAAAGATGTATATTGTTTTAAAAAAGTATTCGTAAATGGCTGTATAAGTCTGCTCTGTTTATTTGTATTTGTTGGAAATAGCAGTGCACAGAATCAGGTTCCGCCTCCGGTGGAAGATGTATTTCATACCATTGATAATACGTTGGATAGTATGAAAATTGTTCGCATGGCACGTCCGGTTCCGGGAAAAAGCCGGAAGGGGGATAATCCCGTACTGTTTTTGGTAGGAAACTCTACGATGCGTACCGGAACCAAAGGAAATGGCGGCAATGGTCAGTGGGGATGGGGATATTTTGCCCCTGAATATTTTGATGAGAATAAAATTACAGTCGAGAATCATGCTTTAGGTGGTACGAGTAGCCGTACCTTTTATAATCGTTTTTGGCCGGATGTATTGAAAGGGATACGCAAGGGCGATTGGGTGATTGTTGAGCTTGGGCATAATGATAACGGCCCTTATGACAGTATTCGTGCGCGTGCTTCTATACCCGGTATAGGGTATGACAGTTTGAAAGTCACTATCAAGGAAACAGGTGTAAAAGAAACAGTTTATACTTATGGTGAATATATGCGCCGTTTTATTCGTGAAACGAGAGCGAAAGGAGCTCATCCCATCCTTTGTTCTCTGACTCCCCGTAATTCATGGAAAGAAAACGGTACCAAAGTCGGACGTGTAAACAAAACTTTCGGTTTATGGGCGAAACAGGTGGCAGAAGCCGAGAAGGTTCATTTTATAGACTTGAATGATATAACGGCAGGTAAATATGAGAAGTTCGGGAGGGATAAGGTGAATTATCTGTTCTATCCCCCGCTGAAGGAACGTACTCACACGGGAGCATTGGGAGCCCGCATTAATGCTGAATCTGCTGTGGAAGGCATCCGGAATTGTCCGGGTTTGGAGTTGGCGGAGTATTTGAAGCCTGTCCGGAAAGATGTGAAAACGGGTGCCACACGTAAGGAAGGAAGACCGGTAGTTTTTGTGGTAGGAGATAGTACGGTAAAGAATCAGGATAAAGATGAGGATGGTTTGTGGGGATGGGGAAGTGTTATTGCTAAGTTCTTTGACCCGAAGAAAGTATCAGTGGAGAATTGGGGGAAACCGGGAAGCAGTGCCCGGAGTTTTATGAATACCGGACGTTGGGACAGGATATATAATGCTTTGCAGCCGGGTGACTTTGTGTTGATTCAATTTGGACATAATGACGGCGGGGATATACAAAAAGGAAAGGCGCGTGGTGAACTGAAAGGAACGGGTGACGAAAGCAAAGTTGTCATGGTGGAAAAGACTGGGATTTATGAGGCTGTGTATACTTATGGCTGGTATTTGAAGAAATTTATTATGGATGTACAGGAGAAGGGGGCTGTTCCGGTTATTTTAAGTCCTACTCCACGTAATATCTGGAAGGAAGGGAAGATAGAAAGAAGAACTGATACTTATGCAGGATGGGCGCGTGAAGCGGCTGAAGCAAAGGGGGCCTGTTTTATCGACTTGAATAAATTATCAGCTGATAAAATGGAGAAGGAAGGTAGAAAGAAAGTGAACGGACTCTTCAAAAATGATCATACCCATACTTCTCTGAAAGGTGCGCGCCTGAATGCGGAAAGTATTATTGAGGGATTGAAAGATACGGATTGCCCGTTGAAGGATTGTTTGACGGGGATATAATATAGGTTGTGTATAAAGTTTCTAAAATGAATTGAGTTCTAATTGTTTCTACAAAAATTATATTATGAATCCGCGTATCATCATTTTATTTATTTTACTGTTATCAGGCTTCTGTGTAAATGCTCAAGAGTATATTAGCTTGAACGGTGAATGGCAATTTGCCTTGGCAAAGACTGAACAGGAGGCTAAACGTCTGGAGAATTTCAGCTCTCCGGGATTCAGTAGTCAGAAATTCACAAAGATCCCTGTACCGTCCAATTGGGCTGTTCTGGGATATGAGGAACCTGTATATAGAGGGTTCAAGGAAAACAAGGCTAGTGAGGGCTTTTACTTGCATAAATTCGATACTCCTGAAGGTTGGGATGGGAAGCGTGTATTGCTTCATTTCGGCGGGGTGTGGTCATCGGCAGAGGTCTGGCTGAACGGGAAGTTTCTGGGCAGGCATGACAGCGGTTATACGTCGTTTGCGTTTGATGTCAGCGGCAAGCTGAAAACAGACGGGGCGAATCTGTTGGCAGTCCGTGTAAGGCAGATAACTAAAGAGTATAAATTTGATGTTTTTGACGACTGGACATTGGGCGGAATTTACAGGGATGTCACTTTGGAAGCTATGCCACGTAAACGTTGGATAGACAATGTGGTTGCACAGACCTTTTTCGATAATCGGTTTGAAGATGCGGATTTGAAACTGCGTGTTATGGTTGGTGACAAACAGAAAAGTACAGTGCCGGGTAATTATCCAAGTCCGGGTGCATCATACGATCTTAGATTTACCCTTACAGATAAAGAAGGGAAGGAAGTGGCCCAGCGGCAGCTGACAGTACCCGCTCATATTTCTACGGATCGGGAAATCGGTCTGACATTCCGTATTCAGTCACCTCATCATTGGAATGCGGAGAATCCTTATCTTTATAATCTGCGTGTTGAGCTTGTTGAAGAAGGGCAAGTGACACATACACGTACGCAACGAATCGGGTTCCGGCAGATTTCAACGGTAGGTGGTGTTTTTAGAATCAACGGGCAGGCCGTCAAATTGCGTGGCGTAAACCGCCATGATGAACATCCGGATGTCGGTCGTGCCACTACCCGTGAACATTGGTTGCAGGATCTGACTCTTATGAAAGCGGCGAATATTAATTATATTCGTCTTTCTCACTATACTCCGGCGAAAGGGTTTATTGAATTGTGTGATGAGATGGGAATGTATGTAGGTAATGAAGTTTCATTAGGAGGCGCCGGAAATTTGATGTATGATCCTTCTTGTTCCGGAGCTGCTCTGCAACGTTCGTATGAAACGGTTGTCCGGGACATTAATCATCCGTCGATTATTTATTGGTCAGTCGGCAATGAGGATCCGTTGACCTCATTACATCTGGCATCTGTGAAGCTGGTGAAAGCGCTTGATCCCACTCGTCCTGTCCTGTTACCTTGGAGAGCGGAGGAATGGTTGCCGAAAGAAATTGATATTCTTGCTCCTCATTATTGGAAGCCGCAGGAATATGACCGGTTGGCAGCTCATTCTGACCGTCCTATAATTTCCACGGAATATACTCATGCTTATGGTAATACTGGATTTGGCGGATTGGAAGCCCGTTGGAAAGCATTGACTAAACATCCGTCAGGAACGGGGGCGGCAATCTGGATGTGGGCGGATCAGGGTATAAGGACTCCGGTGCGTAATCTTCAGAAAAAGAATAAAGATGTACATGCAGGAGATGATTATCTGCGGATTGATTATGCGGGATGGGACGGTATTGTGGATTCCTATCGTAATTTTACCCGTGATTATTGGGAAACGAAGGCTGTGTATGCACAGGTTTATCCTGCTGTAGAGAAGATTTCATTTACTCCCGGTCAGGATTCCTTGCGAATTCCTATTCAGAATGATTTTGATTTTACGGATCTTACTACTGTAAAGATCGACTGGTCTATCAGGGAAGATGAAAGGGTTTTGGCATCCGGTACTAACTCTATCACTGGGCAACCTCACGCCGAATCTACATTCAAACTGCCGGTGGAAGCTTTGAAAACAGTCCGTGCAGGGAAGACTTACTATGCTTGGTTTATCTTTACGAATGTCAATGGCGAAGAGATTACGCGGGATGCTGTGGAACTTTGCCCGTCGGTAGAACAGATTGGAACAGTGTTGCCTTGCGGGAAAATATCAGTAAACCAAACTGAAACAGTAACGATAGAGACAGGCAATATACGTTATGTTTTTAGTCCTCAAACCGGTCAATTGGTTTCGGCAGAGGCACGGGGCAAACAGTTGATTACAGATTTATGCCCTATAATATGGTCTCCGCTTGATCCGTGTGAGAAATCTGCATTTGGAAAAGAGAATGTCCGTAAGGCTGTTGACTTGAATCAGTATGCAACATCTGTCAAGGAATGGAGCGTAGAAGATAGACCGGATGAAGTTATTATTCGGGCAAAAGTGGATTGTCATGTGGATTCTGCTAATCATTTTACCACTATCTATCGTTATTCAATAGGTGTGGATGGGCGTTTGGATGTAAATTATGAGATTCTGACTGATGTAGCTATTCCTCAAATACCTATAGTTGGAATGACAATTAAAACTGTCCCGGAGCTTAAAGAGCTGCATTGGTTAGGTCTTGGCCCTTACGATGCCTATCCTAATAAAAAAGCAGCCCCGATACTTGGCGTTTGGGGAGGGGAGGCAGGAAGTGCGGACGTAACCGGAATGAAGGCAACCCGTTGGATTGAACGTGGTAACTCTAAATGTGGATTCCGGATAATGAGTAATGGTTATATGAAACATGATGCTTCTCATCCTGAAATTATGCATATTCTGTCATACGTTTTTGGACGCCCTGAAAAAGGACGTCAGGCGGACGAATCTGTTCCGCAGATGCGGACTGATACAGGGGTACCGTTTGTTGGTGGGTTCAGTATCTTGTTGAACGCTGATTTGCAGAAAAAATAATTAATTCATATAATACGCTTTGTAATAGTGATTTATATTTAAGTAATTGTAAAGCTCTGGTTATTAAAAGGAGACGTAAAGGAGACAAAAGGGGACTGGACGGTTTGTGCCTTGTTATATCTTTGCAGAGTCATTCAAACAAAGAGAATGGCAAACAGATAACCTTTATTTTTTTAACCATTTAAACTTTAACAATTATGGCTTTAGAGTATGTAGTAACAAAAAGAGTGTTCGGTTTTGACAAGGACAAAAACGAAAAGTATGTAGCAAAATCGGTTCGTTCCGGTAAGGTGAATTTTGCAAAGATGTGTCGCAAGGTGAGTCAGCTTTGTGGTGTCCATCGTAAGGTGGTGGATTTGGTGGTCAGCGGTCTGGTAGATAAGATGGCTGAGGACATTGACGACGGAAAGAGTGTTCAGTTGGGTGAGTTCGGTATTTTCAGCCCTACTATCCGTGCCAAGAGCGCGGATGAAGAGAAGGATGTTTCGTCCAAGTCAATCGTCCAAAGAAAGATTATTTTTTATCCGGGAAAAATCTTCAAGGATACGTTGGAAGATATGAGTATCACCCGTCGTGTGGAGATTGAAACGGATTATACGGACGGAAGCAGTAACGGCGGTAATAATGGCGGCAATCCTGATTCCGGTGATGATGGGAAAGGTGATAACGGGGAAACACCGGATTCGGCAGCATAATTAGGTTCGTTTTGTCTTAAACGTGGCTTTTGAGTAGTGGATACACAGGGAATCGATGAGAATTCGATGACTTGTGCATCTTTTAATTTTTCGGAATCATATGGAGAAAGATTCAATCTATATCTGATGCCGATAGAAATCAAGCACCTTCCAAATAAAACTGTTCATATTTGCTTTTCTTTTAATTTCTTTCATAGTTTTTTGCCGTTAAATAGCAAAATGTTATTTTTGCATGAGTTATTCATGCAAAGATGAAGATAGATAAGGCGATAAATATAAAAAATGTAGATGATTTCCAACGATATTATATCGGTATGTTTCCGCAGTTGAAGTATTTCACGCGACGATATATAGACGATATGGGAGTTGTTGATGACCTGATACAGGATGCATGGCTCAAGTTGTGGGAGCAGCAGACGGTCTTTCCCAACGAAAACGCACTGAAAGTCTATCTTTATCGCGCTATCCGTAATGCGGCGTTAAACCATCTGCGTACGCAAATGCACGAACAGGAACGATATCAGGCGCTTTACAAGCAAAGGATGGAGGATGAAGAGCCGACAATACTGAATGAAATTATAGAGGCCGAAATATATGCAATGTTGAATGAAGCATTTTCCGAACTTTCCGAATCGTGTAAAAGAGTCTATATGGAAAGTCTGCGTGGAAAATCGCAGAAAGAAATAGCCGAATCGTTGAATATTTCTGTCAATACGGTGAAAAAACACATCAATAATGCTAACCACTATCTGAAAAAGCGTCTGGATAAACTCTTTCTGTTGCTCTCATTATTACATTAAACTCTTTCTTTTTGATTGCTATTTGCTGATGAAATAAATAATTTGAAAAAAAATCTCTTTTTTTGATTACACCAAACCAAAGTTGCTGTGTTCTTATATGAAAATAGGACGCAAATGGATAAGGATCATATTAAGAAACTACTATATAAGCAACTGGTAGGAACGCTGTCTCAGGAAGAAGAAAGGCAGCTGAAGGCATGGAGGACACTGCATGTTGAAAATGAAAAACTCTATCATCAAATCACCTCTTTTGATTTTCTCGACCGGGCAGTGACGGAACCGGCCCATAGGGAAGCTGTACGCAGTTGGGAGAGGATGAAGCATCGTATCGGTTACCGTGCTTTTCTGACGGGTAGCAGGAGGCATCTTCGTATAGTGGCCGCCGCCTGTCTCCTGTTGCTTTTGGGGAGTCTCTACTGGTGGTGGGATGCGTCGCGCACCTATGTTTTGCCTGCCGGTACGGAGAAGGCAACCATTTATTTTGCCGATGGTGAAGTATTTGAAATAAACGACCGGATGCAAAGTGAATTCTATAGTTTAAAGGAACATGAGAAAGCTGCGACTCCCGAGTTGTCGCCCGATTTGCACCATACGGTCTGCGTTCCTCGCGGGGGGGAGTATACATTGACGCTGGCAGACCAGACTACCATACACCTGAATGCCCAGTCATCCTTGACAATCCCTGTTGATTTTTCCGGCAGCAACCGTTCGGTCAATCTTTCCGGTGAAGCTTATTTTGAGGTGAAGAGCGACAAGGCACATCCGTTCCTTGTGGAGACGGACAAGGGAATAGTCACAGTGACGGGGACGCAATTCAATGTGAAGAATTATAAGGATGAGGAATGTATGATTGTCACCTTGGAAGAAGGCGAAGTGGAGGTTAATTCCGCTTGCCACAGCATGAAACTGGTTCCCGGTGAACAAGCAGTTATCGACGGGAAAGGCGGGATCCGGAAGCAGAAAGTGGACACTTCTCTCTCTTGCGCTTGGCATCGCGCCAGAATAGCCTATGAGGATGAACCGTTGATTAACATTCTCACGGATTTAGGACGTTGGTATGATTTCGAAGCGGCATATGCCAATGACTACTTGCGTAATTTACGCTTTTCTATGGAAATAGATAAAACGGCAGATTTTAATGAGGTAGCGGAAATGCTGGAACGGTTGGACAAAATACAAATACAAGTCAGGAAAAACAACAGATGTATAATTACAAACAAATGATTATGAAAAGAATGCTGACAAGGCTCCTGCTGTTTGCTTGGGTGGTGATAGTGTCTTTGGGCACTGTGTTCGCTCAGTCAGGCACGCCGGTAACTATCGTGTTGAAAAAGGCATCCGTGCGAGATGTCTTTACGGAGATTAAAAAGCAGGTGAGGGTGAATTTCATGTACAGTAACGAAGATGTGAATACGTTGCCTGAAAAGGATTACGACCTGAAACAGGTGACGATTGCACACGTCATGGAATATGCGCTGGCAGGTTCCGAACTTACTTTCGAGGTAGTGAACAGTACCGTTATTATCAAGCGGAAGTCACCAAAGAAGAACGTTACGGGAACCGTTGTCGACGTGACAGGTATGCCGCTTCCGGGTGTTTCGATTGTGATAAGAGGGACAAACAGGGGAACTACTACCGATATAAACGGTAGCTTTGCGTTGTCGTCCGATAAACAGGAGAATGTTCATCTCTCCATATCTTACCTGGGAATGCGCCGTCAGGAACTTGCATGGAAAGGACGCAAGCTACATATCGTGATGGAAGAAGATGCAAGTGAAATAGACGAAGTGGTTATCACCGGTTATCAGGTGATTAACAAAAGGGCGTTGACGAGTGCCGTCACTACAGTGAAGGCGGAGGATATCTTGCGTCCGGATGCCTTGTCTATCGACCAGATGCTGGAAGGGCATATTCCGGACATGATGTTTATGAGCAACTCCGGTGAAGCGGGCGTGGTTCCTAAAATACGTATACGTGGTACGTCTTCTTTAATCGGTAACCGTGAACCGTTGTGGGTGGTCGACGGAATTGTGGTGACCGATCCGGTACAGATTTCTGCAGAAGAGTTGAACGATCCCGATTATGTGAACCGTATCGGTAATGCGATTGCCGGATTGAATCCGCGTGATATTGAGCGGCTGGATGTTTTGAAGGATGCATCGGCAACGGCACTTTACGGGACAAGGGCTGCTAACGGAGTGATTGTCATCACTACGAAGCGTGGACGGGAAGGAAAGCCGCAGATTAGATATGATAACAACTTTACGTTCAAGATCCGCCCTCATTATACAGACCGTTCGGTAGATGTACTCAACTCCAGAGAACGTATGCAGCTCTCACGCGAATTATTTGCCGACCACTATGAGTATCCTTCAAACTCTCCGATGGTAGGTTATGAAGGACTTGTCAATCAGCTTTATAAAGGAACGATTACGGATGATGAATTTAAAAGGCAAGTTGCCTATCTGGAGACTGTCAATACCGACTGGTTCGACCTGCTGACGCATAACAGTTTCTCACAGCAGCACACCGTAAGCATGAACGGGGGATCGGAGCGCGGAACCTATTATGCTTCCATTGGTTACACGGATAATGATGACGTGGTGAAAGGAACCAAGAACAAGCGCTATAATGCAATGCTGAACCTTGATACCAGGTTCACTAAATGGTTTTCGGCAGCTATCGGACTGAAAGGAAATGTTTCCGAGAGAGAGTATTATCAGGATGCCAATTCACCGGTGGATTATGCCTATAACACCAGTCGCGCTATTCCTGCATTCACGCCGGACGGTGAGGACTATTACTATTACGGAAGATTGCAGCGCCACACACATCCGCACAATTATAATATTCTGAATGAGCTGGATAACAGTGGCATCAAGCAGGATGGTTCATCGTTTACTTTGGATGCGAATCTTAAATTTCATTTTAATGACTGGCTTACAGCTAATGCGATTGCTTCTTATACCAATTCGAACACAGACATTGAAAATTATTGGGGTGACCGCACTTGGTATGCAGCCGAATTGCGTGACAGCGAATATGGTGAAACGCCCGGAGAAGCCAGCCTGATGCCGCAGGGCGGACAGTTGAGCCGTAATCTCACGCGCCAGAAAGGGTATACGCTTCGTCTTCAGTTGGATTGGAACAAGTATTTCGGCGAGAACGAGAAGCATAATTTCAGCGGGGGTGTGGGTTATGAGATGAGTTCTACCCATTATAGAGGATTCTCCAGCCTGAACCGTGGGTATTACCCTGATCGGGGACTTACGTTTGTCACAGGAATCGACCTTGACAAGTATACCGCTTACAAGGCCTGGATATCTGACAATATGCCTCAAATCACAGATAATAAGTCGAACACGATATCCGCATATGCTACGGTGAGTTATAATTATAACCGCATGCTTTATCTGAATGCCAATGCGCGTATCGATGGCTCCAATAACTTCGGTGACCGCAGTAATGACAAAATTCTGCCCATTTGGTCAGTGTCTGCATCGTTTGATGCCTCGAAACTCGGATTCATCAGAGATTTGGAATGGCTGGATTTCCTGACTGTGAAGACCTCTTACGGTTTTCAGGGGAATATGCTTTCCAGCCAGTCACCTGTAATGATTATACAGAAGAATCCTATGAGCGATTATTACGGAGAGTTTACTTCTACTGCCAGGCATAATCCGAATCCCAATTTGAAATGGGAGCGTACGAACAGCTATAATCTCGGACTGGAGATGTCGTTCCTTGACAACCGTATCCAGTTGGAAGCCTCTCTTTATTTCAAGCGTACCAAGGATGCCTTTATGTCCAAGAATATCTCCACCGTGAACGGCTATTCCAGTTATGTGGTGAATGGCGGAAATATTTCCAACGACGGATACAGCATCGGCATCACGGCTCGTCCCATCCGGACAAAAGATTGGCAATGGAGTTTGAGCACTTCTTTCTCTCGCACCATCAATTCGGTGGAAACGCTTCCTGCCGGTGAAGAATACCATTTGTCCAACTTCCTGAACGGAACGGCTGTGGTAAAAGGGAAACCGGTAGGCACGTTCTACTCTTACAAGTTTTTGGGACTCAGCCCGGTGGACGGAGGACCGATGTTTGACGACTGGTTTGACCATTACGAAGACTTGACGGGGTTGAGCAAGTATGACACATATACACGGGTACTGGAAGCTTCCGGTTCTCGCGAACCTTATATGTCGGGTAGTCTGAGCAGCCAGTTGCGCTATAAAAGTCTGCGCATGCACTTTACGCTTGCCTATAGTCTGGGAGCCAAGACACGGCTTTTCGGTATGTATGGAGAAGGGGCCGCAACCGGCAGTGATGGCAGCAGTGGTGTAATTGTGAGAGCCGGTGAGATACGTCCCGAGCAGAACTTAAGCCGTGATTATCTCAATCGTTGGAAACGTCCCGGTGATGAGGCGCATACCAATATCCCCGCCATCATTTCGACTAGTAACAGTGCTTACTTCAGATATCTGAACCACTGGTCGTCAAACCTTACGGATAAAGGGATTCAGGAAATAGCGAGTAGCTATTGGGATATGTATGATTACAGTGACTTGCGCGTGGTAAGTGCGAGTTATCTGAAATTGTCTTCCCTTAGCTTGATGTATGAGTTGCCTAAGGCATGGCTCGCACCTTGCGGAATTTCGCGCTTGGAACTGAATGTATCCGGCAGTAATCTTTTTACCGTATGTGACCGGAAACTAAAAGGGCAAACCCCTACTCAGGGTGGTTTCACCACGATACAATTGTCCGACCGTCCCAGTTTCTCGTGTGGAGTAAGTGTAGCGTTCTAATTAAAAAAAGAGATAAAAGAGTATGAAAAAGATATTGTTTACATGGGTTGTTGGTGCAGTGCTTATCACCGGCGCAACCTCTTGTTCCGGTTTTCTTGAAGAATATTCGCAAGACCTTGCGAAGGTGGAAAGTTGGAGAGACCTTGATGAAGTGTTGTTGGGTGATGGATATATGCAATCCGGCAGGGTACAGGTATTCGATTCGTATTCAACACCAGAAAGGAAAGGAAACCTGGATATCCTGCATTTTATGAGCGACGAACTTCAGCAAGTGGATGATAATGTGTCGGATGTTGTTGCGTATAAGAGCAGCATGTTTCCTTTCTATACGTGGCAGCAGGATACAGGAATGGATGAGAAATTCAAGTATGTAGGCGGAGATGAAACGTATTGGGATTTTCTTTACAATAAAATCAACATTTGCAATATGGTTATTGCTTTGATTGACGAACAACCGGAGAGCAATGATGATGACCGTATAGAGAAAGAACGGGTGAAAGGTGAAGCGTATTTTCTGCGGGGAGCGTACTATTTCCTGCTTGCCAATCTTTACAGCGAGCCCTATGTTCCTGCCAAGGCGGAAAATATGCCCGGTGTACCTGTGAAAGTGACCGAATTTGTGGAAGATACGGAATTCCGGCGTTTAACGCTTGCGGAAACCTATGGGCAGATATTGGAAGACCTCAGTAAAGCGGAACGATGTCTGGACGGGAAAAGGCGTGCTTCCATTTATCATGCCAATCAGACTGCCGCGTTGCTGCTGAAAAGCCGCGTTTATCTTTATATGCAGAATTGGGAAAAAGCTGCGGAATATGCCGGAATGGCATTGGACAGGCAGAGCGCGTTGCTTGACCTGCATACGAAAACTCCGGGTGAGAATTGCATTTATAAGGACTCGCCCGAAACGATATTCAGCATGGGGGATTACATGATATCGACAGCTTTTGCCGACAGGCGTCGCGAACAACCACCCTATTATTTGTCAGATGATATGCAGGCGTTGTTTGATAGAAATGACTTGCGTTCAACGTTGTATGTCGGCGAGACGGAACATAGGGGATATCCCGGGGTATTTATGAAAGTGAACGGGCAGTTGAGCAAGTGGGGAGGTTATTATGACGTTTCCAGCAATTTCCTGCTCCGTACGCCTGAAGCATACCTCACTCTTGCCGAAGCTGCGGCTTATAGTGGTGATGAAGACACCGCCCGGCAGAATTTGAAAACCTTTCTGACTACCCGTATGAACGGCAGTGTGACTGTTGACGAAGCAGGAGAAGAGTTGATAGCGCTGATTCGTGACGAACGTGCACGTGAGTTCCTGTTGGAGGGGCATCGTTGGTTCGACTTGCGCCGGTACACAGTATGTGAGCCCTATCCGTGGTCTAAAGTCATCGAACACGGGCATGTTTATATTGCGGATTATGAGGTGGATTATATTGATTATTACCGTTTGGAGAAGAATGATGATGCATATACATTGCCTATTCCCCGTGAGATCCGTAATTTCCAGAATACATTGGGCAACAATAGCCGTCCTGCGCGTAAACCTTTTAAAACCGTAACTTACTAAACAAACTTACCAAAAAATGATGAAGAAGATATATTATACCTTGCTGGTTTTCGCCGGCTTAACCTTGTTGGCGGCTTGCGATAAAGAAGAAACACTGGAACCCAGCGGAGCAAACGATAACTTTTTCCGTGTGTCGGACGACAGGCAGGATGCGGAAGCCGTGTTGTGCCGTGACTTTTTGGAGAAAAACGGCATTTATCTGCTCTGTAACGATACATTGCGTAAGGAATACCTTGGCAAAGATGCTTATGGTGATGACCGCTGGCAGGTGGAGCTCGTTGATTTTGATTACAATCTGACAAGTCTTGGAGATCAGAAAGCGACCTATGATTTTCTGGAGACGATGGAAGAGAAGCGGAAGGCGGCGAAACTGATAGAAGACGAGATTCTTCCTCACATCGAAGGTGGGGCTTTGGCACCTTATTCCATACTCCTGCTCAATTCGCTGGAGAAATACAGTTCGGAGGAGTGGGAAGTCGTTCCGGCTAAAACAATCAACTGCATGCGTTGCCTGGGCATTGCTGTAGGCGAATGGATGGCACTGGAAAATGAAGAAGAACGGGAAGCTTATAAAAAGGAAGTGCTGGTTGATTTGATAAGCGCCAAGTTCAATTCCAGTAGTGAGGAGGCAGACCCGTTTTATGAGGTTTCCAATGAATATTATGGTGAATATTTGTCGGAAATTGTGGAAGATTGGGACAGGAATATCGAAGATGTCTATGCGTTGGGATTCCTGAGTTTCACGGAGGATTATTGGGACGATGACCCGGATTATGATTACTTGCCTTATGATACCGGTGATTTTAAGGCTTATTTCAATGCGGTCATGGGACGGAGCGAAGAGGATTTTGTAAGTCAGTATGGCAATTATCCTGTAGTGATGAACAAATACTATATCATCCGGAACATTATCATCGGATTAGGTTATAAATTTTAAACAGAAGGAAACATGAAATATTTGATAAACTATATGTGGGTAATCGCCGTTGTGCTTTTGACCGCTTGCGGTGATGATGAATCACCGGTTGTTGTGCCTTCCGACCGTGGTACGGTGGCTGATGCCGATGGTAATGTATATAACTGGGTGCGTATCGGAGATTTGCAATGGACTACGTCGAATGCCCGAAACGGCACCGACATGTGTGATTTGCAGTATTTTGACGGATGGGACTATGTAGATGCTTTTTCCGAGTCGAAGAAAGAAGAATTGAGAAAGGATTACATACCTGTCTACGGCAATTTGATGAGTTATGAGGATGCATTGGCATCAGCTCCCGAAGGATGGCGGCTTCCGTCGGACGAGGACTGGCAGGTGTTGGAGCGTATGCTGGGTATGGTGGACACAGACAGCAAAGGTTGGCGTGGAAAGGATAGTGCCTTCAAGATGATGGAAGAAACGGGAGGAACGGAACTGGCGTTGAGGATTGGTGGTATCTGTACCTGGAAAGCGGTGTATGGTTGGATGGAACTGGAATTGGATTATGTGAAAGAGTATGGCTATTACTGGACTTCGACCATCGATCCTTCTTACACAGACCATGAGGCTGCTTATTACCGTAAACTGTGTTTCGGGCGTGGCAGTGTGGAGCGGCAATGTGGCACTACGGACAAGTTGATGAACGTACGCTGGGTGCGGGATGCACGATAAACTCCTATTTATAAAAATTGATTTTGAAATATTATTTATAAAAACAATGAATTTATTGAGAACTATTCTTGCCGGTTGTGTTGCTTCGTGTGGAATGTTTCCGGCAATGGCTCAGACCGGTTTCACTCTTAAAGGAACCATTGAGGGACTGCCGGACAGTGTGAAGGTGGCATTGGTCACTACCGATATCGGTGAAGGGGGAAACGGTAAGTTGCTGTGTGAAACAGTAGTTGCCGAACAGTCGTTTGAATTGTGTGGGGAAGTACAGTCTCCTCAATTATGCAAACTCCAGTTCAGGAGGCTGAATCCGAAAACGAAGCGGCATTTCGCTACCGTTTCGCTTCGTCTGATGGTGGAAAACGTGCCGATGACACTTACTTCTTCCGTCCCGTACGACAGCTTGCGAAAAGTGTCCTATAGCTTTGACCAGGAACGGCTGGTTCACCTGAGGGGTGGGCAGGCGTTAAGCCAGTGGAACGAATACCGTTCGGAACTCTATGAACCGTTGAAGTGTGCACGGTTGGCAGGCTATAAAAGTGCGGAGAAGTACTTTGAGACAAGTGACAATGAAGACACCGTACAGAAATACGATGCCATAAAGAAGAAGGCGGAAGTGGAACTCTTGGCGGCCCGTCTTCGTTTTGTAGAGCAAAATCCCGGTTATTATATTTCGGCTTGCCTGATGAATGAATACCTCGGCACGTTTTATACATATACCACGGCAGAGTTGAACAAGATGGCGGAGTTTGTGCAAGCATGTCCGGACACGGCGGCAGTCAACCGTTCACGTAAATTATTGGACCGTGCCTTGCGCTATGCCTTGGCAGAACCGTACAAGGATTTTGATGCGACTACTCCGGACGGTAAGGTACAAAAACTCTCTTCTTGTGTCATTCCGGGGCATTATTTGCTCGTCGACTTCTGGGCGTCCTGGTGCGGACCGTGCCGTGCTGCCATTCCGAAAGTGCAGAAATTACGTGAGCAATATGCCGGCAGACTGGACGTGTGTAGCGTGTCCGTAGACGAGAAAGAAGGCAGGTGGCGTAAGGCAATGGGGGAAGAGAAGATGGCGTGGACGCAACTTTGGCTCAACAAGGAGCAGGCAGATAAAGCGTGTACGGATTATGTAGTGCAGTCCATCCCTCGTCTGGTGTTGATTGACGATGGGGGAAAGGTGGTCTGTGTAACCTTCAAGCCGGCAGATATAGAGAAATACTTGAAACAACATTTGGAATAAGAAGCATTGAAATAGGAAGATGAAACAGCGAAATATTTATTGGGTACTGGCGGTGTTACTAGGCACGGCATGTACGTCGACTTCCGACCGGTTTACAATTGACAGTCATATCGGCGGCTTGAAAGACGGTACTGTTGTTCGTTTGATGAACCTTGAACGTGAGGAACATAAAGGTGAATTGATGGCAACCGATACTGTTAGAAATGGAGCATTCCAATTGAAAGGTACGGTAGCATCGCCCACTCGTTGTCGGGTGGAGATTGTGTTACCACGTCATTATGAGGACGGCACCCCGTATGAAGCAGAAACCGCTACGGTGATGATGGTAGAGAATGTTGCCATGGCAATCCATGCTGAACACGTGGATAGCCTACCTCTGACATGGGAGTATATGCATTCACCCTTGGAGAAGGAAATGAATGCCCGTGTTACCGGCGGACGTGCGCAACAGGAATATACTGAATATCGTGCAGCGCTCCATGCACTCGAACTTGAAGCATGGCAGGAAGGAAGGAGACTTATGTATTGGGAATACGATACCGCGAAGGGTGTCCTTGGCAAGCAAGATAGCATTGCCTGTTACAAGAGGCGGCAGGCAAAGGCGGCGGCAGTTGTACGACAGGCAATGCATGAGTTTGTGCAGCATCATCCTGCTTATGCCATTTCTGTCGAACTGCTTCGCCGTGATGCTGCCCGGCTTTTCACTTATACGCCTGAGGAACTTGACACAATGGCTCAACTGGCAAGTGCAACGTACGATACCACTCGCTTTGCCCGTCTGAAAGAAACCATTGAAGCAACGAAACATCATGCACGCGGTGTGCCTTACAGAGACTTTACGTTGCAGGATGAACAGAAGACGGAAAAGCGGCTTTCCGATTGCCTGCGTTCGGATGTCTATACGTTGATGGATTTTTGGGCATCCTGGTGCGGTCCTTGTCGTGCCGCTATTCCTCATGTGAAAGAGTTGCATGAACGTTATGGTGACCGGCTTGATGTAATCAGTGTTTCCGTAGACAAGAAAGAATCGGAATGGCTCGGTGCCGTGAAGGTTGAAAAGATGCCGTGGAGACAATTTATCGTTCCAGTCGACAAGATGAAGGAAGCTACTGAAGGCTATCAGTTCTCTTCCATTCCTACATTAGTTGTCATTGCTCCCGACGGAACCATTCAATGTGAGACAAACGAAGCGGACGAGATAGATGAGTTTCTTTCACGAAATTTAAACTAGGAAGATGATGTATATACTTCTTGAGAGAGGAGTATATACCCTTAGGATAGTAGTAAATGCACAGATTATCGGTTTCCATGGATAATCTGTGCATTTTTATTATTTATTATGCATCATGCGAAAATATCACTTCTCTCAATATACGCTATCACATCTCCTTTGCGGACATTATCCCCTTGCTGTGCACATACTTCAACAATACGTCCGGTAAATCCGGTAAATACCTTTTCGTATTCTCCCCATGGAGTGGAAAGGTAGCATAATACTGAATCGTGTTGGTATTTGCATCCGATGAACGGTGCGGTTGATGGTCCTTCTACGGAGACTTCCCAAAGTACCTGTCCGTTGGCGGGAGCGATGACGGGATCTGCTTTCGCACGTTTCAGTTTCTTTATTTCCTCTTCCGAATAACCGTTCTTTACCATGGACGCATCTTTGGCACGTTGCAGTTCTTCTTCGAAACGTTTCTTGGCAACGCCCGACTTGTAGTCACGATATTGGCGGTCGTGCATAGCCAGTTCAAAGAGTTCTTCATCATCTTCTCCATATTCCCAGCCGTTTTCGTCCATTTCCTTGCGGTAGTCGTCCAAGGCATCCGGGTAGTTCAACTGCGGGTCGGTATCGACGAATTCATATCCTTTGGATTGGGCCAGTTCCACAATCTCCGGTGCAAGTGTGCCGGGGAGACGCCCGCTCTTGCCTAAAATCATGTCCCAGGTATGGTTGTCTATCATTGTCCAGCGTTCTTCACCTTTTACCAGTTGCATAAGGTTCATTAAGGCAACATTCTTCACATACTGGCTGAAAGGAGTTACCAAAGGGGGATAGCCTAACTTGGGCCATACATATTCCACTTCGTCGAAAAGCATGACAAGCAGGTCGTCAATGCTAAGCTCCGGTTCGTTCTTGCTTCTCAATATCATGTTGATGCCGGAATGCACTCCTTTCAAGTCTGCCATCATGGAACCCATCATACCGCCGGGCAAACCACATTTCAACAGGAGTGAGGACATATATTTATTGGTGGTATCCATGAAGTAGCCTAAGAAATCGTCAATGAATTCTTGCGTCATGGCACGGGCTTTCATGTATGCCTTCATATTTATGTCGGGAACTTGGAAGCCTAAGTCTTTCAACATTGCCTGTACGGAGATGATGTCCGGATGAACCTTGCCCCAGGACATGGGTTCCATGGCTACGTCGATAATATCCGCGCCATTCTCGCAGACTTCGAGGATGGAAGCCATAGATAATCCCGGCCCGCTATGGCCATGGTATTGTATTAATATTTCAGGATGCTTTTCTTTAATGGTCTTGACCAGGCGTCCCAACATACCCGGACGTCCTACGCCTGCCATATCTTTCAGGCAGATTTCCGGTGCACCGGCAGCGATTAGCTGGTCGGCAATCCGGGCGTAATATTCAACGGTATGCACCGGAGAGTAAGTGATACAGAGCGTTGCCTGCGGTATCATACCTGCTTCCAGAGCATATTTGATGGAAGGAATTATGTTTCTAGTCTCGTTCAGTCCGCAGAAGATACGTGTAATGTCCACGCCTTGCGCATGTTTGACTTTATACATCAGTTTGCGTATATCTGCGGGAACGGGATACATTCGCAACGCATTCAATCCGCGGTCAAGCATATGTGTCTGGATACCGGCTTTTCTGAAAGGTTCGGTAAAGGCACGGACGGCTTTGTTGGGATTTTCACCATATAGCAGGTTTACTTGCTCGAAAGCGCCGCCATTGGTTTCAACTCGCGCGAAGCAGCCCATTTCAATAATTAAAGGAGCTATACGTACCAGTTGGTCGACCCGTGGCTGATATTTGCCTGAGGACTGCCACATGTCCCGATAAACAAGACTAAACTTAATTTCCTTTTTCATTGTAGTCAGTATTAAACGTTCTTTCTTTGGTTAACTTCACATATACAAATATAAAGGATAATTGTGACATATAGTCAATTGTATGCCCAAAAATATGCGAATATAGATATGTTATATATCATAATGTAAGGATATGGGTGCTGACAAAAAAATCCCCAACCGGCATGCCGACTGGGGATTCTGTCATTAATCAAATTGTCTCTCAAACTCGAAAACTAGCAGTCTTTAGTCTTTTAATTTCGCGATAATGAAGTCACGGTTCAAGCGGGCGATGTTGCTGATAGAGATGTTTTTCGGGCATTCAGCCTCGCAAGCGCGGGTGTTGGTACAGTTACCGAAGCCCAATTCGTCCATCTTTGACAGCATGGCTTTTGCACGACGCAAAGCTTCCGGTTTACCTTGCGGCAGCAAGTTCAACTGGCTGACTTTTGCAGAAACGAACAACATGGCAGAACCATTCTTACAGGCAGCGGCACAAGCGCCGCAACCGATACAAGAAGCGGCATCCATAGCTTCGTCAGCGATAGGTTTTGCAATCAGGATAGCGTTGGCATCCTGAGGAGCACCCGTACGGACGCTTACGTAACCACCAGCCTGCATAATCTTGTCATAAGCAGTACGGTCTACCATCAAGTCTTTGATAACCGGGAAACCAGCCGAACGCCACGGCTCAACAGTGATTGTGTCACCGTCGTTGAAGCGGCGCATATAAATCTGGCAAGTAGTAGCACCTGTTGCCGGACCGTGCGGATGTCCGTTGATGTACAGAGAGCACATACCGCAGATACCTTCACGGCAGTCATGGTCAAATACAACCGGTTCTTTTCTTTCGCTGATAAGCTGTTCGTTCAGGATATCCAGCATTTCAAGGAATGAAGTATCACCGGGGATATCTTTCATTTGGTAGGTTTCAAAAGCACCTTTAGCCTTCGGGCCAGCCTGGCGCCATACCTTCAGTGTAAATGATATATTCTTATCCATTTTCTTCTAATTCTTTTTAATGTTTAACTTCACCGATTAGCTCTTGTAGTTACGGGTCTGAACCTTGATAGCTTCATAAACCAACGGTTCTTTGTACAATACCGGAGCCTTTTCATCGTCACCTTGATATTCCCAGCATGCTACGTAGAAGAAGTTTTCGTCATCACGTTTTGCTTCTCCTTCTTCAGTCTGGTATTCTTCACGGAAGTGACCGCCGCAACTTTCGTTACGGTTCAGTGCATCGTAAGCGACAAGCTCGCCCATGGTGATGAAGTCATACAGACGGATTGCTTTGTCAAGCTCTACGTTCATGCCTTCTTTAGAACCAGGGATAAACAGATTAGTTTCGAATTCCTTGCGGATTTCTTTCAGTGCGGCGATACCTTTCTTCAAGCCTTCAGCCGTACGTCCCATACCTACGTATTCCCACATGATATGACCCAGTTTCTTGTGGATAGAATCAACGGATTCTTTACCCTGAATCTTCATGAACTTGTCAATCTTAGCCTGAACAGCCTTTTCTGCTTCTGCAAATTCGGGAAGGTCAGTAGAGAAACGCGGAACGGTAATCTGGTCTGCCAGATAGTTCTGGATAGTGTAAGGCAATACGAAGTAACCATCGGCAAGACCCTGCATCAATGCAGAAGCACCGAGGCGGTTTGCACCGTGGTCGGAGAAGTTACATTCACCGATAGCGAACAGACCTTTGATAGTGGTTTGCAGTTCGTAGTCTACCCAGATACCACCCATTGTATAGTGGATAGCCGGATAAATCATCATCGGATTATAATATTTCACACCACTGATTTCTTTTGCCAGTTCGCCCGGGTTCACGTCAGTGATTTCTTCGTACATATCGAAGAGGTTGCCATAACGTTGAAGAACAACGTCGATACCCAAACGGTTGATAGCTTCCGAGAAATCGAGGAATACAGCCAGACCAGTGTTGTTCACACCGAAGCCTGCGTCGCAACGTTCTTTAGCGGCACGGCTGGCAACGTCACGCGGAACGAGGTTACCGAATGCCGGATAGCGGCGTTCCAAGTAGTAGTCTCGGTCTTCTTCAGGAATATCGCTTCCTTTGATTTCACCTTTCTGAAGTTTCACAGCGTCTTCTTTCTTCTTCGGAACCCAGATACGACCGTCGTTACGGAGAGATTCGGACATCAGAGTCAGTTTGGACTGTTTGTCACCGTGTACCGGGATACAAGTCGGGTGAATCTGAACATATGCAGGGTTAGCGAATACAGCCCCCTTGCGGTAGCAAGAGATAGCAGCCGTACAGTTACAACCCATAGCGTTGGTAGACAGGAAGTAAGCGTTACCGTAACCACCGGTAGCGATAACTACGGCGTGAGCGGCGAAACGTTCCAGTTTACCTGTGATTAAGTTTTTAGCGATGATACCGCGGGCACGTCCGTCAACGATGACAACGTCCTGCATTTCGTAGCGGGTGTACAGTTTTACAGTGCCCACGTTTACCTGGCGGCTCAGTGCAGAGTAAGCGCCCAGCAACAACTGCTGACCGGTCTGACCCTTAGCGTAGAAAGTACGTGATACCTGTGCGCCACCGAAAGAACGGTTGTCCAGCGTACCGCCATATTCGCGGGCGAAAGGAACACCTTGAGCCACACATTGGTCGATGATAGCGTTGGATACTTCAGCCAGACGATATACGTTAGCTTCGCGGGCACGGTAGTCACCACCCTTTACCGTATCGTAGAACAGGCGGTAAACGGAGTCACCGTCATTCTGATAATTCTTTGCAGCGTTGATACCACCCTGTGCAGCGATAGAGTGTGCACGGCGCGGAGAGTCCTGGATACAGAAGTTGAATACTCTGAAACCCATTTCACCGAGTGAAGCAGCGGCAGAAGCACCTGCCAGACCCGTACCCACAACGATGATATCCAAACGACGCTTGTTAGCGGGGTTCACCAATTTCTGATGAGCTTTATAGTTAGTCCATTTCTCAGCCACTGGGCCTTCCGGAATCTTTGAATCTATCTTGATCATAATATTATTTACAATTTAATCATTTACAATATCCTATTTAGCAAGCACCACCGCAAATCAGTGTTTTCACGAAGAATACCACTACTACGAGGGCGAAACCGAGTACAACAACGGTAGAGTAGATGTTGGAGATGCATTTCCAACGGTTGATCCATACCTTGTTGTTCCATCCCAGTGATTGCATGGAGCTCCAGAAACCGTGAGTCAGGTGGAACCACAGCGCAAACAGCCAAACGAGGTAAAGAACTACGTAAACCGGGCAGGAGAAAGTCTGCTGGATGTGATAAGCGCCGTTAGCGGCATAAGCCAGCGTCAGCGTGTCAGCGTGCATGCCCATGTTGTGCATCAGTTCCGGCAACTGCATTTTTGCCCAGAAGTTGAAGAGGTGCAAGCCAAGACCTACGATTACGATAATACCTAACACTAACATGTTTTGAGAAGCCCACTCTACAGTTTTAGGCTTGTCGGTCACTGCATAGCGTTCGCTACCACGCGCTCTGCGATTCTGCATTGTCAGCCAGAACGCATAGATGATGTGAATGATGAAAAGAGCAGCCAATCCTGCGGTAGCCACTAACGCATACCAGTTTGCTCCCAGGAATTCACAAATCATGTTGTAACCATCAGCCGAGATGATTGCAACCAGGTTCATCGCCATGTGAAATGTTAGAAACAGGACAAGGGCGATACCGGTAACGCTCATCACCACTTTCCTTCCTACAGATGAATTACTTAACCACATAAATGATTGAATTTAAGTTATTTAATTGTTAGAACTAAAATTTCTACGTTTTACACCTCTTACAGACTGCAAAAATAGGGGAAATAGATTGATTGAGCAAGGAATTAAAGAAATAATTCCTTAATCGGCAATCTTTCCGATTTTTTCACCGCAGGCTGCCTTCTTACGCAGCGCGCGGGGAGTGTCGCCGAAAGAGTCTTTGCAGAAGTGTGCAAAGTGGGACAGGGAATCGAATCCGTATCGGTTGCAGATTTCTGTGATGCGCATTTTAGTGTGTTGCAGGTCTTCGAGGATGCCCTCGCGTTTCTTTTCCAGTATCCATTCGTACACGGGCATGCCATAGAGGTTTTTGAAAAGCCTGCGGAAAGTAGTGGTCGTATAGCCCCCCAGGTGTGCAAACTCTTCCACGTTTTTCACGTTACTGTAGTTTTGCATCACAAAGTAGTGGAAACTTTCCGTGTAAGTGCTTATCGGGTAGAAGAAAGCGCTTAACTGCGGTAGCGGGTAGAAGTTGGTAATCAGGAAAACCAGTTCTTTGCATTTCAGCTCGATATATTTGCTGCAAGGGGCTTCTTCACTGAGAAATTCGGGCATGCTGGTAATCAGATGATAGAGCCTTTCGCTCATAATCAATGGAGTATAGGTCAGAGGTGTTTCTGTCTGTTCCAATATTTCTTTATAACGTTCTTCGCAAAGCAGAGGCAGCTCATTGAACCAGAACACAATGTATTCGACATCTGTAAGTGCCAGCATTTCTATCTTCGAGCCGATAGCTTGCAGGATAAACTGTTTCTCGCGCAGTGTATTTCCCGGATATTCTTCACTATTGATAAGCAATTCGCCTTTTATCATAAAAAGCATACAGTTTTGCGTACACTTATCTTTCGGGATATGCTCTCCTTTTGGTAAGTTCCGATGTACAAGGATATTTTCAGTGGCTCTGGGGCATCCTTCACAGTTTGTATATTGTATGCAAAAAGAATCTCCTGGCATGAGTTTTATTTCATGAATTGTTATCTTCGGGGAACAAAGATAAGCTTTTTTGCGTAAAATGAAACTATTTCTTACATTTATGTTTTAGTAGAAAAATTGATTTAGTGTCTTTAATAATAATATTTATCAAATATCTTCTGCATTTCCGGATACTTTTCATCCGTGTCCCCGGTTTCTTTTCGAAGTCTTAACAAATCCTTTTTCATTTGTTTAATGGTTGACGTGTATCTCGGGTCGTTATAAAGATTGTGATTTTCGTGCGGGTCATTTTGCAAGTCATAAAAATCCCATGTAGGAGTAAACTCGAAGTTTTCCGTATCGGTCATGTCCAGGTTCCTTGCGTAATAGAAAATGAGTTTATAACGATCTGAACGGATGGCGAAGTGTGCCGGACGAATAGCATGGTTGGTCCAGTAGCGATAATAAATTTCTGTTCTCCAGTCCGGTGGTGTTTTTCCTTCGAGGTTGTTGGCGAAGCTGTTTCCTTGAGTATTATCCATTTTTACTCCGGCAAATTCTGCCAGTGTCGGTGCGAAATCGACATTCAGAACAAGGTCTTTCAGGCGTTGTCCTGCGGGAATCTTTTTGGGGTAACGAATCACGAAAGGCATCCGTGCCGATTCTTCGTAAAACATCCGTTTGTCGAAGAAGCCATGTTCGCCTAAGAAGTAGCCTTGGTCGGATACGTACACCACGATAGTATTGTCAGCAATTCCCATTTCATCCAGTGTTCTCAGGAGTTTTCCGATATTATCGTCGACGGTAGCTCCGCAACGCATATAGTCGCGAATAAATTTCTGATAGGCTGCACGTCGGGCGGCAGTCCGTTGCATTCCTTCGGTGCTGAATGGTAGTCCGGGGTAACGACACCACCATTTGTCTGGGTCTTTCGAGGCGGTTCTCCAACGGTGTTCTAGTTCTTCGATGGTTTGTCCTACGAAAGAGCGCCCGTTGGTTTCCGGCCCCCAGTCCAGCAGATTCTCCGGTTCGGGGAAGGTGACGTCGTCATAAAGGTGCTCCATTCGTATCGGGTAGTCGTATGGTTCGTGGGTGGCTTTGAAGTGGCAGCACATCAAGAAAGGTTTGTTGCTGTCCTGCTGCTTTATCCAGTTGATGGCTTTTTCCGTAACGAGGTCGGTCGAGAAACCGAGTACACGTTCTCCGAAACGTCGGTTGCCCGGCCATGGGTCGGTACTTTCGATGAAAGTGGGGTCACGGTACTCTCCCTGGTCATAGAAAATGGAATAGTAATCAAATCCTTGTGGTTGAGACTGGATGTGCCATTTCCCGACAAGCCCTGTGCTGTATCCGTTTGCTTGTAGGACGGTTGCCAGAGTGGGGATGGAAGTATCCAGGGAGTCGGCCAGCGTATAGAGTCCGTTTCTGTGACTGTATAGCCCTGTCAGGATACTGGCGCGGCTGGGGGCAGAGATAGAGTTGGTACAGAAACAGTTGTCAAGCACTACACCTTCTTTGGCAAGGCGGCGGATGTTGGTATTGTAGGCATATTCTGCCAGAATTCCACCATAGATACCCCATGCTTGGGAGGTGTGGTCGTCACTTAGAATAAAAAGAATGTTGGGACGCAGTTCTTCCTCTTGTTGGTTTCTTTGTTCCTGTCCGGTTGGTTGTGCATTCAAAATCTGCGTAGCTGTTCCCGCAGTTAAAATTCCAGTTAGTAGTATTTTATTCATAAATAACATGTCGTTACTGTATTTCTTTTCATATAGCAGCCGGTTGTTTTTTATTTATCCGCTACTTTTTTGTTTTCTGGCAGCAAGTTATGCATTTCCAATGGGTCTTGCAAGAGATTGGATGGTTATTCCGATTTTTTTGTGTAGAAGATGTTTTTTATGTATGTTGCCAGCAAAGATTTAGTAAACGTCAAAATAGGCAAGGTACAAGTAACTTTTTATGTTGTTTTTTGGAAGTATTATAGTCATTTTTGAACATGCTTTTACCTTGAGACTGCGTACTTTTGTGTTCTGAATCCAATAAAAAAGAATCATTATGCTAATGCCAAGAAAAATTCTGTTTTCCCTTTTTTTGTTGATAGGGGCATCTATTTATGCGCAACAAAACACTTTTGTGAGTTCGTATATTCGTGGAAACTTCTATAATCGCGGACGTATTTCTACCGAAAGCCTGCGGGCGAGTGACGACCTTATCTTCTTGAATGTTCATCCGAATAAGGACGGGTCGCTTTCTTTTGAGAATCCCCGTGTGTTTCAGGGAGAAGGAGTGGCAACGTGGGAAGGACTGGTTAAATCTGTCCGTACTAAGGTAAAAGGAACAAATGCCAAACTGCGTTTGGGTGCTTCCAGTGGCGAATGGAAAGCAATGGTGGCTGATGAGGCTGCCCGTACGGTATTTGCCAGGAATATAAAGAAAGTGCTTCAACAAAATAAACTGGATGGCATTGATCTGGACTTTGAATGGGCGGAGAATGCAAAGGAATATGAAGATTATAGCCTGGCTATCTTGAAGATGCGTGAAGTACTGGGAGACAAGTATATTTTCAGTGTTTCTTTGCATCCTGTTTGCTATAAGATTAGTAAGGAAGCGATTGCTGCCGTTGATTTTATTTCGCTTCAGTGTTATGGCCCTTCTCCGATGCGCTTTCCAATAGAAAAGTATTGTTCGGATATCCAAATGGTACTGGATTATGGTATTCCGAAAGAGAAACTGGTGGCCGGCGTTCCTTTCTATGGTGTGACGAAGGATAATTCGAAGAAGACAGAGGCTTATTTCAGTTTTGTACAGGAAGGACTGATTACGTCTCCAGCGCAAAATGAGGTGACCTATAAGGGAGATGTATATGTATTTGACGGACAGGATAATATCCGTATCAAAACCCGTTATGCGAAAGAACAGGGTTTGAAAGGTATGATGAGCTGGGACTTGGCTACGGACTTGCCGTTGAGTGACAGCAGGTCATTGCTTAAGGCGATGATTGAGGAATTGAAACCATGATTGCGGAACTGAAACGATGGTTAAAGATTGAAGCAATGATTGAAGAGTCAAGGAATTGAGTATTCCCGCAGGTCTTTAGGCATGGATAACACGGATTACGCTGTTGCTTTATGCAGTCATATTTCTAAAAACCGTGAAATCTGTGTTATCCGTGCCTGAATATTATTACGACATTGGATTTTATTTTTGACGACTTCTTTTCTCTATGCCTGCTTGATTTGTTTCAGATAATCCGAAGGAGAAACCCCGAACTCATCTTTGAAACATTGGCGGAAGTATCCTGAACTGTTCATTCCTACTTTATAGGCAATCTCAGAAATGTTGTACTTCCCTTCGAGCAGCAGGCGTTCTGCGTTTTCCATCTTCACCTTCCGGATGTATTCATTGGTCGAAAGTCCGGTCAACGCTTTCATCTTCCGGTAAAGGGTAGAACCACTCATACACATCTTGTCTGAAAGGTAAGTGATGTCAATCTTTTCCGAAGAAAGGTTCTCTTCAATTAATTGCGTAATCTTCCCGATAAATTCATTGTCAAGTTTACTCAGCGCTTCGGTAATCATCGTACGTTTCTCGTTTATGTCTGCATGGCTGCTTGGAGTAGGCTGTGACTGAAATTGTGCGACGAGCTTCTTTCTTGATTCAAGCAGGTTATTGATGCGGCTGCGCAGCAAAGAAGCACTGAACGGTTTCGTCAGATAAGAATCTGCCCCTACCTCGTATCCTTCCTCTTTATCCTGCAAAGAGTCTTTTGCGGTTAGCAGGATTATAGGAATATGACTTGTGCGTACATCATCTTTTAGCTGTCGGCACAAGGTGATACCGTCCATGACAGGCATCATAATATCGCTGACTATAATATCCGGTATACGGCTGAGAGCCTGTTGTTTCCCTTCCTCGCCATTGTTGGCTGTGATTACTTCAAAGGAATCGGAGAAAGACTCGGCAATATAATTCTGTATTTCCTCGTTATCCTCTACAATCAACAGGATAGGTTTGCCGCTGTCCATTGCCGCATCCTGTACATCATCCGAAGAAACATTCTGTACTTCTTCCTCTTTTTCAGCCTGTTCCGTCGAATCGGCATGTAACGCATTGGGATAAATATTGTCCGTCAATAGACTGATATAGAAACTACTCCCTTCGTTTTGCGTACTTTCAACGCGGATTTCGCCTTCATGCAATTCCACGAGATTTCTGACCAAAGCCAGGCCGATGCCTGTCCCGGATGCCTGATGCGAACCGCTTTCCTGATAATAACGGTCGAAAATATGCGGCAAAGCCTCAGCAGAGATGCCGTATCCGGTATCACTGACTTTAATTTCCGTATAAGCCACTTCATTACGCATCGTTTGATAAAGGCTCAGAGTGATGCGCCCCTGCTCCGTATATTTGATGGCGTTGGAAATCAGATTATCCAGAATAATGGTAACGATTTCCTTGTCAAAGAAAAGAAGCATCTCCTCTTTTTCTATCTGAATCCGGAAGTCAATTTTAGTTTTCTGGTTGAGCTCCTTGTATTTAAGCCCTGTCTCGTAGATAAGGGGGGCGATATTGCCTTTGCAGACACATAATTTCTTGTTCTGTGTCTCCGTCTTGCGGAACTCCAATATCTGATTAATCAGGTTGAGCAACCGGAGCGCACTTTGATGAATGACGGACAACTTCTGCGCCTGTCTTGCCGGAAGAGACTGGTCTTTCTGCATATCTTCCAGAGGGCCGAGAATTAGAGTCAGCGGCGTGCGCAGTTCATGGGTGATATTTGTATAGAAACGCAGGCGTTCCTGGTTCAACTCCTGTTCTTGTTCGTGGTTCTTCTTCTCCAGGGTATAGAGGCTTTCCAAATCCAGCTTCTTCTTGTAAGCGTGCAGGATAAGGTAGATGATACTGATAGATATCAGTATATAAACCAACTTCGCCCACCATGTCAGCCAAAGAGGGGGATTAATCCGGATGGTGAGCGAAGTCGCTTCGTCCGGCCACTCCTGATTATGCACCCGCGCCTTGATAAGGAACTCATATTTCCCCGGCGGGATATTCCGGAAAGTGACGCTGTTGTTCTCATTCACCGTGTACCACGAGTTTTCGAGCCCTTTCAGCATATAGGCATACTCCATCTGGTTGACAAGGGAGTAGTTCTGCACATTGAATGTCAGGCTGAATGTATTCCGGGCATGAGTCAGCTCCACTTCTTTTCCTTCCAATAGGGAGACGAAGGTGTCATTGCTCTCCTGATTGTCCAGCCGCTCGAATATTTTCATTTCCGTGATGACAACCGGCGGTGTTTTGAGTTCGCTCATCGTGATGTTGGGAGTGAAACAGCACACGCCGTTGATAGAGCCGAAGTAGATGGAACCGTCTGTATTCCTTGCCACACTGGCACTCATGAAGCTTCCGGCAGGCACGTCGTCCGAGTGACCGTAGTAATAGAAACAATCTTTCTTCGTCACGTAGCAGCCGATACCTTTGTTGCTGCTGAACCAGATATTTCCTGCCTGGTCTTCAGTGATAGCTTGGATGCACGTATTGACGAGCCCGTCTTTACGCTGGTAAGTCTTGTAATCCGGATCGTCCGGAGAGTTGAAACATACCAGTCCGTCTCCGGTAGCTATCCACATTCTTTCCTGTTTGTCCCGATAGATTTGATTGATAGTGTTGGAACAGAAGCCCTCTCTTTGGATATACTTCCTGACTAAGTGGAAATCCGGTGAATAAACCCCCATTCCATCGCCGAATGTGCCGATCCAGAAACGTCCTTTGTCATCCTGTGCGATGCTTCGGATGAAGTTGCCGTGCAGCTCGCTGTTACCGGTGTGGTAATGTTGCACAACTTCCATATTGTCGGGATTGTAGACGAATATCCCTTCGCTGCATCCTATCCAGATACGGTGCCGGTTGTCTTCGTAAAAGACACGGACATCCAGATTCGATTTACCCATTGGGGAGATTGAACGGAATGTCTTAGTCCGGGTGTTATAATGGCTGATACTTCCTTGAAAAGCGCCGAACCATAGATTGTCCCTGGAGTCACGGAAAGCGCTCAGCACAGAGTTTGCCTGTAAATCTCCCGTCTCTTTCTTATAAATGGCAATCCGTCTGTTATTCTCAAAAACATTGATTCCACCGCCGTCCGTACCTACCCACAGACGCCCCTGCCTGTCGGTGCAGATACTGCTTACCACCTTATTGTTCAGACTGTTCTCATTGTCGGGGATAGGAGAATAATCAATAGTTGTGAATAAAGGGGGCTCACTGCTGATAAAGTTGATTCCGCCGCCCCATGTCCCAATCCAGATATTATTGAAAGAGTCCTGATAGATATACCGTACACTGGCATTGGAAAGGCTACGGTTATCGTCCCCTTCCCGCAGAAATTCGAAAGTAATCTGTTTGGGGGAAAGGAACTGGCTCTGTTTCAGGTCGAGTATGGCGATGCCGTTCAATTCCGAAGCAATCCATAATTTATTGTCATTCATTTGCCTGATGGAGAAAATACGGCTGGAGAGTGTGCCGTATTTGTCGTTCGGATTTTGCCGGAAAGTTACGAAGTTTCGGGTAGCGGCATTATAGAGTGCCAGTCCTTTATCCGTCCCGAGCCATATATTCCCGTTACTGTCTTTTAATATCGTCCGTACATCATCCCCCGGCAGACTGTTGGGATTGTCCGGTTCATTTTTGAAGTTCCTTACACTCTTATCTTTCAAGGAAAGTATGCTGAAACCGCCATTCACATGCCCGATATAAAGATTATCGTCTCCACCGTCCAACACAGTCCATGTCTGTTCGCAGTCCAATGCCGGAACAGTTGTCTTGTTGTAATGCGTGAACTGTCCGGTGGTAATATCCAGATAGTCTATGCCCCGATAATAAGTGCTTATCCATAATCCGTCCGTACTTTGTGCAGAAGCGGCAATATCCGTGACGTCATTTGTCATCAGGCTGTGCGGATTCTGCGGGTCATGCTGATAAGCGGTAAATGTCTGCGAATGATAATTGTAGGCATTTAACCCGTCACGTTGCGTGGCAATCCATACAATGGGCCGTTCCGGGTCGGCATATATCCGGTTAAGTTCATTCCCGGTGATACTTTGGGAATTCTTGGACGGGTCATTCTTATAAAAGGTGATAAAACGGGTACCGTCAAACTTATTGAGCCCTTCTTCCGTGGCAAACCACAGGAAACCTTGCTTGTCCTGCGCGACACTGACTACATAATTATTAGAAAGTCCCTGCTCAATCCCCAACCGTTTCACAGAATAAGGTTGCGCAATCAGCCGGGAGACTGATAATAAAGACAGGAAAAGAAATAAAATACCAAACGCAATGTGTTTTCTCATAACTCGTGCCTATTCGTTTCATTTACAGGTTCAAAAATAGGAATAAATATTTTATTTAGCGTATGCAAATCGTGCATTGCATGATTTGTGATGCTTCTCTGCATGATTTTTATCTCTCCTATGTGCCTTATTCACTTATATTTGCATTGTGAAAGCGGAAAAAGCACCCTGGCTTTCGCAGCGAACCTAGAAGTTTTAATCATTAAATACTATTATTATGAAGGCAAGATTTTTGCATGGCGCAGCGTTATGGACTTTTCTTTTTGCTGCAACGTTGGCTACCGGATGTAGCGACGATAATGACTACAAAGATGTAGACGGGCAGAAGCCGACTCTCGAACTGGTTTCCGAACATGTGCGTACATTAAACGGATATGAATTTAAGATTGCAGGGAAAGTAGCGGATAAGGATGGTATCCGTTCCATCCGTTTACAATCACCAGACTTATATTTGGATAAGACTATTGACCTAGTGGCTCTCTACCCGGAAACTCTTTATGAATATGACTTGAACTATGGATTTACCATTCCCGAAGAAACCGAAGGCGACGAATTCACAGTGGAAGTAACAGTTACGGATTTAGGGGGACGTACCATAGAGAATAAAGTCCTGATTACAATGGATGGTGATTATACGGAACCGACGATAACTAATACTAGTTTCTCCGGGAACTTTAATATCGCATTGGGTGAAAGCATGGTATTCAAGTTTACTGCCAAAGACAACAGAGGGCTGGCTTATTTGGAACTGACCATCCCTGAACTGAATATTGCGGAACGTATGGATGTGGAAGGAGACAATGTCACGGAAAGCACTTTCGAGAAAGAAATAACATTCCCTTCGGAAGGAACAGGTGCTTATATCATGACAGTACGTGTTGTCGATATATTCGATAATGTGACAGAAAAAGAATCTACAGTGCTTGTGACCCGGCTGAAAGATTATCAGAATATGTATTTGGTGGACTTTGAAGGAACAGATACTCATTTGCTTACAGATAGAGATGTTTGGGGGATTCCAATGCCGATAGAACGCACAGAAATTCTTCAATATAGAGCCCGTTATTATTCGACAGGCGAAAATACACCAATACGCTTTATTACAAGCAAAGAGAACTTTGACATCTGTTTTGGTGATGATAAAACTAATCCGGGAAAGATGACGGAGATAATGGAAAACATACAACCTATTATTTTGCCGGAGAAAGGGTATTATGAGATTACTTTCAATCTTGAAAGTAGAGAATATACAGTGACTCCTTATACACCGGCAGATGCTCCTATTGCTATCGGCTCGAAGTTGAATTATGATGGTCAGGAATATGAGTTGAAGATGGGCTTTGTCGGCGGATGGTTTGACGGCGCTCCCGGATGGGGCGGACCGAAGAATATTTATGAATTGACGCAGGATCCAAACAACCTGTATCGTTTGACTACGGAGTTGACTTACAGCAAAGAAGATATGTTTGATGTGAATATCACTCCTTATCATCCGGATGGATGGTGGACAGAACCGGCCTGGCGGTTTGACGGTGCCAATGAATCTTTCCTGACCGGAGTGAATAACAATAGCAAGAGAGTACCTCCAGGCAAATATACTTTTGAATTTGATACTCACCTTGGCCAGTCAAAATTACTAAAGAAGAATAACTAATATAATGCTATAAAAACATGAAACGATACTTATTCCTTTTATTATCGTTCTTTGCGCTGGGCTTAAATGCCCAGCAAATGAAGCTGACCGGTAATGCCGTTGCAGCGAGTGACAAGCAGCCGATGATTGGTCTTACAGTCTTGGTGAAGGGAACGACGAACGGTACTGTGACCGATTTGGACGGTAACTATACTTTGAACAATGTATCTAAAGATGCTACTGTGGTTTTCTCTATGATTGGATATAAAACTCAGGAAATCAAAGTGAATGGCCGAACTGCCATCAATGTAGTGATGCATGATGATATGCAGGCATTGGATGAGGTAGTGGTTATCGGCTATGGTGCGGTAAAGAAAGGTGATCTGACCAGTTCCATCGCAGCCATAAAAGGTGAAGAACTGAAAACAATGAGCACGGGTAATGCCATGAACTCTTTGCAGGGGAAAATCAATGGCGTACAGGTACAAAGCAGCGGCGGACCGGGTGCTACTCCTCGTGTAATAATCCGTGGTGTGTCTACTGTCAATGCCGCCGACCCTTTGTATGTAGTGGACGGGATGCCGGTAGGTAGAAATATCAACTTTCTCGACCAAAATGACATTGAAAGCATGCAAGTCTTGAAAGATGCTTCTGCCGCAGCTATCTATGGTACACGTGCGTCGAATGGTGTTATTCTGATTACCACCAAAAAAGGAAAGAAAGGCGACACCAAGTTTTCTTTCTCCGCTTCTGCCGGTTTCCAGACATTGCAACAACCTGATATGGCAAAAGCTTCAGAATACGAATATGTTCAGAGAGCACGTTATATCAACGATGACAGTATGCCTGTATATAGTGGAAAAGCTAATATTACTGATACCGAAGGCACCGACTGGTGGAAAGAGACATTGAATAAAACAGCCTTGATTCATAACTATAACCTTAGTTTCTCCGGTGGCACTGATAAGTTCCTCTATTCAGCCAGTATTGGTTATTTCGGACAAGATTCACAATATAAGACAGGCAACTGGCAGAAGTTTACCGCCCGTTTCAGCATGGAATACAACTTCAACAAGATAGTAAAAGCAGGTATCGACTTCACGCCTAAATATGAGAACTGGAAAGATACTCCGGATTTGCTCGGTGCTGTCATGGCAATGGATCCGACTACTCCGGTGATGCGACCCGAAAATGAATGGACGGATAATGAATACGATAATTATTCCCGCTCCCACAATAGCCAAGTGTGGAATCCGGTGGCAAGTATGGCACGTCTGTCAAAGAACACCGATGAGTACGGATTGCTTGCCAATCCTTATATAAGCATTGAACCAATCAAAGGGTTGGTAGTACGCAGCCAGTTCGGAATAAACGCGCGTTTCCGCCTTTTCGATGAGTTTAGTCCCGAGTTTCATTTGGACAACTTGGAACAAGCTACTGCGAATACAGCCAAACGCGAAATGAAGAACTGGGTGGACTGGAACTGGACGAACACAATCACATGGATGAAAACGTTCAATGAAAAGCATAATATTAATCTGATGGGCGGTTATACGATGGAACGTTACCAGTATTATTGGTTGACCGGCTCACGTGATGGTGTTCCGACGAATAATGACGAACTTCTGCAATATGTAAAGGGGGGAACAAAAAAACCTCAGGCAGAGGGATTGAACGAATACAATTCAATGATTTCTTATCTGGGACGTATCATATACAATTATAATGACCGTTATTATCTGACAGCATCCGTACGTGTGGATGGCTCTTCAAGATTCCCTAAGGGTAATAAATATGCTACGTTCCCTGCTGTATCTGCTGCATGGCGTATATCGGGCGAACCTTTCATGAAAAACCAGCATATCTTTGACAATCTGAAACTGCGTGCCGGATGGGGACGTGTAGGTAATGAAGATATTGATAATTCTGCTTATCAATCCTCTATCGGTGGAAGTGATTATGTCTTTGGCCCGAATGCCGACCGTGTGATTGGAACAAGTGTGGCTTCTATTGGAAACAACAGTGTTCGTTGGGAGACAGTCGAAGATTATAGCATCGGTGTAGACATGGCTTTCTTGAACAATCGTCTGAGTGTTACTGCTGAATGGTTTCGCAAAGAGTCGAAGGACATGTTGATGAAAAAAGCTAATCTATTGGTTCTCGGCTACCCCATGTGGAATGGAGAAATGTGGGAGAACGTAGGCAGTATGCAAGCTACCGGATGGGAATTATCCGTCAATTGGAACGACCATAAAGGAGACTTCAGCTATGAAGTAGGCGTGAACCTTTCTTCCGTAAAGAACAAAGCCAAGAAACTGATGGGTGGTGACACTCCTATTTATACAGGCTCTTTCAATGGTGATTACATTATCCGTAATGAAGAAGGCGGAGAAATCAGCCGCTTCTATGGTTACGTAGCCGATGGTATCTTTCAGAACCAGACAGAGGTGAACGCCCACACCAACGAGTATGGTTCGGTCATCCAACCCAATGCACTACCTGGTGACATCCGCTTCAAAGATTTGAATGGTGACGGCAAACTGGATGATAAGGATAAGGCATACATCGGTTCGGCATTCCCCGATTTGATGGTCGGCATCAACGGACGTGTTTCTTACAAGAACCTTGATTTCATGGCCAACTTCTACGGCACTATCGGCAACGATGTGTTCAACACGACCAAAGGCCGCTACTCCGGTGCCGGTGGTGAGAATGTGTATGCCGGAACATACAACAGTTCATGGCACGGTGAAGGAACGAGCAACTCATTACCCCGCTTGTCAGTGAACGACTCTAACATGAACTGGAAACGTCCGTCGAGCTTCTTCGTGGAAGACGGTTCTTACCTTCGTTGCAAGATGTTGCAAATAGGATATACTTTACCGAAGCGGTGGACTAAAGACATCGTATTGCGTCTCTCTTTCTCCGCACAAAATCCGTTTACCATCACCGGCTATTCCGGCATGGATCCGGAAGCGGTATCAGTGGGTAAGGGTGTGACGGAAATGGGTATCGACTGGGCAAGTTATCCTAACCCGCGTACATACCTCTTCGGATTGAACATCAATTTTTAAACCAACATAAATCAGTATAAATATGAAACGATATATATTAGGTCTTTCAATGACTGCCATGACTCTATCCTTCATCGGATGCGCCGACTTTCTGGAAGAACCGCTGAGAGGACAGCAAGACTTGAACGAATATTTCAAGAATGAAGATGAATGCGCGCAGCAAATAACAGGCTGTTATCAATCCCTTGCTTTCGATGACTGGTGGCAGATTTATAAGTTCTATCTGGCTGCCGATATGTGTACCGACGATATGTGGATGGGTAATACTACCCAAGACCCGGGCGAATATCGTGACCTGGCGCATTATACAGGCAATACTTACAATGCGGGAAACTGCTGTCAGAATTTCTGGCAATACCGCTATAAAGGTATCCTGCGCTGTAATGTGGCTATTGAACGTATTCCCGGAGTATCTTTTGAAAACGATAATCTGAAGAAACGCTATATAGCCGAAGCGAAGATGCTTCGTGCCTTCCAATATTTCGATTTGATTCGTAACTTCGGCGGCATTCCATTAGTGATGGGAGTCAAACTGCCAAGTGAAGTACAAGGCATCCAACGTTCCAGCATAGCAGATAGTTACGCAGTTGTAGAGCAAGATTTACTTGATGCTATTAATGACTTGCCTAAGCGTAGCGAATATAGTTCAAAAGATTTGGGACGTGCCACCAAAGGAGCCGCACAAGGGCTGTTGGCAAAGGTATATCTGTATCAGGAAAAATATGAAGCAGCAGAGAAGGTACTGCAAGAACTGATCTGCCGTGGAGAATATGCCGGAACATCTTGTGAATACGACCTGATGGAAGACTTCAGCCAAGTGTGGAACATAGATTATAACAACAACAAGGAATCCCTGTTCGAAATACAGACCAATAGTGATATATCTTATTCACTGGGCGAACGTATCTCTATTGTCTGCGGTTCGCGAAATGACAGTGGTTGGGCTTGGGGATTGCCTACCAGTAATCTGGAAAAAGCATATAGCAGCAGCGATGTCCGTCTGAAATGGACAATAATCAAAAACGGACAAGATGTAGCCGGCGATGAAGAAGCGAGAGGTTACACCATCAAAGCGGACGAACACAAATCCGCACGTGTGACACGCAAATTGTATATCCCGAAGAGTAAACGTCCCGACCCGTACGATGCACCTCATATTCCGTTGAACTACCGTTTGCTTCGTTTTGCTGACGTATTATTAATGTACGCCGAAGTGGAAAATAAACTCGGTCGTGATGCTGAAGCCCGCTGGGCATTGAACAGGGTACGTAAGCGTGCCAGTTTGGAAGATGCTCAAAGTTCGGGAACCGAACTTCGTGACGCAATCCGTCAGGAACGCCGCTTGGAACTGGCTTTGGAAAACAACCGCTTGTTCGACCTTCGCCGTTGGAAAGATGATAACGGTAAACCGGCAATCTGCAATATCATGGGCAAGAATGGTTCATTTGTGAGATACAACCTGTCGTATACGGACAGTTACGAAGCAAACAACCAAAAGGAAAGAAGTGATAAGGGTATCAACTTCAACGAAACCCGCGATTTGCTTTTCCCGATACCGACTACGGAAATAACCATGTCGAACGGAAGTATCGAACAGAACCCCGGTTACTAAAAATCAACTAACTATTAAAGAATGTGACGTATGAAAAATAAATATATCTTATTCGGAATCTCCTGTCTGGCTGCCGCCCTTTCCGCTTGCAGTGACGACCTGACTTTCTCACCGGACTACGAACCGGTGTTGAAAGCCAAAAATGAAACAGCTACGGTGAATGCCGCCACAACTTATCAAACCATCGACGGCTTTGCCTCGTCCGATGCATGGACAATGGACTATGTAGGCAAATATTGGAGCGACAACAACAAAGAAGGAATCGCTAAATTATTATTCTCTCAAGAAGTCAAGAACAATCAACCCGAAGGAATCGGCCTGTCCATGTGGCGTGTCAATCTCGGCGGTGGGACTGCCGAGCAAGGTGAGGCCAGTAATATAGCCAGTAAAGTAAACCGTGCAGAATGTTTCCTGAACGCCGACGGAACTTACACTTGGGGTAAATGCTCCGGCCAGCAATATTTTATGCAGAAAGCGAAAGAATATGGATGCAACCAGTTCGTACTATTCAGCAATACTCCCCCGGTTTATTATACAAAGAATGGAAAAGGATATTCAGACAACGGTTGGTATGCGAATCTGAAAAACACGAATGATGATGGTGTAGACGGCTATGGACTATTTGCCGACTATATGGCTACGGTAGCAAGACACTTTGTAGATGAAGGTTATAATATACCATTTATCAGCCCATTGAACGAGCCGCAATATGATTGGGGGCCGGGAAGCGACGGCAAAGCCGCTCAGGAAGGCAGCGGATGGATGAGCTGGGAGATTGCCAATCTGGCTAGGGAAATGGATAAGAAACTGACTGATAAGAATTTGGAAGGAACAAATATCCTGATAGCTGAGTCCGGCTCATGGAAATCGGTTTATGGTTTTGATGGACAGGGACAAAAGTCGCAGGTGATACTTCAGTTCTTTGAAGATAAAGCAGGTGAATACTATATTGGCAATTTAAAACATATGCAACCTAATGTCGTTTGCGGACATAGCTATTGGGTTGACAGAACCTGGGATCAATTGCAGGAAACACGTACTGAATTGCGTAAGGCAGCAGAGAAGAATAACCTCAAAGTTTATCAGACAGAATGGAGTATGCTCCATAATGCAGGAGAAACCATGTACGAAGATTACGACAGTTTTGATGATGCTACTTACATGGACTTGGCGCTCTCTATGGCAAAGGTACTCCATCATGATCTGGCTACAGCCAATGTAAGCTCATGGTCATACTGGACAACAGCCAGCGTAGAAGTATATAGCCAAAAAAGCCGCTTCTATATGATTCGTTTGATTCCGGGTGATGGTGATTATGGTGACATTGCTTTGGATGGTACTTATTCTGCCAGCAAGAACCTGTGGGTATTGGGTAACTATAGCCTTTTCGTTCGTCCGGGCTATAAACGTGTAGACCTTAATATTCCTAATGGTTCACGTATGCTTTTCGGTTCGGCCTACATTTCTCCCGAACAGGATAGACTGGTAGTAGTATACACCAACATGGGAGTAGAAACCATCCACATGGATACTGCACTGGAAGGAATAGGAGATAAGACTGTGAAATCAGTTCGTCAATATACAACTTCTGAAACAAGAGACTTGAAGGAAGAAGCTGATTATCTGACCGGATATATTCCATCGAAATCAGTGGTAACAATGGTCTATGACCTGCAATAAACCGGATAAAGTTTTGATAGGTATTAGATTTATATAAGGTATTAGGTTATTAAAGTATGAAAGTAAAAACGCTCTTAGCCGCTTTTGGCTTCTTCTCAATCGCAGGTATGGCGGGTGGATGTTCCACTCGTCCTGACCCCGATATCAATTTTCAGATAGAAACAGACAAACCCTGTCAAACGATGGCATATTTCGGCGCTTCTGACGCTTGGAGTATGCAATTCATCGGACTTTGGCCGCAGGAAAAGCAGAATCAGGTTGCCGACTGGCTGTTCAGCACCGGGAATGATGCGAACGGAAAGCCGAAAGGTATCGGCCTGTCCCTCTGGCGTTTCAACGTCGGGGCAGGTAGTACTGAACAGGGTGAAGCCAGTCAGATTGCTTCCCCCTGGATGCGTGCCGAATGTTTCCTCAACGCCGACGGAACATACGACTGGAACAAGCAACGAGGACAGCGTAACTTCCTCAAACTGGCAAAAGAACGGGGAGTGAACAAATTCCTTGCTTTCCTGAACTCTCCCCCTGTGTATTATACGCAGAACGGGCTGGCTACCAATACCGGTCGTGGCGGCACGGCAAACTTGAAGCCGGACTGTTACGAAAAGTATGCCCGCTTCTTGGCAGATGTAGTGCAGAGAGTAGAAAAACATGACGGTATCAAGTTCGACTATATATGTCCTTTCAACGAACCGGACGGACATTGGAACTGGGTAGGCCCGAAGCAGGAAGGCTGTCCGGCAACCAACAGGGAAGTAGCCCATACCGTCCGTTTGTTAAGCAAAGAATTTGTAAGCCGGGATATGGATACACAGATTCTTGTCAATGAATCTTCCGATTACCGTTGCATGTTCCGCACTCACGAGACGGACTGGCAGCGGGGGTATCAGATTCAGGCTTTCTTCTGTCCCGATAGTGTGGATACATATTTGGGAGATATTCCGAACGTTCCCCGACTGATGATCGGACATAGCTATTGGACTACTACGCCATTAAGCGAATTGCGTAATATACGTTGTCAATTGCGTGATACATTGGATAAACACAATGTTGACTTCTGGCAGACGGAGACTTGCATCATGGGTAATGACGAAGAAATCGGTGGTGGAAACGGCTATGACCGTACGATGAAGACAGCGCTTTATGTAGCCCGTATTATCCATCATGACATCGTATATGCCGGAGCAAAGAGTTGGCAGTGGTGGCGTGCCATTGGCGGCGATTATAAAGACGGATTGATTCGTGAATATACTACGGACGGCAACTTTTTGGATGGCAGAGTAGAAGACTCCAAACTGATGTGGGCTTTGGGAAATTACAGCCGCTTTATCCGTCCGGGTGCAGTACGGCTGTCCGTTTCGACTTTCGATAAAACGGGGACTTTGATTCCCGATGGTGATACCGACCAACAAGGATTGATGTGCACAGCTTATAAGAATACAGATGGAACGTATGTGATGGTAGTTGTCAACTATGCCAATGAAGAAAAAGAGTTTTCTATTAATGAAGAAAAAGTAGGAAATGCACAATGGCAGATTTATCGTACTTCAGATAAAGAAGGGGAAGATTTGCTTCCGGTAGGGACAGTGAAAAGTGGAAAGACTGTTCAGATTCCGGCGCGTTCTATTATAACGCTTCAAAGTAAATAATAAAAGTAGCTTTATTCTCTTTTTTTCTGAGGAAAATAATACATTTATGTGTTTATCCTTGCTAATTAAGACAATAATCAATCTGGGTAGTTCTTGCACAAGTTAGGGGTGGAAACAGCACGAAATTCAGTTGTCGCAAATTTTGCGACAACTGAATTTCTTTTTTAATCTTTCTTTATATTGTATCCTTGTTTATAATAGCTTGGATAGTGGGACAAAGAAATGTGACAGTCTATTATCATAAGTGCAGAATTTGCACCTATGAGGTATTAATAATGATTATCTTTTTGTTTTTGAGGAGCTATTTAGTTTCTTCATTTCTGTATTACATTTGTTTCATCCTCTTTTATTTCCGCCATCCCATAATACCCAGGCATCGGCATATAAATCGGATTATAATACGTATGGATATTCTTCAATTTCTTTTCCTCTTTCAGCCGTTTGATGTGCCGTGCGGCGGTGGTGGGAGTGAAACCGCAGAGCCTTTGAAAGTCGGAGCGGGTTAATATCGGGTTATTGTTGAAATAGTTGGTCAGCAGTTTGTCTACTTCTTCGTTCGAGCGGGAAGCCGAATGGGGTTTCAATTTGCTTCGTTCCAGGTGTACGACGCTGACTGATTTTTTCAGTTTGATATCTGCCTTGAAGCTGATGTTGGCTTTGAGCTTGATTTGATTCGCTTTCAGCTTGGGTGAAGTGATAGGTTCTTTGCTGTTCAGTTTTATCTGAAAATAGCCGATACCGTCCAGATGGACGCTTTCTCCCTCCCGAAGCCGGTCGCCCATAAAGTGACTAAGGGAATCGAGGACAGATTTTACGTCTCCTTCGGTCAGCGAGGTGGCTATCTGGATTTCCTTTGCCAGATAATCCGTGTCGATGTGCTGGAAGTTGACTACGCGTGCGTGATACGTCTCTTTGCCTTCCTCATCCTTGGGATGGGGAGTCTTGTACAATTCAAATTGTATTGCCATTGTTCTCTATTTATTTTATCGTAAATACATCGTGTTTTGTTGTTGTAAAACAAATTAGTTATCGTTGGACTTCGTTAGAGGGGATTGTGTTATATAGCTGTTGTTTGTTTGTTATCAAGCGGCTTTATATAAGTTGTCCTGCCTTTATTCTTTGATTAAGACGTAGGGATAGTTATGTTCCGGTGCCTTTATCATTAGTCTGTCACGGCCGTGGTAAGATCTTGCCATGACTGTGGTAGCTTCTCTTCATGGCCGTGGTAGGAATTCGTCACGGCTATGGTAGATGAACTATATCAGCGGCAAAGATAAACTATATAAGGGAGAAAAACAAAGTATTCCTACTTGTTTGAGGAATTTATCAGCCTTGTCCCGATTGACAGATACGGTGTAAGAAAGGAAAACGGCCTTGACGGTGATAGGTGATAGATGAGGTGATAGGTTGAAAAACAACCTATCACCGTCGGAAACCTCGATGAATAAAGCGTTTGATTGCCGTCGGTGATAGGTGAAAGAGAAATGTGCATTTTTAATATAGGAGAGAGAGTTGATGAATATCAGTGTTGATTTACTTTCAGTTTCTTCTGATATTCGTCCGAATTCAATATCTCCAATGCCTTTTGTACACTCTCATTCGTTGTATTCATCACCCGAAAATATTCATTCATATCCCAAAGGTCACGTGCTATCAATGCTTTGAGTTGAGTTTTGATGAGCGGGAGCGATTTCTGATACTGCTCTTCATTAAACTTCACGCCCTCTTTATCGCCCATTTCGCGTAAAGTTGCCATCATGTCATCGTCAATGATAAACTTTTCATTGAATGATTCGAACTTCTTGTACTTGCCCGCCAATTCCTTCCGGTGGCCTTCGATGAACTTCATCGTAAATTTAATGATGACTCCTTTGGCTACCAGGTTCCGGTGATAATCCGTGTACAAAGTAGTGTCGATAGGTACGAAATAATCCGGCATGATACCGCCACCGCCATAGACTGTGCGTCCCAGTTTCTTAGTCTGTACTTTCAGTGAATCCGGGAAGTGGATGCTGTCGGCATTCATCAGTTCGCCGTGGTTGAAGCGTTCTATCAAGTCTTTATTGTAATCTGTCGAGCTGTCATAAGGCTTTTGGATGCAGCGGCCTGCAGGAGTATAATAACGGGCGATAGTCAGACGAATCATGGAACCGTCCGGCAGGTCGATGGGACGCTGCACCAGTCCTTTGCCGAAAGAACGGCGGCCGACGATGATTCCCCTGTCCCAATCCTGTACAGCACCGCTGACGATTTCACTGGCGGAAGCTGTGTATTCATCTACTAATACAATGAGACGGCCGTTACGGAAGTCCCCGTTACCTTTGGCATAAAAATCGCTGCGTTTGGCAGTCCGGCCTTCGGTGTAGACGATGAGTTCCTTTTGTCCCAGGAATTCGTTGGCAAGGTCGATGGCAGCGTTGAGGTATCCCCCGCCGTTGCCTTGCAAGTCGAGAATCATATCCTTCATGCCTTGCTTCTGAAGTTCCTTCATTGCTTTCTTGAACTCCTCAGCGGTGGTTGCTCCGAAGCGGTTGATGCGGATATAGCCTGTCTTGGGCTGAATCATGTAAGAAGCGTCAAGGCTGAGGATAGGAATCTTGTCTCTTTTTACGGTGAAAACCAATGGGTCTTGCACGCCACGACGAACAATCTTCAGGTTGACTTTGGAGCCTTTCGGGCCGCGAAGACGTTTCATAATATCTTCCGTACTCATCTTCACTCCGGCAATGGCGCTGTCGTTGACGGCGATAATGCGGTCGCCGGCAAGGATGCCTACTTTCTCGGAAGGGCCGTTGCTGACGGGTTGTACCACCAGTAATGTATCTTCAATCATTTGGAACTGTACCCCGATACCTTCGAAGTTGCCTTGGAGAGGTTCGTTCATTTTCTTCACTTCTTCTGCGTCCGAGTAGGTGGAGTGCGGGTCGAGTTGTGCCAACATTTTGATGATGGCTTCTTCTACCAGCTTGTCCTCATCTACTTTGTCTACATAGAAGTTGGAGATTGCAAATTCTGCCATTTGTAGCTTGCGCATGGCAGCCGAACCGAAATTCTGAGCCTGTACGGCTGATACTGTCCACAGGCAAGCCAAAAGGACGTATATTTTAATCTTACTCATAATCTTACTTTGCTCCATTCTCAACTTATCCTCATTCCTTCAGGAATAAACTGGCTGATATCTTTATTATAGGTCAATAACTCGCGTACAATCGTAGAGCTGACACAAGTCAGTTCGGGTTCAGTGAAGAGCAGGATGGTTTCAATGCCCGCCAGTTTGCGGTTGATATCCGCAATCGTCTCTTCGTACTCGAAATCCTTCACGGTACGGATGCCGCGGACGATGAACCGTGCTCCTACTTCCTGCGCAAAATCAATCGTCAGACAATCATATGACATCACTGTGATGCGAGGTTCGTCTTTATAAAGTTCCCGAATCATTTCTTCCCTTTTCTCGATGGGGAAATACGTATTCTTGTTCTCGTTGATACCGATTCCTATCACAATCTCGTCCATAAAGGTAAGTGCACGTTCCACTACCGAATAATGTCCGATGGTGAAGGGGTCGAAAGTACCCGGGAATATTGCTTTTCTCATGATGCCAAGTCTTCTTCTATAACCAAGTTATCTATAATAAAGTTCTGTCGTTCCATGGTATTCTTGCCCATGTAGAATTCAAGTAGTTCTTTTACTGCGTCCGTCTTGCGCAATGATACTTGTTCCAGACGCATGTCCTTGCCGATAAAGTGCTTGAACTCGTCCGGTGAAATTTCTCCCAATCCTTTGAATCGGGTGATTTCGGGATTCGGGCTTAATTCGTTGATGGCGTTGATACGTTCTTCCTCGCTGTAACAATAGAGCGTCTTTTTCTTGTTGCGCACGCGGAACAAGGGAGTTTGCAGGATATATACATGCCCCTTCTTGATGAGGTCGGGGAAGAATTGCAGGAAGAAGGTAATCAGCAGCAGGCGGATGTGCATACCGTCCACATCGGCATCGGTTGCTACAATGACCTTGTTGTAACGCAGTCCTTCTATGCCGTCTTCTATATTCAGTGCAGCCTGAAGCAGGTTGAACTCTTCGTTCTCGTAAACCACTTTCTTTGTCAGTCCGAAAGAGTTCAGCGGTTTACCGCGTAGACTGAATACCGCCTGAGTGTTGACATCACGGCTTTTGGTGATGGAACCACTTGCGGAGTCACCCTCGGTGATAAAGATGCAGGAGTCCTCTTCGAGTCCTTTTCCTTTCGGGTCGTTGAGGTGGATGCGGCAGTCGCGCAGTTTACGGTTGTGCAGGTTCGCTTTCTTGGCACGTTCGCGGGCAAGTTTCGTCACGCCGGCGATGGCTTTGCGTTCCTTTTCCGATTCCTGAATCTTCTGTTGGATTGCTTCGGCTACGTCCGCATGCTTGTGCAGGAAGTTGTCCACTTCCTGTTTGATGAAGTCACCTACGTATTTATTAACCGTCACGCCGCCGGGAACCATATTGGTAGAACCCAGTTTGGTTTTGGTCTGACTCTCGAAGATAGGTTCTTCTACATTGACGGCGATGGCGGCAACCAATCCGTTACGGATGTCGGTGTAGTCCATATTCTTATTGAAGAACTCCTTGATGGTGCGGGCGATGTGTTCCTTGAAAGCACTTTGATGCGTACCGCCCTGCGTGGTGTGCTGACCGTTGACGAAAGAGTAGTATTCTTCTCCGTATTGTCCGGTATGGGTGAAGGCTATCTCGATGTCTTCGCCTTTCAGATGGATAATCGGATAAAGTCCGGTTGCCGTCATGTTGTCGTTCAGGAGGTCTACAAGACCGTTGCGCGACAGGATGCGGTGACCGTTATAGATAATGGCAAGCCCGGTGTTGAGGTACGTGTAGTTACGTAGCATCGTCTCGATAAATTCGGGCTTGAAACAATAGTTCAGGAATAATGTGTTGTCCGGTTCGAAGAAGATATAAGTTCCGTTTTCCTCTTCGGTATCTTGCGTATTGTCAGTCAGCAGGTTTCCTTTGGAGAAAGTGGCGGTACGTACTTTGCCGTCGCGGTAACTGCGTACCTCGAAACGGGAGCTCAATGCGTTGACGGCTTTCACACCGACACCGTTCAGTCCGACACTTTTCTTGAAGGCTTTACTGTCGTACTTACCACCTGTGTTCAGCATGCTGACCGCTTCAATCAGCTTTCCTTGCGGAATGCCTCGTCCGTAGTCGCGGACACTGACACGAAGGTTTTCTTCAACGGTAATCTCAATTTTCTTACCGGCTTGCATTTTGAACTCGTCAATACTGTTGTCGATTACTTCTTTCAGGAGGACATAGATTCCGTCTTCGGCATGCGCGCCGTCGCCCAGCCTACCGATATACATACCGGGGCGTGTGCGGACATGCTCCATGTCGCTCAAGTGGCGGATGTTGTCGTCAGTGTACTCTACTGCATTGTTGTTGTCTACAGGTATCAATTCGTTCTCTTCCATAGCTGTTTTTTTATTTTATCTCTTTGATGAACGCACGGCGGCGCTTATGTTGCTTAGTCTCAAAGTAATCCCATTGAGCTTGAACCTTTCCGTTCAGTTCGAGTTCGGGGTTGCTTTCTGCAAAGATAAAACCTAATTTTTGATAAACTGGAATTAAATCGGAAAATAACAAAGCGTTAACACCTTTGTTCTGGTATTCCGGCTTCACTGCAACAAGTAGTAAATCAAGCATTTTGGCACGGCGTTTCATGAACAGTGCTTTCAGCAGGTAGAACCATCCGAGAGGCAGCAAGCGTCCGTGCGACTTTTGCAGGGCTTCGGCAAGTGAAGGCATGGAGATACCTACGCAGACCAGTTCATCGTTGGCATCAGTGATAAGGGTCACCATGCGCAAGTCGAGAATAGGCAGGTACATTTTTACGTACTGGTCGATTTGCCGCTGTGTCAGTGGGGAGTAGCCGTAGAGCGGGCTGTATGCTTCGTTCATCAGCTCGAAAATCTTCTGTCCGTAGTCTTTGGCTATTTTCCTTCCGGAAGTGTATTTTTTTATCTTGAGGTTATATTTCCGTTGAATCAGTTCGGAGATGCGCTTGTGCTTGTCGGGGATGGCATCGGGAATGTAGATTTGGTATTCCACCCAGTCGGCGTCTTTCTCGAAACCGAGTTTCTCCATGTGTACCGGATAGTAGGGGTGGTTGTAGATGGTAGCCATCGTGCTGAGTTGGTCGAATCCTTCAACCAGCATTCCTTCCGCGTCGAAATCGGTAAATCCGAGAGGGCCGGCAATGTGCGTCATGCCCCGTTCTTTTCCCCAGTCTTCTACTGTCTTGATGAGGGCGGCGGAGACTTCGGGGTCGTCAATGAAGTCTATCCATCCGAAACGGACGTTCTTGCAGTCCCATTTCTCATTGGCACGGTTGTTGACGATAGCGGCTACGCGCCCTACGATTTTATCGTCCCGGTATGCCAGGAAATAATCTGCTTCACAGAACTCGAATGCCGCGTTTTTCTTTTTGTTGAACGTATTGAGCATATCGTCATAGAGGTCGGGCACGGAATAAGGATTGTCCTTATACATCCTGTAATTGAAACGGATAAATTTCTTCAGCTCACTCTTTGTGGTGACTTTCTTGATTGTAATAGCCATATCTCGTATTTATGATTGAGGGGCAAAGATACGTGATAATCTTCAAATTACAACGCGCGGGGTGAGAAAAACTGTATAAGATAGGTTATCTCAAATAACTTTCAAGATACCAATTTGGCATCTTGAATGAAAGGGAGTTCTATAAAATATCTGCCTTTTGCTTTTACAGAATCGAGGAGAGAGTTTACTTCGATGAGAAGCAATACACATTTCCTGCAAAGTCGCAAACAATCATCCGGTTACCGGATACGGCTACGGTGGAGAATACAGGTGCTCCGAGGTTATATTTCTCTTTTATGATTCCCGTTGCCTGGTCGATAGCGTATAGATAACCGTCGGAAGCTCCGATGTAGACAACTCCTTGTGACGCTACGGGGCTTGTTTCCACTCCGGCTTGCGGGGTGCTGGAGTAAGGGGCGGTGTAGACGAGTGAAGGCGATGTCTCTGCTTTCCATTTGTTGAAAAGTGTGGATTTGTCTAGTGCGAAGACTCCACGGTCGGCAGTACCGAAGATAATCTCCTGTTCGGTGACGAGCGGGGTGGATGTAACGTCCAGATTGGCAGAAAGTTCTTTTTGTTGAAGTACTTTTCCGGTCTGCGGCTCTATGGTGAAGAAGCTTTTGGAAGAGATAATCCATAGTTTTCCGTCTTTATAGACCGGAGATGCTCCCCGGTTGCCGAGCCCGTTGTCGGAGAGTTTCCATAGTTGTTTTCCGGTGCGGACGTCATTGCCGTATAATCCGCCCCATTGCGTTCCGCTGACTAATACATTTCCGGCAACGGTCAGTGTGGTAGTAGCGCCTTCCCGTTGTTTCCAGTCTTTGTTAGTCCATATTGTTTGTCCTGTTTTTAAGTCATAGGCGGATAGTCCGGCGCCGATTCCGGCATAGGCTACGCCTTTATCTACGGTCACTCCTTCTGTCAGATAGGGGTAACTGTTCAGATTGATGTATTGTTTCCAAAGTAATTTCCCTGATTCTGCGTCTAAGGCATAGAGGTTGCAGGCGGCATCCTGGGCTATTACAATTCCATTTTCATAGGCTATTGTGTTCTTTACTGAATTTGCAGTAGGGAATTTCCACAATAGTTTGCCGGAGTTGAAGTCGAATGCGCAGATGAATGTATTCAGTGATACATTGTCGTCGGTGGTGGCGATGAATACTTTTTGTCCGGCGATAATGGGGGAATTCATAAAGATATTGCTGCCTGTGTTGGCTGTCCATTGCAATTGTAGAGGGAGCTTGATTTGAGAATCATTGACTCCGCCGGAGTGAGCGGTGTTTTGAAGCAGGGTGTTCCAGTCTTCGCCGGGAATAGAGGATAGCTTGAAATCTTTTTGATAAGTGAATTGGCTGGTAGCAGTCGCTTTCTTTCCGTCGTTGAAGAATGAAATTACTGTAAGGTTCAGTCTTTTCCCGTTTTCATTCGCCGGTATTTGAATGTTTCCATTCCAGTTCCAGTCGGTGAGAGAGGTAAGATTGCCTTTGGCTATTTCCTGATTGCTTTCTGCGTCGCTTAAGATATAAGAAACGTGTGATGTTTTTGTCTGCGAATGATAGGTGTTGACGGAAACAGGAAGCTGGTTTTCGCCAGTAGAAGCGGCAACGGAAGAAGCGGTAGTCTGATTGTCCATCGGAGAGACGATGGCAATTTGCGGTTCGATGAAAGCGTATCTCAGTTCTGTGCTGATGTTATTATTGGCATCTACTTTAATATCACGGAAAGAAGAAGGTGTATGGTCAATGCCGCCTTTGTCTAACGTTCCGGTGCAGATGGTATAAATTCCATTCTGATTGCGGACGTAGTTGTAGTGCATATGTCCGTATATCTGGGCTTTGGTATTGAAATCACGCAGGTCGAGTATATGTTCATTGTCGGCTTTGAATACAAAAGTGTCGCTTGCGGTGAACAGGTCATGGTTGAAAAGAATCAGCGCTTGCCCTTCTTTCATCAGGGCGAGGTCATTTTTCAGCCAGTTATATACGTCTTTCAGGGTATAGTCAGTCGGGTTGTCTCCGTGGTCGATGGGGGTGACTACGTAATGGATATTGCCGACATCGAATGAATACCATGTCGGGCCGTAGAGGGACTCGTAAAGTTCTTCGCCATACTTGCCTTTCACCAGGTCGTGATTGCCGATGCAATAATAAACGGGGCAGTTCATAGTTTGAGCATTGACTACTTGATTGTGCATGGTAAGTCCCGGTTCGTAACAGATGTCTCCGGTATGAATCAGGAATGCAGGTTTCTCGTTCTTTATATATTGCTGAAGGTCTGTCACCCAACGTCCCATTCCGCCGGTCACTTCGGTATCGGTGATTTGAACGAAAGAATGCTCCTTTGATTTAGTCCGTTCGCTCTCTGTCAGCAGGAAATCATAGCTTTTCCTGTTTTCTTTTACGGGCAGGTAGAAATGCTGTGTTTCGTATCCGGCAGGAGTGGTGATAGTGATGAACCGTGTCTTTTCGAATCCGGGTAAAGAGAACCGACCTTTCTTATCTGTCTTTACTACGTTCAATCCGTCTGTTACCATAACTCCCGCCAGCGGCTTGTCGCCTTTATTAAATATGCCCGATTGGTCGGCGTCGATATAGACTGTTCCTTTGAATTGAGCGCTTAGTGGCAGATATAGTAAAAATGAGATTAGTATGACAGATAGTCTTTTCATGGTCAGTTCTCCGGTTTTTAGTGTGTTAAGCTAATTATTTCTTTTTATTTCAGTTGTTTCATTTCTTCATTGTAGCGTGCTTCTTCTTTGCATAAAGGTTTGTACCACGTCTTTCTTAGTATGAGTGTGGTGACTAGAAGCAGAGCGATGGAACTCCACAATCCCAATTGTTCACGGACAACGAGATACATCGGAATGATGGTAAGCGTACATTGCCAAACGATACCGATTGCCACGTTGAAAGCATCTCTTTTGAAGTTTCTGTTTGGCCGGATATGGGGGTAACGGGCCAGAGCTTTTTCTTCAATCGGCTTCCACCATCCCCAGGGGCGTACACGGGTATAGAAATTGATAAGTGTTTCATCGTCTGTTGGGGGTGCGCTGTATGTTCCTGCAATACATCCTATCAGGGAAACACCGAACAACACCGGGAAGAAATAGAGCACCCATGCATCGGGAACGGTGAATTTCATCACGATTGCCGCCAGTACTCCGGCAGTCATTCCCCAGAAATATCCCTCACCGTTGAAACGCCACCAGTGCCATTTCAGTACGTTGGCGGCAATATATCCACCGAAGAGCGCGCCTACAATCCATTGGAAGATTTCATTGATATCTTTCAGGAAGAATCCGATAACAGTGCTGACCACTACTACGGCGACAGAGATAACATAACTGCTGCGTATCTGTGTTTTTACACTCGCTTTCGGATTAATATATTTCAAGTAAATATCATTCACGATATAGGCAGGGGCTGCATTCACCGTAGAAGCGAAAGTAGACATGAAAGCTGCCAATAGTCCGGCCAACAACAACCCGGCCAGTCCTGCCGGAACATAACGTGTGATTAAGTGAGGAAGAATCGTCTCAAAGTCCGTCCGTGTAACTTCCATCTGCGTCATTCCGCCATCCTCTTTGAAGAAGTAGATAGCCAGCAACGCGAATCCCATAATCATCAGATAACGGGGAATTAATAACACTACTGATACAGAGCCGCTCATCATAGCCGCTTCTTTCGGAGACTTGCAGGACAGAATCTTCTGCATGTCATAGTTGGGTGCAGGGCCTGCCATACTCATAAAAATACCTTTCAGCAAAGCCATCATGACGAAAATGCTTATCAGGCTGTAAGGCTCGTTCGCCATTCGTTCGGTAAGGAGATTCATCCGGCTGCTCCAGTCAATATCGAGCGTCCACCCGAAGAAAGGAGAATCCCAGCCGGCGGGAACAAATGAGTGAATCATATCCGGTGCTACCATCTGCATGCCGATGACGACGATAACGATACCCGCCACGGTCATTATCAGGAATTGGACGACATCCGTCCATACGATACTCAACATTCCGCCGAGCATCACATAGAAAGTGGCGATTGTGGTAAAGAAGATGCCATATACATGAGGTACATATTCTGCAGGAACATTGAAAGGAATAAATGGAGATACCACTTCCCAGGGGATGAATATCTCCATAAATTTACCAATACCTATGAATCCATAACTTAAAAAACCGAGTACGCTCAATAATGCGAATACAATAACAATCGTATGTGAAAGAGTTGACCCTTTACCTTTCCCGAAACGGGTCTTAATCCATTCCGCGCCGGTGAGCACGTTGGAACGACGTAACCACACGGACAGGTAAACCATGAGGAATATCTGATTGAATACCGGCCATAACCAGGGAATCCAGAGACTTTTGAAGCCATAGGCGAATGCCCAATATACCATCAGCATTGTGCCTGTAATATCGAACATTCCGGATGCGTTGGATAATCCCAACATATAGAAAGGCAATGATTTCCCGCCTAAGAAATAGGAATCCATATTTTGGGCAGCCCGTTTCTTTAGAATAAGCCCGATGACAATCATTGCGATAAGATAAGCACATATGATGAGAAGGTCGGTAGTGTGTAATTTCATATTATTGTTTTGATTCGATTTATATGTTCTATGTTCTTTGCGGCAAAGGTAGGGGGAAAGAGGTAAGGAAACAAATATTATTTTAACTCATTCTGATACTATGTTGATATTCCCCGGTTTTTCTTCTCATGTTGCTTTGATTTAATGCTTTATCTTTTATATTCGATAAAATATGCTTGTTTTTGTCTTTTATAATCGATAAAATAGTGATATATTTGTCTTTTATAAAAGATGAATGCGTATGGAAAAGAATGTGTTTAAGACTCTGATTGTTGAATATCAGCAGTTTGTGAAGGGAATTACTTTAATTGAGCGTGATATTCATTTGTCAGCTCAGTTAAACTATGTTTTTGTCGGTCTTCGTCGTGCCGGGAAATCCTATTTGATGTATCAGCAAATACAGAACTTATTGAAAGAAGGACATAAGGTGGAAGAAATTCTTTATTTCAATTTTGAAGATGACCGTTTGGTCAACCTGACTGTAGAAGATCTTGACCTTATAAAAGTCTGTTATGAAGAATTATACGCATATCGTCCTATTTTCTTTTTAGACGAAATACAGATAGTCCAACATTGGGAAAGATTTGCCCGCAGGCTTGCCGATCAGAAATATCGGGTGTATGTTACCGGAAGTAATGCGAAGATGCTCAGTAGCGAGATTGCCACGACATTGGGCGGACGGTTTATTGTACAGAATGTGTATCCTTTCTCATTCCGGGAGTGTTTGAAAGCCAATAACATTATGGTTGAGCCAACGTGGTATTTCAAAAACCGGGCAGAGATAGTCCGCTCGTTTTCCGAATACTTCTATTATGGCGGATTACCGGAATTGGAACTGGTAGAGGGAGCAGAGAAGCGCCAATGGTTAAGTAACTTATTCAATAAGATATTTTTCGGTGATTTGATAACACGTTATTCCATTCGGAATGATTTAGCAATGAAAGTTCTTATCCGGAAGTTGGCAGAAAGTGTGAAACAACCTTCCTCGTTCAGCCGTTTATCGAATATCGTTTCGTCTGCCGGAGCTAAAACTACAACAGATACTATTATTGATTATCTGGAGTTCCTGCAGGCTACGTGGCTCATTTTCTCATTGGAGAATTATGCCAGTAAACTGGCTGAGAAAGTCTCAAATCGGAAATACTATTTTATAGATAATGGACTACTGAACCTTTTCCTGATTGATCCGGTGACTTCATTGCTGGAGAACTTGGTTGCCATTACTTTGAGAAAGAAATATGAAGATGAACTCTACTTTTACCACCAGAATATAGAAGTTGATTTTTATATTCCGGCAGAAAAACTGGCAGTGCAAGTATCATATAGCTTGAAAGAAGAAACAACACGTAAACGTGAGATAACCGCTTTGTTGAAAATGGCTGCGGTGATGGAAGTGGAGAAATTGCTTGTCATTACGAATGACGAGGAAGAAGTGATAACAGAAAATGGTAAGGAGATTAATGTGATTCCGATTTGGAAGTGGTTGTTGGAATTTGATGGCTGAGTTGGCATGAAAAGGAAAACGCAAAGCTGTCAACTATAAGGGAGAATCAGACAACTTTGCGTTTTGTGAGTTAAACATATTGCTCTGTCATGACTAGTTTGTTCGTTTCTACGAGCTTGCAAATGCTTTTCACAGACGTAGCGGAACGGAATCCGTCTGCCGGTGTGTGGAGACAATAATCCGTCAGCCTGTCGATTGACGAGGTTGCCACGTGCATGCGGGTGTCGGAAGAAGCGTAATAGATATATACTGTTCCGTCCTCATCAACAATCCAACCGTTCGAGAAGAGTACGTTGGATACATCTCCGATTCTTTCCTCTCCCATAGGGGCAAGCAAGAAACCGCCCGGTTCGGCAATGATTTTAGTCGGGTCTTCCAGAGAGGTCATATACAGATAGAGTACATAACGCAAGCCGGCGGCACAAGCGCGAACTCCGTGAGCCAGATGTAGCCAACCTTTTGGGGTTTTGATAGGATGAGGCCCTTCACCGTTCTTCACCTCTTTGATGGTATGATAATGGCGGTGGTTGATGATGATTTCTTCTTTCACTTCCGCATGGGTTATATCATCTATCAGTGCCCAACCGATACCGCCGCCGTTGCCGGCATTGATGAAATTATCCTGCGGACGGGTGTACAGGGCATATTTACCGTTTACAAATTCCGGGTGCAAAACGACATTGCGTTGCTGGCTTTTGGAAATCAGATTCGGCAGTCGCTCCCAGTTCTTCAAATCTTTGGTACGCACGATACCCGCTTTGGCTATGGCAGAAGACAAGTCGCCGGGGGTGGCGTCCGGGTCAAGGCTTTCGCTGCAAAAGATACCGTAAATCCAACCGTCATCATGGGCTGTCAGGCGCATATCATACACGTTCGTCTCTTCAGGATATAAATCCGGCAATTGAACCGGATACTCCCAAAAACGGAAATTATCTATTCCGTTCGGGCTTTCGGCGATGGCGAAGAATGATTTGCGGTCATATCCTTCCACCCGTCCCATGACAAGGTACTTTCCGTTGAATTTGATAGCTCCTGCATTGAATACGGCATTGATGCCGAAGCGTTCCATAAAGAAAGGGTTCGTTTCGGGGTTGAAGTCGTATCTCCATTCCAACGGAGTGTGGGCGGCTGTCAGTATGGGATATTTGTAACGTTCAAAGATACCGTTGCCTGGTAGTATCTTTTCATTTTCACGTGAGATGAGCGATTCGAATTCTTCGGTAAGAATACGTAATCTGTTATCATATCTATTCATATCTATTCAAGAATTTATAAAAAGAGACTGGCTACAATACAGACAGAAATAAGGAACGTACTGTGTTGCGCGGACAGTCTCTTTTTATGTTGGTCATTTCAAAAGTATGGGGGTACTTTCAAAATCCATGTGTCAGGTTTATAAATTATTGCTTGGTTATCATATAAGAACGGACAGTGCAGCCGGCTTCCAGGAAGCTGACCCAATACCAGCCATCTTCTGCTTTATCAATGCGACAGTCTTCTATCGGATATTTTACACTCTTGTCGATTGCGTTTCTCGTCACCTTATATAGTACAGGGGCACTCTTATCGCCTTCTTTCAAGTCTCCTGAGAATTGCACGGCAAAACCGCTGGCAGAAGTTCCGGAGCTTTTTATAACCAGTTCGGACATATTGAACTCTTCCGAATGAGTAATGATACCTACGGCCGAAGTAGACAGGCTTTGATAAGAACTGGAGCTTTTAATCAGGTAACGATAAGACGGATCTTGCAGATAAGGGCTATCTATATAAAGCACATTGATACTGATTGATTCGCCTTCCTGGTCACTAATAGTAATCGTTTTGTTGAAACGGTATCTTCTGAGCCCTTCGACAATGACTTCTGTTCCGTTTTCCGCTATTGTGCATTTCAGATACGTGGCAGAACCATTGTTTGTACAGGTATAGCCGCCGTTACCATTCAGAATTTTAAGCATTAGGGGCTCGCCGACCGTCAGATAAGAGATTTCTTCATTATTGTCGAGTGCCAGTTTTTTGATGACTTTTACGGAAAGTTCCGCACTCTTATTCAGCCTGTCGGTCACTGTAACCGTTGCAGTACCCGGTGACAGGGACTCTACCCGGATCTGTCCTTCTTCATCTACCGTAGCTTTGGCAACCGATTCCTTATCGACAGTCACTTTGTATCCTCTGTTTCCCGTATGTATCTGAATTGCTTTGCTCTCGTTCGGATACATCTTGGTGGAAGAAACCGCCAATACCAATTCACTTAACTGGTCAACGATTACTTTTACACTGATGCTCATTTTCGCCCAGTCAGTGATTGTCAGGTTGGCGCTACCGGCTTTCAACGCAGTTACTTTAATCGCGTTTCCTTCGGCAACGGCCGTCACTACCTCTTCATCCGAACTGGCAATCTTGTAGTTCCCATTTCCCTGAAGCATCCGGATTGTCCCTTCCGGTGTCTCGTCGAAGTTGATGATCAGCTCTTGCGTATCCGGCACCAGTTGATGGTAGGAAGGAACATCATCGTTACAGCCGGAGAATACGGTAACGGCTGCAAGCAGGAATCCTGCTAAATATAATAGATTTCTTTTCATACTATTCATTGTTTATTTGGAACATTTATTCTGCTTCAATATCTTTCATTTTACCGGTGACGGTGACAACGCTAAACTTGGGAACGGTGATGGCACGCAGTCCGCTAAGAGACGGGTTTATTTTCTTGCGTTGCCATTTCACGCCTTCGTCCGATGTATATGCAATCATCGTCTGGAATTCTTTTCCTTCAATCTCCAGTTTCGTTTCGAAAGCCTTGCTGGTAGAGTTATTTACTAATACGATAGTATAGGTGCCGTCGTCTTTCACGTAAGCTGTCATTAACAGTTCTTTGGGGAAGGCTTCGTCATCATTTTCAGGAGCAATCGTTTTTACATCCACGCGGCGGCTTCCTTCCGGGATAAACTTGGTGAATTGTCCGTAGCTGTAATAGCGGGCGGCTCTTTCATAGTTTGTTCCGGGCAGTGCTTCTTCCAGTCTGATGAGTGCTTCATTATTGGTACAGGGACGTGCGCCTGCCCACCAAACAAATGCATTCAGGTTGGAAACGGCGAGGTAATTGTGGAAAGTGGTAGCCCATTGCATCGCATTTTTCCAGGACGGGTCATACGTATCCGTAGAACTGGTTTCCGTATTCCAAAGATGAATATTCTTTTCTGCGCAAAGAGGGGATTGTACAAATTCCGTGTTGCCGATCAATGTATATCCATGAGCTGCGGCAATGATATTGGAATTAACCAGTTCGGGACATGCCTTCAGACCATTTTCCAGAAAAGTGACTCCCGCTTTCCACCATGAGTGCTCGCCGAAGATAATTTTCATATCCTGATAACCTGCCTTGTCTAATGCCGGACGAAGATTCTTCTGGCAGAAATTTGCCAGATTGGTATAGCTCCAACTGCATCCGTTCCATCCTGTTCCGCTACTGTTCGGTTCATTGGACGGTGAGATGGCATAGATGTCGATTCCGAATTTCTCTTGATATGTCTTGATGAAATCTATCAGATAATCAGCATACTCATCTTCCGAGCCGGATTTCAAACTACCGCCGGAAGGTTTTCCGTTAGATTTCATTGTTCCGGGAGGACTCCATGTAGAGAACATGAACTTTACATCTTTGTATTTTCTCTGAAGGATATCCACCAGCCACATTTGTCCCAACTGCACCTGTTCGCCACATCCCGAACCGTTGAAGTCTCTCCAATAATCATTAATCATGGACGGGTCATTCGGAGCCAGGTTGAATGTGCGGTTAATACCGAAGTCGATAACATTGGTAGTCGGATTCTGATAGTGTGGAAATACCTCACCCCGGAAGATATTCAGTTTCAAACCGTTCTCGCCAAACAAGTCGTTTACTACATCTTCACGTTGCATATGGTTCCATATACGGTGTGACCATTCGGCAAAAGCACATCCGAAACCATCAATAATCTGATGTTCGTGCCCATCTCCGAGCTGTACTTTGATGACAGCTTCGGTAGTCGGTTCGGCAGAGAAACCGTCGTCTTCGTCTGTTTCTTCTACCGGGTCGGGAATGTAGACATCACCGTGACTCAAACTTCCGTCCTCACAAGAGTATCCTAGAAATAGGAAGAGGGATACGAATAATAATGAATATATCTTTTTCATATTGTTTCTTTATTAAGTTAATCTTGCCCGGGCATTATCTCCATAGGCTGGTTTGCACCATCGCAGTATTATTGTTTAATTCACTGGTCGGTATCGGATAGTACAGGTGTTTTTCCTGGAAGTTTTCCGCACCTTGCTTTCCATTAGCCTTGAGTATCAACTGGATTTCACTAACGGAATACCAACGTTTGAGGTCATCGAAACGGTGGCCTTCCGCAAAGAATTCCAGTAAGCATTGGTGTTCGATTTCAGCCATCAGGTCGGCTTGTGCGAAGGTTTTTTCCTGAAGTCCCGCCCGTTTGCGGATTAGTTTCAAGGCGTAGTTGGCGCCGTCCGCATCGTCCGTTTTGGCACATGCTTCAGCATAAAGCAACAGTACTTCTGCAAAACGCATCACACGTAAGTTGCTCGATCTTCCTTCCTTGTTACCCATGTTGTCCGGCGCTTTATCGTCCACATAGTATGCAACGTTTTTCTTAATCAGGAATTTACCTGCTGTTCCACTGACATTGAAACTGGGAGCACCACCTGCCATTTTACCTTCGTTGCCTTCCCAAAGGTCGTCCATCGAATAGTTGTTGCCATACCATTTCTCATTAGGCACTTTATCGCCATAGTTGGCCGCGTCGAAGAAAAGACTGGCATACATACGCTTGTCAAACTTGGTATCCGCATCACCCGGACGGGTTTCTTTCGTAAATTCTCCTACGATTAAAGAGTTCGGCATCAGCTTGGCCCATCCTCCGGATTTTACCGGGCCGATAAACTGTGGTATGTAGCAACCCAGGCAGATACCGCTTTCATTACTCCAGGAGTATTCTCCGTCAGGGCTGTATGCTATCTCGTATACGGATTCTTTGTTAAATTCTTCTTCATTCGTGAAGTTCTTTCCGAAGTCGTCGATTAATTCATAAGAATAAGGAGATGTCAATAACGTTTCCAACAACTGTTTTGCTTCCGGATATTTATGTTGGGTGGCATATACTTTACCCAACATTGCGATAGCGGCGCCTTTCGTTACCCGCTCTTTGGCCGTAGTACGTTCCACCGGTAAGTTGCATTTGATGGCATTGCCCAAATCGTCTTCCACTTGTGCCCATAAGGCAGCCTCACTGGCAGGGCCTTTGTTCGTTTCATCTTCGTTGGAAGGTAGCAGGCGCAAAGGAACTTCCCTGTAATTGTTGACTAGCAGGAAATACTGGTAGCCACGCAGGAAAAGCGCTTCACCCTTTATCATCGAACGGTCGTCTTCCGTGATGCCCGATGCCGGTATTTGGTCGATATAACGTAATACGATATTGGCACGCTGGATGCCTGAATAAAGTGCTCCGTAAGGGTCGTTGCCGGTAGACGGTGAATTCAGGAAGTTTGCGATATTCCACATAGGGACTTCTTCTCCTTTGATTGTGTAGATATCGTCCCCGCGACCGTTCAGGTTCAGCCATCCGTCAAATGCGCCGAAGTACCCGTACATTGCCCCCTTTATGGGAGAATAGGCGGCGGCCAGAGCGCTTTCCGCGTCTGCTTTATCTTTCCAGAAATTACTTTCCGTGAAATGATTCGGGTCTGACAGGTTCAAAAAGCTGGATTCGTCGCACGATGTCAGCGTTCCGGTGAGAAGAGCTGCCATGCACATATATGATAACCAATTTCTTTTCATGTTTATAGACATTTAATGTTTAATATTAATTTAAGGTATTACAGGTTCACTTGTATTCCGAATGAGATGGTACGGGGCAACGGATAACGTCCTTGGTCGATACCTCTCGAGAATACGTTGTAGTCAACGCCCGCGACAGTACTTTCACCCAAATCCGGCGTGTAGCCCGAATATTTGGTCAGTGTGAAGAGGTTTTCCATTGAAGTGTATATTCTTACATTTTCAAGCTTTACCTTCTTTGTCAGGTTTTTGGGTAATGTATAACCGATATCCAGTGTCTTCAGTCGCAGGTATGAACCGTTTTCCAGCCATCTGTCGCTGTATGCCCATTTGTTGTCCGCGCCATCTGTCTTGGAGAAGCGTGGGATGTCGGTGTTCTGATTATCCGGCCGCCATGAGTTGGCAAGTACAGTGCTCATGTTCCCGTTGAAGTTTCCTGATTCCAGACGGTAACGCGGGTAGTTGTAGATTTTGTTGCCCACCATTCCGTCAAAGAAAAGGTTGAAGTCGAAATTGTTCCATTCACCGCCCATTCTTACGCCGAACGTGAAATCGGGGAAAGGACTTCCTACATCGTGCTGGTCGTCTGTATTAATCTTGCCGTCGCCGTTCCAGTCTTTGTAACGTACGTCGCCTACTTGCGCTCCGGGTTGGATGAGTTCGCCGTCTTTGTTCTTGTAGTTGGCAATCTCTTCCGCCGAACGGAATAGACCGTCCGTCTCAATCAGGTTGAAATAGGACATCGGATGACCTTCGGCAAACATATTGATACCACGACCGCCGGCACCATGTGCGCTATATCCGGAAATCATCAGGTTCTGTCCGCCCAATGTAATCTTAGTCACTTCATTCTTGTCGGCAGCGATATTGGCGCCTACATAATAAGTGAACTTCTCCTTGATGGAACCGCGGTAATTCACGGCAAATTCAAATCCTTTATTCCGTACCTGACCTGCGTTTTGGATCGAGTTTCCGCTGATACCGGTGGAAGCGGTCGATGGAATAGGCAGCAATACATCATTCGTATTTTTAATATACGCATCCGCAGTGAAAGTCAATTGTCCGTTCAGCAGGCTGACATCCAGACCGATGTTGTAAGTCTCCGTATTTTCCCATGTCAGGTTGGCGGGTGAAATAGCCTGTACATAAGGCATAGAGCCAAACCACGGCGCATTGTTCGATACATAGTTCATCCCGTCCGATACGACACTCTGCGTAGGATAATAACTGGTCATTTCCTGATTACCGAGTTTACCGTAGCTGAAACGTAGTTTCAACTGATCGAATACATTTTCCAACGGTTTGAAGAACTTCTCGCGGTTGATATTCCATCCCACGGAAACAGACGGGAATGCGCCGTACTGATGCCCTTTCTTGAAGCGTGACGAACCGTCGCGGCGGATGGACGCGGAGAATAAATAACGGTCGTCATAGGAGTACATTACACGTCCGAACAGAGATACCAATGCCAGTTCATTCAGGCTGCTGGATGCTTTCAGGTTGGAAGGATCCACGTTACCCGGCATTGTTTCTATAAACTGGGGCATGTCGCTGTTCTTCCCGTACAGGCTGTGGCTCTTGTCCTTTTGTGCCGAATAGCCCGCAAGAAGCGACAGGTTATGCTTGTTGAACGTACGGTCGTAATTCAACGTATTTTCCAATACCCATGATTCCCAGGTGGATGATTTCTCTTCCAGGTCGGGCTTGTCATTCTTTCCGAATGTTCCTAAATCATACGCATCTGTATATTTGCGGTATTTGGTATGTTCTTTCCGGATACCTACATTCAGCTTGTATTTTAATCCTTTGATGATTTCCGCCTGCAGATAAGCATTGAGGAAGATTCTGGTAGTTTCGGTCCGTTCGTCATTCACGGTCATTTCCGCCAACGGATTGGGCAGGTTTATATCGTTGGAAGTACCCCAGCCGCCCGAATTTGTAGAGTCATATACCGGCACTACCGACGGGAACTGGAAGATATCGAACATGGTATCCTGATGGATATATCCGCTTCCTTTGGTCAGGTTTACAATCATGGATTCACCTATCGTCAACCGGTTGTTCAGGAAAGAATAATCGCTCTTCAAACGGATGTTGTAAGATTCGTGATCTGTATTGCGCAAGATACCTTCCTTATTGAGATAACTTACGGACGAACTGTAAGAACCATTTTTTGAACCGCCGCTGATGGTTGCGTTGGCCTTGTAAGTCATGGCGGTGCGCAGCATTACGTCCTGCCAGTCTGTACCTTCACCGATGAAAGGCGTTGCTCCGTTTTCCGAACCGTAACCATCACCCGCCAGGCGATAGTAACGTGCGAAACGGCTATATTCTTCTCCATTGAAAACCTTCAGTGTTTTGGGGGCTTGGCTGATACCTGTGAAGAAATTGACGTCCAGTTTGGTAGGCATGTCTTTCCGCCCGCTTTTCGTTGTGATTAATACCACGCCGCCTGCTGCGCGTGAACCGTAAATGGCTGCTGCGGCGGCATCTTTCAATACCTCGATGGAGGAGATGTCATTAGGATCTACCATGCTGATGTCACCGAATGCACCGTCAACGACATACAACGGATTGTTGTTGGATAATGAACTGATACCGCGCACATTGATGGTCATACTTCCGTTAGGGTCACCGCTGGAACTTGCCACCGATACTCCGGGAATCTTTCCTTGCAGTGCCGTCGCGGCATTGGAAGCCACCTGCCCGTTCAACTCTTTTGCGCTGACCGAACTTACAGCTCCCGAAAGATGGCTTTTCTTTACTGTGCCGTAACCGATAACCACTACTTGCTCGAGGGCTATATTATCTTCTTCCATCGCGACATTGATGGGTGCTCCGGATGTAATGGCCCTTTCTATTTGTTTCATACCTATTGTCGAGAATATCAAAGTATTCCCTCTGCCTGCCTTGATGGAATATTTCCCATCCGCGTCTGTTACTGTGCCGGTGTCTTGACCTTTGACTCTGACCGTAACTCCAGGTAAAGGTTCATTCGTTGTAGCTTCTGTCACTACTCCTTTTACTTCAATGTCTTGGGCTGCCAGTGGAATACTAGCCATGCAGAGAAATAAGAATAGTAAGAAATGAATTTTTCTTCTCATAATTTATTGCATTAGATTTATAACTCCAGTTCAATTATCAATTGATCCATGGAAATTTCAATTGATAATCGTCTGATGCAAAAGTAGAGGATAATGCTCTGCAAGGCAAATGATATCTTAGCTCGTTCTGATACAATTTTGCCTGTATTTTCTGATGTAATAATTATTTAATAAGATACGTGTGGGTTGCATGTAGGACTGACAAAGCTTATTTGTAGGCTGTGTGAGGGTTATGTACTGTGACGATATTTCTTGTGTGTCGGACGATTCTGTCTTATTACTTGTTTTCGAGAAAGGTAATATGGTATTAGAACAAAGAATAGTAGTATTAATTTGTTTTTGTTAATGATACTATTTTGCAGTTAGTTGTATAAGATTATATCGGGAGAACCCTTTTAGGACAAAAAAATTGCTATCATTTTGCTTGAGCTGTAGCGACTTCTCTTGAAGAAATCCGTTATCTTTATTATGAAAAGAGAGGAAATCCTTGCGGGGATACCCTCTCTTTACTTTTCTTTTCAACTGATGTTAGGAATTATTCTTTATACCCTACAATGCGCACTTTTGATAAGTGCTATTTTACCTGCAATACGCACTTTTTGTATCAGTTATTGCCCTGCTTTATAAAAAAGCCCGCCATTGACGTGGAATTTGTCAATGACGAGCAGCTACTATTATTCTAAGACCTATATCTAACTTGTGTTATCTTAAAAATAAACCTTTTCTGCCGTTACATATTTGTTAGCTTCTATGAGCTTACAGATATTTTCTACAGAAGCGGCAGAACGTAAGCCGTCTGCCGGTGTGTGAAAGCAGTAATCTATCAATCTGTCTAGGCTGGAAGTTGCTACGTGCATGCGGGTATCCGAAGATGCATAATAGATATATACCGTTCCGTCCTCATCTGCAATCCATCCGTTGGAGAAGAGTACGTTCGATACATCTCCTATTCTTTCCTCTCTTACGGGTGCGAGCAGATATCCTCCGGGTTCGGCAATAATCTTTGTCGGGTCTTCGAGAGACGTCATGTACAGATAGAGAACATAGCGCAGTCCGGCGGCGCAACCACGCACGCCATGGGCGAGGTGCAACCATCCTTTGGGGGTTTTGATAGGATGAGGTCCCTCGCCATTCTTCACCTCTTTTATAGTGTGGTAGTGACGGTGGTTGATGATAATCTCTTCTTTTACTTCTGCATGAGTCATATCATCTATTAATGCCCAGCCGATACCTCCGCCGTTTCCGGCGTCAATAAAGCTGTCCTGCGGACGGGTGTACAAAGCATATTTGCCGTTGACAAATTCCGGATGCAGGACGACGTTGCGTTGCTGACTTTGGGAAATCAGGTTCGGCAGGCGTTCCCAATTCTTCAAGTCTTTGGTGCGGACGATACCTGCTTTCGCTACGGCGGAAGATAGGTCGCCCGGTGCGGCATTCGGATCAAGGCTTTCGCTACAGAAGATGCCGTAAATCCAACCATCTTCGTGTGCCGTCAGGCGCATGTCGTAGACGTTGGTTTCCGACGGGTCTGTATCCGGTAGTTGTATCGGGTATTCCCAAAAACGAAAATTGTCTATGCCATTCGGGCTTTCGGCAATGGCAAAGAATGATTTGCGGTCATTCCCTTCCACACGGACTACCATCAGATACTTTCCGTTCCATTTGATGGCTCCCGAATTCATGGCAGCATTGACTCCTATACGTTCCATAAGCCAGGGATTCGTTTCCGGATTCAGGTCATAACGCCACTCCAAAGGAGTGTGCTCGTTTGTTAAAACCGGATATTCGTATCTTTCAAAAATCCCGTTGCCCGGAAGAATTCTCTTGTTCGGGCGGGTTATCAGAGCTTCATGTGCATTTTTGAGAACACACAATCGATTGTCATAAATTCTACTCATTGTGAATTGTTCTTTCTTTTTCTTCCTAAGTTTAAGAAGTACTGGAAGCGTGGGGGCACTTCCGGTAGAATGTGTTAATAGTTTATTGTAATTAGAACCAAGTTATTATGTACGAGTATTCGTCTTTACCTTCTTCTTTGAATCTAATCCAGAACTTGCCTTTACCATCAGCCTCATCTGTATCATTTGTGTATTCTCTCTCAATAATTTCTAAATCGCTGATAGCACAAATATTTGATTCTCTGCCACTACTATTGATTTGAACTAACTGAGAAAGAGATGTCTTTTTACCTTTTGTACGTCCACCCTCAAAAGATATATGGAATCCATCTTTCAGTGCTCCCGTCCATGTTTTTCCCGTTGCTACTTTAATATGTTCTCTTCCATTGTCTGTTGAAATGGTACTATGGGGTATTCCCATTTGGTAAGTCCCCTGAATATACCATCTTGCTGAGTATGCTTCAAACCGATAATAAACTTCCCCTACAGAAATCTCTATGGTCTTTTCGAATATATTATCAGTTACTTTAATTGTTTGGTTGACAGCCCTCTTGCCTTCTAAACCTTCTACTATTAGTTTAGACTTATCTTCGGAGAGAGTGCATTTCATATATGCTCCGGCATCAATAGTATAATTCCGACTACCATCGATTATAGGGATTTCTAGTGCTTCGCCAATCCATAAATTATCAATTTGAGTTGTTTCTATTTCAAATCCGCCTGCTACCAATACCTTTATAGTAGTTGTTAATTTCATTCTGTCAGTAACGGTGAATGCAGCTTCGCCTTTGGAAACTCCTGTAACTCTGACGACTTCGTCCACAATTTCAGCAGTAGCAATTTCAGGGTTTTCACTAACAACGGAATATTCTCCATTGCCAGATGCAACTGCGATATCTAAGGTTTGGGTCGCTACACAAACTTTTCCTGTTATATCCTCAAGTGCCAGGTGTTCATCGCATACTCCGACTTTTACGGTAGCTTTCTTGCCGTCAGCATCGGTTACAGTGACATCACAGAAATCACTGGAAAGTGCAGTAATTAATATTTTACCCTCTGTGGTCAGTTCGGCAGTAGCCACTTCACTATTGCTGCTTTCCACTTGATAATCACCATTTCCGCTGACAATATTAACTAATGCTGTATTCTTTTTTTCTTCATTCAAGAAAAGTGTCACTTCTTCTTGGCTCAGTTTCAGTTCGAAATCTTCCTTTACTTTTATGTTGATTACAGCCGAATGTTTAGTCCAGTCCATAACGGTGGCGGTTGTTGTTCCATTCTTCAGCCCGTTAATTATGACACGTGTGCCATCTAGAGTGGCAGTTGCTATATTCTCGTCTGCAACAGTTATCTTATAGTTTCCGTTGCCGTTTGTTATATTGACTTCGGCTGTGGGGTGTTCTCCATCTGCTTGTATGAAAATGTCTGTTTTGTCAACAGCCATTTCGCTATAGGTCGGTGCATCATCGTCCGAACAGCTAAATGTCAGTATGGCGGAGCTTAGTAAAGCTCCAACCATGTATATAATATTTCTTTTCATCAGTATCAATTCTTTTTAGTTATTCTACTGTTACTGTTTCGCTTTCTTTTTCGCCAAATCTGCCTTGGATGGTGACTACACTGAATTTTGGTATAGTAATTGAACGCTTGCCGCTCATAGACGGATTATGTTTTTTACGCAGCCATTTCACGCTAGCGCTTGATGTATACGAAACCATGCTTTCGATATTGAAGCCGTCTACTTCTACTAATGCGTCAACAGCCATAGTCTTAGAACTATTCACTAGGACGATGGTGTAAGTATCGTCTTTGATGTATGCGGATGCGCTCAAGGCTTTCGGAATTCTGTTAGCGCTAGTAGATACCTTTTCTACATCTACCCGGCGCGAGTCACGCGGAATGTATCTGGAGAACTGTCCGATAGAATAGTAACGTTCTACACGATAGAATGAACGACTAATAGGCCATCCGATAGTTTGAATTAAATTTTCTCCTGTTGTAGAACATTCGCGTGCACCAGCCCACCAAACGATTGCGCTGGTATTTGCTCTTACCATGTAGTTTTGATAGTTTTCTGCCCATTTAATGGCGTCATCCCAAGTTTCGAAGCGGGTTTTGTCATCACAAGTTTCCGTTTGCCATACATGGATTCCTTTATCTTCGGCAGATTTCATTGGTTGGATGCTGGCTGTAACTGTAGAATATCCGTGTCCTGCGGCTACAATATCGTCATCTACCAGTTCGGGCTTATATTTTAAAGTTTTATCCATCCATTCGACAGCAGGTTGCCACCAAGCTGCTTCACAATAAATTATTTTTGTATCTGACAAGCCTTCTGCATTCAATGTAGGTCTTAGATAGTCATGAGTAAAGTTAGCCATATCTTGGTAGTCCCATATGCATCCGGCCCAGCCGCCCATTGCACGGTCGGGTTCGTTCCAACCGGAAATACCGTAAACATTGATTCCAAATTTATTCTTGTATGTTTTGCAGAATGACGTTAACCATCGAGCACATTCTTTACTTTTGTCAGGGTTGAAAACTCCTTTGCCCAATGTATGTTCTTCATTCTCCTCATAACTTTTATAAATAACCGGAGGACTCCATACGGAGAAGAAATAGTAAATATCTTTGTATTTCTTTTGACACAGCCGATTAATGAGCCACAATTGGGAGTAATTTTTTTGTCTACCTCCAGTTTCTCCATTCCACACTTCGCTATACATTGCTTCAATTTCTGGAGAGTCTGCCGGTAGATTGAAATTGTCATTTTCCATGAAGTTGAAATTTCCGTTTTCATCTACAGTACCAGCACTGACTTCACCACGATATATATTGAATCGCAGTCCGGCGTCGCCATACAGATCATCTAATATCTGGTCGCGCTGTGTACATTGGTATACAGCCTCGGCCCATCCGAAGGCGCAGCCAAATCCATCAACCATCTGATGTTCATGCTCTTCACCGAGTTTTACTTTGATTACAGATTCTGTAGTTGGCTCTGTTGAATACCCGTCATCTTCGTCTGATAAGACTACCGGATCTGGTATATACACATCGTCATGACTCAGGCTACCGTCATCACAGGAAGTGATACCTCCGCACAACAAGAAAAGCGATGTGTAAAATAATAGATATATCTTTTTCATACATTCGTTTTTATTAAATTCATAATCATTTCCATAATGGATTCTGCTTCATTGCAGAATTATTATTTAGTTCGCCTGCCGGGATAGGATAGTATTTATATCTTTCCCTAAAGTTCGATGCTCCCTGCTTGTCATTCTCTTTTAGTATCATCTTAATTTGTGATGTAGAGTACCAGCGTCTTAAATCATCGAAGCGATGCCCTTCACCGAAGAATTCGAGTAGACATTGATGCTCTATTTCTTGCATGAGGTCATTTAAAGAAAAATCCACTACAGGCAGACCGGCTCTTTTACGGATTTCATTCACCGCAAAATTGGCTTGTTCAACATCTCCTTCTTTTGTACACGCTTCGGCATATAGCAGCAACACTTCTGCAAAACGGAACACGCGGACATTATTGGATTTTCCTTCTTTGTCGCCCATGTTGTCGGCACTTTTTGACTTAATGTAGTAAGCGGTATACTTCTTTAGCAGGAATTTACCATTTTGCCCACTAGTGCCTTCACTGACAGTAAATACCGGAGCGCCTCCTGCCATTTTAGAGGAATTACCATTCCATAAGTCATCCATGTTGTAGATTCCACCATAGTATTCTCCATTGTACCATCCGTTTTCTTCAGTCACCCAGTCGCCATAATCACTTGGAGTGAAGAATAAACTTGCGTAGATACGTTTGTCGTATTTAGAGTTCGGTTCATTTTTCTTATCCGGATCTGGTATTGTTTGCATTTTCGGATTTCCGTCTTCATCATATACTTGGTTTCCATTTTCGTCCAGTACGGGAACTTGGATGGTAGGCCGTGACCCACGTCTTTCTTTAGTAAACTCACTCACAAGGAAAGCAGAAGGCATTAGTTTTGCCCATCCACCTGATGCGGCAGGACCGATGAACTGTGACAGTGAACTACCTAGATTAATGCCGCTTTCGTTGCCCCAGGTCAAGTCACCGTCGGAACTGTATTGGAGTTCAAATACAGATTCTGCATTATTTTCTTTTGCTGTGGTAAAATTGTCAGCAAAGTCTTCCATCAGTTGGTAGCGTTTGCCCGCCAATGGTTCTCCGAATTCACTGTAGGACGATTTAATCAGATTGCCTAATACAGATTTGGCGTCTGCGTATTTATGCTGAGTGGCGTACACTTTACCCAATATAGCTTGGGCTGCACCTCTCTCAATGCGTCCTTTTTGCTCTGCACTGCGGCTTATAGGCAGGTTACAGTCGTTGATAGCCGTTAGCAAGTCTTTCTCTATCTGTGTCCAGATTTCCTGTTCGTTGCTTGCCGGTTTGTTTGTTTCATCCTCGTTAGATGGTATCAGGCGTAACGGAACAGCTCCATAGTTATTTACTAGCAAGAAGTATTGATAGGCTCTCAATACTAGTGCCTCACCCTTTATCATGGCACGATCGCTCTCGGTGATGCCGCTTGCCGGTACTTGGTCAATGTATTTCAGTACAATGTTGGCACGTTGTATACCAGTGTATAGTTCACCATAGGGATCGTTACCTGTTGTGGCAGAATTCTGGAAGTTGGCGATGTCCCACATACTGGCTTCTTCATTCAGTATGGTAAAAATATCATCGCCGCGGCTATTCAGATTTAACCATCCGTCGAATGCTCCATAGTATCCGTTCATCTGGTATTTGATGGGCGAATAGGCTGCTGCCAATGCGCTTTCAGCATCTGCCTTATCACGCCAGAAGTTTTCGTTAGTGAAGTGGTTCGGATCTTTTAAGTCCAGAAAGGAGTCGCTGCATGATGTCAATGCTCCGGATAAGAGAGCCGACACAAACATATATGATAACCAATTCTTTTTCATAAATTTCATTATTCAATGTATTAATCTTAGTATATTACAGGTTCACTTGGATTCCGAAAGAGAAGGTGCGTGGCACCGGATAGCGTCCCTGGTCGATTCCTCTGGAGAATACGTTGTAGCTGACACCGGTCGAAGAGCTTTCACCCAAGTCGGGGGTATAACCGGAGTATTTGGTCAGTGTGAACAGGTTCTCCATTGATACATATACTCTTAAGTTTTGGATCATCGCTTTCTGTATCCATTGTTTCGGGAAAGTATAACCGATATCCACTGTTTTCAGACGTACGAATGAACCGTCTTCCAACCATCTGTCAGTGTAAGCCAGTTTGTTATCCGTACCGTCTGTCTTTGAGAAACGAGGCATGTCGGTATCTGGGTTGTCCGGTCGCCAGGAATTGGCTACAGTTGTACTAAGGTTACCGTTAGTTGCGCCCGATTCCAAGCAATAACGTGGGTAGTTATAGATTTTATTACCTGCCATGCCATCAAAGAATAGATTGAGGTCGAAGTTATTCCAGTCACCACCTATTCTTAAGCCATAAGTGAAGTTAGGGAACGGACTGCCTACATCGTGCTGGTCATTTTCATTGATTACTCCGTCTCTATTCCAGTCTTTGTACCGCACGTCGCCTACTTGGGCACCGGGTTGGATCATTTCTCCTTTGCTATTTCTGTAGTTCTCAATCTCTTCCATGCTGCGGAAGATTCCGTCAGTTTCAATCAGGTTGAAGTATGACATTGAGTGTCCTTTCTTAAACATGTTGATACCCCGACCACCGGCTCCATGTGCGGAGTATCCGGAGATAGACATTACCTGTCCGCCGGCGGTAATCTTTTTCACTTGGTTACTGGCGGTACTCAGATTAGCTCCTACATAGTAGTTTATCTTTTCGCCTATGGAGCTACGCCATGTAGCGGATAATTCAATACCTCTATTCTGTACCTGTCCTGCGTTTTGGATGGACATACCTCCTATACCAGTAGATGCTGCGTAAGGAACGGGTAATAACACATTGTTTGTGTTTTTGATGTATGCGTCGGCTGTTAATGCCAGTCTTCCGTTCAGCATTGTTACGTCTAGACCAAAATTGTATGTTTCTGTGTTTTCCCAAGTCAGGTCCTCTGGAGATACAGCACTTACGAAAGGCAATTTTCCAAACCAAATGCTGTTGCCTTGCAGGTAGTTCATGCCGTCGCTTACCACACTCAGAGTAGGGTAGTAACTGTCCATTTCCTGATTACCGAGTTTACCGTAACTAACGCGTAGTTTTAGTTGGTCGAAGATGTTTTCTAATGGTTTAAAAAACTTTTCACGATTAATGTTCCAACCAATGGAAACAGATGGAAAGCTTCCATAACGATGTCCTTTCTTGAAGCGGGAAGAACCGTCGCGACGGATAGATGCTGAAAGCAAATAGCGGTCGTCATAAGAGTACATCACACGTCCGAAGAGAGAAATCAGTGCTTGTTCGGAAATAGAACTGCTTGATTTCATGGTTGTCACGTTGCCTGTCATGGTATCGATGAATTTCGGAATGTCAGTGTTACTTCCGTTCAATCCGTAATGTTTGTCTTTCTGTGCAGAGTAACCCACCATAGCTGCCACGGTGTGTTTGCCGAAAGTCCGGTCGTAGTTCAATGTGTTTTCAAGTACCCAAGAGTCAAAGCTTGAAAAACTTTCGCTCAAGTCCGGAGCATTATTGATTCCATAAGTTCCTAAATCGTATGCATCGGTATAAGTGCGGCTTTTTGTATGGTTCCTTCTCATACCAAGATTCAGCTTATACTTCAGCCCTTTGATGATTTCTGCTTGCAAATATGCGTTCAGGAAGATTTGTGTATCTTCGTTCGACATATCCATAACTTCGGAATAGGCATAAGGATTCGGAAGATTGATGTCTGCGGAAGTACCCCATCCGGTAGAATTGGTAGGATCGAATACGGGAATCACAGTCGGGAAACGCAATATTCCATTCATTGTGTCCTGATCCGTGCCACCTTTACCTTGTGCGAGACGGACGATTAATGATTCGCCGATTGTTACGCGGTCGTTGAGAAATGAAAAATCACTTTTCAAACGGATGTTGTATGATTCGTGGCTGGTGTTGCGCAGGATACCGTCTTTGTTAAGGTAACCGCCGGAAGCACTGAACGAAGCGTTCTTGGAACCGCCGGTAACTGTTACATTGGCTTTATATACCATAGCTGTGTTCAGCATGATGTCCTGCCAATCCGTTCCTTTGCCGATGAAAGGGGTTGCATCAACTTCCGCTCCGTAACCTTCACCTGCCAAACCGTAGTAGCGGGCGAAACGGCTATATTCTTCACCATTCAGTACATTCAGTTTTTTAGGGTTCTGCTGAACTCCTGTGAAGACGTTGACATCTACTTTGGTCGGCATTTCTTTGCGGCCGCCTTTAGTGGATATCAATACAACGCCACCGGCTGCACGTGAACCATAGATGGCTGCTGCCGCTGCATCTTTCAATACTTCGATAGATTGAATATCATTCGGGTCTACCATATTGATGTCTCCGAATGCTCCATCTATGACATATAACGGTGCATTGTTGGATAACGAACTGACACCGCGTACGTTGATGGTCATACCGGAATTAGGATCACCGCTTGAGCTCATTACCGTTACACCGGCAATCTTTCCTTGCAGTGCATTAGCGGCACTAGTGGCGATATCGCCATTCAGTTCTTTCGCTCCTACAGAACTCACGGCTCCTGATAAGTGACTTTTCTTGACAGTACCGTAACCGATAACTACAACTTGATCCAATGCAACGTTATCTTCTTCAAGAGTCACATTGATAGGCGCGTTGGAAGTAATAGTCTTTTCAACGGTTTTCATACCTATAGTTGAGAATACAAGAATATTTCCTGTTTTCGCCATCAGGGTATATTTACCGTCCATATCGGAGATGGTACCGGTGGTTGTCCCCTTTACTTGGATAGTGACACCGGGTAACGGATCGCCGGTGAACCCCTCTGTTACTACGCCTGTTATCTTGATTTCCTGGGCGAATCCGGATAGGGTAAGAAAGCCTAGGAAAAAGAATAAGCAAAATATTTTTTTCATAATACTACTAGAGTGTTAAATATATATTGATTCTAAAGCATCAACCAACTGTTGTTACTCTAAACGTTGTTCAGAATGGCAGCATGACGGTTATTTGCATCTGTGTGGGTTTATTACTCCACTACTTCCGGTGTTTCTTCCATCTTCACCAAGCGAAGGCCAAGTTTAATACCTGTGCAATCTTCACCGAGAGCATTCCCCATATTTTGCAGCAGCAATTTAACATTGGGTGCATAATCTCCGATTTTGTCAATTTCATCATCAATGTAGGTTTTCGCAAACTCATCATTCACTAATTCATCAACTAATCTCATGATTTCTAATAAGAATTGTCCATCCAGATTGATGATTAGATTATTATTTTCAATTGTGTATTCACAAGGGAATCCTTGTTCTAGTGCAGGTCTTAATCTATCTATTATCTTTTGACCTATTGCTATAGCTGTTCCTGGTAGTGCACCACGGGTAGTAGCTCTTGTGCTAGTACCTGCAATTAAGCCGCCTATAGTATTTAAGAAGAAATCTGCATCGACTTCTATACGAAGTTGATCTTCCTTATCGTAATAGTAGCGTACGATGTTGTGACTCATATCCTGACTGTATTGAGGATCTGTAGTACCGTTCCACGAATAAGAAGCATACATTCCACCAGTTTCTTCGGTTGCAATAAATTCTATAAGTTTTGGGATTGATTTTTCTACTCCATCAGGCATTCCTATCAGTGTTCCTATTTGCGGGGAAACCAGATTAGACATTAAGAGATTGAAAATGCCAGTCATCGGGCGATTTACATTTACAGTCTTAACAATATCGATTCCTGTATTGACATCCCCCATATTCACATTAGCAGTTGACCCCCAATCAAGCCACAGAGGTGAACTTTTACTTGGATCATTATTACTGTTGTTCACATTTTGAATCATAGTTATGCTGAGTCCTTCCTTTGCTTCTCCCATTTTCCATTTTCCCAACAATTCGTTATTCTCTCTTGCAAGTTTGTGCTGAATATCAATGTTCATTTTTCCATCTGTAATCTCTCCTTTGAAATTAAAAATACGATCAGGCCTTATGTCTTCGCCTTCAAATTTACAAGTTGAACCCGTGATTTCTGCTTTTACATTTTTCAATAGAATCTCTTTTTCTCCGGGAATCGGACTGTAAGTAGTAAATTTCCCGTCCATACCTTCAAAAAGAGCGGCTAAAGACTTTAAGTCGAACTCTGCTCCGGTCATCGTTATTGTAGCGGATTCTTTGTCCTCATTGAGTGTGAAAGCTACTTTTTTCCCATTAAGTTCATAACCATTGTACGTCATTTTTAGGTCGTAGTCACCATCGGTAATGTATTCGCCATCGAAGTTTTCGCTGTCTTCATCCTCATTGCCGGTCCCTCCACCATTGCAAGACCCTGTCAGTTCTAAATACTCGTCGTCGACACCGTTTATACAAGATGTAAATGTACTTGTGTAGCATAATATAGACGCTACTCCGATAAGATAAAATAATTTGTTTTTCATTGCATGTTTATTTTATGAAATTAAATTCTTGGACAAAGGTATGGTTGTTTACTAGGGTGGACAAATATAATTTTATCATTTACTAATACAAAACTGACAAAAGTCATAAATAACTGTAAATAGAAGAAATAAACTTCTTTAATGAAATACATAAACGGTATAAATTAAAACATTTATGAGTATATCTATTTTATTGCAATGCTATGTAAGTTTTAGTCCCAAGCTATTAATTAGACTGTTTCTATGAGTTGAAATGTATGAATGGAAGAAATAAAAATGTCATTCCAAAATAGAATATGAGATTGGCTGTTCGTTTTCTCTATCTATTTGGAATGACATTAAATTTCAGATATTTTATATCTAATATATCTAAGTGTTTTATTCTGTAGTTTTGACTAATTGGAATCCAACTTTGACAAATTCACATGGTTCTGTTTTATTGTCGTTTTTATACTTTAATGCATCCGGTAGAGTTTGAAGTATTGTCTCTACATTAGATTTATATGCTTTTAATGCTTCATCATTTTCGATAAGACCTAGTACTAATGCATTTATATTCGGTTCATTAAGTATATCTACTAGTTTGATGAGGATATTCCGAGTGAATTTCCCGTCAAGATTGATTTTCATTTTGTTATCTGTAATTTCATATGTGCATGGGAATCCATTTTCAATAGCTGGCCTTAAAGTTTCAATCAAAGCTTTACTCAAGGCTTCGAACGTTTGATCATCATTGGCACGAGTTCTTGTTAATACGCCTCCTAAGGCACTTAAAATAAAGTCTATGTTAGCCTCAATATAAACTTGATTGCGTTCTTCACCGTGGTAGTAACGGATAATGTTATGACTCATCTCTGAACTCCACGAAGGGGTACTCAAGTCACCACTATATGAATAGGTAGCATACATGCATCCGTTGGGTTGTACTGTTACGCTTTGTAGTAAGTTCTTGATCCATTGCTGGATTTTCACATCAATACCTGTGATTCCCATTCCTGCCAAGAAGTTGTCATCCCCAACGGAGAATATCCATGTGAATAGACTGGCCGGATCCATATCAAATCCAATTCCGGCGATAGTACCGGCATTTATGTTGTTTTGAGAATCCCAATCTATCCATAGAGGTGAAGATATATTGGCTGGTGCTTCTTGCATAAGGCCGAATTTCAAGGGGCCGAGTTCCCATGTTCCAGTCAGTGATTTGTTTTTAAGTTCATTGGTGATTTCAATATTCATCTCGCCTCCTTTCACTGTACCTTTATAAAGCATAGTGCGGTTCTCATTCTCGTCCTTGCCTTCAAAGGAATAAGTTGTACCATCTGTGTTTGCTGTTAATGCAACATTTTCCAACTTAATTTCTTTCTCTCCCGGAACTGGGCTGTTAGTCGTGAACTTAATTTCTCCCAATATTCCACCGAGCATATCTGTCAGGTCTTTTTCAACTCCACTTAAGAGGATGGTAGCTTTCTCTAATTTTTCATCAGCTGTGAAAGTCACCTTTTTCCCTGTAAGTTCTTCTCCATTGTAGGTCATTTTTAGGTTTTCGTTGTCATACTTACCATTCAAGTCCAAGACGTCTCCGCTATTGTCGTTGTCACCATCATCCGGTTTTTCTACTATAGGTTCGTCATTATCTTCTGAACAAGCTGTAAATGTACTAATGGAGCAAAGAAGAAGTGCTGCTCCGAAGAGATAGAATAATTTGTTTTTCATTGCATATGTAATTTTATATTGTTTGAATCTGGGAGCAAAGGTAGGGTGGTTTAGTACGAAGGACAAATATGATTTTATCAAATACTGATACAAAATTAACAAAATACATAAAAATGAGTAAAAATAGCGATGCAATATCCTTTATGTAATACTAAAATGCTATAAATAGATGTGTTTATTGATATGTCGATTAGATTTGAGTTCATTTTGTTCGTCTATCTTATCCTCTATTAAAACGAGTTGTCTGCTTATAAAAAGAAAGGATGTACTTTATTTTTCTGATGCAGAATATTATGATTATATTTACCGCAAAATATACGGAGAATATGGAATGCATCTATATTTGGCAACGAGAAGACTGGCCGTTTTTTACTTGGGATGACTCAAAGCTATCTTATAAATTAGGTAGAGTCCGGGGCTTGCAAGGTAAACTTGTAGGTAAAATGAGCGCATTGGGTTTTGAGCTAAAAAACAGTGCTATGCTTGATGCGCTGACGTCTGATATCACAAAATCATCAGAAATAGAAGGAGAAATATTGAATGTTGATCAAGTACGTTCTTCTGTAGCTCGCCATTTGGGAATAGAAATAGAAGGATTGCCGGACGCGGATCGTTATGTGGATGGCGTAGTACAAGTAATGATAGACGCTACTCAAAACTATATGAAACCATTGACAGATGAACGTCTTTTTGACTGGCATGCTGCTTTGTTTCCTACAGGACGAAGCGGTGCATATAAAATAACAGTTGCTGATTGGCGACAAGGTGCGGAACCGATGCAAGTTATATCGGGTGCAATGGGGAAAGAGAGAATTCATTATCAGGCACCTGATTCAAATAATGTGCCTCATGAGATGAGTGTATTTTTAGCTTGGGCAAATGACAGTCAAAAGATAGATTCGGTATTGAAAGCAGCTATTGCTCACTTGTGGTTTGTTACCATTCATCCCTTTGATGATGGAAATGGACGTATATCCCGAACGATAACCGATCTGTTTCTGGCTCGTGCAGATGAAATGCCACATCGTTTCTATAGTATGTCTGCTGAAATACGGAAGCAGCGTAAAGGATATTATGAAATATTGGAGAAAACACAAAAGGGTGATTTGGATATAACTGCCTGGCTTGAATGGTTTCTCGATTGTTTGGAAGCTGCATTGCTTGATACAGAAAAATCAATTCGTACAATTCTACAGAAGGCAACTTTCTGGGATAAGCATCGGTCGATTTCAATGAACGAACGGCAGATAAGGATGGTGAATATGCTTTGGGATGGTTTCGATGGAAAACTGACTTCTTCCAAATGGGGAAAAATCACAAAATGTTCTCCTGACACTGCGTTGCGTGATATACAGGATTTAATAAATAAAGGAATATTACGTAAAACGGAAGAAGGCGGACGAAGCACTAACTATGAATTGGAACTATAAAAGTATTGCGGAGAATAATACTGTTATTCTCCGCAATATATGCGGATAAAATATGTCTTATTCTCCGCATTTTATTTCCTAAGTCTTATTATCCGGTTGATTCGACTTTAACCCACGCAAATCGCATTGATACATTTGACGGAAACGGATTTTAGCTTTCTCCAATACAGTATTACCACGGTTTGCCGGAAAGGAAGCCGCAACGATTCTGGCACGTTTTTCTTTATTGGTTGGATGTTTGAGTTTTTCATTCTGAAGCGTGCTTTCCAACTGTACTATTGCATGACTGACATCGACACCTTTCAATTCTACCAATATCTGTATCCAGTCATTGCTCGCTCTTTCTACCAGCACCATCTTGTCGCATTTATTACCCCGGGTGATAATATGCCCGTCTATCTGATAAACAACAGACTCTTTTGAATTGCTGACTTCAAGGGTATAGCGTTTACCTTTTTCAGACGTACTTACAGTTTTTCGTACTGTCAATGGTTGTTCAACAATATATCCCTCTCCTTTTAGCTTCTCGTGCAAGTTTGTATCAGCCATAAATAATCGAATTTAATGCGGCAATGCTCTCGTCTACTAAATCGGATATTCCGTCAAGCTCCAAACCGCTTACCATATGTAGTTCGGCATCCACAATGTCTTTCAATGTTCCTTCTTCTGTCAGATAATAAGCGCCGATGCTTCCTGTCGGCAGGATATAATTTTCCGGAACAATTTCTGAAGTAGCCTTGCTGTCTTTTTCCCATGCCGCAGAGGCTACCATTAAAACATTCAAAGCGGTCAAAACATACGGACTATGTGTTGTCAGTGTTACCATACTGTTATGTCCGGTGCGTACAGAAGCTTTCTTTATGGCATTGATAATGCTCCGTACCAGGTTCCATTGCGATTCAGGATAAAGATTTTGTTCCAGTTCTTCAATAAATAACTGCGCAGACTGGTAATTGAGTAAGTGAGACGACAAGATTTCTCCATTAGTCTCAGTCAGCCTATCACCCGATGTCCGTTCGCGAAGAAATTTAGTCATCATATCATAGAGTTCCCCTTTGCTAAGGGAAACAGGTTGACCGGCCATTCCACACACATATTCAACTAATATCTCTATAGGAAGAGCAGACTGTACACCACTTGAAGCATAAAAAGTAGTGAACTCCTTTTTCTTGTCTTTCAAGCGTATAATGTCCGTTCCTTTCTCTTTATCAAAATAATACTCCATATTAGGAGCAATGGCCAGTGTCTTGGGTTCGGAATTTGTATAGAGGTCTTTGGCTTCCCCCCATTCGAAAACAAAGTTGAAGAGTACATCCAAATCTGATGCACGATAAGACCGGTCTATATTTTTTATGGCGGAAAGCAGATTCCTTTCCGATGGGATAAAACTTAGTTTTGTGTTATAACGTCCATCATCAAATGCGGATAAACGTTCTATGCGGGCATTGCTCCGAGTGCCATTTAAATGTATAGTCACGCAATCTCCCTGATAATGAATTTCACTATCATTTGAAAAGTACCCTGCATTGAAACGGTAAAACTGCATCAATTCTTTAAGAAATTTATTATTGTGAGTATAGGCAGAAAGTACCGTATCACTTCCCGTCATAATCGTCTTTTCCAACCATCGGCAATAACTAAGAATTTTCATCAGGGTACTTTTTCCAGTACTCTGTTTTCCAATGAACAGATTGACCATTTTCAGGTCTATCTTACCAGTTTCATTCAATGGACCTACATGCTTGATTTCAATAGAAGCCATATATTTTGCTCTAATTTGTTGAATTCTAAAACAAAAGTAGCAAATTAAGTTTGAACCGCCAATAAAATGCTTCAATTGGCTTTATAAAAGTTTTGCGGAGAATAATAATGCTATTCTCCGCAAATTTCCATAATTGTATGTTACTTTAGCAAACTACCCTTCGTCTGCCTTCATCTCTTAGTGGAATTTCTTATCTTCCTCGAGAAGTTCCGGGCTACATTCCTCCAGTGCCAGAGGAGTGAAGAGTTCTATAAGATTTTCTTCAGGATCACGCAGGTATAGGGTACGCATCCCCCAATCGGGCATATCCGTAGGTTCACTAATAAACGTCACGCCTTTTGCTTTTAGGGCGGCAAAGGTTTCGTCCAGGTTATCCACACTGAATGAAACCATCATTTTCTCGCGCATCGCAACGGGCTGCTGCTTGTCTGCATTGCCTACCGAAGGTGCCATACTGTCGGAACTGAAAAGGGCGAAGCCTTCTATTCCGTCGGCTACCTTAAAATTGGCATATCCGCTATTTTCATCTCCCCAGGCTGGCTCTAATCCGAGCTGTTCGGTGTAGAATCTGAAGCATTTGGCGAAATCTTTTACTAATAATCTTACGTTGCTGAATTTCATTGTTTATTAATTAATGGTTTGTATTAAAAAAGCTTTTTTTCTTTTTCAACATATAATAATCCCGGAGTGAGACTATTTGAAAACAATCTTCATCGGTCTGCCAATCCAGACTTGCGGTTGTTCGAGGTTGAAGATAGATGCTATTGTGGAAGCTACATCGTATTGCATCATGCTTACATCGTCAAACCGAAGCCCTTTCTTGATATTCTTGCCGGAAATGATGAACGGAGTTTCCATCTCCTGCATCGTCTTTCCGCCATGTCCTTTGTTGATGCCACCATGATCGGCAGTCAATATGAAAATAGTATCATCAAGGATTCCTGCTTCTTTTACTGCCTGGACAATTTGACCCACGTATGTATCCAGTTCTTTGAGTTTCTCATAATATGCAGGAGTGTCATGTCCCTCGGTATGGCCGGTATGGTCGGGACTGTCATAACAAATGGCAACGAGAGCCGGATGCTTCTCCTTGATATAAGCGGATGCCATGTCACCCAATTCTTTAGGAGTCTTGCTGTAATCGGCCACATGATAATGATAACTCATAGAAAGGGTGTCCACTAAATATTTGATTCCTTCCCATTCGTACAGACAACCGATTTCTGCTTCCGGACGGGCGTCACGCAATAGTTGGAATACGGTCGGGAAGATGCCGTTCTTGTTTAATACACGCGACGGAAGTTCGGGTGTTTTGGAGCCCCATTCGGTATATCCGTGAAGTTCCGGCCCGGCTCCCATAAACATGGATGCCCAGTTGATGGCGCTTGAAGAAGGAAGTGCCGAACGTTTTTTTAATGTATAAGAGCCGTCTTCCATCAGTTTTTTTACGTTGGGCATATCCGCTTTCGGAAGACTGTATGCGCCCCAGCCGTCCAGACCGATGAGGACAACATGTTTGGCTTTGTCTTTTCCTTTGGCATTGCAAGAGAAAGTGAGACTGAAGAGTAAGGCAAATGTAGCAAGTAGTGTTAATGAAATCTGTTTATTCATGATACTTTTATTTAAATGGTTAATGTTTTATTCGTTTGTTTGGCGAGAGCGTGTAGCTGTTGACAGGCAAAGGTAGGACTATTTTGAAAGAGAGGCAAATATAATATTAGCAGATACTAATACTTTTTTTTCAAAAGACGGTGTTGTAAGGAAAATATTATGCTCCGTTTGTATGCAATATTAACTATTCTATGGCTTTACTTGTTCATATATGAATAAGTCTCTTTCTTCCTAGTGATAATATCTTTACGGTTTTATAATAAACCCGAGTGTTGTTTTTAATAAATAGTTGAAGGGTTTATTATAAACGGTATCCGAGTTTATTAAAAACTATTTTTGATGAATTTCTTGATTGTTTGTGAATTATCTATACAAAACGGGAGAAAATCAGTGCTGATTTTCTCCCGTTCCACTTCCTTTATATATGGAAATATATGTTTGATGATACTCCGTTATGTCTTGATATTTGTATGATTCATCTTGTTTTTCTTCTTTTTTATTTCTTCAAAGATACGAAATAAAAAAGGAAAAGTCAAGAGTTGGCTGTTATTAAACGATTCTTTCTTCTCTTGTTTCGTATAAGAAACAAAATGGTGTTATTCTTTAATTTTATTACTTATACGAAATAAAAAGTAGTAATAGTTTCCAGTCATAATGAAAGATAGTTTCCAGTCGCACTGGAAACTATTGTTTGATACTGATTATTTCTTACTCCTCATGATAAGAATGGTCTCTCGGAAAGTCCTCTCCATCCCATGCCTTTTTCGAAGTCCAGGGCTGTAAAGCATCTGTCCAGAAGGGATCGTCTGCGGGAAGGCCTAATGGCAGGAAAGCGAGTGAAGCCATATATAAGCTTCCATTATTAGTGTAATAATCCGAGATGCCGGGTTGCGAACCGTTGAAGCCTAGCGTGAGGAAATCTTTTTCGTTGAAATTGCGGTTGTTTCCAAACATACGTTTGATGACGGCTGTCATGCCGGCACGTACTTGCCCGTTTGACAGTTCTTCGGGAAGCCAGTTTCGCCATGCTAGTAATGCCAACGTCTGCAAAGAACCTGTGCGATAAGTGATGGAACGTCCGACGACGGGCAGTGTTCCTTCCGGGGAGATAAGCCGTTCGAGAATCATTCCGAAGCGTTGTGCCCGTGCTATCGCTGTGTGGTAATTGCAGCCGGGCATGTTCCATATCTTTTTATGTTTGCCGGCTTCGGTGAATATCTCCAAGGCTTCTATATACATGGGGTGTATCACGAAACTATTGTAATAGTCGAACGCAAAGTGGGGGCCATCGGAATACCAGCCGTCACCTACGTACCATTCTTCTATCTTTCGTAAAGAGGAGCTGATACGGTAGGTGTCGCTGGGCGCACCTGCTTTTCGAAGGAACGATTCGACAGTTGCGCTGAACAATAACCAGTTGCTGTATGACGGGTCAACTCGTCTGAGTTGGATAAATTCATTGATATAACGCTGCTTGGTCAGGCTGTCCAGAGGAAGCCATAGGGCATCGTAACCCCTTAGAAAACTCTCTGCGATATAGGCTGCATCGACCAGTGTCTGTCCTTCCTGACGCCATAGCAGATAATCCGCTGAAGAAGGGTCGACAGCATGTTTATAACTGCTCAAAGCCCATTCCCGAAGCTGTTTGCGTCGGACTCCTTCGGCTGTGTCATCATCAGGCAATGATAACCACGGAGCCAGTCCCGCCATCAGCCGTCCGAAACATTCCATATAAGTGACATCCTTATTGCGGCCATCCCACGTCGGGCTTAGTTCTACAAGCATGTTCTGTTTCAACCGGCCTTCGCTCATGTTGCTTAGTACAGGAACTGCCATCCGGTACATTACTTCGCACCAGATTTCCCTGTCGCTTTTTTCCGCTTTCTTTTTAGCGATGATACTTTCTGCCGGAAGCAGGAGAATGATAAGCAAGAGTAGCCAATTCTGTTTTTTCATGTATTACTTTCTTTATTGAGACAATTTTTTTTGAGACAAAGGCAAAGGTAGGGCAATTCCGTCGGCGGGACAAATACAATCTTAGCATTATCTAATACTTTTGCTTTTTTTATCCGAAACTGATACTTTACTGTGCGAAATGACTTGCAACGGGGCGTTATATCCCGATTTGTTATATATTTGCCGGCAAACGAAATATTACTATGAAGAAGAATTGGATGTATGGCAGTGTGATGGCTGCTTTGTTTGCCTTGATGGCAAGCGGTTGCGGTGATTCCTGGCGGACGGTCGAGTTTCGCGGAATCTGTGTAGATGACACGCATGGTGAAAACGGACTCTATAATCCCGGACGAGGATTCCGGTTGGAGACGGCGGTAGATGTGCTGCATGAGAAAGATACTCCTACAAAAGAGTTGCTGGAGCTGTCGGAAAAGTATGTGGCGGATAGTGTCTCGCTTGCCCAAAGTTATTTCTATCTTACTTATCTGATAGGAGAGAAATTGTCAGAAGAGAATTTCCAAACCATGCAGGCGTATTTTGACGAATTACAGAAACAGGGAAAGAAAGCTGTGTTGCGTTTTGCCTATGAAAGGGATTTTATGGGAAGGGCTGCCGCAGGGCCGACCGGAGAACAGATATTGGAACATTTGGAGCAGTTGAAACCTTTTTTGGAGAAAAACAAAGACTTGATTTTGGTAGTGCAAGCCGGAATGATTGGTGCATGGGGCGAATGGCATAGCTCTATCCAGGGATTGGAAAACTCGGAAGAGACAAAGGCTGCGGTATTGGAAAAGCTGCTTTCAGTAGTCCCCGAAGAAAGAAACGTACAAGTGAGACTTCCTGAATTCAAGAACCTGCTGAAGGATAAACCGGAATTATATAAACGGCTTTCGTTCCACGATGATTTTATTGTCATACGTCCCGACAGATGGGATGCTGATATGCACGAAGGAACTGCCAAGTTCGACCAGATTGTGGCGGAATCGCCTTATCTCGTAGTGGACGGAGAACTCCCCTGGGGATTCTGGAGCGTAGGTGCAGACCCTGACAGCCCTTCTGCCGGATGGATTATTGACGGTCTGCAAGCGGCAAGACGCCTGTTCCTTCAGCATTATACTTCCTTGAGCATTATCCATAATTATAAGGAGCAGCATCCCAATAACAGATTTGACGAGAATAATCCACCCGAATATTCCATGATAGTCTGGAAGAAAACGATGATAACGGAAGATTCCCTTCGTCAGCATCATATGCCTGTGTCGGACAGTTATTTCCAAAAGCAGGACGGAACGAAAGTGGAGCGTAATATGTTCGATTATATACGTGACCATTTGGGTTATCGTATTGAGTTGCAATCTCTTCAGTTACCGAACCAACTGCAAGCCGGAAAAGAAAACCTGTTGAATCTGAACTTGGTAAACAGAGGCTTTGCTACCGTGTTTGGAGAACACCCTGTTTATTTTGTATTGATTGATAATCAAGGAAAAGTTACGGAATTTCTGACTGAAGCCAATCCGTTGGACTGGCAACCGTATCAACCGGGTGATACTACCTATACATCATTGACACATTCCATCGGTTTATCCCTTGATTTGCCGGATTCAGTTGTGCCCGGAGAGTATAAACTGGGTTTGTGGATACCGGATGAGTCGGACAGGCTGAAATATAATCCCCGGTATGCTATCCATTGCGCAAATGGCGATACTACCTGGTGGGTGTCTGAAGATGGAAAATATGGCGTGAATGTATTGACGACTGTTGAGGTGAAATAAGATTTCTTTTTAGTGCGATATTTGTACTTCTGTGTAAATAAATAGCTTGGAAATAGAAGAATGATTTAAATAAAATACTATATTTGCCATTATTACGTGCGGAAAATGTGGGAAATCACACATTTTCCGCATATAAATATGGAAAATATGAAAATTTGTAGAGATATTATTGAACGTTTGAAGAAATGGAAAGATAGTGAAAACCGTAAGCCTATTCTTCTGAAAGGTGCGCGTCAAACTGGGAAAACATGGATCATGTCAGAATTTGGAAAGGAGTGTTTCGAATATGTAGCTGAGTTTAATTTTGATAAAACAGAGGAACTCAACAGTATTTTTGAAAAGACCAAGGATATTAACCGGATTCTGAAGGAATTGATGCTCTTCACAGAAGTTCCCATTGAAGCGGGAAAGACACTTATTATCTTTGATGAGATTCAAATGTGTGAAGGAGCGTTGAATAGTTTGAAGTATTTTTGTGAAGATGCTCCACAGTATCATGTGATTGCTGCCGGGTCATTGCTGGGAGTCGCCATTCGTAGAAAGAAAATGTCTGTACCTGTGGGTAAAGTACAGATTCTAAAAATGTTTCCTGTCACTTTTAAAGAATTTCTGTTGGCTTCTGACGAACGTACTAGCCAATATGTGGATACTTTAAACTCTTTGGAGGCTTTGCCGGAAATTATTCTTAATAAACTGGAACTGGAATATAAAAGATATCTTATCTGTGGTGGTATGCCGGAAGCTGTTACTGCATTGTTGGAAAATAAAGGAATGCAAGCGGTGGAGGATACATTACAGAATATTTTGGATTTATATACACTGGATTTCTCTAAATATGCTTCTCCTGTAGATATACCACGCATTGATAGTTTATGGAGTTCTTTACCTTCCCAACTGGCTAAAGAAAACAGGAAATTTATTTATCGCATTGTTAAAACGGGTGCTCGTGCCCGTGAATACGAAGATGCTTTGCTTTGGTTGGAAGAAGCCGGACTGATTTACCGTATTTTTAATGTGTCAAAGCCTGGGCTTCCTTTGAGTGCCTATCAAGATTTGTCTGCGTTTAAGGTGTATGCCTGTGATTGCGGGTTGTTACGCCGTCTGGCGAAACTTTCTCCTGAAGTTATTCTTTCAGGAAATTATAGTTATACTGAATTTAAAGGTGCATTGACTGAAAATGCCATTTTGCAATCTTTGGTGTCAGGCAATAATGATGTGATGCCCTATTATTGGAGTTCGGAGAATAGGGCAGAGGTTGATTTTGTCTTGCAGTTTCCTACGATGGTTGTTCCTGTGGAAGTAAAATCGGACACGCGCATTAGTGGCAAAAGTCTTTCTGTTTATACTAATAAATTCAATCCTCCTCTTAGGATTCGTTTCTCGATGAATAATCTTAAAGAGAACGATGGATTGTTAAGTTGCCCTATCCCGTTGACAGACTGGCTATATAAAATAATCAATCTGATGACAACGGGGAGGAATAAGTGATTCTATAACAAGTTTGTATATGGCCTACAGGGATTCTGATTTATGTATTATAAATCAGCACCACTGTATATGCCACATAGCAAAGTACCATGATACTTCCCTCTATCCGCGTAATCGTTCGTTTGGCAAAGAACAGCCCGAAGAACCAAAGCAGGACACATGAACCTACCAGCGTGAATAAGTCGAAGTTGGTGATTCCGCTTAGGCGGAGCGGGGTAATGCTGGCACTGCATCCCAGTACGAAGAAGATATTAAAGAGATTGCTGCCGATAACATTTCCGATGGCAATTTCAGGATTCTTCTTCAGTGCCGCTACGATGGACGTGGCAAGTTCAGGCAGGGAAGTTCCTGCGGCTACCAGTGTCAGACCGATAATGGATTCGCTTACACCCAGATTGCGGGCGATACCGGTGGCTCCATTGACGAATAATTGCCCGCCATAAATAAGTGCGGCGAGCCCGCCAAGAATATAAAGAACGGATTTCCACCAGGGAAGCAATTTGATGTCATCTTCTTCGGCAGGAGGGGCGGGGTGCTGAGCGTCACTTGCCACAGGCGTGGACGGAGTACGGGCAATGGCGAAGGTATATCCCATGAAGATGGCGAAAAAACAAAGCAATAATAAACCGTCTACTCTGTTCAGGATGTTTTCTGAAGCCTTGTCAAGAAAGACATCATTGGCACAGACCAACAGGACGACAGAAGAAAGGATGCAGAGCGGTATCTCCTTTCTTAGCGTATTCCGGGTGATGACAATCGGGGCAAACAGGGCGGTGCAACCTACAATCATCAATGTATTGAAGATATTACTACCCACCACATTGCCTATGGAAATGTCCGCGCTGCCTTTGAGGGCGGAAGCGACACTGACTGTCAGTTCCGGGGTGGAAGTACCGAATGCGACAATGGTAAGTCCGATGACGATGGGCGGGATGCGGAAGCGTTTGGCTACTGAAGCCGAGCCGTCCGTCAATCCGTTAGCTCCTAAAAGAATGAGGATAAGTCCTCCTATAAGAAACAATATATTCATAATTTTTTCCGTTTGGTGGCAAAGATAATCATTTTGGGAGTTGATATGTCAAAAACAATCCGTATGTTTGCTCTGTTTTAATTAAAAAATAGATTAACCTTCATTCACTATCTGAGAATAAAAGGATATGGAAATAAATAGAATAAAAAGATTAGTACTGGTGTTGCTGGTGTCTTCCTTTGCAATGGGGGCGCAGGCACAGTTGGAACAAGCTGTTAAAAAGATATTTGCCGGAGATACCATAGCCGAGACACATCCCGCCTTGAAGCGGGATTCGGACTCGGCTTATGTGGCAAATTTGCAAAAGACATTGGAAGAAGCCCGGCTCAATGAAGCGAATATGCGTATGGAGATGGAGCAAATGAAACTCCAGATGGCTACCGCCGATTCCGTGAAATACGCACAGCAACGACAGCGCATTGATTCTTTGCGCCAGTTCACGAAGGGAATACCTGTAGTGGCGGATGGCGATACCTTATTCTATCTTTTTACCAAACGTGGCGGATATACTCCCCAGCAACGGGCGCAAATGACAGGTGCGGCAGTTGAGGAACTGGGAAAACGCTTCAATCTCCGTCCCGATTCCGTTTCTATCGACCATTCGGATATTGTCTCCGATTTGATGTACGGCAATAAGGTGCTGCTTTCACTCACAGACCAGGATGCATTGTGGGAAGGTGTTTCTCGTGACTCCCTTGCCAAAGAGAGACGGGAGAATGTTGTCTCCAAACTACATGAGATGAAGGCTGAACATAGCATCTGGCGGATGGTAAAGCGGATTCTTTATTTCGTGTTGGTGATTGTCGGTCAGTATTTACTTTTCCGTCTCACGAACTGGTTGTTCCGTAAAGTGAAAGCACGAATCCTGCGGTTGAAGGATACGAAGATAAAGCCTGTCTCCATTCAAGGATATGAATTGCTTGATACACAGAAGCAAGCCAATCTGCTGGTCTTTCTCGCTAGTGTAGGACGGTATATCCTGATGGCATTGCAACTGTTGTTTACCGTACCTCTTATCTTTATCATATTTCCGCAGACAGAAGGGCTGGCATATCGCTTGCTGGGATATATATGGAATCCGATTAAGAATATTTTTATAGGTATCGTGGATTATATTCCCAAGTTGTTTACTATTATTGTTATTTGGTATGCGGTGAAGTATCTGGTGCGTCTGGTACTTTATCTGGCGCGTGAAGTGGAAGCTGGACGTCTCAAAATCAACGGTTTCTATCCGGACTGGGCGATGCCGACTTTCCATATCATCCGTTTCCTGCTCTATGCATTTATGATTGCGATGATTTACCCTTATTTGCCGGGAGCCAGTTCAGGTGTGTTCCAGGGAATCTCCGTTTTTGTCGGATTGATTGTTTCGCTCGGTTCAAGCACGGTTATCGGTAATATCATTGCCGGACTGGTGATTACCTATATGCGTCCGTTCAAGATGGGCGACCGGATTAAATTGAACGATACTACCGGAGATATTATTGAGAAAACACCGCTTGTCACCCGCATCCGTACACCGAAAAATGAGGTGGTCACTGTCCCCAACTCGTTTATCATGTCTTCGCATACCGTGAATTACAGCACTTCGGCACGCGAGTACGGACTCATTATCCATTCGGAAGTGTCTATCGGATATGACATTCCGTGGCGGCAAGTCAATCAGATATTGATTGATGCTGCGTTGAATACTCCCGGAGTGGTGGACGACCCGCGCCCCTTCGTGTTGGAAACGTCTTTGAGTGACTGGTATCCGGTCTATCAGATTAATGCCTATATCAAAGAGGCGGATAAGATGGCGCAAATTTATTCGGACTTGCATCAGAATATACAGGATAAATTCAATGAAGCGGGAATTGAAATCATGTCACCGCATTATATGGCTGTACGGGACGGAAATGCGACGACAATGCCTAAGGATGATTGGAGAAACGGTAATCCTGTGAATAAGGCGGGACAAGGGGAGACTACTGAAAAACCATAAAGGAGTCTCTTCCATTACAGGAGAGAGACACCTGATGTTGTGTGTGTTTACTGATATTCATTACTGTCGGGTGTGGCGTAATGAACATCAAAACGTCCGTTGGTCAGACTGCTGCCATTGCCGAATGTCGCGCTGATTATTTTCGCGCTTGTGTCAAAGCGGCTTATAAAGGCTGTCCCGTTTTTCAGTTCTTCCTCTCCGGCTTTTACATTGGTGATGACGGACTCTTCTCCTTCTTTGGGAGCTAAGATTGTGAATTTTATGCAGAAACCGTCTTCCTTTGTCCTGACTGAAACGGATAGTTTATCCTCTTCTTCGTTTTTGTAATAGAAGAACGAATCGTGCGTCCATAGCGGTGAAGGGGCCCAGCCCAGATATCGTCCGCCCACATAAATCCAGCCGTCTACAAGGCATCCGAATGTGTTGGCACCTGTGGTTGTGGCAGGCGGCATTACTGTGATATCGACAGTGTTGTCTTCCGTACAGCTCCAAAGGCTGACAATAGAGAAAAGAATGAGTATATATTTTTTCATTTTCATTGAAGTTAAGGTTAAAAATAATAAGATAATCCCGCAGTGAGATTCAGGCGGGAAAGATTGGCGTCATGGTTTTCATCAAATCTGACGATGGTCGTTTCTCCGTGATAATGAGTTTTCATCCTGACAAGTCCGCTGAACAGGTATTGCACTCCTACTCCGAGCCCCAGGTTGGAAGTCAGTTTGTAGGTGGCATTGCTGTTGATTAGAAAACCGATGCTTCTGGCTTTCACTCTCCGTGTTTTGCCAAATACCTCGCTGTTGTTCCGTAAAAAGAGTACGCCGGGCCCTACTCCCCCACGAATCTGCCAATGCCTGGTATTGGCGTTGCACATTCCGATTTGGGGACTGATGAAATGAATCAATAAATGGTCTTTTCCTTCGGGATGGCTGCCTTTGGAAGAGAATCCGGTATAGACTGCCCCGAAGATGAAACGTTTGAGAGGGCGGAAGTGGTACTGCCCGTCCCAAGTGACACCTTGTGCAAGCTTGCGTTGGTAACTGTGGGTACTCATGGTCAGTGTGGGAGTTCCTTTGAACATATTACCGTATCCGGCATGGAAGGAGAATTCATGTCTCTCGAAATTTCTCTGCGAGAAAAGTGTACCATGGCAGGCGGCTAGCACGATTATTATTAAAACCGTTTTTAGTTGTGCTTGATTCATGTGAAATTAGTTCAGATAGTTAGTTTGTTACAAAAGTAGTAAATATCTCAAGCTTTCTCACATCGGAGCAGAATTTTTTGCCCATTATTTAATGTGCTGGCAAATAGGTAGGTATCTCCCCCTTCTGCCAGGTTGATGCGTTTGCGTAGTTCAGCCACGGTAGCCGGAAAGTTGCGGACGGTGAGGTTCGCTTTCTTAAGGTCTGCCAGGCTTTCTTTTATTTCTTTCTTATTAAAACTACATTGGTTGACGATACGGAAGATTCTTCCGGGAAAGCCGCTAATCAGCGTATCGGAAGTATAAAGATGGCTGTTGGGATGCAGTTTCTTTACCGGATAGCTTGCGGCGATACTGCGAAAAGCGCCGGCTTTCAGAAGGGATGCATTCGGCTCATACAGGTAGTTCTCTAATGTATCCGTGTAGGTACATTCACTGCGCTGCTCCTGTTCACGGGTGAATACGAAGTGTTGTTCTTCCTGTTCTCCTTTTGTGGAGAGGTTCACGCAGTGGATTGGGACTTCTGCCGGCGGCTCTTGTCCGAGTAATAGCAGCAGTTCTTTACATTCGTTATTGACGGACAGAATATGGACTTCTTGTGTATGTCGCAGTTCTTTCAATGCCAATGAAAGGTCGAGCATGGGGGAGAGTTTGACCATTACCCGGTTGGCTTTGCTTAGTAAAAGTTCTTCCAGCTCGGCTACGTCCGGTTCGCAGTCGGAGATGGCTACGGTTTTGCCGCCATGCTCGTTGCGGCGGGCGGGGTCGAGGAAGATGCAGTCTACGGGAGACATTGTTTGCAGGTAGGCTACGCCGTCTTCATTTCTGACGGTAATATGGTTCAGGTTGAGTATGGGAAAGTTATGTGCCGCTATTTCGCAAAGTTCTTTCTGACGTTCTACGTAGGTGGCTGATTTGAATCCGTCAGCAAGGAAAGAACAGTCTATTCCGAATCCTGCGGTAAGGTCAGTCAGGGATTCGCCTTGCAGGAGACTTGCCTTGTAGCGGGCGGTGATTTCCGAAGAGCATTGTTCCAATGACAAATGTTTCGGATACCATATATCTTCTATCTCCTTCCACGATGGGATTTTTTCGGCGGCGGTCTGTCGTCCTGCAATTTGAGTGATGGCAGTCGGCATATCCACATCCGGATATTTTTTAGCTTGCAGAGCCAGGGTGCGTACATTGTCCGATAGGTGTTCGCGGATGAATTGTTGAGTTTCGGGGGAGATTTCCATAAGGGTGTTATTACGTTATTGTGATAGTACGATGAATCGTTAAGTAGCGGTTTATGGTATTAATTTATATTTCTGTCTGGCTACGTCCCGGCTGCAAAAGTTGAAGTGCCACCATTCACTGGGCAATGCACGGAATCCGGCTTCTTTCATTACTTTTCGCAGCAGTATCCGGTTCTGCCGTTCTGTTTCACTCATTTTTCCGTTACGTACCAGTTCGCTTTCCTGTGTGATATGAGCTTCTGCACCCAGGTGGTCTACTTTCGTTCCCATGGGCAGTGGTTGGCCTAAAGAGTCCTGGATACTGATATCTACTGCCAGTCCGTAATTGTGGAGCCCACCGCCACGGTTCGGATTGGAGACGTATTTGTATTTAGCTGTTCCCTTCACTACATTCCACATCTTTTTTTGTACGGACATCGGGCGTGCGGCATCATAAATAAGGAGACTATACGACGGATGCAGCTTTTTCAATGCTCTTTGTGCTTTTACAAGAGCGTGTGCCGCATCCGGGTGCAGATAGGCTTCCGATAAATCATCGTAAAGAACCTCTCCTGTGAAATTATCCGCTTGTGTGTACATCAGCTTCACGGCAAGACTGCTGTCAAGTTCGGTCACGTCTACCAGTCCTAAAGAGTCCATATAGCGAGCCATCGGACTTTTCTCCGGTTGCGGGGCGGGAAGGACGGCTTCACAGACTTGTACGGTATCTATATATTCAGTCCCTGCTTTTGTGGAATCCTTTCCTTCCTTTGTCCCGGAAATACAGGAACACCACATCAGCAGAACACAAAAAGCAGGCAGACAGTGTTTCAGAAATCTCATTGTACTTTTGTTTTTTCGATGGCAAAGGTACTCTTTTTTGCTTTTAGCATTTGATATTCATAACTGCTTTTTTCAGGTTGGCTACTCCTTTCCATACATTCAGCAGACGCAAGACACGTTCATCTTCCGCTTTGCTGTTATTGATAGAAAGTATTTCCGCATAGATTTCCAATAGCTTCTTTAAATCCTTGACAGGCTTTTCAGGAAGTTCGGCGAGTAGTGCGACAAGCAGTTTCTCCAATTCCCGGTTGTGCAGCGGACTGACGTTCATCATCTGTTGCTGTATCAGGTCGGTTAATCTTTTCAGAGGGCCCCATCCAGTGCATTGGTGCGAGCCTAGAATCCTGCCTATGCGTGAGCTGTCCATGCATCCTGTGTTTGCACGTTCTATCCATATTTCGGCAGCATAGGCACGACTGGTTTTGTCGGCCACTAACATACAACTGGCTTCCAGAAGATAAGAAATCTCGTGCCATGTGTGCCTGAACTGGTGGAATGTTGCTATCGTAGTCCGGGTCACGTTGACCTCTCTTACTTCATTTAACATCGGGTCGTATATCGCTTGGCAGATGCACCATGCTAATAATGGCTCCGGCGTATTGGGTGCCAGCCATAACAGACGCGGCAAATCTTTTGATATTTCGTCGAAATACTGTCCCTGAGGATAATATATTTCTACCAGCAACGGATGTGGAGTGCGCGGGTGATACTCTGCTCTCTCGTTATATTTCCCTTTATTGATGATTCGGACGTTCTGTCCTTCCGGAAGATGAATGCTGATTGTAGAGGAAGTCCATTCTACCACTTTCTTGGTGTAATCTATATATGAATGAGATTCCAGATACGTTTTCCATGCGAAGTTTCCAGTCAGAAATTCACGTGGACTTTCGTTGTAGGGGAAGTCCCTAAATTCGGGATAGGCCGTTTCCGGTGATTTGATAAGTCCTGCTGTCATCCACCATGCCGGATGCGTAAAGGGGGACTGGGGCGCAGACTCTTTCTCTCCGAACAGGAAGAGAAGCAGATTCCGGTATTCTCCTTCCAGTTCCTGAGTGATGGTGGAGAGTAGTTGAGCGGTGGTTTCATCCAGTACCGTACGCGACAGTGCTATTTGCATATCCTGACTATTAGGCTCGACATCTGCCTGTTGATATTGCTTCAATCTTTGTATGAGGATTGCCGGGTCGATAAACATGGGTATATGCGTAGGCGTGGAAAGCAACGGCAGGCGGGGTTTGTTGCTTTCAAGCATATCTAAGGTATGACATAGTAATTGCCTGTGCACGCGGTGCTCTATTTGTTTATTTCTTTTTTTTCGGATGGTAAGCGATTGTAAATTGCAGAATCCCCAATGTCCTCGTTGTACTTCATCTTTCTGCACCATTTTCTCGTGCAAGACTTTCAGCTCTTTCCCTTCTTCAGGGAAGCGTCTGATTAGTAGCTTGGAATAGTCGATGAGGAAAGTTGCCATCATATCGTCCAATATACCGGTGCGGGAATTCCCACCGCTTAGAATTAGTTTATAGGCACGTTGAAAAATGGGCGTCCATTGGGGGACTTGCCCGGCTTCCAGTTGGTCGTCCCATTGTATCAGCGAACTGATAAATTGTTCGAAGTGATACACTTCGTTTACTTCCAACACTTGGCTGGCTAAAAATATCAGGTCTTCGGTAGAGGTGATTTCCGGTATCCGGTTCTCTTCGCTGATGATGGGCGGGATAGGCTCATAGGATTCACTGATAAAGGAAGCATTGTTGGTTGTCGGGTTTGCCGGGGTGATGTCAGAGGAGCTACCTTCCAGATAAGGTTTCAATTCTTGTTTGATGCCGGTCAACATGGTATCTACATAAACGGAAAGGGCTTCTTTCAATGTTGCCGATTCTGTGTCTCCGTAGGTCTGAATCAGTTTTACTATTTTACTTTGGATAGATTCTTCACGGCTCATTAGCCCTTGTGCGGCGGCACAGCAGATGGCGTCGCAGTATTCTTTTCTTTCTTTCGCCAGCTTGTTGAGGATGGCCAACGTATTTTGATGGACTGCCTTTACGTCCGAAGCAAACAGGACGGAAGTCTGGTTCAGAAATTCTTCTGTCGGGAATTGGGGGTGACTGCACAGGTTCTTCAGCAATTTGAGTATGATATTTGTCGGACGGCTGTGGGGGCACGACAGGACGGCAAATAGTTCCGGTTGTAACTCCAATTGTTCCTCTACGCTGGGAGCGAGTGCTTCGAACATGCCGGCAAACCAACTGCACAGGTTTTTATTCATGTTCCGGTTGACGGCAAGCAGGGATTCTTTCAGTACGCGCATACGGTTCAGCAGTCCATTTTCGATGAGGTATCTGTAGGGATAGTAGGGGGAACCGCCATTTCGGTTATCCATCCAGTTTTGTCCACAGTCGTATTCAAAGAGGTACCAAATGTGCTCTTTCAATGTAATTTCCCGTTTTTGCAATATGCTGGTGTTGTTAATATAGTTCACCAGATAGCCTACTATGGTCTGTGGTGTTGGGCTGACAGTGAGAATTCCCTGTTCCAACCAGTCCATTAGTATCTCATAATCCATATTATAGAATCCGCGGGAATCTTTTCCTTCACCTTCTTTGAAGAAGGTATTCAGCCAGGAAGGGATGTGCCACGAAATCAATTCATTCAGCCGTTCGACATTTATACTCCAATAATATTTGCTATATTCTTTCTGAGAATAGATGACGAGGGCGGTAAGGTTGAGGATACGATGTTGTTCGGGAGTGGCGCGTGTACCGTATGTGTTTGGCTCTAGCTGGACAAACTTATTATAATGCTCTTCCTGTTTGTTGAGGCAGGGGACGAGACTTCTTCGTTCTTCCTGCGTTAATCCTTGCAGAAAGGGGATGATGGCATCACCCTGTTGTTTTTCTACTATTTCGTTGAGGCGTTCTTCTATGGTCATAATCGTAGGGATTTTTAGAGGTTGTTCAGTGCAGTTGTCACTTTCTTCAGGTTGCTGCTTGCCGTCCACTCCTGCAGGCGTTGGCGGAGTTGTTCGTCCGTAACTTTACTGTGGTTGTTGGACAGCAGTTCGAGGTGGAGTTCGAGTAGCTGTTTGAGTCCGGTGACGGGTTTGTCGGGCAATCCACAGATAAATACGGTGAGCAGTTCTTCCAGTTGGCGGTTGTGGAAGTTGCTTCGCTTGTACATGCTTTCGTACACTTGTGTGGTGAAGCGTTTCAGCGGTGCAAGTTCCATGCAGACAAGGCGGGCGAGGATTTCTCCTACACGGCGGTTGTTTATTCTTCCGGCAGTGAGCCCTTCCACCCATAATTCTGCTGCATAGGAACGGACTGTTTTGTCAGCAAAGAGCAGTGAGCCGCCTAGTAACAGCAAACTCATTTCCCTGAGCGGGCAATGGAAGGAGAGAAGCATGCGCAGAGCGTGGGCAATGCTGCGTTTGCTGTCTTCCTGTGGAGTGCCGAAAGACATATAGCAGGTGATGATTTGTGCGATTAACGGCTCCGGACGGTTGGGAAAGCAGCATAGCAGCGGTTCCATGTAGCGGGAATCATCCATGTTGTATTTACTGTTGATAAGCAGATGTTCCTGCCATAATTGATGGCTGTTTCGCTCGGCATATTCGTGCCATTTGTAGAACTCCAGTTGCAAGTGTTTGTCTGTCTCGTATGCATTCTCTTTCGGTTTCGGTTCTTTCCATCCGTAATCCCCTGACAGATAATTGTGGGGTAATGTGTTACAGGAGAAGGATTTGAATGCTTTGAATTCTGTTTCCGGGCTTTTTACTAGTCCGGCCGTTATCCACGCGGGCTGATGGTTGTAGGGCGGCTCGGGTTGAGTGTCTTCATTCAGCAGGAAGAGGAAAAGATGCAGGTACTCGTCTTTCAATAATTGCCGGGCAGTGGCGATGGCTTCTTCTTTGTCTTTCATGGCACAGCGGGCGATAGCCAGTTGGAAATCCCATGTATTGGGCTTTGTGCCTGCTTTCTGATAGGCGGCAAGCCGCTGTATAAGTTCTGTTGCCTGTATGTATGCCGGAGTGTGGGTCGGAGCAGAAAGCAGGGGAAGCGTATTACCGTCTTTGATTCGGCAGATGACGTCTATCCATAACTTTTTGAAAGGAATAAAGCAGGTTGCGTTACTGTACCCCGGTTTCCAGTCGGCAAGTCGTTTGAAGGCGCGTTCGTCATAAGCGCCCCTGTTTGAATCTATTCCTTTTAGCTTTTCTTCCAGGCGGGTGAACATATTGCGCAGGAATCCCTGGGGAGTAGTGTCTGCCTGTGCCCATAAGCGTTGGTACTCCAGTAGGAAGGTGGCAAGAAGGTCTTCGTAGGGCATCCAACTGCTGGCTACGATGTTCGCTGCCCGTTGGAATATGGGCTCCATCCGACTGAAATCTTCTTCGTCCAGTTGGGGATGGAAAGCGATGATGGCCGCAATCGTGGTGTCCGTCTCCCAGCTCTCTTCCATGTCGAACAAGCGGCTGAGCTGGAACAGGAAATCTTCTTTGTTGGCAGGATACGGGATGCGGTTGTCTTCCCGGCAAATGCGGATGGTTTCTGTAGATGGTTCCTCGGAAAGGAAATCTGCGGCTGTTGTGGTTGTTTCTGTATTTACAGCTTCTATATAGGCTGTTTCTGTGTTGTTTGTCTTGCCTATGGATTGTGCATTGTCTGTGGATTGTGTATTGAAAGTGGCGATAGTTGTTTGCACGCTTTGAAACATTTCCGGTTGATAGGATTGTAGCGTTTCTTGAAGAACGGACGAGGAAGCATCGCCGTATTTTGAGATAAAGCCGGCAGCTTTCTTTTGCAGGCTTTCGTCTTTCTTCAGGAATAACTGGCAGAGGGTGATGCAGCATGTTTCTCTCATTCCGGGGTGCTGTGCGGCGATTTTCTCGAAGATGGCATGAATGGTGAGCAGCGAGTTTTTGGGGCTCGAAAAGAAAAGAGTGGTTGCCCGTTCTACGAACTCCTGATAGCAGAATCCTTTTTCAGCCGCAATCTTCTTGAATTGTTGCAGCATTACATTCATCGGTTTTGTGTAGGAAGAGGTGAATACTTGCATCATCTCTTCTTGCAAGGATAACAGTTCGTCGGTGGTGGGTTGCAACGTCTCGAAGAATCCGGCAAACCATCCTGCCATGTCTTTCTTAAAGTTCCGGTGGAATGTGGCGAGTGTTTCTTTCAGTAAACGGTTTCTGTCCATATGCCCGTCAAGGGAGAAACGGTAGAGAGCGGTGCTGATACTTTCGTCCCGTGTCGTGATTCCTTCTTTGTAGGCGTTCTTGGCGCTCTCGTCCTGATAACTGACGGAGGAGTCGTGTTCAAAAATAGCCCATATATGTTCTTTCAGTATGATGTCGCGTTTGAGTAACAAATTGCTGTCGAAAGAATCTTTCTTTTTCGGGTCACCAGTTGCTATACGGATACATCCAGGGAGTACGTGTGCAATACGGCTCGGAGCAAGTTCCTTGAGATACCCCATATCCATGAGTGATATGAGATCTTCGTAGCCAAGGCCGAAATTGTTCCAGCTTTTGTCATCGTTGATAAAGTCTGTGAGCCAGGTGGGGCAATAGAGTGGAAGTAGTTTGCATATCAGGTCGAAGTTTATATTGTATGCCATATCCATTTCTTTCTTGTTGGCACATACGAATTGGACAGCCGCCAGGAAACGCGCCCTGTCATGGCTGCAAAACGTCTGACTGCTGAAACCTGAAAACTTGCCTTTTATCCATTGCAAGTCCCGTATGACGGGTAGTAACTTACGTCGTTCCTTCATCGGGAGTTCCAATAATTTCTTGATAAAAGGAATCAATACCTTTTCTTCTTTCTCCGGAGTATCTTTGTAAGCCTTGGACAGCTTCTCCAATTCATGTTTTAATTCTTCCATTGTGCTGATTTCTTTACTGCTAAAATGTGTTTGCAAGCTCCCCGTTCGCCTTGGTTACTGCTGAACCAGGTACAAGTACAACGCTCTTTTTCGTTCTCTCTGTCTAAAATGACGGTATGTCTTACTCCGCCGCTGCCTGCGACACGGGCTTCCACCCGGTTTCCGTCATTGGATATAACTTCGACTTTCCCTTCTTCCAGAAGTTTCTCCGCAGCTATCATTCGGGGATTGAGACTCATAATCCGTTCGGTCTTGAAAGGCAGACGGCGATAAAAGAAGCTGTTTTCATCCAAATCGAATCCTAGTAGTCCCATAGCCGCCAATCGTGCCGAAAGGGAATCCACCCTATCCAGGTCGATATGTTCCTCAATAGCAAAAAGAGTAGGATTGAACTGTTGATTGGCATAGCTGTATTTGTCCATGGCTTCTATCCATCTTTCCGGAATGTCTTCGAGCAGGGCATCCAAAGCGGCTCCTTCTCCGGAGAAACCGCGCCAGCATTCCCGCGAGAGAGAAAGGCTGAAACGAACCGGGCCGAAATAGAGTTGCCAGGTGGTCGATTGCATGGTGGGGTGGACAAAGACTCTTAACTCGTCAGCGAACGGAAGTAAAGGCTCAAGCAACCGCAAGCGATGAAGTCCGCCGATACATACGGAATTCAGACTTTTCACCGGTGAAAAGGCGGGTTTTTGACCACGGACTACTAAATAATAGTCGCATTTTACGGTACTTTTCGGTAGAGTCTGAAAGAGTTGTAAAGTCTGTATGCGGTTGAAAGAATAGAGCCGTTCGGCTGCGGATTGATAGATTTGTACCGTAGTCAGTCCCTTTATCCATTTCACGGGGAGAGGAACTTTGCGTTCTATCACTTTCTCACCTTTATTATATAGTCCCACTTCTTTCGGGCCGACCGACATCACCACTTTCTCTTGCCTCCTGATACCCCCTAAAGCGGAAATCATCCCTGCATTGAAGTCTACATTCGTCGTTCCATTCTCCAGAAATTCCCCGTCGTGCCCATCGGGGAGCACATCGACTCTGGCATATACGCCTGCACAGTTGGAAAAGCCTTCAAAGCGCAGACGGTTGTTGCCTGCTGTCACAATCGGGTCTTTCAGCATCGAAAGTTGGGCAGGTGTCAGATTAAAACTGGACTGCACTACGTTGGATAAGGCTATGAGACAGCGTGCTGTCATATAAGGTTGTGTCAACTTCCCCCAGAAGAAACAGGGAGCGTCTTTTTTCTCAATTTCGCTGTATTTGGCGAGGAATAGTTCGTCCTGGTCGGCAGAGCGTTGCAATGCGGAAGGAGCGGCATATTGATAAGAGATTGTATCAGCCATAGTTGAGTAAATAGGTATTTGGTTGCTTATTGCCCAAATATAGAAATTTATTTCTTGTAAGGAAAGAAGTTATGCGGGAATTATCTTACTCAAACGCTGAAAAAGAAGAAACTTTCAAGAAATGAGCCTGTTATGGATTGTTATAAACAGGTATTAAAAATAATTCTTTATATCCTGATACCATTATTTACACATAAAATAATTATTCTTTATAACTATTCTTAAATCCTGTGTCTCATATTGCAATAAAGTAATACTTTTGTTCCTATAAAAATGTTTTGGCGACATAATCTAAATAAGTCTTATGAATTTTAAAATATAAGGTACAGCTGTTTGTGAAAATCGCTAATATTGTTTGTTTTGTTTGTGTTATCCCATTTTGAGTCAGGTGTGACATCAAAATGGGATTTTTTTTATTCCGAAACAACCCAAATACCACCTAAAATCTATCTAAAATGACCTAAAAACTATCCGCTGATAGATTTTCCCCTAAACAATGTTTGTTCTTAACCTGTCACTTCTGTTGAATTCCCGTAAACTTGCACCATCAAAATTATTACGACGAGTATTTACACATTAAAAGTAACGCATATGAAAAGTTTAAGCTTCAAAAAAGACCTGGTAGGAGTACAGGAAGAATTACTTCGTTTCGCATATAAACTGACGACCGATCGTGAAGAAGCAAACGATCTGTTACAAGAAACCTCATTAAAGGCATTGGACAACGAAGATAAATATACCCCTGACACAAATTTTAAAGGATGGATGTACACGATCATGCGTAACATCTTTATTAATAATTATCGTAAGGTTGTACGCGATCAGACATTTGTTGATCAGACTGATAATCTTTATCATATCAACCTGCCGCAGGACTCCGCATATGAAAGTACAGAAAGTGCTTATGACCTAAAAGAGATGCGCCGTGTAGTCAACGCTTTGCCTAAAGAATATAGAGTACCGTTTGCTATGCATGTAGCCGGATTCAAATATCGAGAGATTGCAGATAAACTGAATCTTCCATTGGGAACAGTAAAGAGCCGTATCTTCTTTACTCGCCAGAAATTGCAGGAAGATTTGAAAGACTTTCGTTAAACTTTAACGATAGCTTTTCAGTCAATATTAATAGGTATTAGGGTAAAAAAGAATTGAATAGGATTGCATAAAAGAAAAGCTCCTGTAAGTGTTTCACTTACAGGAGCTTTTCGTGGACCAGCCTGGGCTTGAACCAGGGACCTCCAGATTATGAGTCTGTTGCTCTAACCAACTGAGCTACAAGTCCGATGTATCCATTTGTTGGATGCGGTGACAAAAGTAGTATTTTCTGTCGAATTATGCAAATCCTTTCGATAAAAAACTGCTATTCTTTGTTCTCAAAACTTATATTTTCGTTTCGGGTTCTTGGGAAACCAGCCTTTTTTTACCCGTTCTTCCTGTTCAAAGACCTCTTTGATCGTCCAAAAGGAAGAGAAAGCGAAGACACCAAGCAAGGAAGACAGTATCACATTATCAATGCTTAATGAGGCAATGACTCCGGCTATGCCAAGTATCAGAAATATCCACCAGCATTTTGTGCCCCAATAATATTCGGCCTTTACCACGACAGGGTGAAAAAGGCCGATAATCAAAAAGGTGCAAATTCCGATGAATAATCCTGCAAGGTGATATTCATTTAGAAATTCCATGATACGCTTATTTCTCTACGCGAATAGGAATTTCTTTCTTGATGCTCTGCTCCAGAGAAATCAACGTCTCGGTAGCTACTACGCCCGGTATCTCTTGCATTTTGTTGTTCAGCAAATCCATCAGGTGCTCGTTGTCACATGCGTATAACTTGGTCAGCATGGTGTACGGGCCTGTGGTGAAGTGACATTCCACAATTTCGGGAATTTTTTGAAGTTCTGCCACAACAGATTTGTACATAGAGCCTTTTTCCAGCTTGATACCGACATAGGTACAAGTTCTGTAGCCAAGGGATTTCGGATTAACATGGTAACCTGAGCCTACAATGACACCTAGGTCAATCAGTCTTTGCACACGTTGGTGAATGGCTGCACGTGACACTCCACATTCGGCTGCTACGTCTTTAAAAGGGATGCGGGCATTCTGGGAGATAATCTCTAGGATCTGCCTGTCGAGGTTGTCTATTCTTTCCATAATAATAAATTATAATTTCCAGTTGTTATCAAATAGTAAGCAAATATAGAGATTTATTTTAATTATTCTTCTTTTCCGAGAAAAAAAATAGGAAAAAGCAAAAAAAAGAGGGGCAAACGCTTTGCACCTCTTTCCTTTTTCTATTTAGAAAGAAACTTTCTTATTTCTTATCTTTTTCGATGCTTACCAATTCAACTTCGAAAATCAAAGTAGAGAACGGTTTGATTTGGTTGCCTGATTCTCTTGCGCCATAAGCAAGGTCTTGAGGGATGTAAAGTTCCCATTTAGAACCTACAGGCATCATAGTCAGAGCTTCTGTCCAACCTTTGATTACCTGGTTGGCACGGAAAGTAGCCGGTTCGTTACGTTTGTAAGAGCTGTCAAATTCAGTTCCGTCAATCAAAGTACCTTTGTAGTTTACTTTCACTTTGCAAGTGTCAGCAGGAATTTCACCCTTACCTTCAGTGATAACTTTGTATTGCAGGCCGCTCGGAGTTGTTTTTACACCTTCTTTAGTTTTGTTTTCAGCAAGGAACTTTTCGTTTTCAGCTTTGTAGTCAGCATATTTTTCTTCCAGAGCTTTTGCTTTGATAGTTTCCATAGCTGTACGAGTATAAGTCTGAGCCTCGTCCATAGTCATCATGCCGCCTTTTTCCAAAGTACCTGCGATGAAACCGGCCATGAAGTTGTCTTTGCTGATAGTCTTGGTAGAGTCACCTGCGAACAATTCCTGGTTGATACCTTTCATCATCTGGTTGCTGATTTGCTGACCGATTTGCAGACCTGCCATGTAAGCGATGTCTTTCTTGCTGGTCTTGTTTGCACCTTCGTTCAAACCTTTGATGAAATCTGCCATGTATGCAGTATCTACATCCAGACGACCTGTCAGATAACCTTTCAGACCTTGAGTCTGAGCCATACCGATAGAATAAGACAGTGAGTCGAGATCTGTTTTCAGATTTGCTTTAGGAGACTGAGCTGTACAAGAAGCAAGGCTTGCAGCAGCGGCGATTGCCATAAAAATACTAACTTTTTTCATTTTGCTTTGAAATTTTTTATTTATAATACTTCGAGTAATTCTACTTCAAATATCAGTGTGCTGTGAGGAGGAATCATTTCTCCTGCACCTCTTGCGCCATAACCCAGTTCTGACGGAATATACAGTTTCCACTTAGCGCCTTCAGACATCAGTTGCAGTGCTTCCACCCATCCCGGGATTACTTGGTTAACACCGAATACGGCAGGTTCACCACGTTGGATAGAACTGTCGAACAGTGTGCCGTCAATCAGCGTACCTTCGTAATGACATCTTACCTGATCGGTAGCTTTGGGCTTTTTGCCTGTACCTTCGTTGATAACTTCGTATTGTAATCCGCTGGGTAAAGTCACTATACCTGCTTTTTTCTTGTTTTCTTCGAGGAAAGCTTTTCCCTGTTCGATGGCGACAGCACCCATCTTAGCTTCGAGTTCTTCGAAATACTTGTTTACTATTTCGCGGGCTTCCTGATGGCTGATAGCCGTCTGGTTGCCTTCCAATACATCTTTGATTGCCTGTGCAAAGTCTTCTACCGAGAGATTCCCAATCCCCATGCTTGATAAGTTTTGACCGATTCCCAGGCCAATAGAGTAACTGAATTTATCCATATAATGTTTTTTGTTGGCGATTGAAAGGCATCACCTTCATAGTTTTAGCTTCCAATCAATTGCAAATTTATGAATCGCAAAAGTACGTGTTTTATTTGAATGATTTAGCATTTGGTATTTAAAAATTCTTATATCCGTGAAAGTTAGCTCCTTTTCTTTGGAGAATTTATTCTTTTGTTCCGATGATTCTGATTACATTTGTATATCTTAAAACGAACAGAAGGAGGAACAAATATGAAGAATCTGGTAATTTTGACGGGGGCAGGTATGAGTGCCGAGAGTGGAATCAGTACGTTCAGGGATGCAGGTGGTTTGTGGGATAAATATCCTGTGGAGCAGGTGGCTACTCCCGAAGGGTATCAGCGTGATCCGGCTTTGGTGATTAATTTCTATAATGAACGCCGGAAACAGTTGCTGGAAGTGAAGCCGAACCGCGGGCATGAATTGTTGGCGGAACTGGAAAAGGACTTCAAAGTGACAATAGTGACGCAGAATGTAGATAACCTGCACGAACGTGCCGGAAGTAGCCATACCATCCATCTGCATGGCGAACTGACTAAAGTTTGTTCGAGTAGAGATCCGTATAATCCCCATTATATAAAGGAATTGAAGCCTGAAGAATATGAAGTGAAGATGGGAGATAAAGCCGGAGACGGGACTCAACTGCGACCTTTTATCGTATGGTTCGGCGAGGCTGTACCGGAGATTGAAACGGCTATCCGGTATGTGGAGAAGGCGGATATCTTTGTGATAATCGGAACTTCGCTCAATGTATATCCGGCAGCAGGGTTGCTTCATTATGTGCCGAGAGGGGCAGAGGTGTATCTGATTGATCCGAAACCGGTAGATACACATACTTCCCGCTCGATACATGTGATTCAGAAAGGGGCTTCCGAGGGAGTGTCGGAACTGAAACAATTGTTGGGAGTTTGAAACCTTCTTTTCTTTATTCCAATTCGACTTTATTCCAGCTCGATGGCAAAAATATGATTGTTCCGGAGAGTTTCCGTGATTTCGAGTGCAGTGATTCCGCTGCACTCTATCCTTAATATTTTCTCCCAGTCTTCAAAGTCCACGTTCCATTTATCTATTTGGGGGTATTGGGCCAAAAGCTTTCCTATCCGTTTGATGTCACATCTTCTGGTGATAGAAGTTCGAAAAATCAGAATCTTATTTTCCATGTCTTTTTAGAGTTTTATTATAGTGAACGGAACTCCCGGATAGTCATGTCGAAATGTTGCCTGAAATTGCGGCTTAAAAGTGAAAGGCTGCTAAAGCCGCAAAGGCGGGCAATTTCGGTGGCGGAAAGTTCCTTGTCTTGTTTTAATAATAGGGCTGCTTTTTCAATCCGGATGCGTTTGATGTAATCCGTAGGCGTCTCACCTGTCAGAAATACAAAGACACGGTGAAAATGGAAAGGCGAAAAGCATGCGATACCGGCCATTTTCTGTAAAGAGAGCGGCTGGTCTATATGATTATGGATATAGTCTGTGACTTTATCAATCCGTAATTGGTATTCTTGCCTATTTAGTTCTTTCGTTTCCATATCTTTTTGCAAAGTAAAGGATAATAAGTGCCGGAGAGTTATCCTATCTTGCTAACTTCTCCGGCAGATGTTAATTATCTTTTTTGTCCTATATAGAATACGTAGCCATAGTATTTCTTGTACTTATAATATAGGCTCTCTTCGTACCGTTGTCCGGCAATGAGGTCTGCAGCCGCGGCATTTCCCGAATATTCTTTCAGGAAAGCTTCCTGGGCCGGGAACTGGGGAGCATAGAAATGCTCGGTCCAACAGTTTTCCGGTAAAATGAAATGGGCTGTCAGCGTATATCCTGCTTTCTCCATTTGTGCTATTTTATTCGGAATCGTATCGATTTCCGGATAATTGGCCATCCAGAAGTCTTCTATCTCGGCAGGGCGTTCCGGAGTAAACCAGGATGCTTCCGTTACAGCGATGAATCCGTTCTTTTTAAGGAATCTGTTCCATTCATTCATCCCTCGTTCGAATCCTATATTATAAATAGCGCCTTCCGACCAGATTAGATCGAGTTCTTCATCTTGAAACGGCAGATTATCCATTGAACCGACAATGCCTTTTACTCTGTCATCGCAATGTAATTTAGCTGCATTCCTGTTGAATATCTCGATAAAATCGGGAAAAAGATCGATACCTATAATCTGTCCTTTCGTATAGTTGGCCAGTGCCATTGTCTGCCCGCCTGTGCCACAGCCGATATCGGCAATTCTAGCTTCGTCTGACAGCTCGTTGATGAAACTTACGGCTTTTTGTGTGACTTCGGGGCTCCCGGGACCTTGACGTTCCAATAACTTGAAGTAATTACATATCATTGTGAAATCGAAATCGTGGATTGACTTTAATTCGTTACTCATTGTTTTTAATGTTTTAGGTATATGGCAAATGGAGGCATACAATGATGCTTTATGGGTATTTGGCCATACAAGTTGTTTAAAAATTCAAATATAAAAGATAACTCCGACATGAATATGTCAGAAAACATAAGGGATAATCTGTAATGAGAGGAAGGCTTACAGATTATTTACAGAACGGAATCCTTACGATATGAAAATGAGTTAAACATCCAATTTCTTCTTTTAGTTCGTGACAAAGATATGTTTTTTAGAAACAAACCTCAATAAATTCTTTGAAGAAAAATACTGTAAACCTGTAATTTAGCAAGAATCGTCAAATAAATCTGTTCATAAGCCGGCTTTGTAAGGTTATTGTTGAAGTAATACGGATAGTCTTTGATATTACTTGTCGAATCTTTGCGTATATTCATCTTTTTTATTTAACTTTGTGGACAAATTTAAACAAAAAGGAGGTACATAATTTATAAGAAAGTTGATTAAAAGACATATTGTATAACTTGCAGGCAATTATTTGACTTGGTTAAATCTAGCAAATTTAAAAAGAAGTTCAAAATAATAAGTCTAAGCGTTGTTTATACCCTTATCCAAGGGCGTAGACTGCTTTTTCTTTATTTGAACTTCGGGCTTTGCTAGAGCCTTACCAAGCAATGAAGGAGAGTGTGTTTGTGCCCTTTTTTGTATCCCTTCCCTATAATACTCTTAAATAGTAAGGTTACGGACTTACAAATAGCAGGCACTTATACTATCAACCAATTCATACCCGGCAGACAGCCGTTACGGGATTGATGAAGTATCTTAATCTTTTATTGTGTTTGGCTAAATGAGAGGTTTGATTATATCTGAAAAAGGAAAAGTTTTCGTTGCTGTTATTTTGAGCTTGCTGTGCATGACAATAGCCAGCGGAAAAGACTACTATTTTAAGCATCTGGGAGTCTCGGACGGGTTGTCTCAGGTTTGCATTCCTTCCATTTATCAGGATGAGTTAGGTGTGGTGTGGCTGGGCACAACGGAAGGGCTGAACAGATATAACGGCAAAGAAGTAAAAATATTCCGTCCCTCACATGATGGTCAAGGATTGACGAATAACGAAATCAATGAATTATGTGGAGATAAAAAAGGAAAGGTATATATCCGTTCCGGCAATGATTTGGTCAAGCTGGATATTTATAAAGAACAATTCACCTGTCTGCGGCAGAAAGATGTAAGAGGTATCTTCTGTGAAGGGGATACTCTTTGGGTCAGTTGTAGCACCGGTATTTACTATTATACAGATAATAATCCTGATTTGGTTTTCGTAACCCGGCTACAGGCCGGGGCAGGAGAATCCTTATATGTAGACAAGGACTCGATATGGGTCGTGACATCCAACCATTTGATTGTCGTTTCCCGTAAGAATCTTGCCAGGCAGGACGTGTTGTTTTCGTTCAGCAGAGGTAAATGTATTTCAGGAGATAGTAGCGGTAATATATGGGTAGGCACCTGGGATGGGGCATTCCGTATTTCCTCCACTTATGAGGTAACACATTATAGATGTGATTCAAAAGAAAATGGATTGTCGGATAACCAGGTCCGGTGCATATTGGAAGATAATTTTAAACGTATTTGGATAGGGACTTTCCGTGGTCTCGATTGTTATGATCCGGCAGTTGATGAATGGAGTCACTATACACGTTATGGGGATTCGTCAAATACACTGAGCCATCATTCGGTATTGTCCCTTCATAAAGACATGCAGGGCAATATTTGGATCGGCACTTATTATGGGGGAGTGAATGTCTTTAATCCTGATAAAATAAATAATCATTTCTATTATGCGGAGCCTTTACAGGAGGATTGCCTGAGTTTTCCGGTTGTCGGTAAAATGACAGAAGATAATAAAGGGAATTTGTGGATTTGCACAGAGGGAGGAGGTTTGAATTGTTATCATGCGGCAACGGGAAGCTTTGTCCGGTATCAGCATAATCCGGAAGATACGAAAAGTATAGGAAGCGATAATCTGAAATCAATATTCTATCGGAAAGAGAATGACCGGTTGTACGTGGGCACCCATTTGGGAGGATTGTTCATTTTGGACTTAGAGTCAAACAAAGGGCATACGCTTCATCATGTAAGGGGAAATCCGGCATCCTTGCCGCATGAGATTGTGAATGATATTCAAGAGTATAAGGGTGGGCTTGCTCTCTTGACACAGGGTGGTCCGGTTTTTATGGATCCGGTGACGGAGAAATTCTCTCCGCTTTCGGAGGATACCACTATCCAAAAGTTGGTGAGCCGGGAATATGCATATGAAACCTTTTTGATTGATAGCCGTCATCGTATGTGGCTTGCGTCGGCTAGTGGAGGGGTTATTTGTGTGCATTTGCCATCATCAAAGGTCACTCGTTACATATTGGATGCCAAAGATACTGCTGCAATAGGGAGATTTAAAGTTGTGCACATCTTTGAGGATAGTAGAGGAGATGTATATTTCTGTACGATAGGTTCGGGAATATTCAAATATCAGGAAAAAGAGCAAACTTTTAAATCATACAGTACTTTGAATCATAGCCTTCCGAGTGATTACTGTTATTATATATGTGAATCGGTTGAAGACCAAAGGCTCTATCTTTTACATGGAAAAGGGCTTTCTGTCTTTAGTCGGGAAAAAGAGACGGTGGAAGATACATATCATCTCTTCAACCAGACTTATAGTCAAGGCTCCGCTTTGTATCGTAGTGAGAAATCGGTTATTTTTATAGGTGGTACCAATGGGCTGGCCTTGTTTCAGGAACAATCCTTATATGAAACACCGGCCAGGAGTTTCCTGAATTTTGATAAGTTACTTATTTTTAATGAGGAAATCATTCCTAATGACAATACAGGCATTTTGTCTGATATACTGGCAAAGACATCGGATATATTTTTGAGCTACAAGCAAAATAACATAACAGTAGAATTTGCCACATTTGATTATAATAATGAGCAGAACCGTTTGTTTGAATATTGTCTGGAGGGTTTTGACAAGACGTGGACTCAAACTTCCGGAACCACAATAACTTATACAAATCTGCCGCCCGGAGATTATATACTTAGGGTTCATTCGCAAGATAACCCGAAGCCGGAGAGTGAGATTCGTCTGAATGTACATGTTTCCGCCCCATTTTATGCTACTATATGGGCCTATCTTTTCTATTTCTTTTGTTTGCTGGGAGTAATGGTCGCATTTATCCGTTTTAAGACACGGCAGGCTGCCTTGAAATCTTCTTTGGAATTTGAGCGGAAAGAAAAAGAACGGATAGAAGAACTGAATCAGATAAAATTGCGTTTCTTCACTAATATATCTCATGAATTCCGTACTCCATTGACACTTATCCTTGGTCAGATCGAGGTGTTGATGCAGATGGATTTAGGTACGACTATTTATAATCGTATTCTTCGTATATATAAAAATGCCTGGCATATGCGGAATCTGATATCAGAGTTACTCGACTTTCGTAAACAGGAACAAGGTTATTTGAAGCTTAAAGTTGAAGAGCAGAATCTGGTTACTTTCACCCGGCAGATTTATATGTGCTTTTATGAGTATGCACAGAAAAAAGAAATTACTTATCGTTTTGATAGCGTTGAAGAAACAATTTCTGTGTGGTTTGATTCAAAACAATTGCAGAAAGTAATATTTAATTTATTGTCAAATGCTTTTAAGTATACACCTGATAAAGGTAGTATAACAGTGGAGGTCAGAAAAATATCTTCTCAAGCGGTCGTGTCGGTGTGTGACACAGGAACCGGTATTCCCGCAGAACATATTTCGAAGATTTTTGAAAGATTCTATCAGACAGATAATTCATCTTCCTCTTTCACGTTGGGAACGGGGATAGGGCTGGCGTTAGCTAAAGGAATAATGAATATGCATCATGGGAAGATTGACGTGGAAAGTACTGTCGGGAAGGGTACTAAGTTCACCTTGTTCCTTCCTTTAGGAAATCGCCATTTTAGTGACGAGGAAATGGCTGCAACGGAAGGGAGGGAATCTGTGATTATTACAGAGACAGTTCCTGTACTTTCTTTAGGGCAAATAGTGGAAGCGGAAGATCAGGAAGAGAAGACGACTGCGCAAGAGAATATCAAGGATGAGGATAAGCCTGCCATTCTTTTGGTAGATGACAATGAAGAATTGTTATCTATGTTGGAAGATTTGTTTTTGCCAATATATAAGGTCTATACTGCGCGTAATGGGCGTGAAGGGTTGGAAATGGTGAGACAAATACAACCGGATTTGGTGATAAGTGATGTGATGATGCCTGAAATGTCCGGAAAAGAATTATGCTATAAGATTAAAACCAATGTGGAGCTTTCTCATATCTCTGTAATCTTATTAACGGCTCAGACCTCTGTCGAGTATGTGGTGGAGGGGTTGATGTTTGGTGCAGATGACTATGTGACGAAACCATTCAACGTCAAAGTATTGGTAGCCCGCTGTAATAATCTGATTAAAAACAAAAAACGCCTGATAGCACATTATGCAGGCAAGACCATTACAGAATCGCCGATGACGGAAGCCACCAATGAAAGAGACAAGGAATTATTGGCGAAATGTGTGAACATTATTAAAGAGAATTATGAGAATCCGGCTTTTGATGTCACCACCCTTGCTTCTGAACTCTGTATGGGGCGTAGCAAACTATATATGCAGTTCAAACAAATGACCGGACTGACCCCGAATGAGTTTATTTTAAAAGTAAAGCTGGATGAAGCAATGTCATTGCTGAATAATCATCCGGAACTAAATATTTCAGAGATTTCTATACGATTGGGATTTTCTTCTCCACGGTATTTCAGTAAATCTTTCAAGGCATTTTTTGGAGTCGCTCCACAAGTGGTAAGGAGTAAAAAAGGAGAATAGTGTACTGCATTTTACTATCAAATAGTGTGTAACTTCTACTAATATTGTCCAGGACGAATCATGTCAGGTTAGAAAAATAGGGTAAAATGTGACCAAATCTTCCATTTTAGGTACTCATTTTTTCCATGTGGATTCATACGCTTGCTTTTTGCAATATTTGTATTTATGGGTGTTGCATAGCTCCTGTACTTTTACAGCACTTTAATTTAGTTTTAGTACGTAAAATCAAAAAATTAATTGAACAAGAGTATGAAGAGCACAAAAAAAAGAGCGCCAATTGCCATCTGGTGTTTATTACTATCTTTCTTATGTTTATTTCTGAACGTAGGGTGCAGTGACGACAGTACAATAAATGAGATTCCGAATGATTGGATTTCTGATTTACCTGCCACTATCGAGTTTAATGTAGCAGGAGGTTCTAAGAAGATTCCGCTGAGTTGGAATGAAGCTGTTAATGCAGCGCATGTTGCATGTATACTTTCTGAAGAAAACAGACAGTGGTGTGATGTGAAATTAGAAAATAACACGTTGGCTGTATCTGTTTCTCCATCTGCTTTTGCCCGTTCGGCAGCTATTACATTAGTTTATGATAAAGATCATAAAAGTGTAGTGTATGTAAATCAGAAGAGTGATTTTAGCGAATATTTCACGGATGAATCTTGTTCGGAACTGAAAGCGGGTATCACTGATGCGGAAATAGACAATATTCCTCATGAGAAAATGCGTGAGTTGGCACGTGAGTTGAAAGCCGGCAGATATACTACAGAATTCCGCGTGGCTGAATATCGCCCTTATCAGCATCCTTCTATAATGGCTGCTAAGAATAAAACCGGAAAATATAGTTTGAGAGATAATCCTACCGGCATTTATGCGGAGAAGGATGAGGAACTCTATATCTATTTAGGTAATATGTATGAAGGGGCACAAATTTCTATCATCATCCAAGATTTGAATGGAGGGTATAATAACAGCCAGACCATTGCATTGAAAGAAGGTTTGAATAGAGTCGTTGCGCCTATTGGAGGACTGATTTATCTATTGAATAATGTAGAAGAAAATATACCTCTGTTATTAGAGACTGAGGACGCGAAAAAAGCGGCAGCTGCCAAAACTGTATCAGCACACTTTGTTTTCGGAAAAGTGAATGGTTATTTTGATATTCGGAAACATAAGACACAAGAAAAGTGGGTAGAGATTTTGATGAATGCTCCTTATCAGGACATTGATGTTTTGGGTGATTATTCGCATATCACTTGGAATGTGGAACAATTCAAGGGAAATAATGTACAGAGCAATCAAGGTCATATTACGGAGATTCTTAGAACTATAGAAAATTGTGACAGGCTGGTGTATTTGGAGCAAGAGTTTTTAGGACTCGTGAAATATAACAAGATGTTCAATAACCGAATGCATTTTTGCCTGGATTACACAGCAAAAAGTCCGAATGCAACAGATTATCGTACCGTATATAGCGCGGGCACATCTTATGCGGAGATCTTCTGTAATCCGGATATGTTTCCAAAACGTCTTTGGGGAACGGCTCATGAAGTAGGGCACGTAAATCAGACGCGTCCGGGACTAAAATGGGCAGGTATGACTGAGGTTACCAATAACTTGACGGCCTTATATGTTCAAACTTTATTTGGAGAAACATGCAAATTGCAAGGCAAAGGTGACGCAAGTGTGGGTAATCCGAATACAGAAGACGGTGGTAAGTTGTTTGATGCAAGCGAATTTGATAAAACAAAAATGAATCTCTATGAGGTAAGCACAAAATATATTATCGAAGGTGGGCGGGCACACTGCCTTCCTAATATTAAGGATATAATTCGTGAGACTCAGTTAGTTCCTTTGTGGCAACTCAAACTTTATTTTGTAGATGCTTTGGGACAAGAAGACTTCTATCATGACTTATACGAATATTACCGGAATAACCCGAGTCCGAGTGACGAGGGCAAAAATGCAGGCTTGGATCAATTGGACTTTGTGCGTCAGGTATGTCGCATATCCGGTTATAATATGCTTGATTTCTTTGAGAAATGGGGATTCCTGACAGTAGTGAATACTACATTGGATGATTATGGAAGTAAGATTTTCATTATTACTAAAAATCAAGTAGATGCATTGAAGGAAGAAATTAATTCTGCCGGTTATAAGACGCCAGCTCCCAATGTACATGAAATTACCGATGAAACTTGGGAAGATTTTAAATAACTACATACTTCTGACTTTATTCATTATAATACAATTAGTTACATGAGAAACAAATTAATAACACTACTTTTACTATTAGCTACTATTAGTTCTGTAACCTTCGCTCAGGGGGCTAAAGAAGAAATTCCTTTAAAGTATGGCGCTACGAACGTAGGCAAACGACAAGATCCTGCCATGCAGAAATTCCGCGATAACCGTTTGGGAGCTTTTATCCATTGGGGACTGTATGCCATACCTGGTGGTGAATGGAACGGCAAAGTATATGGCGGCGCAGCCGAATGGCTCAAAAGTTGGGCAAAAGTACCTTCGTCTGAATGGTTGCAACTGATGGATCAGTGGAATCCCACTAAGTTCGATGCGAAGAAATGGGCTAAGATGGCGAAAGATATGGGAGTGAAGTACGTGAAGATTACGACGAAACATCACGAAGGTTTCTGCTTATGGCCGAGTAAATATACTAAATATACGGTAGCGAATACTCCTTATAAGAAAGACGTATTGGGAGAAATGGTAAAAGCCTACAATGACGAAGGCATTGACGTGCACTTCTATTTCTCCGTGATGGACTGGAGTCACCCTGACTATCGTTACAGTATCAAATCTGAAGAGGACAGCATTGCCTTCAGCCGCTTTCTTGAGTTTACAGACAATCAGTTGAAAGAACTGGCTACCCGCTACCCTACAGTAAAAGATTTTTGGTTTGACGGTACGTGGGATGCCAGCATCAAAAAGAATGGTTGGTGGACTGCCCATGCTGAGCAGATGTTGAAAGAGATGCTTCCGGGAGTCACTATCAACAGCCGTCTTCGTGCCGACGACAAAGGGAAACGTCATTTCGACAGCAACGGGCGCTTGATGGGAGACTATGAATCCGGTTACGAACGCCGCCTGCCCGACCCGGTGAAAGACCTTAAAGTGACACAATGGGATTGGGAAGCCTGCATGACTATTCCCGAAAACCAATGGGGCTACCACAAAGACTGGTCGTTGAGTTATGTAAAAACTCCAATTGAGGTGATTGACCGCATTGTTCATGCTGTCTCTATGGGCGGCAACATGGTTGTAAACTTCGGCCCTCAGGCAGATGGGGATTTCCGCCCGGAAGAAAAAACATTGGCTGCCGCTATCGGCAAATGGATGAATCGTTACGGGAAATCTGTCTATGCCTGTGATTATGCCGGATTCGACAAACAGGACTGGGGTTATTACACGCGTGGTAAAAACGGCGAAGTGTATATGATAGTATTCAACCAACCTTATAGCGAACGCTTGATTGTAAAGACTCCGAAAGGGATTTCGGTTGAAAAGGCAACTTTGCTTGCTTCCGGTGAGGACGTAAAAGTAGTAGAAACAGCGCGTAACGAATATAATGTATCTGTCCCCAAGAAGAATCCGGGGGAACCTTATGTCATCCAGCTTAAAGTCCGTGCTGCTAAAGGAACAAAAGGTGTTTACCGGGATGCTTTAACATAAATCACAAGAGGGTTATAATATGAAATTTAAATTTGTATTCATTTTATTAGCACTACTCGGGCAATTCTTCTCTCTCACTGCCCGTGAAGTGACCTCTTTCAATGAAGGCTGGTTGTTCAAACGCGGGCCTTTTTCGGAAGACCCTGTGAAAGTCGCCGCCCAATGGAATGGCAAATGGGAAACCGTCACTCTTCCTCATACTTGGAATGCCAAAGATATGCAGGTAAAAGCTGCTTCTTTTTATGAAGGAGTGGGCTATTACAGAAAGAAACAATTTTTTGGTGAGGAGTTGAAAGGGAAACGTGTTTTTCTTCGGTTTGAAGGTGTGGGCGCCAACACGGAGATTTATGTGAACGGTAAACTCGTCGGAACGCACAAAGGGGGATATAGCGCTTTTGCTTTTGAAATCGGCACTGCCCTTAAGTTGGGCGCAGAAAATGAAATCATGGTAAAGGCTGATAATACTGCACGTCCGGATGTAATACCTGTTAACCATAACCTTTTCGGTGTGTATGGCGGTATTTATCGTCCGGTATGGCTACTTATTACTGAGCAAAATAATATCACAGTTACCGATTGTGCTTCTCCAGGAGTATATATTACTCAGAAGAATGTATCAAAACGCTCTGCGGATATTACTGTAAAAGTGAAGTTGGATAATGGTAGCCTTACTCCTGCCAGCCTAGTGCTTGAGAATACTATTTTTACTCAAGAAGGCAAGAAAGTGGCTTCCCATCGTCTTCCTTTGGAACTTACCCCTCAGGGAACGCAGGCTTATGTTTCCACATTCAAATTGAACAAGCCTCATCTTTGGCAGGGGCGTAAAGACCCCTATCTGTATAAAGTAGTTTCACAGCTGATATCAGATGGCAAAGTCATTGATGAAGTTATCCAGCCCTTAGGCGTCCGTAAGTTTGAGATTGTGGCAGGTAAAGGCTTTTATTTGAATGGTGAGCAATATCCGATGTATGGAGTCACCCGCCATCAGGATTGGTGGGGACTGGGAAGTGCTCTCACCAATAAAGAACATGATTTCGACTTGGCGCAGATTATGGATATTGGTGCGACCACTGTTCGTTTTGCCCATTATCAGCAGTCGGACTATCTCTATTCCCGTTGTGATTCTTTGGGATTGGTTATCTGGGCTGAAATACCTTTTGTGAATCGTGTGACTGGATACGAAGCGGAAAATGCTCAGTCGCAACTTCGCGAGTTGATCCGCCAGAGCTTCAATCACCCTTCCATTTATGTGTGGGGATTGCATAATGAAGTCTATCAGCCTCACGAATACACAGCCGGGCTGACACAGGCACTTCATGATCTGGCTAAGACAGAAGACCCTGACCGCTATACGGTAGCTGTTAACGGTTTCGGTCACGCTGAACATGCAGTCAACCAGAATGCTGATATTCAGGGAATGAACCGCTATTTCGGTTGGTATGAGAAGAAGATACAGGATATTGAACCTTGGGTGAAAGGCTTGGAAGAGAAATATCCGTGGCAGAAGTTGATGCTGACGGAATATGGCGCAGATGCCAATCTGGAACATCAGACAGAATATCTGGGCGATGCCCTCAACTGGGGAAAACCTTTTTATCCAGAAACTTTCCAGACGAAAACGCACGAATACCAATGGAGCGTAATCTCGAAACATCCTTATATCATCGCCTCTTACCTTTGGAATATGTTCGACTTTGGCGTACCGATGTGGAGTCGTGGCGGTGTTCCTGCCCGTAACTTGAAAGGCTTGATGACTTTCGACCGTAAAATCAAGAAAGACTCTTATTACTGGTACAAGGCCAATTGGAGTAAAGAACCTGTATTGTATCTGACTCAACGTCGCAACACCAATCGCGAACGTAAAGAGACTTCTGTAACAGTTTACTCTAATATCGATGTTCCGACAGTCTATCTTAACGGTAAAGAGTTGACGGGTATTCGCAATGGCTATACCGATGTACACTACGTACTGGATAATGTGACATTGGAAGAAGGCAAGAATGTTATCAAGACCGTCGCAACACATCATGGAAAAGAATACACAGATGAAATTGAATGGAACTATACCGGTGAAAAGAAGCGCAATGCCGACTCGCGTGAAAACAGGAAAGAGCATGCAGGCTGGTAATATTTTGAAACTCTTAATATAATTAATACATATGAAAAGACTATTGAAACAAGGAAACACTTCAAAGCGCAGGCATTGCCTGCTTGCACTTGGTTTGTTGTGTGCTGCCAACTTTGTTGTCGCACAGGAACAGGCGGGGAGTAAAAAAGACGTTCCTTTGAAGCAACGTACTGAGACAAAGAATGTGCTAATGGGAAGTCAGGACGCTGAAGTATCGGTTCAGGCTGTCTCCACAGCATCGGGCGACAGGCTGCAACATCGTCCCGTGTTTAACATGGAATCCACGTTAGATGGGGTATTGCCGGGATTGTATATCAGTACATCACAAGGATATCCTACAGAAAACCGTTCCTTTCGTTTGAGAGGAAATACGCCGATTATATTGGTAGACGGCGTGCCACGTTCGGATGCTAATATTCCGGTGAGCCAGATTGAGTCTGTGTCAGTCATTAAAGATGGACTGGGACTGTCTATGTTGGGGATGTCGAGCGGGAACGGGGTAGTGTATATCAAAACCAAACGAGGTGGAAGAACTTCTTTGAAAATCGGATTTACAGCACAACTCGCATTCAATCAGCAGATTTTCCGGCCGGAGTTTTTGAATGCTTACCAATATGCCGGATTATTGAACGAAGCGTTGCTAAATGACGGAAAGTCTCCGATGTATTCGCAAACGGATTTGGAACTTTACCGCACCGGTGCAAGCCCTTATACACATCCCGATGTGGATTGGCAGGATCAATTGTTGCGTAACTCGGCTCCTATCCAACAATATAATCTGAATATGTCGGGTGGCGGTAAAGTGGCGAGATACTTTATTGATCTGAATGTGTACAATCAGGACGGATTCCTGAAACAGGATAATTCGTTGAATAGTTATAATACACGTGAGAGTGTGAAGAAGTACTCATTACGTACGAATACAGACATCAATATTACCGACCACACACTTTTCAAGGTGAATGTATTTGGTCAGATGTACCGTGAGACTACACCGGGGAAAATGATTATGTCTAGTATTTATAGAGACATGTATGCTACGCCGAACAATGCTTATCCAGTGTTTAACCCTAACGGAACATTGGGTGGTAGTCCTATTCATCAGACTAATAACCTGTATGGACAAACAACGATGTCCGGTTATTATCTCTATCCACAGACTGATTTCAACATTGATGCTACCCTCGAACATCGTTTTCAAGGCGCTTTGAAGGGATTGTATGCAAGTGCCACTTATTCTTACAATTCTTCTTATCGTGAATCCTTGAATCGGAGCAAGAATCTGGAAGTCTGGTCTTATTGGAAAGACCCCACCGATCCTAATTCGGCAGAAGTGTACAATCAGATGGCATCGGCAGGCAGCCAGGAAAACAAGACAGAATATAGTCGCCTGAATCGTATGCAATATCTGGATTTTGCCATAGGTTATGATTTCAACATCAAGAAGAATAATTTTCGGACAAAGATATTGTATACATACAATGATTATACATCAAGCGTAAAGAACATTCCGTTACGTAAGAACTCCGTAGGTTTCCGGGCAGAATATGATTATGACAAACGCTATATGGCGGAGTTTGCCCTTGCCGGCATGAATCTCAATACGCTTAAGCCGGGAGATCAATGGGGAATCTTCCCTTCAGTGGGCGCAGGTTGGAATATACATAAAGAGGAATGGTTCAATATTCCTGCTATCAATATGATGAAGCTGCGAGCTACTTTTGGAATGAATGGTAACGATGGAACGGGAGCTTATTATAGAAGCAGCAGTGCGACGTTGACCGATTATTATTACACTTATCTGAAATACTACAAATCGGAAGATAAAAATAAGATATATTGGGGCGATAAAGTGACCGAACAACGCACCCTGCTGGAAGCTAATATGCCTTATCTGAGCAAATGGGAAAAGATAACCCGTTGGAATGTCGGTCTTGATTTGCAGGCTTTCAATAGAAGTCTGAGCGCGACAGTAGAATTTTTCCATAATACTTATTCCGATGTTTTGCAGAAGTCGGTAGGCAAAGATGCCAATCACTTGATTGGTTTGGATATTCCTAAAGAACATCTGGGTAAATACAGAAGAAGCGGTATCGAACTGGATGTGACTTACAACAAGAGGTTCGGTGATGTATCATTTGTAGCCAATGCCAATGCTTTGTTCTATAAGAGCAAATTGTTGGCTAATGGAGAAAATGCTTATCCGGAATCGTATATGCAACGTGTCGGTGAAAAGTACAGTCAGATTTTCGGTTATGTGGCAGACGGTCTTTTCCAGAGCCAGAAAGAAGTGAACGATTATTTAGCTACTACTACGGTGGAAGGTTACAAACCACAACCCGGTGATATCAAATACCGTGACCTGAATGGTGACCACTTGATTGACGGTAGAGATGTCAAAGCTATCGGAAACAATGCACCGTTGATTGAATACGGAGTTTATTTAGCTGCCGAATGGAAGGGGCTTGCCTTCAGTATGCAATGGTCGGGATTGGGTAATTCGCAGACTACTACCAAGATGATGCCGTTTACATTTAATGCTCAAAGTGGCTACGGGCAAGCATTGGTAGAGCATCTCGACCGTTGGACGCCGGACAACCCGAATGCAAGATACCCCAAAGTATCTGCCGGAAGCAACAGCTACAACGAGAGGACTTCTACTTTCTGGTTGCAGAATTCAAGTTATCTGCGCCTGAAGAATGTAGAACTGTCTTATACGCTGCCAAAGGTGTGGACTTCCCGCATTCATCTGGATGGTGTCAAGTTCTTTGTCAATGGATACAATCTTGTCACAATCAGCGGAATCAAAGACCGTGACCCGGAAATACTCAACTTTTTAGATGGGACAACCAAAGCGTATGTTCCCAATTCAAAAGCTTATAATTTCGGTATTAACATTCAATTCTAAATTAGAGAAACATGAAAAGATTCATATATAAAACGATTCAGGTAGCATGTGTCACAGGATTGTTGGCAGTGAGCGCATGTAATACATTCGAGTCCGAACCATTGGAATGGAATCAAGAAGCGAATGTGGTGAATCCGAAAGATTCGACAGCGCTCTATATGAAGCAGCTGCATCAAGCCATTTATTTATCGTTGCCCGGTCTGCATACCCGTTTGAGTAATTCTTACCTCGATGCGGCTACGGATGACGGTGTGCCTACCCGCGATAAGGGAGGAAACGGCAGTTTGGAGAACTATCGTAACGGTAATTTGTCACCGGAGAATATTGCCAGTCTTGATGGCGAAGCATGGAAGAATTTCTATATAGGTATCCGTAGGGCAAATCTCTTTCTGGAAAAAATAGAAGGTTATCCTACTTCTTCACAGTTATCCGCGAAAGATATAAAAGCGATGAAAGCGGAAGCCAGATTGCTGAGAGCTTATTTTTATTTTGAATTGGTGAAAAGATGGGGAGGCGTACCCTTATTGGGCGATAAGGTGTTCAATTATGATGAAGACTGGAATATTGCCCGTAGTAGCTTAGCCGAATGCGCCAGCTATATTCTGGATGAAATCAGTGAAGAAAATCCGGCATCTTGTTATAACGACTTGTTTGATGCCATGTCTGTTCCGTCCACTACACAGACAGCTCTGGTGGGTCGCGTCAACAAAGGAGTGGCGAAAGCACTGGTTTCCCGTCTGAAACTTTATCTGGCAAGTGACCTTTATAGAGAGAAGATGATAGAAGAAGGTGTACCGGCAAATGAACTGGTGACCTGGCAGGATGCAGCAGATGCCGCGAAGGCGGTTATGAATCTGGGGGTATATGATTTGCATTATACTGCCCAAAAAGGAGAAGAAGATAAGACGGATCCCACGCCGGGATTATTGGCTCTCTTTGGAGACAACAATGTGTTTCCCAACAAAGAAACAATCATGATAAAAGAAGCCACCGGTAATACTACACTGGAGTCGGACAACAGTCCGTGCGGTTATCAGAAAAACAAGTGCAAAGGGCTGACCAGCCCGAGCCAGAATCTGGTAGATGCTTTCCTGATGCTGGACGGGAAAAGAATTGATGACCCGACCGGAAAATATACATATAACAATCAGAACCCTTATGCGAACAGAGACCCGAGGTTGACATATACAGTTTTCTATAATGGCGCTACCTGGTTGAAGAGAGCGGTAGAAACGTTTAATGGCGGACTCGACCGTTCCAATGTTCCTAATCTGATAACCACCCAAACCGGTTATTACTTGAGAAAATTCTTGGGATTGAATGAGACTAAAGCAGATAATTCCGGCTTCAATGGAGCCTATCATCATTATCAGATTATCCGTTATGCTGAAATCCTGCTGAACTATGCGGAAGCATTGAATGAAGCGGATACGGATGCAAACAAAGCTGATATTGAAGATTGTATCATTAAATTGCGCAAAAGAGCGGGTATTGAGGCCGGCGATGATGAACGCTACGGGCTGCCTGCCACTTACACACAGGAAGAAATGCGCGATATTATCCGTAACGAGCGAAGAATCGAACTGGCATTTGAAGAACATCGTTTTTGGGATATCCGCCGTTGGAAGATTGCGGAAGACGTAATGAATGAACCTGTGGAAGGTGTTGAGATAATGAGACAGGCTGACGGTTCATTCGACTATAACTATGTAAATGTACGCACCTCTACTTTTGATGAGAGGATGTATTGGTATCCTATACCGAGAGGTGAGATGAACGGAAATACGAAATTAACCCAGAATCCCGGATGGAACTATTAAAAACACAGAATTTTATGAAACGAATAATCATCCTATTATTGGCGCTCATGCCACTTGCCGTATGGGCACAAGTGATCGTCAAAGGTACTGTTAAAGACGACCTTGGCGAAGTATTGGTCGGAGCAACTATTCTGGAAGTGAATAATCCGGGCAACGGAACAATCACCGACATTGATGGTAAGTTCTCCATTAAACTGAAATCATCCAAAGCAAAGATTAAAGTCAGCTATATCGGCTATGCTTCACAGACGGTGACAGCTACGAATGGTATGGTCATCTCGATGGAGGCGGACGGAAATATGCTTCAGGAAGTAGAAATCGTGCAGCAAGGGTTCGGTACGAAGTCCCGGCTTTCAAACGTGGCGTCTATCAGCCAGGTGAATGGTATGACCTTAAGGCAATCGCCCACTTCCACTGTGCAGAATGCACTTGCCGGACGTTTACCGGGACTTTTCCAGTTGCAGGGAAGCGGACAGCCGGGTAAAGATGCTGCAGATATCTTTATACGCGGTATATCCACTTATGCAGATGTCAGTACTTCGCCGCTGGTATTGATTGACGACGTAGAATCGGACATCGAAACCCTTTCCCAACTTTCGCCGAACGACATTCAGGATATCAGTGTGCTGAAAGATGCAGGTAGTACCTCTATCTTCGGTCTGAAAGGAGCCAATGGCGTTATTCTGGTTACTACCCGTCGTGGCTCGGAAGGCAAACCGAAGATTACATTCAGAGCTGATGTCGGTTTTCAGCAACCTACTTATGAAAATACATTCCTTAATTCATATGAAAGTTTGAAACTGATAAAGGAGATGTATATGAATGCGGAAAATACCGCTGCATTGGAAAAGAACCAGGATCTTCTTAGTGATGAAGCATTGGAGCATTTCCGTACCGGCGATTCTCCTTATCTCTACCCGAATGTGGACTGGTACGACCTTATGTATAAGAAAGCTGCTATGATGCAACAGTATAATGTAGACATACAGGGGGGTACTGACAAGGTGAAATATTTTGTGGCTATCGGTTATACGAATCAGACAGGTTTGCTCAAAGAAGTGGAGAAGACTGAGGATTTTAATAATGATTACTACCTGAAACGGTACAATATCCGTTCTAATTTTGATATACAGATTACCAAGGACTTTCTGTTCAGGATCAATGCCAATGCTATTTTGTCTGAGTTGAATGAACCTCATTTACCGTCAGTGGGGCAGAGTGGTACTTATAGTATTTTCACCCGTTTGCTTGGCGGACACTTCACCCCTTGGAACTATCCGGCATACAATCCGGACGGAACGTATGGCATGAAGGTAGGTCAGGCGATGAATCCTCTGGCATTGATGTCTCAAGGTGGTTATAAACGTGAATGGAAGAACAATGTGAATGGTAATATCACGTTGGAACATAAATTGGACTTTATCACTAAAGGATTGAAAGTGAGAGGTGTAATGGCACTTACCAACCGTTGGGGAACCAAGAGGGAACTTAAGAGAGGTGATGGAGACTATCTGGCATTCTATCATGATGCCGAATCGGATTCTTATCGACCGATCAATGACGACTTGTATGTATTGCGTCCTATGGGTGTGAAAGAAACGACTTCCAAACCGTATGTACAAATCAATACCCGTATAGACTTGTCGTATAGCAGACGTTTTGGCGGACATAATATAGGTGCTTTATTGCTAGGCAACTGGTATTCCAATCGCGCAGGCTCTGATACGCCGAGCAACTCGATGAGTTATTCTGCTCGTGCCAGCTATGATTACAATTCCAGATATTTGCTTGAGCTTAGTGGGGCATACAATGGATCGGACCGTTTCTCAAAGGCCAACCGTTTCGACTTCTTCCCTTCAGTTTCTATCGGATGGAATGTGGCGGAAGAACCGTACGCAAAGAATTTCCTTAACGGACTCCAGGTAAACTTGCTGAAATTGAGAGGTTCCTATGGTCTTTCAGGAGCTGATGCCGTAGTAGGTGGTGTATATACATACCTTGAAAGTTACAAGAAAGAATATGACTATCCTTTCGGGGAGAATCAGCGTTCAACAAGTAAAATTCCCGCTTATTTCCTTGATAAGATTGCTAATGAGGATGTACGTTGGGAAGTGGAAAAGAAATTGAATCTTGGTATTGATTTGAGAATGTTCGACAGCCGTCTATCTGCAACATTTGAATATTTCTATAACCGACGGAATGATATCTTGTCGAAGCCGGAATCTGTTCCTCTCTATGCCGGATATAAGTCGGGTGTACTGCCTTATATGAATATCGGACGCACGGAAAATAAAGGTTGGGATGCGGAACTGACTTGGAGAGACAAGATTGGAAAAGATTTCAGTTATTTTTTCCGTGGTATCGTATCGCATGCAAAAAACAAGATTCTGGAAATGGGGGAAGCTCCCAGTCCGTATAAACTGAGCATGAGTACAGGTAGGGCTATCGGTACAAAATTCGGTTATGTGGCGGATGGTTTCTATAATACACAAGAAGAAATAGATAACGGGCCGTATGACAAACTCAGAACATTGCGTCCGGGTGACCTTCGCTACAAAGATATCAGTGGTCCGGACGGAGTAGCCGACGGAATCATAGACCAATATGATAAGGTGGCTATTGGTAATTCCCGCCCTGATTTCAACTATGGTCTGACAGTGGGATTTTCTTATAAGAACTTTGATGTAAGTGCGTTATTCCAAGGAGCGACGGGAGCTTCATTGAGCATTGAGAAAGTGTTACATATCGGTAGTGGTGACGGACGTCCGCGTCCGTTGCACCTGAATAGATGGACACAGTTTGATGAAAGCGGCAATAAAGTGACGGATCCGGCACAATTGATCGAAATGAATAAGAATGCCGCTTTCCCTATTTTGTGGGAGCAAAATGGTAATAACTCGGAATTGTCTACATTCTGGTTGCGTTCCGCTAACTACATCCGTTGGAAAAACCTGGAGGTAGGATACAGGCTACCGGACGCATGGGTGAAGAAAGTGGGACTGAATTCAGTTCGTTTCTACGGCTCTGCACAGAATTTGATGACATGGTCGGCATTAGGTGATTATCAAGTAGACCCGGAAAGCAGCCGTGTAAGTTCGGGCAACCCGATGGATACTTATCCGCAGCAGCGCGTATATAATATTGGATGTCAAATTGCTTTTTAAATAAACGATTATAATGAAGAAGATAATAATAATCTTTTTGGCTATGTGCTGCGTAGTGGCGGCATGTACCGAAACTTCAGAGGGATTCTTGGATAGTAAAGGAAAGGAAACGGATGATCTTGAGGCTGTCTTTGCGGACAGTATGAAAGTGATGGGTTTCCATGCCGCTTTGTTCTGGCAGCTGGGGCGTGTCACAATGTCTCCGCATGGTGTGGCTAGTACTTTGACAAATTATAAAGATTACGAAGCGGGAACGGACAACAGTCGTTACTGTGCATACTTTAAGGTGACTGAGTTTACGCCTGCTTATACGAAAGGCGATTTCAGTCAAGGAGGAACAAATGCCGGTTTCACTGATTTCAAGACAGGTTGGCTGGAGATGTATCAGACAATTTATCGTTGTAATTCCTTCCTTCAGAATTATAAGAAAGCGCCTTTGACGGATGCTACAAAAGAAAAACTGGCTTACGAGGCTCGTTTTATCCGTGCATTCTTCTATTTTCACTTGATGCGCCAGTATGGTGGAGTGGTGTTGGTATACGATGAAGTAATCGATCCATTTGAACCGACTCTTTTACCTCGTTCTACATTTGAAGAATGTGTCAACTATGTAGCACAGGAGTTGAGGACCGTAGCGGATGCATTACCTTTGGAACAGTCAGGCGCTGACTATGGCCGTCCTACCAAGGCTGCCGCTTTGGGTGTATTGACCGAATTGTATACATTGGCTGCCAGCCCATTATACAATGGCGGCAATATCGGAAGCGGAGATAATCGTTTGCTGGTAGGCTATGATGACTATGACAAGAACAGATGGCAGAATGTGGTGACTGCGGCCAGAGATCTGATGAACTTGGGAACTCATGAGTTGATGGTGGATAATACGACTCGCCCCGGATACGGTTTTTATCAAGCTACAACGAAGCGTGTGAACAGTGAACGGGTATGGTTTTGGTTAACGGTGTATACCACTTGTTATCCCTCTAGTGCGCTTTTGCCGAAAAGTGCCAAAGGAGGAGGACAGATTCAGCCTTATCATGAATTGGTGGAAGCCTTTCCGATGATTGACGGTACGCCGATTGATAAGGAAAGCAAAGCATACAAGGAGAATCCGTATAAAGACCGTGATCCCCGTCTGGATTATACGGTTATCTATAACGGGGCTAAATGGGTGAAGAAAAAACAAGGAGAACCGGAGGTAGTATATACCTACAAAGGAGCCGAACAAGATGGATATGGTGTGAGCGGCGGTACGGCTACCGGTTATTTCTTCAGGAAATGTTGTGATGAATCGAAACTGGGAGGTGATAGTGATTATGGTGACGGTACAGGTTTGTCGTTCATTCGTTATGCTGATATCATGTTACTGTATGCTGAGGCTTTGACTGAGCTGGATGTGGATAGGAATCGGGATGAAATAGAGAAGCAGTTGTTTGAACTCCGCAACCGGGCAGGCATTCAACCGGGAACTAATAAGAGATATGGTGTACCGGAAAATATGGATAAAGACGAAATGATTGATTTCATCATCAACGAAAGACGTATTGAGTTTGCTAATGAGTGTGGCAACCGTTTTTGGGATTTGAAACGTCGTAAATTGTACGAGAAACTAAATGGTGTATGGACCAATGCGGCAGTCTGGGAAAAGATGCCGGACGGTACTTTCACATGGAGCCTGATGCCTATTGAACAACACTTCTTCTCTCAGAAGATGTACTTTAGTGCTATTCCGCAAGATGAAATCAATGCTTCTCACGGAATGATAATTCAAAATCCGGGTTGGTAATCATTTAATAAAGTAATATATGAAATCTATATATAAATATCTGATAGCTCCGTTTGGCCTGATTGCTGCTTTGTGTCTGGCAATCGGTTGTTCGGAAGAATATAAGTATGATACGGATTACTCCTCTTACGACAATGTTAGTTTGAAAATAAATCTGGTGGATGAGAATGGCGTATTATCTGTGAAACTGGCAAATAAGACGCATGCTCTTACTATTGCTGTGACCCCTGAGGATGCATTTATTGATCCTAAGGCTTATATTTATGAACTTGGTGACAATACCGTAGCTTCGGTATCCGTGGATGGTACACTGACATTGTTGAAAGTAGGTGAAACTACTTTAACTGTGAAGTTCCGTGGAAATAAGGAGATTACTACAAGCTGTAAGCTAAAGGTAGAGCCGACATTGGTTAGTGATGTAATCATATCTGCAGGTGATGGAATTAAGGTGGAAGAAGAGAAAACTGTAGACTTGGCTGGTTATGTTGCGGTAATTCCGTCTTCTGCCGATAATCAATTACTTACCTATAGTGTAAAAGAAGGTTACGAAGATATGGTAGAAATAATAGAGGGAAGTGTTGTTAAGGGCTTGCAACAGGGGCCGGCTATTATTATGGTAAACACAACCGATGGTTCAAACATCTCGAAAGAGCTGAATCTGGAAGTAACAGGTAAGATTCCGGTATCGGAAATCAAGATGAACGGTGCGGAAAAGCTGAACGGCAAGAAGGTTGCTGTTGGTCAGGCATTTGATTTGGCTACGGTAATTACGACATATCCTGTCAATGCTTCCAATCCTGACTTGAGATATACACTTGTATCAGGAGCAGATGCGGTGTCTATGGATGAACATGGCTTGATTACGGCATTGGCTGCCGGTGAGGTTGAAATTAAGATTGAAGCGGCTGATGACATGGGAGTTGCTCCGGCTCAAACTATCAAATTCACAGTAGATGCTGCACAAAGTTGGTTTGAACGCGCCTTGTGGAAAATTGATTCGTCTATTAAATTTAGTAATGGTAATAATTATACTACAGATGGTTCTAATGGACCATTGGAACTTGCTTTAGATGGTAAGACCGGTACTTATTTGGCCTTGACTAAACCTGGTAAGGACTACAATGGGCATAAGACACCGAATGGTCATCAGTTGTTTGTGGTAGTAGACTTGACTGCAGAACAAGAATTTAATTATTTCCAGTATGTGCATCGCAATAACAACAAGAACTTCCAGGTATGGAATTTGACGATGTATGGAAGTAATGATAATGAGAATTTTACTCTGATAAAGAAAGATATTCCTGTCGGGCCTAACACCACGTCCCCTTTCAAGTATGAAGGAGCCATCCCCGATGCTAAGTGTAGGTATATTAAACTGGAATTCTCTACATTTGATCCGACTAATGGATATAATTTATGTATTGCTGAATTCAATGTATGCAAGAAGTAATAGGCACTGATTTGATTATTGCCCTTTAGAAATGAGGCTGTCTCATAAGAATGGGACAGCTTTTTTCTTCATAGATATACAAAAAATAGGGATAGAATCATATAAGACTTTGTATTTGTTTACATGAATCCGTGAAACTTATATATAAGATAATGAAATATATAAACTAATTAATAGTGAGCTATAAACGTATGAAGAATCAAACTGTAAACAGCAAACGAAGGAGTTCTCTTTGGCTTACTTTGGGGTTTTCCGCAATGCTTTGTGTTGTACCATTACAGGCATTCACTCCTGTCGAAATAAATATGGTTGAAGTTTCGGTGCCTACTTCTCCTATTGTTGGTGTCAAAAAAATAAACCCCACCACCATCGAAGTGTTATTCTCCGATAACCGGCGAATGACATTGGACTTCTACGGTGCAAATATCTTCCGTGTATTCCAAGACAACTCCGGAAGAATAATCAGAGATCCTCAGGCCAAACCGGAAGCGCAGATATTGGTAGACAATCCTCGAAAAGAACTCTCCCGATTGGAGTTGGAAGAGAATGACGATTTCGTCTTTCTGACTACTGAAAAGATAAAAGTCCGGTTGGATAAAAAGACCTCGTTACTCAAAGTAACTAACCTGGCGACTAACACCGTTGTGGTGGAAGAACTGGAAGCGCCTCTTTTTGAGAAAGGAAAAGTGACTTTGACCTTGAAAGAAACCCCGCAAGAATACTTTTACGGCGGAGGTGTCCAGAACGGACGTTTTTCCCATAAGGGCAAAGTCATCTCCATCGAAAACCAGAATAGCTGGACAGACGGGGGAGTGGCTTCACCCACACCTTACTACTGGTCTACGAATGGGTACGGCGTGATGTGGTACACCTTCAAAAAAGGAAAATACGACTTCGGAGCGTCCGAACAGGGAAAGGTTAAGTTGTATCACGAATCGGATTATCTGGACGTATTCTATATGATTAACGACGGAGCGGTAGCCTTGTTGAATGACTTCTACCAACTGACAGGAAACCCGGTTCTGTTGCCTAAATTCGGCTTCTATCAGGGACACCTGAATGCCTATAATCGCGACTACTGGGTGGAAAACGAGAAAGGCATCCTGTTTGAGGACGGCAAGCGGTATAAAGAAAGCCAGAAAGATAACGGCGGAATCAAAGAATCGCTGAACGGAGAAAAGAACAACTACCAATTTTCCGCACGTGCGGTAATCGACCGCTATAAGAAACATGACATGCCATTGGGCTGGCTGCTCCCGAACGACGGCTATGGAGCCGGATACGGACAGACAGAAACATTGGACGGTAACATACAAAACCTGAAAAGTCTGGGGGATTATGCCCGTCAGAACGGAGTGGAAATCGGACTATGGACACAGTCGGATCTGCATCCGAAAGAAGGAGTGAGCGCCTTGTTGCAAAGGGATATTGTGAAAGAAGTAAGGGATGCCGGAGTGCGTGTGCTGAAAACTGACGTTGCCTGGGTAGGGGCAGGTTATTCTTTCGGGTTGAACGGAGTGGCCGACGTCGGGCATATCATGCCTTACTACGGAAGTGATGCCCGACCGTTTATTATCTCCCTCGACGGTTGGGCGGGAACGCAGCGTTATGCCGGAATCTGGTCGGGCGACCAGACGGGTGGCGTATGGGAGTATATCCGTTTCCACATCCCTACCTATATCGGTTCAGGATTGTCCGGGCAACCGAATATCACTTCCGACATGGACGGTATATTCGGCGGAAAGAATCTGATAGTGAATACCCGTGATTTCCAGTGGAAAACCTTTACTCCCATGGAACTGAACATGGACGGTTGGGGTTCCAATGAAAAATATCCGCATGCCTTGGGAGAACCGGCTACATCTATCAACCGCTGGTATCTGAAGCTGAAATCCGAACTGATGCCTTATGCGTATAGTATCGCCAGAGAAGCCGTAGACGGCATGCCGATGATAAGGGCCATGTTTTTGGAATATCCGAATGCCTATACTCAAGGCACGGCTACACAATATCAATATCTCTACGGCCCTTATTTTCTGATTGCCCCTATTTATCAGGCAACTAAAGCGGATGAGAAAGGAAATGATATTCGCGACGGCATTTATCTGCCTGAAGGCACATGGATTGATTATTTCACAGGAGAAAAATATGAAGGGAACTGCATACTCAACAACTTTGCGTCTCCCCTTTGGAAACTTCCCGTATTCGTGAAGAACGGGGCGATTATTCCGCTTACGAATCCTAATAACAATACAAGTGAAATCAATAAGGGAATTCGTATCTATGAGCTTTACCCGTATGGCAGGAGCACCTTTACCGAGTATGACGACGACGGAGTGTCCGAAGAATATAAACGGGGCAAAGGAGTGACAACAGACATCGAATCCGAAGTTGACGGCAAGAATAATGTCACTGTAACCATCTACCCGGCAAAAGGGAACTTTGCAGGTTTCGTGAAAGAAAAGGCAACAGAGTTCAGAATCAATCTCATCGCCCTGCCGAAGAAAGTAACGGCACAACTGGGAAAGAAAAAAGTGAAACTGACAAAAGCCGCTTCGAAAGACGAATTTGAGAAAGGGGAAAATGTATTCTTCTATGATGAGGCTCCCAACCTGAACCGGTTTGCTACCAAAGGAAGTGAATTTGAGCAAATGATTATCACCAAGAATCCTCAACTACTGGTGAAACTGGCTGCCACTGATATTACGGCAGGCACAACGACATTGCGCGTTGAAGGATTCAGCTTTGCGTCCGAAGACCGCCACCGGATCACTACCGGAACTCTGACTGCTCCCATTGCCCGGATTACTGCCAGCAACACGGAAGCCTATACACTGAAACCGACATGGGACAAAGTAACCAACGCCGATTTCTATGAGATTGATTTCATGGATATGCGCTACACTACGATTAAGGATACGGAACTGCTGTTTAAAGACTTGGCACCCGAAACATCCTATTCATTCAAGATACGTGCTGTCAACAAGGACGGAGCTTCCGATTGGGCTGAGTTCGGTGCTACCACCAAATCCGATCCGTTGGAATTTGCCATCCGTGGTATCAAAGGCGAATGTACAGCCGCTTCGCAAGGAAGAGTGGGCGTGAAACGCTTGTTCGACTTTGTAGAGTCAGGTGACATCTGGCATACGAAATACGGAGCAAAAGCCGTTCCGTTCGAACTGGTTATGGACTTGGTGACTGTCAACCAACTGGATAAGTTCCACTACCTGCCACGCACCAACGCCGGCAACGGAACATTGCTGAAAGGAACCGTTTCTTATAGCATGAATAAAGAACAGTGGACAGAAGCCGGAACATTTGAATGGCAGCGTAACGATGATGTGAAGATATTCAATTTCACCAGTCATCCTACTGCCCGCTATATCAAACTATCCGTTACGGAAGCTGTCGGCAACTACGGTTCCGGCAAAGAAATCTACGTGTTCAAAGTGCCCGGAACGGAAAGCTATCTTCAGGGAGATATCAACCTTGACGGTAAGATTGACGGCAATGACCTGACATCTTATACCAACTATACAGGGTTGAGAAAGGGCGACTCCGACTTTGAAGGATACATCAGCAATGGCGATATCAACAAGAACGGGCTGATTGACGCTTATGATATTTCGGTGGTTGCCACACAGCTTGAAGGCGGTGCTGATAACCGTGGTACGGAGAAAGTGGACGGCACGATTGAAATCAGCACCCCGAAACAAGCATATGACAAAGATGAGATCATTGAAATTCAGGTAAAAGGCATTGACCTGCGTGCAGTCAACGCATTCAGCTTTGCTTTACCTTACAATCAGCAGGATTATGAATTTGTCGGGGTGGAATTGCAGAATATGAATGCAATGGAGAATCTGACTTACGACCGTCTCCATACCGACGGTTCGAAAGCCCTGTATCCGACTTTTGTCAACATAGGAAACAAGAAGACCCTTGAAGGAATCGTTGACTTATGTCTCTTGAAGTTCAAGGCAAAACGTAAAGTGAGATTCGGGCTGAAGATCATTGACGGCTTATTAGTGGATAAGAAATTGAATACTCATAAATCAGGTATTCAGTAATTGGGTTAGTTGATATAGTTGTTCGGAAAGCTGCTTTTTTCTTTCTTTATGGAAGATAAGAGCAGCTTATACGGAAAATATGACTCTATTTAATCCATAATGCCCGTTATCTTTGCCTTGAATAAAAATTATAGTATTATGAAGAAATTACTCTTAACCCTTGCCCTATGCACGGGCTATTTGTGTACTACAGTTGCGCAGACATTTATTAAAACCGAAGTGAAGCAGTCGATGCGGCGGGTGGCCGACTGGCAGATTGCTCATTACAACAAAGCTGTTTATGGCGACCTCAACTGGGTGAATGCCACTTTCTACCTGGGACTTGTCCACTGGGCTGCGATAGCCGAGCAGACGGACAAGGACGATTCCTATTATAAATGGCTGTTACGTTTGGGAAACCGTAACTATTGGCAGGTAGACCAGCGGATGTATCATGCGGATGATATCTGTATTTCGCAGATGTATCTGTATATGTACGAAAAGTACAAGAGGAAAAGCATGCTCATTCCGACACAGGCACGTGCCGGATGGGTGATTGACAACCCGCCTTCCGGCTCGTTCAAATTGAACTATGGCGACGCAAGCACATTGGAACATTGGACTTGGTGCGACGCCCTGTTCATGGCTCCGCCTGTCTACATGAAACTCTACAATATCACAGGTGACAAGAAATTCATCCGTTTCATGGACAAGGAATACAAAGCCACTTATGACTTCCTGTTCGACAAGGAAGAGAACCTCTTCTACCGTGACCACCGTTATTTTACAATGAAAGAAGCCAATGGTGCAAAAGTATTCTGGGGACGCGGTAATGGCTGGGTGCTCGGCGGACTTGTAGAGATGCTGCGTGAACTTCCTGCCAAAAGCAAATACCGTCCGTTCTATCAGGATTTGTTTCAGAAGTTATGCCGGCGGATTGCCCCTCTCCAGAATAAGGACGGTTTCTGGCACGCAAGCCTGCTCGACCCTGCTTCCTATCCGTCGCCCGAGACGAGTTGCAGCGGTTTCTTTGTTTACGCCCTTGCCTATGGAATCAACGAGGGACTTCTGCCGAAGGACGAATTTCTGCCTGTGGTGGAGAAAGGATGGCAGGCCTTGGTATCGGCTGTGAGAGAAGACGGGAAACTGGGATACGTGCAGCCTATCGGTGCCGATCCCAAAAAGGTGACTCCCGATATGACCGAAGTATACGGCCCGGGTGCTTTCCTGCTGGCAGGGACGGAAGTTTACCGTATGGCACAGGATACCCCGAAACAAAATACGAATATCTCCCAAAACCGTATCCGTGAAATCGCCGCCATGCTGCCCGATAAACCGGAAGGAATGGGTGTTTCCTACAAAGACCGTACTTTCTGGAACAAAGTAAAAGAGAGCGGCAAAGCAGAAAAACTGCTGACAGAAGAAGCCCCCGCATTACTGAAAAAGGGGATGCCGCCTTTTGTCGATTCATTGTATCTGCACCTGAACAAGACGAATATCCGCCTGCCGGGTGAAAACATGATGAATGCGCGTTATCATTATCTCTTCCGGTTGACATTGGCCGAATGCCTTGAAAACAAAAGACGATATATTCCCGCCATTGAGAAAGCTCTGGTTGCTCTCTGCAATCAGAACTCGTGGTCGATTCCCGCTCACGACCGCAATCTGAAGAATTATCACGGTACGGACTATTATGTCGACCTGGTAGTTGCCACGGCCGGAAACGGAATCGCGCAGTGTGTAGCCATGCTCGACGACCGTTTGTCGCCGGAAGTAAAGGCTCGTGTGCAGTGTGCTTTCCGTGAGAAAGTGTTTCGTCCCGTATACCGTTGTCTGGAAGAGACAAAACCTTTTTGGTGGTTCACGGCGACAAATAACTGGAACTCGGTTTGTCTGGCAGGCGTTACAGGGGCTGCCCTCACTCTGCTGGCGGATAAGGAAGAACGTGCTTATTTCGTAGCCGCGGCCGAAAAATATAACGTGTACGGTATGAAAGGCTATGCCGACGACGGTTATTGCAGTGAAGGCGTCGGTTATTACAATTACGGTTTTCGTGCCTACATCCTGCTGCGTGAGGAAGTATGCCGTGCCACACAAGGCAGGATAGACTTTTTCCGTGACCCTAAATTTGTGCGTATCGCCCGATATGGTAAGAAGATACAGATGAATGAGGGTGTATGTCCGGCTTATTCCGATTGCCGTATCGGTCTGTCGACAGATAAATTCATTACGGATTATTGTGACCGTGCGCTTGGCGTTACTTCACCGGCAGAAAAGTACATTCTTCCGGCAGGAAATAACTTCTCTCTGTATCTCATAGAACTGTTCCCCCGACAAGTATGGAAGATGGAAATGACGGATGCTGTCCGTCAGGCGTTAAAGGAAGACTCTGACTCTCTGCGTGCTTACTACGAAAAAGCGGGAATCCTCGTTGCGCGTCCTGCCGCGGGCAGTCCGTGTCTGCTGGCTATCTCGGCCAAAGGCGGTAATAACGCCGAAAACCATAACCATAATGATGTCGGTTCTTATGCCATCGCTTTGGGAAAGAGTACGATGGTTGGCGACCAGGGCGGCCCTTTCTCTTATCCCGGTGATTATTTCAGCGCGGAAGCTCCTGCGAAATATAAGATCAAAGGTTCCTACGGGCATCCTGTTCCGGTGGTAGACGGGAAAACGCAATCTGCCGGTTCTGAAGCGAAAGCCATTGTGCTCAGGAAAGAATTTACAGAAGAAAAAGACTTGTTCAGTATTGACTATACGTCAGCTTATTCTACCCCCAATCTGGATAAGTTGATCCGTACTTTCGTCTATGACCGCCAGGGTGAAGGCAGTTTCACTGTCAGTGACGAATTTACGGCCGATACACCCATCCGGTTCGAAACAGCCGTAACAACACAAGCCGATTGGAAAGTTCTGGACGATACACGTCTTTTGCTCACTAGCGGCACAGAACAGATGATTGTCAACATCGAAGCATCCGGCAAGGTCGCATTTACTTCTGAAACCATCGAAGTGAATGCTCCGGCCTATACCCGCATCGGGATTGCGCTGAAGGAGCAGGCGGCGAAAGGATATATTCGGCTGAAGATGCAGGCGAAACAATTGTAACAATGAAGATACTGTGAAAAACACTATTTATATTTTATGATTTGGCAAGGAGGCGGCATATGAATACAAATTTTGCTTGTGGCTTGACAGCCATTTGCCCGGATGATGAGACTTTCTCCGGGTATCAGAAATATATTGATATATTGATGCATACGATTCTGTCTCCTGCCACTCTTTGCCACATATTGGTAGCTGAGGAATGGAAGCGGCTGTTTGCCCTTATGGATATCCTTTATGGAGATGCGTTGAAAACCTGGTTGGCTAAATATGATTGTCTGTCCGAAGAGGAGATTGCTCTCTGTTATTTTTGTTACATAGGAGTAAAGCATAGAAACCAGGCTGTTTTCTTTGGTATTTCATCGCACAGCCTGAGTAAACGTAAGCAGCGTTTGAAGGACAAACTGATGATTCCGCAGGGGATGTCTTTCAAAGATGCTGTTGGCGCGATGTAAATATCATAAAATAAGAAGTCGTGATGACGGGACAGCCCTCATTGTCCTCTATGCGAAAAAAGCAAAATCATTTCTCATATTCTCATGAAGAATGGTATTTGATTGATAATTAGAGGTGTAGACTATGAGAATTAAAATGTTTACATGCATTTCTCATAGTTTATGGCTCTAAAATGCCTTCAAAGAAGGTATTTCTCATACTTTATTTTGCATTTCTCATGCTGTATATTATACTTGTCCTTGTTTCAGGATACTAATATGTATAGGATAATATAACCGTAGTTTGTGTGTTGAGTCGGTAGACAACATATCTTTCACAACAGACATTGTTGTGTTTTCCTGCCTTCATCCGTATTATTCCACTCCAGTGGACAGACCGTTGCACTCGAGTGGATATACCTGTGCACTCTAGTGCACGAATCTGTTCACTGGAGTGCAACGATAGAGATGTCTTATTGAAAATCTATTGATTGCAATAGCATAATCTTTGGATATCAGCTAGTTATGATGAAGATGAGCGGTAGTTTTGCTACAGTTCATTAAGTGTTGATGATCAAACTATAAGAATACTATTTTTGATGGATGAGAAATGCCGGTAACAGGATGAGAAATGCATTGTTTTAAGCGTGTTTTCTTGATAAAACAATGAGAAATGCATGTAAATAATTTTATTCTCATTCTTTATGTGATTAGTAATCAGATGAATATGTTTTGCTATGAGAATATGAGAAATGATTTTGTTTTTTTATTCTAGTACGACGCTGATCCGAAACTATGATGAAACAGATATTTGGCTCGTTTTTGCGTAGGATATAAATAAAATTTGGCGTGGTTACCCTAATTTTCTGACAGAAAAGCACAGACGCTATTTGTCGTTGTCCATCAGATTTTGATTTTATTTTGTAAGTCGCTGTGTATTAGTGCTGTAAAAAATAAAAATGTCCATCGTGTTTTTTGGATATCGTTTTTTGATTCGTTATCTTTACAAACAGAAAACACAAATTTTTAATCATTAAATCATAAGTAGTATATTTATGAATAAAACACGATTCCTTCTTTTGAATTTCTTATTGTCGGGCATCTTCGCCCATGCGCAGACGTCTTATGTGAAAGGTATAGTGATGGATGCCAGGAAAGTTCCTATTGAGTATGCGAACGTAGTTTTGTATGATGCGGCGGATAGTACTGAAATAGTAAAAGCTGTCACGACTGACAGGAAAGGCCGGTTCGAATTGCTGAAGATATCTCATGGCAACTACCGGTTGCAAGCTTCTTGTGTGGGGTATGTGGCTGCCCGCATTCGGATTGATAATTTGGTGGAAAATATTCAAGACCTGCAATTAGTGATGCAGGAGAAGGCGGTTACCCTTGATGAGACTACGGTGACGGCGCAGCGTGTTGTGATGGAATTCGACCGGCAGATAATCTATCCCGGCAAGTTTGAAAAAGAAAATGCAATGGACGGAGTGGAGCTTGTCGACAAGATGCGGTTGCATGGCATTGTTGTGGATATGGCTACTAATAGTATAAAAACTCTGAGGGATGGTGCTGTGCAGTTGCGGATTAATGGAGGCCCTGCCGACCTGAACGATGTTCGCGGGCTCGACCCCAAACAGGTGACGCGTGTGGAATATCATGATATGCCCTCTATGCGTTATGACGGGGCGGGCGCTGTGATTGACTTTTATGTAAAGCGTAAAGAATCAGGCGGAACCGCCAAGTTGTTCACTTACAATGCTGTTGATTGTGCCACCGGAACGGAATCGGGGAGTATCAAGGTGAATCACCGCAAATCCGAGTTTTTCTTTTCCGGAGGAAATTCCTATGCTCATTTTAATGAAAGGTATAGTAACAAGACTACCACATACAATTTTGAGGGAGACCGGACATTGGTGCGGGAAGAAGCGGGACTTCCTTCCAAATATCATGAAGACATTTATAACGGTGCAGTCAGTTACAGTTATTTTGACCCTAAAAATGTATTGTTTACCACTAAGCTGAACTATTCTTTCTATGGTACTCCCAACAAGGGAACCGGAAACGGGGCTATTTACGAAGGGCAACAGCCTGCGATAAGCAAACAAACTGCCACATATTATCGTGACAAGAAAGCGAGGTATAGTCTCTATTATCAGAAGGAGATGAAGCACAAACAATTACTGGCTCTTGAAGTGATGGGTTCGTATGTATACACCGGTTCTCATCGTTCCTATCGGGAGACGCAGGAAGGCAATACACTTACGGATATTCTTTCGGACGCGGATGGTGATACTTATCTGATTACCGCCGAAGGGCTTTATGAGAGGCGGTTTGGGAAACGTTCCAAACTTACTGCCGGAGTGACACAGCATCTGAACCTTGCCGATATTTCTTATTCGGGGACTACGGGTCATCAAAGTGAAATGGATCGTTTTTCCACTAGTGGCTATGCAGAGTGGATGTCAAGTTCCGGTCGTTTCAACTATTCGGGCGGCGTGAGAGGACGGTTTGAACGCATACTTCAGAAGGCGGGCAATAACTCCAGTTTCAGTGTGGCCCCTTCCTTGCGGATGGGGTATCGGTTCGGTCGTAATGTCCAACTTCGTTATAGCGGAACTTTATCCGTATCAGTCCCTTCATTAAGAAACCTGAATGATGTGGAAGTGGTCGAAGACGGCTATCAGGCTCGTAGAGGTAATCCACGATTGGGAACTATCACGAATTATTTAAATTCTTTGCTCTTCACCTGGTATAGCGGTGACCTGATGACTACCTTGAATGTGAGCGACTCCTATACCGTTCATCCGGTTTTGGGGAGCATCTTTCGGGAGAACGACCGTTTTATTACTCAGTACGGAAACGGAAAATATGACCATACGGTCAACGTGGAGGCAGGCGGCGACTGGTCAGCCTTTGACAGGCGACTGAATATATATGGTCGCATAGGTTATTCTTTTCGTGAGAATGCGGCGGAAGATTACTCGCATTCTTTGAATAGCTGGTATTATAATGTGGGGATAAATTGGACTTACAGAAACCTTACATTGTCCGGCAGTGCGAATAGAGGTGCAAATTCGCTTTCTAATGAGGTGGTTCGTTATAGTGGCAAAGGCGGTATTGGCTTAGGATTGGATTACAAATGGAAAAATCTGAAACTTGGCGGAGGGGTTAATTTTGCGGTCGGTCATTCATATCTTTATCAAACGAAGTCTTTGAATCGTTTTGTTTGGAGTGACGAGCGCATGTATAACCCGGAGGGAAATACGATGTTTAGAATCAGAATGTCCTGGAATATAAAATTCGGTCGCCAGCGTGAAAGTAATTATCAGCGTATTGAGAATAGTGGAGGGGAGAGTGCGGTGTTTTAGCATTTAGATGTATGTGACGGAAAAGTTTTTTGATCCTTTGATTGCCGGTTCTGTTTCCGTGTATTTGGGAGTGCCTGATGTGGATAAACTGGCTCCCGGATTGCATGCTTATAATCGATGTACGGAATTATGATTCTCCTGAATCATTGGCGAAGGAACTCAACGGTATTGTTGCAACCGTAGTTTATATGACAAATTGCTTGAATGGAAAAAGCGACCGTTGAATGGGACTTTAGCTGATTTGATTGAAGAGCAGCATATTCATCCTTTTTATTAGAATGGCGATGTTGGCGAAAGAAAAAATGCAGAAAGTATTATGATGTGTGAAACAATAGTGGTATTGATTAATTGAATTGTTAAAGTCATATGGGAAATACGGTAAACATATTATGCAAAACTGACCGTGACTTCTGGTGCCATACCTTTTATCGAATGGCAGCTCCGGTGTTAAGCAATATGAGTAAAGGTATGTTGAAGAAACACATGCCAATAGAGTACAGCCGTACTTGGGACGGACGGAACAGGCAAGTCGCTTATCTGGAATGTTTCGGCAGACTGATGGCGGGTTTGGCTCCGTGGGTGTCATTGCCGGAGGATGAAACACCGGAAGGCGGTCGGCGCAAACAACTCCGCGAGTGGGCTCTTCAAAGCTATGCGAATGCTGTAGACCCTGATAGCCCCGACCTGTTGTTTTGGGAAGGAGAATTGCAACCATTGGTAGATGCAGCTTATCTTGCACATAGTTTCTTGCGTGGATATGAGCAATTGTGGGTTCCTTTGTCTCTCCAGACTAAGCAGCGCTATATTGAGCGGTTTAAAAGACTACGCCGGATAACTCCACCTTACAACAACTGGTTGATGTTTCCCGCTATTATAGAAACATTTTTGCTGGTAGCAGGTGAAGCTTATGACTTATACCGGATAACTCTTGCTGTTAACAAAATGGAAGAGTGGTACGTAGGAGACGGATGGTATTCGGACGGCGTTCATTTCGCGTTTGATTATTATAGCAGTTATGTGATTCATCCCATGTATGTGGAGTGTCTGGAAACGTTGGCGGAGTTTTTGAACCCGTCTTATCTTTCCTTGTATGAAAAAGCACTGAAAAGAATGCAACGTTATGGATGTATTCTTGAACGTCTCATCTCTCCCGAAGGTTATTTCCCTGTTGTGGGACGTTCGGCTACTTATCGCACGGCTGTATTTCAACCATTGGCAATGTTGGCCTTAAACGAAGAACTTCCACAATCATTGTCCTGTGGACAAGTACGGACAGCACTTACTGCTGTATTCAAAAAAATGTTTGAGGGAGAGCAGAACTATACTTCCAATGGGTATTTGACATTGGGCGTAAATGGTTATCAGCCACATGTTGTTGACTATTATACGAATACGGGCAGTCTTTATATGGCCAGTCTTGGTTTTTTGCCGTTAGGACTTCCTGCTTCTCATTCGTTCTGGACGTCTCAGGCAGAGCTATGGACTTCGCAGAAAATATGGTCGGGAGCGGATATCGGAGTTGACCGGAAATTTATTTAATAGTTAAAAAATTGAATTCTGATGGAAAATGCAATAATTCTTGATGATACTCCGCTAGTATCGGTCGTTATTCCCTGCTATAATTCAGTCGAGCTCCGAAGAACGCTTGAAAGTGTATGCAAACAGAGTCATACACGTTGGGAAGCAATCTGTGTGGATGACGGTTCGGATATGGAACTTCTCCCAATAATTGAGGCGCTAGGTGATTCTCGTATATTTTATTACCGTCTGACGGAACATACCAATGCCAATGTAGCTCGTAATTATGGTATCCTTCACAGTCGGGGAGCATATGTTGCCATGCTTGATTCTGATGACGAATGGTTGGAGAGCCATTTGGAGGATTCTCTTCGTATTCTGTCGGAGGGACACACCGACTGTGTGTATAGCAGCTTGATTCTTAGGAGGAAAACGGATTCTGTGTTTACCACCCGTGCGGTAAAGGAAAGTGAAACAATGATTGATTTTTTGCTTTCCACAGGATATGGAGCGCAGACTTCTACGCTTGTAATGACTTCTTCAAGTGCAAAAGAGATTCTTTGGGATGAGAAACTTCATCGGCATCAGGATTACGACTTCGTAGTCAGGTATAGCCGGAAGTACAGGATGTTTCCGAAAATTACTCCTACAGTGATTTATCATTGCTCCAACACTTCCCGTACAATTGACTTTGATTCGTGTATCCGTTTTATACGTTCAGTAGAGGATGAGATAACAGACCGGATTTATATGAATTATCATAAGCATATGTTGAGGCTTGCTGTTACCTGCAATGCACAGGAGAAAATCGTTAGCCATTATCGTAAAGCGGTTACACATTATGAATATTTGCTACCATTCTATGATTATCTGTTGGTATTGAAACCTCGAAATAAGTTTCAGGCATGGGTATTGAAAATGAAATACATTTTAAGAATACTTATGGTGAAAATCGGATAAAAGGTTGAATTGTCTCCTTGTTTTTGACTGCTGCTTTTTCAGTGTGTCCATCGAGAGTTTGAATTTATTGTCTAATGTGTTGATTATTAGTGAGAAAAATATTTAAAAATGTCCAACGCGATTTTTGGATGTTAATTGCCGTTTTCGTAACTTTGAAACATGGACTAAGTACAATATTATGAAACACAAAATGGTATGCTGGTTTTATTTTGGACAAAGATACGCCGCACAAAATTCTCTATTTATGACCAACTGAGAATGGATGAACTATTGCAGATTTTACCTTGCGATATACATATCACGTATGATCGAGACAAAATGTCGGTTGCTGATGTTGTGGCGTTCAATCTTCCTTTTTTATATCGTGAACTGGAGGGTGATCTTGAGAAACCGGAACATCAGATTTGGGTAGCGTGGAGCTATGAAAGTGAAGTTAATTATCCTTGGATGTTTTCCGATGAGTTGAAAGATATATTTGATCTTTGGATGACTTATCATTTGGATTCGGATATTGTGTTGCCATATTATGACTATACTTTTAAGGAAAAGCTGTTTACTCCACCTTGTGAAAAGACTAAAGATGTGTGTATGTTTATATCCAGTCCTGTGAATAAAAGTCATCGGTTGGAGTATATTTCAGAATTAATAGAATACTTACCTATTGATTCTTATGGCAATTGGAGAAGGAACTGCGTATTGGATGAAGATAAAGGATATATTACCAAATTGGATATAATAAAACAATATAAGTTTACTATTGCATTTGAAAATGCGGTAAGTCAGGATTATGTGACGGAAAAATTCTTTGAACCGTTGACTGTCGGTTCTGTGCCGATTTATCTGGGTGCTCCGAATATAGAGACGTTTTCTCCCGGAGAACATGCCTTTATAGATGTGAGGGATTATACTTCTCCTAAAGATTTGGCGGATGATATAATGAGATATTGCCGGGATATATCAAGGTATGATTCACTTTTAGAGTGGAAGAGGAAAACTTTGTCTGATGAATTGGCCGGGTTGATTGAAGAACAGCGGGAGCATGCTTTCATAAGGATGGTGAGACTGGCGAAAGGTAGAATCGAAGCAAGGCTAATGTAAGTAATAGATAGAAAACGGAAATACGATGAAAGATGATTATAAATACATTTTAAGAATGATGGAATGATGAAAGTATCAAAATGCACATTGTTGATAAAATAGAAAAATGAACACAATTATGAAACACCATGATTTATTTTTTACAGACGAAGGGGTTTTATTATCAGATAGTACTAAAGTACGTATGATTGCTTATAAAGATATAGTCTTTTTTGTGACCGACCGACCTTATGTTATTATAGGAACTGAAAAGAAGGAACGTATCTATGTTCAGACTTCAATGTCACGGATTGCAAAGTGTCTCCCTTCTTGTTTTTGTATGTGTAGCCAATCGGTCATCATAAATTTGTCTTATGTCAATGCGTACGAAAATGATCAACATACATTTCGGATTTACCTTAGAAATGGCTGTATAATCAATGCGTCCAGACGATATCATAATATCCTTAAAACTCAAATCGTATCATTTAAGAAGATGATGATGAATCGTACATAAAATACGAATTTAACAAATTACTGCCGGATTGTATATCAATTACTACCGAATTGTATATTTTGTTGTATTTGATAGCTTTTGTTTGATTTGTTCTTTTATATTTGCGGTTGTTGCTTGTAAATAGTAATGATTTGATAAGTAGAAATAGATGCTTATCTGTAGAGTTATTTGGAATTACTAGTTTATCATAGCTTTGTCTTGCTTTTTATTATGGATATAAGACTCGCCATCTTATATCGTTGTATAATAAAAATGAGAGGTTTTAGCTATAAATGTAATAGAAGGCGAATGAAATTTATGTTGTATAGATGTTTATGTATATTTATACGTAATTGAACATAAGAGTATTAAGAGTTGATGCTCTTATAAAGTAATTTTTTTAGTCTATTAATGAATTTGAAATACATAAGTTATGAAAGTTCTGAAAAGAATAGTATTAGGGAAAAATCTAACTGATGGAGAGATGAGAACCCTGACTGGCGGTGCCATGTCTAATATAAACGAAGGAAATCCTTGTAGTTGCTCAGGTAGTACACAAGGCTGGTGGTGGTGTGATGATAATACTAATGAGGCTAGTGGCTGCGTGTGCGCTGGAAATGATGATAATACGAACAAAATAGAGAATTGTTCATGTGGAACTTCCGGAACAACATCTGGCTGTTGATTTATACTGCCGGCTTTTAAAACCAAAGTGGAGATAATGATTGGTAAATTTGAAATCTCCACTTTTTTAATTTGTAGAAATGCATATGAGGTACTATTTACTCTTTTTTATAATTCTCGTTTTTAGAGGTAATTTGACAGCTCAGAGTTATACGGTAAACCAGCGTATATATTGGCTGTCGAAAATATGGAAGGATGTTTCCCACAATTATTGTGATCCGAATCGTTTATTGGAAATTAATTGGGATAGTTGCTTTGTTGGTAGTGTTTCTGCGGTTATGAACCCAATGACAGATAGGGAGTATTATAAGTTATTGGAGAAACTGATCGCAACGATACAGGATGGACACACACAATTGGATTATAGGCAATATTGGACATCCGATAAAGAGATTGATTATTTGCCTATTGATATTGAGTATAATGTTGACGAATTCTATATAAATGGCGTGTCTGATAAGATAAAGAACGCTGTGCCTTTAGGCAGCTTACTTCTGAAAATAAATGATATTCCTACTGAACAGTATTTGGAAAAATATACATTTCCTTATACGGCTGGTAGTACATTGCAAAATAGAAAAAGGCAAGCCATAGCTTCTATTGCTTGTGGTAATAAGAATGATTCTATATTGTTGTGTATAAAGACGCCGTCAGGAGATATTAATAATGTCTATATCAAATACAATGTTATAGAGGAACGTGTTGCTAAAAAAGATATGTTGGCATTGTTTAATTCAAATATAATAAATAATTATAAAAGAACAGACGCATATTTAAAGAAAGACTCATTTGATAATTCCTATTTTTATTTCCGTTTTGATCGTTTAGTTAGATTCTCTATGACGAATTTGTTGAATAGTGTGGTAAAGCAGGTGGGCAAAGCCGACTATTTAGTTCTTGATTTACGGTATTGTTCGGGCGGGAATGAACTAATGGGTGATACTCTGTTGATGAGTTTTTTGGATGTTGAAAAGATGGAAACTTATCCTTCTGTGACTCGTGTTAATAATGCTTTTTATGCATCACGTGGATTTGGATATAAGCAATATGTGGACTACTATGAGAATATGAAAGTTGATACATTAAGTAGTGAGACATTATACAAGACAAATCTTCCCTTATTTAAACAGCCGTTGTTTATATTAATAGGAGATCGTACATTGTCTGCTGCAGAAGATCTGCTTATAGCGCTAAAGTTGCATTTTCCTCAGAGAGCAATTTTAGTAGGTACACCCTCTGGGGGAAGTACTGGGGCTCCTTTAGTATATAAATTACCATTCCATAATTCTTATTATCGTATTTGTGTTCGTAAACCTTTGCTTCCTTTGGGCATGTTTGAGGATGGAATTCAACCTGATTATTTCTATAAACCAAGCATACAATCTGTATTGGAAGGTAAGGATGAAATTTTTAATTGTGTACAAAAAATATATGAAAATGAAATCAAGTAAATATAATATATATACCACAAGTGATGATAGGTACTATGTTTATAATCAGTTGACAGGGGCGTTTAGTGAGGTTGATGACGAACTTTTTCGATGTTTGAAGCAGAATTCTTGTTTAGAGGGATTCCCTCAAGAACTTATAGATGAGTTAAAAAATAGTCATTTTATTTGTGATGAGCATTTGGTTGAAGAAAATGTGATTTTACGTATAAATCGTGAAATGAGGTATGGTAACCATAATGCAAGAATAACGATATTACCAACAGTGGATTGTAATTTTAAGTGTTGGTATTGTTATGAGAATCATATTGAAAGCGCTATGAATCAGCATACCGTGGATTCTATAATTTTATTTATAGAGAATTTGTTTAAAGAAAATAGATTAGATTCTTTTCATTTGGATTGGTTTGGAGGTGAACCTTTGCTGCTTTTTAATGAGGTCATATATCCAATAAGTAAATCTGTTTTGCAATTATGCTTGGAGAATAATGTGCTTTTTTTACATTCTATTACTACAAATGGGTATCTGATAACAGATGCTATGATTGATAAGATGAATGAAATAAAGTTGAATTCTTTTCAGATAACTTTAGATGGTAATTCATTTTATCATAATAAAACTCGTTTTTGCAAAACGGATTCAAATACATATGTTCGCATAATTGGCAATATGATTTCTTTGTGCCGTAATATAGAGGAGGTACGAATGGTTCTTCGCATTAATTATACTCCTAAAAATATTTCAACAATAGATGAGATTGCTTTGGATTTTCCAGAAGATGTAAGAGGAAAAATTCGTATTAGTCCTCAAATTGTATGGCAGTTTAAGAAAGATATAAATGGAATAGGTGATGTAATAAAAAGCAAATTGAAGGTTTTTGCAGACAAAGGTTATAAAATAAGCGAAGGTAGTTGTTCTTTTTATAAAGGGGGATGTTACGTGGAGAATATGCTTCAGTATGTTGTAAATTATGATTCGAATGTATATAAATGTACAGCGAGAGATTTTTTAGATTTAAATAATTCTATTGGATATTTGGAGCAAGATGGTAGACTTATTGTAAATTCTCATTATTATGATTATTATCAAAGTTCGTCATTCGAAAATTCTAAATGTTTAGAGTGTAATCTGTTACCTTCGTGTTCAGGTACATGTATTCAAAAGAAAGTAGAACGGCATTATTTTTCTTGTCCGCATGATGCTGTTTATTCTTCTTTATTGAATAGACTTGAATTAGTAATAAAAGCTAATAAAAATGAATATGGAGAGTAATTCCTTTGATTTTACCCAACGAGTTATTCATGTGTTATTTTTGCAATCAAAATTTGTTTCGGATTTGGGGCTCTTTAATGGACAAATGGGGATAATATTAACGTTTGCTCATATTTATAGAAATACTCAATCAGAAGTATATGAGTTGCTATTGGATGATTTATTGGAAAACCAGATTGGACGTCTGAATGATGAATTGCCATTAAATTTCGAAAAAGGATTCACCGGTATAGGCTGGGGACTCGAATACTTGCTTCAAAGTGGTTTTGTGGAAGGCGATGGTGTTGAGGTTTGTGAAGAGATAGACAAGAAAATCATGGCATTCGATGTCCGAAGAATGACCGATACGTCTTTGGAAAACGGGCTGGAAGGTTTGTTGCACTATGTACTGATACATATCCGTGGCAACAAGGAACAGCTTCCTTTCGATGAGCTTTATTTCTCGGATTTGTATGCGAAGGTAAAAACGTTGGTGGATGCCGGACAACGGGAAGATTCTTTCCTGCGGTTAGGTAGCATGTATATGCATTGGTATGAAACGCGTTCGATGCCTGATTATCCGTTGGATGTGTTGCAATTTGTAGGTTCTCCGGTTGTGGAGCAAGAGCAAATAGGCGTTTCTCCGTTGGGGTTGAGGGATGGATTGGCAGGTTTGTTGTTAAGGCAATTGTTGATATGAAGAGGCAGGTTTTTGTGTTTGATGAATATGTCAGTTCTCAGAAGAACGGCATAGGCTCTTTCCTGAAGGAGTTTTGCAACTGTATGAAGCAGTTGGATGCAGCGGTCTGTATGTTGGTTTTCAATGCGGATGTAAAGGAACTTACCATTGAGCGGGACGGAGAGGGGAGAATGGAAAGAATGTTGTTCCCGTTTTTCCCCGCAGGTCAGTTTACGCATCATGCCGGAATTGTGGTTCGGTTGCTTAGGTTGTATATCGTTGATTCTCCCGACAACCTGTTTTTTGTCAATCATTCGCCTTGCGAGAGATTGGCGGAGATGCTGAAGAGTGACTTTCCGCTGTCTAAAGTGGTTTTTATCATCCATGATTTGGGATGGACTTCCGGTTGTATGGGTGATGAACGTAGGTTCAGGCAAATCATAGAAGCGGCAAACGATGAACAGGAGAATGCACGGCATATACAAGATTTCTATGCGAGGGAAGTAAAAACGTATGGTTTCGTAGACCGTGTGGTGTGTTTGTCCGAGGATACCCGCCATTTATTGCAGACAGTGTATGCACTTCCTTCGGAAAAGCTATTCTTGATACCTAACGGGCTGAAAGAATGTGATGGAAATGATGTGCAGTGCGCCACCCGTGAAGAGTTGAAGAGAGAACTGTTTATTCCCGCAGATGAAAAGATAATTCTTTATGTAGGAAGGCCTACCAGACAAAAAGGTGTGTATGCCCTGTTGAATGCCTTTCATTTCCTATTGAAAAAGAAGCCTAGTGTCCGTTTGGTCATTATCGGTTCCGACAATGGCAATCGGATTGAAAACCTGCTAACTATTTCTTCAGGTTTTGCTACGCGTGTGTCATTTTTAGGGCTAATAAGTAAAGAGGAACTGGAGAAGTGGTATGCTGTTGCTGATGTCGGTGTGATTCCTTCCTATTATGAGCAGTGCCCGTATGTTGGAATCGAGATGATGATGCATGGTCTTCCTGTTGTTGCATCTGATGGTTTTGGTCTACGGAATATGTTTCAAGATGGTGTAAATGCATTGATAGCTCCAATTGGGAACAGGGAGGATACGGAAGAGTTCTCTTGTAACTTGGCAAAAGCTATTGATGAGCTGTTGTCTTCAGAAGAGTTAAGAAAGACTTTGGGAAGGAATGCGCGGGAAATATACCATAGTTATTATAGTGAAAAGCAAATGCTAAAGGGATATAAAGATTTGTTGGCTTCACTGGATTGAGAATATGTTTGATAAATTATTAAATCAATGATTAAATCTTTTCCTCACTACCAGCAACTTGACTCAATGGACTGTGGTCCCTCATGCCTGCGCATGATTGCCAAATACTACGGTCGTTGCTATTCTCTTCAAAATCTGCGGGAAAGAAGTTTCATTACCCGTCAGGGGGTATCCATGTTAGGTATTAGTGATGCCGCCGAAAGCATAGGCATGAGAACGCAGGGAGTACGTATCAACCTTCAACAACTGATTGAGGATGTCCCGCTGCCTTGTATTCTTCATTGGAATCAGAATCATTTTGTAGTACTGTATGATATCAGGAAGAAAAAAAATCTATTGTGGAAACGTAAGATAGCGAAAGATTACACATTCTGTATATCCGACCCGGCGAAAGGAAAGTATCCTATTGACAAAGCCGGATTTGAGAAATGCTGGATAAGCACCAAAGATGAAGGAAAGGAAGCCGGATTCGCCCTATTGCTGACTCCCACTCCCGAATTTCACGAACGTATAGACGACCATGAGCAACAAAAGAAAAACCTTTCTTTCTATCTGCGCTATCTGTTTCCATACAAGTCGCAATTATTCCAACTGATGATTGGGATGCTGTTGGGAAGTGTTTTCTCGCTTATCCTTCCTTTCCTGACACAAGCTATGGTCGACCAGGGTATTGGAAATAGTAACTTGAATTTTATTACTCTGATACTGGTATCCCAACTCGTGTTGTCAGTCACCCAGACGGGAGTCGGTTTCATTCAGAGCTGGATAAGTCTGCATATGAATACCCGGATTAGCATCACTTTGATTTCCGACTTTATTGCCAAACTGATGAGATTGCCCATCCGTTTTTTCGACGCGAAAAACATAGGTGATATCCTGCAACGGATTGGCGACCATGGGCGTATTCAATCATTCATGACTGGAACAGCACTTTCCACTCTCTTTTCTTTTTTTAATTTCTTTATCTTCGCCGGTATCATGGCTTATTATAACCTGTCTATCTTGATAGTCTTTCTGGTGGGGAATGCCTTGTATGTCGTGTGGATTCTCTCTTTCATGCGTTACCGTCGCAAACTGGATAATGCACGTTTTTCCCAAGCTTCTGCCAATCAGAGCAACATGGTGCAACTCATCACAGGCATGCAGGAAATTAAGCTTAATAATTGCGAGAAACAACAACGCTGGAAATGGGAATCCATACAGGTGAAACTGTTTAAAATAAGTATCAAAGGTACTGCACTGGGACAGACCCAGCAGGTAGGCTCTATATTCTTCAGCCAGACGACATCACTTCTCATTTCCTTCTTGTCAGCAAAAGCGGTAGTGGACGGGGAGATAACTTTGGGTATGATGATGTCCATCAGTTATATCATCGGACAATTGTCGGGGCCTATCGGTCAGGTGATAAGTTTCAGCCAATCATTACAGGATGCGAAAATAAGCCTTGAACGGCTCAATGAGATTAATAACAAAGAGGAAGAAATCACCGACATGAATGACAAAATCAATGTGTTGCCGGAGAACAGGGACATAACGATGGAAAATGTATGTTTCAGCTATGACGGTGCGGAAAGGGATTATGTGCTGGATAATCTGAATCTCACCATTCCGCACAACAAGGTGACTGCCATTGTAGGTGCCAGCGGTAGCGGCAAGACGACTGTTGTCAAACTGCTGCTGGGCTTTTATAATCCGGTAAAAGGGGACATTAAAGTGGGGAATTATTCGCTGAAAGACATTAACCCTCATTTGTGGCGGCAAAATACCGGCGCCGTGATGCAGGAAGGATTTCTTTTCTCGGATTCTATTGCGAAAAACATTGCTGTCAGCGATGAGTCGGTAGATACGAAGAAACTGTTGAATGCGGTGGAGATGGCCAATATCAAGGAATTTATCGAATCACTCCCGCAAAAGTATAACAGTAAGATTGGCATGGAAGGAAACGGCGTAAGTCAGGGGCAGAAGCAACGGTTGCTCATTGCGAGGGCTGTCTATAAGAACCCGGCGTTTCTCTTCTTTGACGAAGCTACGAATGCACTGGATGCCAACAATGAGAAAAAGATATTGGATAATCTGATGCACTTTTATGAAGGAAAGACGGTGGTAGTGGTGGCGCATCGGCTCAGCACGGTGCAGAATGCGGATAATATCGTGGTGATGGAAGCCGGAAAGGTGATTGAGTCGGGCACTCATAAGGAATTGACGGCGAAGAAAGGAGCTTACTACACATTGGTGAAGAATCAATTGGAACTGGGAGTATAGCGTATGGAAAACAGGAAACCGGAAATAGAATTAAGAAGCGAAGAATTCAATGAAGTGCTGAGTGCCGTCCCCGCATGGATTGTCCGTTGGGGAATCACGATGATAGCCTGTGTCGTTCTGATGCTGCTTGTAGGCAGTGCCGTATTCAAATATCCGGATGTTATCAGTTCCACAGTGACCTTGACCGGAACCACGCCTGTGTCGGCGGTCGTGGCGAGGACTTCGGGGAAGTTGCAGGAATTGTATGTCGGGAACAATCAGCAGGTGAAAGCGAATGCGTTACTTGCGGTGATAGAGAATCCGGCCGGTACGAATGATATACTCCGTCTCAAGGAATTGTTACGACAGGCGGAGAATAGTCTGGATACTATTGCCTTGGTGCCCTCGCAGCAACTCCGGCTTGGCAGTTTGCAATCCCTTTATTCGTCTTTTTACCTGTCTATGTCCGAATACAGGCAATTCAAAGAACTGGCATATCATTTGAAAAAGATAGAGCTGGTGAAAGCGCGTATTGTGAAGAATGAAGTTTATTATAGGAATATGCTGAAACAGAAAGATTTGTCGGAAGTTCAGGCGAAGATTGCGCATCAACAATATGCCAGGGATTCGCTGCTGGGAGTCAAGGGGCTTGTTTCTAAAGAGGCGGTCGAAGAGGCTTATAGCAGGTATCTGCAATCATCCCTCTCGGCAGAGAATATGGAACGTTCTTTGGAGAATCTTCAGATTCAACTGGCGCAGATGAATGAATCCTTGTATGATACGGAATATCAATATCTGGATCAAAAGAATACGTTGGAAACGCAGTTGCGTTCACTTGTCAACCAACTAAGGGCGGAAATAGATGCCTGGGAGATAAACTATGCACTGATTACTCCGATAGACGGTGAGATTACCTTGACACAGTATTGGACAAACAACCAGAATGTGACGGCCGGAAATGTCGTTTTTAATATTGTACCTTCCAATCAGGGGAAGATTGTCGGGAAAGCGATGTTGCCTACGGAAAGGTCGGGCAAGGTGAAAAAAGGTCAGAAGGTGAATATACGTTTCAGTAATTATCCGGATAAAGAATTTGGTATTGTGAAAGGGATAGTGGAGAATATTTCCCTGATACCGGTATTGGATGTACAGAATGCCAAAAGTTATATGGTAGACATTGAACTTCCGAACGGGTTACGAACCAGTTACAACAAAGATTTGCCGTTCTTGCCGGAGATGGAAGGGCAGGCGGATATCATCACTGAAGATATATCCTTGTTGGAAAGGTTCCTGATGCCGATAAGGAAAGTTATAACGGAAGGATTAAAGAGTGAAGATATGTAATAAAATTGCTTGAAACTATATTTTTTTGAGTTACATTTGCCGGATATTGAATACAAATGTCTCATTTAATAGATAAATACCAATGAAAAGCAAGCTATTACTCACATGTACAGTTCTATTTTTCTGTTCTTGTTTTGTACTTGGACAAAGTCAGTCTTCTAAAGTCGTAAACTCTGGTGAAAATAATAACGGATGGGTTCAGCATCCGTGGCAGGGGAAGAGAGTAGGATATATAGGAGATTCTATCACAGACCCGAATTGCTATGGCGATAAGATTAAGAAATACTGGGATTTCTTGCAGGAATGGTTGGGGATTACTCCTTATGTATATGGCATAAGCGGCAGGCAATGGAATGACGTGCCTCGTCAGGCGGAACAGTTGAAGAAAGAACATGGCGGGGAAGTGGATGCAATCATTGTTTTCATGGGTACGAATGATTTTAATGCGGGTGTTCCTATCGGAGAATGGTTTACGGAAACGGAAGAACAGGTGATGGCGGCTCGTGGCGAAACTAAAAAGATGGAAACACGTAAGAAGCGCACTCCTGTAATGGATGGAAATACGTATAAGGGACGCATCAATATCGGAATGAAACGGTTAAAACAGCTTTTTCCGGATAAGCAGATTGTGCTGTTGACTCCGTTGCATCGCTCGTTGGCGGATTTTGGAGAAACGAATGTGCAGCCGGATGAAAACTATCAGAATAGCTGTGGTGAATATGTGGATGCTTATGTGCAAGCGGTTAAGGAAGCCGGGAATGTATGGGGAGTATCTGTGATAGACTTTAATGCGGTGACAGGACTGAATCCGATGGTGGAAGAACAGTTGGTTTACTTTTATGATGCGGGGTATGACCGTTTGCACCCCAATACGAAGGGACAGATACGGATGGCACGTACATTAATGTACCAGTTACTTATGCTACCGGTAGGATTCTAAAAGAAACCGGACAAAATTCTATGGGATTGTACGCAGATACATAGTGTTTCTCTATCAAATCCTTAATTTTGCATTCTATAAATAATAGAACCAATGAGACATATTTTCCTGTTTTCCTTTGTTATTTTCTGGGTAGCTGCCTTGCCAATCCAAGGCAAGCAGAAGGATTTTATTTTAACTTCCGGCCAAAAGGTTGAGATAGCTTGCAGTCCCTCGGAAGAGTTGGTAGTGCGTACCGCATTAGAAATGCTGGGGCGTGACATTCAGAATGTCTTATCGGCGACAACTCAGGTAAATGAGAAAACGGGAACGATTATAGCAGGAACACTGGGACAGAGCGAACTTATCGGACGGGCCGGTATAGATATTTCTGTATTAAAAGGTAAGAAACAGGCTTTTCTGCTCGCAGTCTCTCCGGAAGGGAAACTGATAGTGGCAGGCAGCGACAAGCACGGTACGGCCTATGGCATACTCGAAATCTCCCGTTTGTTGGGAGTATCCCCTTGGGAATGGTGGGCGGATGTAACTCCGGAGAAGAAGAAGCTCCTCAAGCTTTCCCGAAAGTTCCGTGATTTCCAGTCGCCTTCAGTAGAATATCGCGGTATTTTTATCAATGACGAAGATTGGGGACTGATGCCATGGAGCAGCCGGACTTACGAACCTTCGGATGTAAAAGGTGAAATCGGGCCGCGTACAAACGAACGTATCTTTGAACTGCTGCTTCGCTTGCGTGCCAACACCTATTGGCCGGCTATGCACGAATGTACGCTTCCTTTCTTTCTGACCAAAGGCAATCGGGAAGCAGCGAAGAAATACGGAATATTTATAGGAGCTTCCCACTGCGAACCGATGGCCTGTAATGCCGCCGGTGAGTGGAAACGGAGAGGAGAGGGTGCATACGACTATGTAAACAACAGTGCCGCCGTTTATAAATTTTGGGAAGACCGTGTGAAAGAGGTCGCAGGTCAGGAGATACTCTATACGTTGGGAATGCGCGGAGTGCATGACGGCAAGATGCAGGGAGCCAAAACGGTGGAAGAGCAGAAGGCGGTGATAGACCGCGTATTTGTTGACCAGCGCGGGTTGATTGAGAAATATGTCGATAAAGACGTGACCAAAGTTCCGCAAGTCTTTATTCCCTATAAAGAAGTGCTCGATATTTATCATGCCGGATTACAGGTGCCCGATGACGTTACATTGATGTGGTGTGATGATAATTACGGTTATATCCGCCATTTCCCTACAACAGAAGAACGCGCGCGTAAAGGGGGCAACGGAGTTTATTATCATGTTTCCTATTGGGGACGCCCGCACGATCATCTTTGGCTGGGCACAATGAGTCCTTCACTGATTTATCAGCAGATGAAACTGGTTTATGATGAAGGCATACAGAAGATGTGGATACTGAATGTGGGAGACATCAAGCCTGCCGAATATCAGATCGAACTATTTATGGATATGGCGTGGAACCTGAATGCGGTTGCTGCGGAAGGTGTGACTAACCACCTGAAACACTGGCTGACACGGGAATTTGGCACTTCATGCGCAAAGGCCGTATTGCCCGCAATGCAGGAACATTATCGACTGGCTCACATCCGCAAACCGGAATTTATGGGGAATACGCGGGAAGAAGAAAAAGATCCCGCCTATCGTATTGTCAAGGATTTGCCGTGGAACGAGAAAGAGATAAACGGGCGTTTACGCTCCTATAATGAATTGTTGGAAACAGTGGAACGGGCGGCAACGAAAGTGCCGGCCAATAGACAAAGTGCCTATTTCGAACTGGTGAAATATCCGGTACAGGCTGCCGCGCAGATGAACCGGAAACTATTGTATGCCCAACTTGCCCGTCACGGAAAGACGGATTGGGAAAAGAGTGATGCGGCTTATGACAGCATTGCCGTGTTGACACAGCATTATAATTCTTTGGAAGATGGTAAATGGAACCGGATGATGGATTTCAAACCCCGCAAACTTCCTGTATTCAACCGGGTGGAGAGAGCAACAGCTACTTCTCCGATGGTGGAAGAACGAACCGCTATCCATAAGTGGAACGGACTGGACGGCAAGAATAAGCCGGATAAAAACTCGGACTATGAAGGTCTGGGTTATGAAGGCCGTGCGACAGGTATCCGTATGAACGATGCGCTGACTTTCTCCTTTGATAACTGGAAAGCGGATTCGGTAGAAGTCGATATTCGTTTGCTACCGAATCATCCTGTGCGCGGAGAACAATTACGTTTCTCCATATCATTGGACAATGCGGCGCCTCAGGTGGTTTCTTATGAAACGAAAGGGCGCAGTGAAGAATGGAAGGAGAATGTATTACGTAATCAGGCTATCCGGAAGATAACGCTTCCTGTGTCCGGGAAGAAATCCCACCAACTTGTGATTAAGGCATTGGATGAAGGAGTAGTACTGGATCAGGTGATGCTTTATGTGCCGGATGGACATTGACCCCGCTTCTACTGACGGGCGAAAAGCCCGTCCACCTTTTTCTTCAAATCCTCTCCACGCAAGTCTTTGTCTACGATTTTTCCTTCCTTGTCTATGATATATAATTTAGGAATGGCATACACCTGATAAAGTTCCGCGACCGGACATCTTTTCATACCTTTGAGGGATGAAACATGAAGCCACGGTATCTGTATTTTATCAATGGATTTCATCCATGCCGCTTTCGAGTTATCCATAGAGATGCCTACTACCTTTAACCCTTTATCTTTGTATTTCGCATAGATTTCCTTGACGGTAGGCATTTCTGCAATACAAGGCGCACACCATGAAGCCCAGAAATCAAGGATGACGATATGCCCTTGCAGGCTTGCAAGCGAAAATTCCTCTCCTGTCACAGTCGGCAACGTAAAATCCGGCGCTTTCGCTCCCGGCGCCAAAGCCTTCATCTTTGCAATGCTTTCCTTCAGTTCGATTCCCTTCGGCGTCTTTTTCGCCTTTTCTCCCATACCGTTGTAGAATGCTTCCGTCTCATCTACGGGAATACCTTTCAGCAGATTCATCACAATGAAGTAAGGTGCGGCGAGACAATTCCCATACCGGCTTAGAAAATCATTCTTTTCGTTCTCCCTCTCCTGTAGAACGGCCTTGAGCTTCTCCTCACATTCAGCTTTCTTCGACAGGTTGTTCTCTTTGGCACTCTTCTCTATACCGGCGGCAAACATACCTTCGCTCATCTTGCGTATAAAATCATGCCCCCAGTATGCCAGGATAGCTTCAGAAGCCTTATGCTCTATTGAATCCCCTATTATTTCATAAGCGGCTGCCGGTTTTTTATAAGAGTACTCCATATCCCTTATGAGGATATTCGCGGGTTTTCCGTCACCCATCAGCGGTCGGAAGCCTTTGCTACCCTCATGGGTGAGGGACAAGAGTTGCATCTTGTCCAGTTTCCCCGACAACTTGTAACTACCGTCCGGGGCTACGATGGTCGAATCAATCGTTACCGCTTCGGGAGTATCCGCAGGGAAGTTACTCAAATAGACCTTTTTCCCTATTCCGGTAGCCCATTTCCCTTCGATTTGATAGGGAACCTGGGCAAATCCTATTCCCGTTGCCAGGCAGATGGCGATTATGGTATTTATAATCCAACTTTTCATATACATATTTTATTGGGTTTATCATTGATGTCTATACTTATCTGGAGAAATAATCGAGCGGAAGCGGGTCATCCGGACAAGTGCTCCTCTGAAATTCTATCAGGTCGGTTCCGGCTCTTTCCAACATGAACTTATACGCTAACGAAGCCCGGTTCTTGACTTTCGGAAAACGCTCGAATACCCTGTCTATTTTAGTCTTGGGTGTTTTCATGATGAAAGATACATAATAGCCGAAATCCTCGTTATTACTAGGCTTCATGATGTAGTACAGTTCATCCTCAAAATAGACAGGATTGGCATTGATAACTGTCGCCGAATAGCATGAATACTCCAAATCCGTAAATTCTCTTAGCGGATCCTCAAGAACATCTATCATAAAATAAGCTTCACTGGAAGCATTAAAATCTGTCGGCTCCACGCCTACGGCGGTATAAATGGAATTTAATAATGCCGTGTTGATGGAAGACTTCATTCCCTGCCAGTCATCCTCGTCCAGGTCATCCATGTCTTTGCTTACATGGGCGATAACTATGCCGTGTGTCTTCAACTCCAGTACATCCACCAGTTTGCTTTTCAGATATTCCTTATTGTCACATACGGAGTCTACCAGGAAGATTCTGTATGGAAGAAACTTCTTTGCAAATGCAGGCGGATATTCATTTAACGCATCGTTCTCCAGAAAGGAAACCATGCGTTTGATATACGTTTCGCTTCCTTCCTGCTTCACGGGGACATACCACTTGATATCGCTGTTGCCCCATCCGAAATACAAGTCGCTTGCCGGAAAATCATACAATATTTTGCTGCCGTATTTCTTGTAGAACGCATTAATCTGGTTATCAATCGCTTCATTTCCCGTGTTTTCCGGATCATAGATCGTGCTGTTGAGCTCGTCGACAGGAGTCAGCGAATCTTCGGAGCAGGCGGTTATAGCTACCGCCATGACGATGCACCATGCATATAGTATATTCTTTATCATAATAGTACTTTTTTAATGGTTGTATTATTCAAGTGTTCCCTGCGAAGAAGAAGCGATAACTTCCCGCCGGTTGTTCTCAATAGCATTGTTATAACTAGTCTCATCTTCGGGAATGGGAAGCACATAGTTCGGACTTCCCGCTTTCAGACGATATGCCGAGTACTCTTTGGGCGAACTGAAAAGCCGATGCTCCACAGACGGCATCCCTTGACGGCGCATATCCCAAAAACGCATGATTTCTTCAAAACATAACTCCCTGCGGCGTTCCTGCCAGATGAATTGAATCAAATCGTCTTTTGTCGCGAAGTCCGAGACTTGCTTTTCGGCATCCGGGCTTCCCGATTTGTATTTCTTTACCCGCAGTTGGTTGAGCAACCCGATGGCATCATTGCTGACACCGCTTGCTTTCTGTGCGTATGCTTCTGCCAGATTCAGGTAAAGTTCGGGAGTTCTCCAGGCTTGACTGGAATAGTTTGTACCTGATCTCTGGTCATATTTGTGCGGGTGGTATTGTCCCGCATAATAAGTAGGGTTGCGCGTGCTGCCGGATTTGTTATATCTTCTCTGGAAATAAGCCTGAAGCCGCAAGTCGTCCTCGTCATACAGCCCGATTAAAGAATTTTCCCCTGTCCACGAAGTGTGGAAACCATATTCGTAGTACATGAGTACAGGGCTGTTAGGCGCGAGGTAATCATAACCACCGTCACTCCGCCCGAATCCGAATACCACCTCGTCCAGTTCCTGGTTGTTGACGCAGAAGCTGGCCTTTTCAAAAGACGAGACGTAGCCGAATAATGTTGCGTCTTCAGTATTCAAGTCGTGGATAGAAGAATTCTTGGCCAGAAACTTCTCCGCTGCCGAGATTACCCCGTCCCAGTCCTGTTGGAACAAGGCGATTCGTGCTGCCAGGAAGTAAATGGCTGCAGAAGTGATTTCCGGTTTCCGGCCGTTGTACTTTTCGCACTGGAATACCGCTCCCGCCATATATTCCTGGGCTTTCTTTATGTCGTCATTGATTAATGCATACACTTCCCTGATAGTAGCTCTCGGTTGCGGAGCAATTTGTATTTCGGGGCTGGTCTTTATCACGACACCCGGTTTGTCAAGGTTGGCTGTCGAATAGGGAAGGGCATATGTGTTTATCAGGCAGAAGTAATGGTAAGCGCGCAGTGCGTACGCCTGTGCCGCCAAAGCCCGGTAAAGTCCTTCTTCCGTTTCCGCATAAGTCATCTCAGGCAAGGCATTGATGATAGTGTTGCATCCCAGGATATTGCTGTAACGTCCGCTCCAGAACCCGTCTCTGATATTCTCCGAGAAATCACTCTGCCATACAAAAGCGGCTTCACCATATCCTGCCTTGGCATCTATGCCTTCGCGCCAGGTGGTACAATACCTGTCGTTTTTTTGTTCGGCGTCATAGTAGAGAGGCCCCATTTCCACATCATCCGTCATTAAGTTGACGAAAGAGATTTGCGAACCGAATTTGTCGGGGTATCCTTCTCCCAGGAGCAGCGGGGTGAAGTCGGTTACGGATTCGGGTATCAGCAAGTCTGCCGAGTCCTCTTTCAGATAGTCGTCGCATGAAAAGAGCGACAGGATAGCCATGAAAGATGCTATGTGTATAAGTTTCTTGTTCATGATTTCTAGCTGTTTGATGTTAAAATGATACATTTACTCCTAAACTGAACGTCGGTAAAGCGGGGATATTGGCTCCGTTTGTCTCCGGATCCAGTCCATTCCACTTCTTGTCCGCGATAGTGAATAAGTTGGTTGCTTGGAAACGCAGCATCAGGCTGTTGACATTCAACGGTTGCAACATCTTCTTGGGGAAATTATAACTGAGCGAAACGAGTTTCAGTTTCAGGAAATCAGCCTTTGCCACCCTGATATTGCTGTAATTATACATTTCGTATGGATAAATCGTTTTTCCTTTTATTGTCGCGTCATAAGTATCGTAGGCGGCTCCCGCTTCCGTCCCGAAGTAGTTGGTCAATGCGGTGCTGTTATACGGTGCCGGGTAGATGGTCTGGTCGCCGGGGTTGTTCCAACACTTCAGCCAGTCGGTGGAAAGGTTGCTCAACGGATCTATATAATGTGTATTATCTGCGTAATAATTGGGAATCCGTGCCACACTGCCGATGCTATACGTGAAATTCATGGATAAAGAGAAATCCTTATAACGAAGTTGCGTGTCGAATCCGCCGGTCAGTTTGGGGAAGATGGAGCCGCAGCGCACCAGTCTCATATCCGTCTTTGAGCCCCGGATCGACTCTCTTCCATCCCTTGTATAGAACATGGCATAGCCGTTGTCCTGATTGATGCCGGCAAACTCATAAGCATAAAGCGAACCGATAGGGGCTCCTTCTATTGCCAGACTGCCGCTCAACATCTTTTCGACAATTTCAACGTCGCTTAAATCTTCAGGGTTGGCATAAGTGATTTTGTTGATGTTGCGGCTGAAGTTCATGCCGACTCTCCACTCCCAGTCTTTCCTCTTTAAAAGTCCGACGTTGACAAAGCCTTCCACACCCTTGTTGGTCATTTCTCCCGCGTTATAATATAGCAGCGTCCTTCCGTTGGATGAGGCTACCGTTTTACTCATAATCAAGTCGGATGTTTTCTTGCCGTAGACATCGACTCCACCTCTTATCCGTCCTTCGAGCAAGGAGAAGTCAATGGCGGCGTTCCACGAACGTGTTTTCTCCCATCTCAAGTCGGGGTTGGGCAATAGGCGGATACTTGAAGTCGGAATATTCTCCACCCTGTCTCCGGTCGTGATTATCAGATAGGGCGATGAATCTTCGTGTATATTTCCCTGAATACCGTAAGACCCCCTGAGAGCCAGATTATCTACTAGGGAAACATCTTTCAGGAATGCTTCGTTCATCAAGTTCCATTTCACCGCAAACGAGTAGGTAGGCAACCAGCGGTATTTGGGGTTACTGCCGAATTTGTTGGAACCGTCCGACCGGATATTGGTGTTCAGGATATAGCGGTTGTCATAAGAGTAGGAAGCCACTCCGTAGAAAGAGGCAACCTGTGTGAAGGAGTTGGTATTGACAGGAAGTGTCTTTCCCGTCTGTATATACTGCCTGGTGAATAGCTCAGTTATCACCGGATTGAACTTCTCGCCGAATTCCGGCGTCCAGCCGTACCCTGTGATGCCTACGCCTTTGTAAGCGTTCCGCCGCGCTTCCGTACCTGCCATGATGTTGATATGATGGTATCCGCCGAATATTCCGGTGTAACTTACCTGATTCCTAATGGTATAACCCGTCTTACGTAGATTGGACTGATACAGCATACCACCGTAGGGAAGTGCGGATGCATTGTAGATATCCGTATCATAGGGAGTGTACATGCCATAATCCCATCCTCTGATATCGCTTATGTTGTAAGACTGTTCGGTAGCCCAGTCCCTTTGTGCCGTATTGGTATTGTGGTAAGAGAAAGTGCCTGTATATTTCAGTCCGCTGATGATATTCACATCCAGTTGGAGCAAGGCGTTGAAATCATCCAGTTGCGATGATTTCCCGGTATTGTCCAGTTCTTTGAGGATATTGTAGCCGATAGACTTTGTGCCGGTACTTCCGGCTTTCTCATAAGTCATATAGTATGAACCGTCATTGTTGAAAGCAGGAATGGTTCTTGACTTGCTATATGCATAGTTGAAAGGATTGACAGAAGAACTGTATCCGTTATTGGCCGTGTTGGTAAAGTCGACTTTGGCGGTAAAGCTGATGTGCTTGTTAATATCCATTGTCATCTTGGCCAGCGTACTGATCTTTTCAGTATCCGAACCTTTCGCCGCGCCTTCGATATTCTGATAACCGGCAGAGATGTAATAAGTCATTTTCTCCGTACCGCCGGACACACTGACGTTGTGCGTATGCGTGATGCTGTTGCGGAACAGATGCTTGAACCAGTCCGTATTCCTTGTCTGCATGGCGCCGACTTCCGATTTGAACTCGTCCAAAGTCATGTCTTTGTTCATCAATGCTTCATAAGCGCCCTCGTACGTCGGGCCATATGGCGTGCGTCCGAAGTTGTATCCGGCATCGACCAGTTGTTTGGAGAAAGCGATACGCTCCTGCGAATTCATCTGATGATAGTTGGAGTAGGAAGGACGGGTATTCAGCGTGACATTACCATTATAGGTAATGACCGGACGTCCTGCCTTTCCTTTCTTGGTAGTCACCACAATCACCCCATTGGCGGCTTTCACACCGTAAATGGCAGTTGCCGACGCATCTTTCAATACGGTGATACTTTCAATATCCTGCGGATTTACCCCGGAAATGGCATTACCTATCAGGTATTCGGCATCTTCACTATTGATATCCGAAGCGGTGAAAGGCACGTCCTGTTCCAAGATCACTCCGTCCACCACCCATACCGGCGATTTATTACCGTTGATGGTAGCATTACCACGAATACGGATTTTAGGAGTGGCACTAGGCTCACCCGAAGTATTCATTACCGCCATGCCCGGTATAGTGCCCTGAAGCATCTGGTCGATGGAACTGACTCCCTGCACCATGATGTCCGCGGCTTTTATGGATGAGACGGCACTGGCAGACTCCCGGCGATCCATCACCTGATAACCTGTGATGACAACCTCATTCAAGGCGGCATCGCTCTCTTTCAGGATGACAGGAGATATTTTCTTATTGGCAAGCCCCTTTTCGACAGATACTTTGACCTGCCTTGTCTGCATTCCCAGATAAGAAAACCGGAGTGTGTAGGTTGTGTTGTTCTCAATTAAAAAGTTGTACGCTCCGTTTATATCCGTGGTTGTCACCCATTTCGTCCCCTCTATGATGACATGGGCTCCGGGAAGCGGCTGCCTGTTCTCGTCTATGACGATGCCGTCCAACTGGCATAGCCTGGCTTTTGCTTCGGCTTCCGGACTGCCGGGTTTCAGGGCAATCGTAATAAAATTGCCGTCTATCTTATATACCAACGGCTTTTTGCCGATTACTTCATCCAGCGTTTCGCTGATTGTCTTGTTCCTGATACTTCCCGTGACGCCATAGGCAAAGATATCTTCATGGTTAAAGATAAACTTATATCCGCTTGCCTCTTCAATTTTCTTGAAAGCATTGGCAAGCCGCTCATTCTTGAACTCAAGTGAGATTCTCTTTTCACTTTGTTGTCCTCGGATATTGGCGCTGAACATTGTTAAGGCTAAGAATAGCCAGAACATTTTAACCGCAAAGTGATTCATTCTGCTCCTTTTGAAGGAATTAGTCCAAATATTCACCATGATTATGCATTTAGTGTTTGACAAACTTTGTTCTTTTACTCCTGTTTAAACCCTCTCGTAAGCTTTTTTAAGCCTTCTATATGTTTATTACGTTTTATCTTTGGGGATGGGTGACAGAAAAGAAACTTTTTTTGAGAAAATGCGGGCAATTGGTTTTAATTTATACTTTCCGAATAATTATGCAACAGGTAAACACTTGAATTGTGTAGCAAAATGAAAGGTGTTAATAGAATAAAACTGCCATACAGCCATGTTTGTGTGGCTATATGACAGTCTACAGTATCACAGAGTTAAAAAACTATTTTGTGAAAAGCTCATCCATCTTTTGGGAAAGTTTTTCTCCGCGCAGGTCTTGCGCTATGATTTTTCCTTGTGCGTCAATGATGTACATGCGGGGGATGCCCGTCACCTTGAACATTTGCGCTATGGGGCATTTCCATCCTTTCAGTGAGGATACGTGCTTCCAGGTCAGTCCTTTTCTCTCGATGGCACCTTTCCAGGCAGCTTCTTTCTCGTCCAGCGACACGCCGAGAATCTCCAGCCCTTTGCCGTGATATTTCTCGTAGATTGCTTTCAAGTTGGGCACTTCCGCCAGGCAGGGGCCGCACCAGGAAGCCCAGAAGTCCAACAATACAATGTGCCCGCGGAGCTCATGCAGGGAAAGTTTCTTTCCTTCGGGAGTGGTCAGTTCAAAATTGGGTGCGATACCACCTATGTTGACCTGTTGCATATCTTCTATCTTTTGCTTCAAGACCAGACCCGGAGCCGATTTCTTTACCCGGTCTGTCAGCTTGTCGTAGAAAGAAAGCACCTCGTCCAGTGTTTGGTTCGTCATTAGATAACGCTCGAAGAAATAAGTGGAAGCAACGTCATTGCGGGTGGTATCCATATAGTTCTGCACCGACCTTGCAATCAGGCTGTCTATCATGGCTACTTTGTATTTGGCCGAGTCAATGGCCGTCGTATCTTTTGAGTTCAATGCTTGTGACAGTGTTATCATCTTCCCCAGTTGGAAGAAAGAAGCGGTGGTGGAGAGCGTCTGCCCCGATTTCAGGACTTCCTGTTCGCGGTCACCTTTGACTTCTATATGAGTGGTGTTGCGTGTTTTCCCTTTCTTGTCGGTGGTTGTTTTCTCCTCGATAGTAACTTGAAGAGGGGTTGTGCTGACAAAGATTTCGGCTTTATTCTTGGGGCTGCAACTGATAGCCATCCGTTGTTCCTCTTTTACCTTTCCTTTCAGTGAGAAAGAAAAATCGGGGGCAACTTTTACCGAGTCGACTGCTTGCAGGCTGTCGGCCGTGATGTATTTCTGCAGATAAACCGTTTTTCCGGCTCCGTTCTCCCAGGTTCCTTCAATCTGGTAGGGCACTTGCGCCACAGCCATAGAAACAACTGGCAAGAAAAAACAAAGTCCATAAAATCTTTTCATTTTCATCGTTCTCTTTTTTTTATAGTTTACTTATCGTAATCCGGTTACCCTCGAGGGTAGCCTTCACTTTTCCTACCTGATTGAGAAGCTTGAGAACTTGTTCCGGCCGGTCTGTACGTTCCGCCCAGAAATTGAAATGATAGTGCATGGATGCTTCGTCCGTGAAAACGATGGACAGGTTGTACCAACGTCCGATAGCTTTCATGATTTCAACGAGCTGCGCTTCCCTGAAACAGAATAAATCTTCTTTCCACGATACGTACTCGTTGATGTCTACCTTGCGCGGGATGAGCATCAAGTCGTTCTCATCCAGGGGAGCATCCTCGCCGGGATGAAGCTGCAATTCATTCTCCTTTTGGGTGTCGGATACGATGACGCTGCCCGATACCAGTGTGACATGCCTGCTTTCATGCGGGTAAGATCGGAAGTTGAATTCAGTTCCCAGTACACGTGTTTCCGCAGTTCCGCTTTTTACGATGAAAGGACGGGCGGCGTCTTTGGTCACATGGAAAAATGCTTCCCCTTCCAGTTCCACTCTCCGTTCCTTGCCGGCAAACCGGTTGGGATAGTGCAGCTTGCTTTCCGCGTTCAGCCAGACTTCCGTTCCGTCTTCCAGTACGATTTTGAAGTTCTTACCTCTCGGCGTGCTTAATATATGTGTAGTCACCGGCTCTTCCGCTTGGGTGGCGTGTTGGTATCTTAGGGACTCATTTTCCAGTTGAGCCCCTGTCTTCGCTAATAAATGTTTGTTTGCTTCACTGGTGATAGGCACAATCTGTCCGTCACCGGTTTGTAGTTCTATGCTCTGCACTCTTTCAGAAGCGGGGAAAACAACCGCCACTTCTGTATACGGATTTTCTTCTGTGGTAGAGAAGAGTGAATAACCTATGGCGAGCAAGGCGATAGCTGCCGCACTTGCCGCCCATAAATAATACTTTCTGAATGAGGACGTCTGGTGATGCGGGTCTACCCGTTTCCAGGCTTTCTCCACATCCGGCGCCATCTGCGGGCTCAGGTTCATCAAGGCTTCCCGGCTGTCCATCATTTCACGGAACAGGGTGTGGTGGGATTCCTCTTCGAGCCAGGCAATGAACTCTTCCGACCGGCGGAATTTCCGGTCGTCCAATGCCCGTAAGGCATATTCGTAATCTTGCTCCTGCATGTGTTGCTCTTCAGTTTTCATATTCTATATATTATTACGTTGTGCTATAAGAAATGGGTGACAATAAAAACTCTTTTTTTGTCTCCGTGTGCAATTACTATTTCCCGGTTTTGTTTCTGACGAAAGATAAGGCTCTGGATATGAGTGTTTTTACAGTGTTGACCGTGATGCCCATTTCTTCCGCCACTTCTTTATATTTCTTTCCGTGGAGAAAGCAGGCTTCAAAGACCTTGCGGGTCTGCGGCGGGAGCTGGTTGATGGCGGACATCACTTGGGAGATACGTTCCTGATGTTCTTCGTCGTCACTGTTTTCTTCCCACTGTTCGGCGTTTTGCGAGATATTGGAAGCATATCTGCTCTTCACGTCGCAGTGGCGCAGGTGGTCGATGCAACTGTTGCGGACGAGGGAATATAATAAAGGCAGTGGCGAAACGTCTCCCACTACCGTATCATAGTTTTCCCATAAATAGCTGAAGGTGTCGCCCACTATATCCTCTGCACATTCCTGGTCGCCGACCAGGTTGAACGCATAGAAATACAGCCGGGTATAATTCGCCCGGAACAATGCTTCAAAGTCTTTGTACTTCTTCTCTTTTGAATAGGTCATAATCAGTGTCGGGTTACTAACCGCAGGACAAACCAGGCATGACGTACCACAGTGCCAATCAGCCCGTAGTGTGCAGCCATGATACGGAATCTTTCTTTGAGAGACGCTTTCCGGTTGCGGGTAGTCATTCCTTCGTCCAGATAGTCGATAATCGTCAAGTGGGTATTATGGAGCGTACGCGCTTTCTTCATGATGCGGATGCACCAGTCGAAGTCGGCGGAAAAGCGATAGTTCAGATTGTAGGGTTCCACCAGTGTGTGGCGGGGGAAGAAAGCCTGATGGCAGACCAGCATTCCCTGCTTGAAACTTTTCCAGGTCAGTGTTTCCGGGGCGGCCAGCCGGCGCATGCGCAGGAAGTGCCTGTCCTTGTCTACAATGGCGGTTTCTCCGTAGAGTACGTCGGGAAGTTCGTTGCCATTGATGCTGTGCACCATCTGTTGTAACGTATCGTCTTCGTGAAAGCAGTCGCCTGCATTCAGGAAGCAAAGGTAGTCACCGCCGGCAAGGGCGATTCCTTTGTTCATGGCGTCATATAATCCTTTGTCCGGCTCGCTCACTACGGTGTGTATCCGCTCACGGTAGCGGTCGATAACGGCTAAAGTCCCATCCTTGGAAGCTCCGTCCACGATGATATATTCCACGTGATGGTACGTTTGCGAGATGACACTTTGAATCGTGTCTTCCAGTACCTTTTCAGCGTTGTATGTCACCGTGATAATCGAGAACTTGGGAGTAGGGTGGACGCTATGCATATTTTCCCGTTATTTTGTTGTAGACATCTGTATATTTCTTGGCGATGATGCTTTCCGAGTAGTTGGCCACTACCTTGCGGCGGGCTTGTGCGGAAAGTTCGTCATATTCCGGCTCTGTCAAAATCCAGTATATGCCGTTGGCTAAATCTTCAGAAGATTTATATTGCGCTACGTAGCCGTTGTGCAGATGGTCAATCATTTCGGGAATACCGCCTACGTTGAATCCTACGCAGGGCACTCCGCAAGCCATCGCTTCCATAATCATGTTTGGAAGATTCTCTTCCAGGGATGGGATGGCGAAGAGGTCTACGGCATTGTAGATATCTACTATCTCGTGCTCATTCTTCATATAAGGGAGCGGATAGACGCGGAAAGGAAGCATTTCTTGCAGTTGCTGCGACTGGTTGCCGAATACGACGACTCCCAGTGAATCTTTCCATTCGGGATGCTTCTCTGCCAGTAGCTTGCAGGCTGCAATCAAATAGTCAACTCCCTTTCGTTTGTCGGTAATCTTCAGCGAGCCGAATAGAATCAGCTTCTTGTCTTCCGGCAACATGAACTTGGCCCGTGCTTTCTGCTTGTCCATTGGCTTGAACAGATTGGTATTGATGGCATTCGGGATGTTAGTGACACTTTTTCCTTCAAACAGCGCACTGGATTTGGCCTGTTCTTTCAGCCAGCGGCTGCAAGTGACGAAATGAATGGGAGCCTGGCTGTATAGCTTTTGTTTCTTGTGGAAAGTGCGGTAAGACAAGTCCTTCTGCCACCCGTTTTTATAGATGTACGGGCAGTTGTGGCATTCCTGCTGATAGTTGGTGCATTCCCGTGCGTAATGGCAGATGCCTGTACACGGCCACATATCATGCATCGTCCACACTACGGGTTTGCCGGATACAAGTATCTTCCGTATGTCACTCAATGAGAGCATTCCCTGGTTAATCCAGTGCAAGTGGATAACGTCGGCCTGGCGAAATTCAGGGAGTGATGTAATATCCGTCCCCGTATTGGCAATGTCCACGTCAAACAGGTGGTAACGGCGGAAACGGTTGGCACTCCAGATAACGATGCGTTCCCACATGAATTTCCATACTTGCAGCCAGTTCCCTTTCAGGCTGACCACACTGATTTGGTCAGTCTGCTTGTCGCGTACCAGCATTTTGGCCTTGATACCGTTGTTTTTCAGTGATTCCATCAGCCGGCTCGCCGCGATGGCTGCTCCGCCGATTCGCTCGGATGTATTTATAATCAGGACTCTCATGGGCATAAAAGTTTATGCAAAGTTACGGTTTTCGTTGTAAATCTATGGTTATTTGCGGTAAGTTTTTACCGTATCTGCCAGTATTTCGGACAATTCGCGGCTGTAATGTTCCAAATTAAACTCCCGTTCCGCCAGTTTGCGACCGTTGGCTCCCATCCGCTGTGCCTCTTCGGGATGGGTGGAAAGGTAGTGGATGGCTCGTTTCCATCCTTCGATGTCGTTATAGTCTACGTAGATGCCGGCTTCTTCTTTTTCGATGTCCATCTCGAACTTGGGATTGCGGCTGCAAATCACCGGAAGTCCCAGTGCGAATGCTTCTACCAGGGTGGTCAGCCCGACGGTGTAGGGGTAGTTGAGGCAGCAGATTACCACCACTTTCGAACGGCAGACTTCCACAGCCAGTTTGTGCGGGATGATACCGCCGGTGAGGTGTGCCCGTATATTGGTGTACGGTGCGTATTGTTTGAGCAAAAGTTCATAGTCTTTGTCCGGCGTCGTGAAAATGTCGACGGGGAGTCCCGTTTCGGCAAATGCTTTTAACAGGGTGGCAAAGTCGCGGTTCTCTTTTCCGGTGCTGACAAAGGCTTTCTCTTGTTGCCCGTTATCGGCGGCGGGGAGATGTTGTTTCAGATAATCATAGAAAGGAAGGTCAGCTCCCCAGTGTATCAGGTGCAGTTGGGCGGCGGTGACTTTGCCCGATTTTAGCGAATCGTCTATCAATGCCTGGCTGAAAAAGAACATTTGGTCGATACCTTTATAGTAAAAGCGTGAAATCAGGTTTTTCAGTTTGCCGGAGTTGCGAATCACCGCCTGATGATGCCAGATGGCGATAGGTTTGCGGTACAGTCCCAACGCATGGAAAAAGATGACGAGTTCCAATCCGTAGAAAGAAGTGCCGTACAGCAGGTCATACGGTTCTTTGCAGCGCATGATTTCAAAGAAATTGTAGAGCGAGAACCGTAGCCGGGATGAGAAGCGGCGGTAGCGATGGAGTATCGGGGTGATGCCATGCTTCTCGAAATGCGTGAGCCCGTATAAGATGTGGCCGGGGTGCAGGTGGTTTTTCCATTCTTCCAGTGCTTCCTGTATGGGACGTGTGTGATAATAATAGATTTTCATGCTCCGAAATCTCCTTTCAGTGTACGTTTTATTCTCCGGATAGCTTTTGCCATAAAACAATTTGTGCGGTGATAGTAGCGCACAAATGCTTCTCTGGCACTTTCATTCTCTTCTATCGGCGACAGCTTTTCTACTGGAAGCGGTTTCAGCCATAACGTAGAATTGTATAATCCCCCGCCGCCGCAGTTGGTCCCGCTTCCGTCGAAGCCGTTGTTTTGGATAAGTGAACGTCCAGCGTTCAGCGAAAGTATATCTGCCAGAAACAGGCTGGCGTTCCAGCGGATAGCCCATGAGTTATTTTTTCCTTCAATTTGTCTGCGCAGCATCCGTGTATAACCGTAAGTGCTGTTGAAGTCGAACCGGCGGGTGAGATTGCGCTCTTCCAATTGCCGGAGAAGCTCCTTGCCGTTCGGATTGAACAGTTTCCAAGCCCTGTCCCAAGTGGCCCATCCCCAACTGCCTGTCCATTTGATGAGAAAGGTATCGGGCAGGGAAGTGTCTTGCGTGAAATCGCAGCCCTGGATATGTCCTACACGTGGCTCGTCCTTGTACGCCTCAAGTGCGTCATTCATGAATTGCAGGAAATAGGGGGCGGCGATGAGGTCATCTTCCATTACAATCACTCTTCCGAAGCGGTTTACCTGAGTGGTCACTCCGTCAATGATGCTTCGCGCCAGTCCCCAATTTTCTGTTCGCTTGATAAGGGTAACTGTTTTAAATCCTTTGATTGTCCGGATATATTCGCGCACTTCGGCTACGTTCTTTCCGTCTGTTTCGCTTTTGGGGGCATCTGAATAAATAAAGATATCGCTCTCAGCCGCCAAGGCATTCTGCAATAGTGATTGTACAACATTACAGACGTGCTGCGGACGGTTATAGACGAATAACAGGATGGGAGCATAAATGGTTGTCATAATGCTACAATATTTCTTTTACTAGTTTAATAACTTTATCTCCGAAGTTCTGCCAGTTATTCTCTTCGAGGAATAGCCGGTAGTCCTCCAATGAAACCGGTTCTTCTTTATGCCGGGATACAATGCCGGCAATATCTTCTAATTGGCGGAACGTATAGACTCTTAATCGTGGCTCATGGGCGTAATCCTTGAATGAGCCGACTTCCGGACCTATAACTCTGGCCCCGAATGAAAGTGAATCCATCAAAATGCCGGAACTTAATATGGATTCGGGGCAGTAGGGAGCCAGAACGAAGCGGGAACGGGTGATATATTTCCCCAGTTCTTCGAACGAGAGTCCATCGGGTATGATACTTACGCCGGATGGGGCCGTTTGTTTCAGTTCGTCCAGCAGGGCAGGAGATGAACATCGCCCGACAATGCAAACCTTTAAATTGTCTTCCGGATGTTTTCGTAAAAAAGAGACATACTCCAGTACTCCTTTGTAGCGGGATATGCTTCCCCAAATCAGCAGGTCGTACATGATTGTGCTGTCAGCGGGAGGTGCTACAGGCAACCGGTTCACTGTGGGATGGTGCAGAAAGTGCGTTTTGCAAGCTGCGGACGGATATTGGCCCCGAATCATTTCCACTCCTTCTGTGGCATGCGTAAGGATGAGGTCGGCTTTCCGGGCAATGAAGGAGATTAGAAACTTCTTCATCTTTGTATGTCCGTTGGCGTGCGGCTTCTTGTTATGCAATACCCAGACAATCTTTTTCCCCGAAAACTTCAGGACAAGGATAAAACAGACGGCAACTGTAGCTTGCAATATCCCGTATTTGACGTCAGGTATGTTTTCCGGCCAATTGAAGATAAATGCGTCTCCCCACCGGCGGACAGGCAATATGCTGAGCAATGGATTTTTGTGTGGTGGATTGATTACCGCAGCCTCTCCCTTACGGTTCAGGGATGAGATAAAATTCTGTATATAGGGATTCGCCCTTTCATCGGGATTCTGTCTCAGATGGGGAAATACGGTAAACTTTATCATTCTTATGGCATTAATGGATTACAAACTTACTACAATCCCGGATAAAATACAAGGGGGTGAAGAAAGACTTGACGGATGATTGCAGGAAATTGGCGTATGGATATAATTGCTTGCGCCGGTTGCAGCAAATGAAACAAGTCTTCAAGATGCCTGCAAGAGTACCTTTGCTCATGTTTTCAGCCACTTGGACGGTTTGTCTGTCGTTGAATGGAAATGAGCGGACAGCCTGAAAGTATCTCCGGGTCATATCACGTCCGGACGTGTCTCCCAAACTTTTTATAGCGGTAAACAGCCCGTCCACGAGATTGTATTTTCCGCTTGTATTGTAAGAAGTTGCCTGCGGGTGCCTGCGCCAGTACACCAATCCTTCATTGACGAACTTTACGTGCCCGGAGGTGACGGCGGCAAGCAGCAACAAAGAATCGTAAGAGATATTTTTCTCCTGTTCTACAGCTTGAGTGAACAAGGGGAGAATGCGGCGGTGGAAAAAACATTCGTGCCCGGGGACATAGGGCTTCATCAGCAGATAAAGCTCATTATATAATACGTTGCCGGGGTTTTTCATTCCCGAAGTCTGTGTGATGCTTGTGGTAAACAGGAGGGAGTTATGAAATAACAAGGAGTTGTTGTCAATGTGCCCTACCAGTACTTCTATCTTGTCCGGCCGCCATATGTCATCCTGGTCGGAAGACGCGATGTATTCGCCGGTAGCCTTGGTGAAAGCAGATGAAAAGTTATAGTTGAATCCGGCAGGTACATCATTGATATACAATTTCACGCGTTTGTCCTGTTGCTGGCAGGCTTTGACAATATCTACGGTACGGTCGGTAGACCGGTCATCCTGGATAATCAGTTCATGGATGGGGTAGGTTTGATTTAAGATGGAATCAATCTGCTCTTTGAGATATTTCTCTCCGTTGTAAGTGCACATCACTACTGAAACTGTCACTTGTGGCATCTGATTTGTTCTCATATCTTGTCTTATGTAAATTTCATTTGCAGCATCATTCGTGTCCATCTGTCTTCTTTTTGATGAAATATGCAATGCTCTCTTTGAAGGTGGCCGAGCGGCTGGCCCACATGGCTGCTATATAAAGTGCTGCTGCCAGCATAATCTTGCTTGGCAGGCGGATATAAATGTTTTCGACAAAGCGGGTGGAGTAATAACTGACCGCCATGACCGTGGCTGCTATGATGGCATAAGGCAGTATGTCTGCCAGAGCCTGACGCAGTTGCAGGCCGATTTCCCGCTGCACGAAGTAATGCCACGTCAACAGCCATAAAATATTTATGGACACATAAATGGCAAGCATGGCATATATCCCATAGGAATGAACCAGGAGAACGCCCGCCATCAGGATGATGCCGAGTGTTATGGTATTCCACATATAGATGCGTGATTTCCCTTTGCTGATGATAAGTTGTTGGTAGAGGTTCGAGACAGGGATAAAGGCGCCGCTGATGCACAGGATTTGCATGATGGATACGCTGGAATACCATTTGTCGGTGATGGTTATGGTAATCAGTTCTTCCGATATGATTCCCAGTCCCAACATGGCAGGAAATGAAATAAAGGCTGTGAAACGGAGCATTTTGCGGAATACCCGTCTTTGCCGTTCAAGGTCGTCCGAGACTTTGGTGAGTACCGGTTGTGCTACTCCGTTTATCATGCCTGATATAAATTGTTGTCCCATGCTGCACCATTTGTTAGCCTGGCTGTAGTATCCCACTTCCTGCTCGCTATAGAATTTGCCTAATATTACAGAAAACAGATTATTGTTAATGTGGTTGAATACATTGGTCACCAGTAGTTTCCCGCTGAACCCGAACATCTCTTTTATAGGGGCGAAGTTGATTTGTAGCGTCGGTCGCCAACGGGTGAAATGCCAGTAACAGGCGGTAGTGACAAATACATAAACTATGCTTTGTGTGGCGAGTCCCCAGTAAGAGAATCCGAAATAGGCTAATGCGACTCCGGTGACTCCCGAAAGAACGAGTCCGGTGACGGATGATATAGCCCGCTGCTTGACCATTAGGTTACGTTGCAGGTAGGCGCTGTGGGATATGCCCAGGCTGGCAATGAAAAATCCTATGAAAGAATAGCGTGCCAGTGGCGTCAGTTCGGGAGTGTTGTAAAAATCGGCAATGAGCGGTGCACATAAGAATAGCAGCAGGTACATAAACAGGCTGATTGCGGCATTGAACCAGAATACGGCATTGTAATCACTGTGCGTCACTTCTTTCTTGTTGACAAGAGCTGCCGTGAAGCCACTTTCCTGTATCGAACTGGCAATGAGTGAGAAGATTGCCAGCATTCCCACCATCCCATAATCTGCCGGGTCGAGCAGGCGGGTGATGAATATCCCGAAAGCCAGATTCAGCAACTGCTGTATGCCGTTACTGAACCCGCCCCAGAATAATCCTCTGGCCGTTTTCTCTTTTAGTGATTGTCCCTCGCTCATATCATCTTCTTTCCTTTATCAGTTAAACGGTATTTTTGTGTTGGACTTTTGGGAGAATCAGGCTGCGTCTGTTCTACAAAACCAAGTTGCATGGCAGGCTGAATATAGTCGTACAATAGGGTAGGACGATGTTTCAAGCTCAATGCCTCCAGAATTTCCTTAATACTCATCTCTTTATCAGACAATGCTTTTATTAAGGACATTACTTGTTCGGTTACTTGTTCGGTTACTTGTTCGGTTACTTGTTCGGTTACTTGTTCTTTCAGGTAAAAAGTAACGACTACTTCTCCCTGATTATCCGATAGAGTTGGTATTGGCAGTCCTACTCGTTTACATTCACTATACATTAAATCAAGGCCGCGTCCCCAACTCTCCAACATCTTTCTGCGATAAAGCACATTGGCTATTAGCGGGTTGTTGGGAATTGATTTGTGGGGAGACTTTAAGTTGTTGATATCAATGCCTTTAGGTAGTTTGCCGGGGTTGATAATCTCTACTTTATCATCGTAAATAGCTATGCCGGTTGAACCGCCGGGATTTGAGTAGTCTCTGTGGCAAAAAGCATTAATTACTGCCTCGCGCAATGCTTTATAAGGAATGGCTAATTCTTCTTCCCGTTCTGCTTTTATGATTTTTCCGGATAGCGATAAGTGCTTAAAAAAGAAAGACATTGCTTCATCGAACAAAACGAAAATATTTCCTTCCATTTGGGCATTATCTATAAATTCCATCCGATTGTTGCCTTTAAATCTGGCTAACCTCAACTTGCATTGGGGAAAATGACTGCTTGTCTTCCTGGCAAACAGGACAGCGGCCGCATTCTTAAAAGAACCGTTATCCGCTAAATCTAATTTATCCAAGAGTACAGGGATAGATGTATTTTCAATAATGGACTCTGGCAGGCGGCCATTTTCAATTCCTAAACGTATTGTCCCTATAATTTTTTCTTTATCGAACGCTTCGATAGAGAGTTGCTCATTAAGAAATGCTTCCCATCTGAATTGCTCTTTATGTCTGTTGATTAGTAATTCATTGTACGTTTCCTGGGGCATGACAGAAGTGGTGCTTTCTATTTTGATATAAGCTCTTCCATCAAATAAGTAAGGCTTTCTGCTGAATATGTCTTCAAAATGAATAGCTATGATATATTTGCCTTCATGGGTGGGGATAGGAATATATTGTATATCTGCAAAGATTCCGGGTTCAAACTTTTTAAGAGCTCCGGCTATTTCCTTTTTCGTTTTATCCGAAACCTCCTGCCCTATGATTTTTCCTTTATCGCTGACTCCAAATAACAGGTAACCGCCATTTGTGGAATTCATAAATGCACAACCGGATTCCATACCTCGTGTCAGTTGACCTGTTGTCTCTTTGAACTCTAAAGTATTGGATTCTTTTGAAGTGACTAAAGATATTATTTCTTCAAATGTTAAGAGCATGGAATATACACCTGTTTAGGAAAATATGAGAAAGAATACACAAAGGGCTAAATTATAATTAGACCTTTATGTATTCTTTTTCTGAATTTATTATTTTACTTCGCTACCCGGCTTCACTTCACGTCCCGGCATGATGACTGCCAGGCTGCCGTCGTTATTCTCGGCACTTAGAATCATACCTTCGCTGACGATGCCTTTCAGCTTGCGCGGAGCAAGGTTGGCGATAAAGCACACCTGTTTGCCTACCAGTTCTTCCGGTTGGTAATGCTTGGCAATGCCCGACACGATGGTACGTGTTTCCAGTCCGTCGTCAATCTTGAATTGCAGCAGTTTATCAGCTTTCGGAACTTTCTGACATTCGAGGATAGTGCCTACGCGGATATCCAGTTTCGTGAAATCATCGAATTCGATGTTCGGGCGAATCGGATTGGCTTTGTAGTTGGCTTCTTCGTTGGCCTTCTTCGTATCGAGCAACTTCTGTACCTGTGCTTCGATAGTGGCATCTTCGATTTTCTCGAACAGCAGTTCCGGCTTGTTCAATTGGTGACCTACCGGAAGCAGGTTGTCTCTTCCGAGTTCAGACCATTCGAACGTATCCATGTTCAGCATCTTACGGAGTTTTTCCGAACTGAACGGCAGGAACGGGTCGAAAGCAATGGCAAGGTTGGCAACCAGTTGCAAGGAGATGTTCAGGATGGTTCCCACACGTTCCATGTCTGTTTTTGCCAGTTTCCACGGTTCGGTGTCGGCAAGGTATTTATTACCGATACGTGCCAGGTTCATCGCTTCTTTCTGTGCGTCACGGAATTTGAATACGTCGAGCAGCTTTTCCACTTCCGCTTTTACGTCGGCAAATTCTTTCAGTGTTTCCTTGTCATAGTCGGTCAACTCGCCCTGTGCGGGTACGCAGCCGTCGAAGTACTTCTGAGTCAGTACCATAGCGCGGTTCACGAAGTTACCGTATACGGCAACCAGTTCATTGTTATTGCGAGCCTGAAAATCCTTCCAGGTGAAGTCGTTATCTTTTGTTTCCGGTGCATTGGCGGTCAGCACATAGCGGAGCACATCTTGTTTGCCCGGGAAATCCACCAGATATTCGTGCAACCATACAGCCCAGTTGCGTGAAGTGGAGATTTTGTCTCCTTCCAGGTTCAGGAACTCGTTGCTCGGCACATTGTCCGGCAGGATATAGCTGCCTTCCGCCTTCAGCATGGCGGGGAACACGATACAATGGAACACGATATTGTCTTTTCCGATAAAGTGGAGCAGACGGGTTTCAGGGTCTTTCCACCATGTCTCCCAGCTATCGGGAAGAAGTTCTTTCGTGTTGGAGATGTATCCGATAGGAGCGTCAAACCATACGTAAAGCACCTTTCCTTCTGCCCCTTCCACGGGAACAGGGATACCCCAGTCGAGGTCACGGCTTACGGCACGTGGTTGCAGTCCCATGTCGAGCCAGCTCTTGCATTGGCCGTACACGTTCGGACGCCATTCTTTATGGTCTTCGAGAATCCATTTGCGCAGCCAGCCTTCGTGTTTGTCGAGAGGGAGATACCAGTGCTTGGTTTCTTTCATCACCGGCTTGCTGCCACTAATGGCGCTTTTCGGGTTGATAAGGTCTGTCGGCGAGAGTGAAGTTCCGCATTTCTCGCATTGGTCGCCGTAGGCTCCTTCCGAGTGGCAGTGAGGACATTCGCCGGTGATATAACGGTCGGCAAGGAATGTCTTTGCTTCCTCGTCGTAATATTGTTCGGAAGTTTTTTCGATAAATTCTCCCTTGTCATACAATGTCTTGAAGAAATCCGAAGCCAAGTCGTGATGCGTCTGTGAAGTGGTGCGGCTGTATACGTCGAATGAGATGCCGAACTCTTTGAATGATTCCTTTATCAGCGTATGGTAACGGTCTACTACATCTTGCGGAGTGATTCCTTCTTTTTTTGCGCGGATAGTGATGGGCACCCCGTGTTCGTCCGAACCGCCGATGAATAATACATCTTCTTTCTTCAACCGCAGATAACGCACATAGATATCTGCCGGTACATATACACCGGCCAAGTGACCGATGTGGACAGGCCCGTTTGCATACGGCAATGCCGATGTGACGGTGGTTCTCTTGAATTTCTTTTCCATTGTATAGTGTGATTTTATTGTTTTCAGCTTTGCTGATTTTGTTGCTCTCAGCTTTGCAATGTGCAAAGATATTGATTTTTCACCACAGATTATACGGATTTACACAGATTATTTCATGACGAAGTGGTTGCGGAATGAAACAGAAACGTTCGGAATAAAAAACAGGTAAAAAGAAATCAATGTGACTTAATGCTTTTTTGTAGTGAAAGTTTACATTATTGTACGTTCTCAAATGCTTGCCGGATGCGGAGAGAAACTTGCCGGATAGCCATGAGGAGTTATTGCCCGATTTGTAGCAGTTATATAGGCCGTTTTCAGCATCTATATGCCCTGCTTACAGCAACTATATGCCCTACTTTCAGCAACTATATAGGCTATTTCCAGCATCTATATATCCAATCTTCAGCAACTATATAGGCTGTTTCCAACATCTATACATCCAACTTGCCGGCGATATTTCCATATTTTTCATAACAAGAACACGGAAGTTGATGTACTTTGGATTCGGTAGTCAAAAACCGGGATATTGTTAACAAAACTGCGTATGATGTTACATGAAGTGCCGATTCTGTAACAATACAGCTCAAAATTGTAACATTGAGTACACAAAACAAAGTAAAACAAACAAAAACAAAATAAACCACCTCCCTAACCCTCCTCAAGGAGGGGACGAAGGAGGAGAGAATTTTGAAAAGAAGGAAAGCCTTGATGCAGGAAGATATTACGAACCTGCAACTATCGAACAATGGGCTACAACACCTTCTGTGGTGATTAATTAATTTATGAACGCACTTTGAAAAAATAATTGGGTCAGTCTGAATAAAGCCCTTATCTTTGCAGTGTCATTAAGCTTGAGGACAAAACTAAACTAATTTATCAACACGAAAAACTATTACAATTATGCCAGTATTGTACAAACCCTTCCAGTCGGTTCTGGAAGACAAGAACAAAAAGAAACTATTTCATCCCTGTGTGATATACACGGCCAACGTGACAACCACCCAACTCGCCAAAGAGATCGCCGCTTACTCGTCTCTCTCCATAGGTGATGTGAAGAACACGCTTGATAACTTGGTGACAGTGGCTGTACTGTATTACCCTGATTAAAGTTGACTAATCACCAATTTATATTAGAGTAGTTCTTTAATTAATCAATAAGTCAGCATAATTAATCAGATTTTCTGATCTTTCTTTCTCTTATCCTATATTTTCGCATATATTTCTCTCCTTTTTCTTTCTTTTTTCTCATAAGAAAGAATATATTTGTACCTGAGTTAAACGAAAACAAGAGCATGATATGATAACAACCCAGTTGCTTCGTCCCGAAAGCATTGTTGTAGTAGGGGCATCGAATAATGTACATAAGCCGGGTGGCGCAATATTGAAGAATTTGATAAACGGAGGTTATCAGGGAGAACTTCGGGCAGTAAACCCGAAAGAGAAGGAAGTACAGGGAGTGCCTGCCTTTGCGGACGTGAAAGAACTGCCTGATACGGACTTGGCAGTATTGGCTGTGCCTGCCGTGATGTGTCCCGATATTGTGGAAACATTGGCAGGTACAAAACAAACTCGTGCATTTATCATACTATCTGCCGGATTTGGCGAGGAAACTCATGAGGGAGCATTACTGGAAGAACGGATTCTGGAAACAGTCAATAAATATGGAGCTTCATTGATTGGCCCTAATTGTATCGGCCTAATGAACACATGGCATCACAGCGTATTCAGCCAGCCGATTCCCAATTTGAATCCGAAAGGCGTAGATTTGGTATCCAGTTCCGGGGCTACGGCGGTATTCATCCTGGAAAGTGCCGTAACGAAAGGTTTGCAGTTCAATTCCGTCTGGTCGGTGGGAAATGCCAAGCAAATTGGTGTGGAAGATGTACTGCAATTCATGGATGAAAACTTCAATCCGGAAAAAGACTCCCATATCAAACTACTCTATATTGAAAGTATCCAGAATCCTGACAGGCTATTGTTTCATGCTTCTTCGCTGATAAGGAAAGGATGTAAAATTGCAGCGATAAAGGCGGGAAGTTCTGAAAGCGGAAGTCGGGCGGCTTCGTCACATACGGGAGCTATTGCCAGTTCGGATTCAGCAGTTGAGGCTTTGTTCCGTAAAGCGGGGATTGTACGCTGTTTCTCCCGTGAGGAATTGACTACGGTTGGCTGTGTATTTACTTTGCCTGAACTGAAAGGAAAGAATTTTGCCATTATCACGCATGCCGGAGGCCCGGGAGTGATGTTGACGGATGCACTAAGCAAAGGCGGGTTGAACGTTCCGAAACTGGAAGGCGAGTTGGCAGAAGAATTGAAAGCACAACTCTTTCCGGGTGCTGCCGTTGGAAATCCGATTGATATTCTCGCTACGGGAACTCCCGAACATCTGCGTCTCTGCATTGATTACTGCGAAGAGAAATTAGAAAATATAGATGCCATGATGGCTATCTTCGGAACACCGGGGTTGGTCACCATGTTTGAGATGTACGACGTACTCCATGAGAAGATGCAAGTGTGCAGCAAACCGATTTTCCCGATTCTTCCTTCCATCAATACAGCCGGAGCCGAAGTTGCGGCATTTTTGGCGAAAGGACACGTGAATTTTGCGGATGAAGTAACATTGGGAACAGCTCTTTCGCGTATCGTTAATGCCCCTAAACCTGCCGCTCCTGAGATTGAACTGTTCGGAGTCGATGTTCCGAGGATTCGTCGGGTTATTGATTCTATTCCGGAAGATGGGTATATCGAACCTCACCATGTACAGGCCTTGCTTCGTGCAGCCGGCATTCCGATTGTAGACGAGTTCGTCTCGGATAACAAGGAAGAAGTAGTGGCTTTCGGACGCCGATGCGGATTCCCGGTAGTGGCTAAAGTTGTCGGCCCCGTGCATAAATCGGATGTTGGCGGAGTGGTATTGAATATCAAAAGCGAGCAACATCTGGCTTTGGAATTTGAACGTATGATGCAGATTGCTGACGCGAAGGCAATCATGGTACAACCGATGCTGCGGGGAACGGAACTCTTTATCGGCGCTAAGTACGAAGAGAAGTTCGGGCATGTGGTACTTTGTGGCTTGGGCGGTATCTTTGTGGAAGTATTGAAAGACGTTTCTTCCGGTTTGGCTCCGCTTTCTTACGAAGAAGCTTATTCGATGATTCATTCGCTGCGCGCCTATAAAATCATACAGGGGACACGTGGACAGAAAGGAGTGAATGAGGATAAATTCGCGGAAATTATAGTCCGTCTTTCTACCTTGCTCCGCTTTGCGACAGAAATCAAAGAAATGGATATAAACCCGCTTCTGGCTACTGAAAAGGCTGTTGTAGCTGTCGATGCCCGTATCAGAATAGAGAAATAAGACGATTTTTTCATTCATTGAGACGTATTTTCTATCTTTCCGTTGTAATTTTGCCTACATTTGGTAACTCAAACGGAAAGCTAGAAAACACGTATTATGAAGAAAGTCCTGATACTTTTAATCTGTCTCATTTTTTATCCGATACTCTGCTGCGCGCAAGTAGCAGATGATCATTATTATTTCAAGAACTTAAGCGTACAGAACGGATTATCCCAGAATACCGTCAATGCAATCTTGCAGGACAAGCAAGGTTTTATGTGGTTCGGTACGAAAGACGGACTGAACCGCTATGACGGATTATCATTTCGCAAATTCAAACACGACGACCGTAGCCAACGGAGTATCGGAAATAACTTCATCACTGCGCTTTATGAAGATGCGAAAGGAAATATCTGGGTAGGTACGGACGTAGGGCTCTATATCTACGACCCGGAGAAAGACTTTTTCCGGCATTTTACGGAACTGAGTGCAGAGAGTACAAGGATAGAACATACTGTAACCGCAATATCAGGAGACAATCAAGGATGCGTTTGGGTAGCGGTTGAATCTCAAGGACTCTTCTGCTATGATTTGGAGAAAAGGCAACTTCAGAATTATACCTTAAAAGATTTCTCTTTCCTCACCACCAATGTGCAGACGTTCGTTTTCGACAATAGCGGAACCCTTTGGATAGGTTGTTATGGTGACGGACTTTTCTATTCGAAAGACCGGCTGAAGACACTCCATCCTTATCTTTCCCCTACTGAGAATAAAGAAACTTATGCGAACGACGTAGTGATAAGCCTTGTGAAAGGAGCATATAACTGCCTGTATGTGGGTTCCTTGAAAGGTGGAGTAAAGGAACTGAATCTGACTTCAAACAAATTGCACGATTTGCTCCTGGCAGATGAACATGGGGAGTCGGTCTTTTGTCGGGAACTGCTTGTTGCCTCTGACAATGAATTGTGGATCGCTTCCGAATCAGGGCTTTATATTTATAATCTCAGGTTGGGAAAATATGTTCACTTGCGTAGCTCGATCAATGACCCCTATTCCTTGTCTGATAATGCCATCTATTCGTTGTGTAAAGACCGTGAAGGTGGTATCTGGATTGGTTCTTATTTCGGCGGTGTAAACTATTACCCCCGTTTCTATACGAATTTTGAGAAATATTATCCGAAAGGGACAGAAAACGGGCTGCATGGAAAGCGGGTACGTGAGTTCTGCCAGGATAATCAGGGAGTCTTGTGGATTGGTACGGAAGACGGCGGATTGAACCGCTTTAATCCGAAAACCAAGACTTTCTCTTTTTTCACCCCGAGCAATGCTTTCACCAATGTGCACGGGCTATGTCTGGTCAATGACTACCTTTGGGTGGGCACCTTCTCGAAAGGGGTGAAAGTGGTAGACACACGCACGGGAGCGATTGTGAAAACCTATCAGAAAACAGATTCGCCCCGTTCATTGATAGACAACAGTGTCTTCTCCATTTGCCGGACAACGACGGGAGATATTTATTTAGGCACATTATTCGGCCTGTTGCGTTACAACAAACAGACTGATGATTTCGACCGCATACCAGAGTTGAACGGTAAATTTGTATATGATATAAAGGAGGATTCCGGCGGGAATCTTTGGCTGGCAACTTATGCAAACGGTGCTTACTGTTATAATGTAAGTGAGAAAAGATGGAAGAATTATCTGCATGATGACAATAATCCGAAGAGCCTTCCTTATGATAAAGTGGTAAGTATCTTCGAAGATTCCCATCGACAGGTCTGGCTGACAACGCAGGGTGGTGGCTTCTGCCGGTTCCATCCGGAAACGGAAACCTTCACTAGCTATAATCTGGCTGACGGATTGCCGAATGATGTCGTTTACCAAATTGTAGAAGACAAGGACGGACTTTTCTGGCTGACAACCAATAATGGTCTGGTATGTTTCCAACCCACTACCGGAGCGATAAAAGTATATACCACTTCCAACGGTCTGCTGGGCGACCAGTTTAATTATCGTTCAAGCTTCGAGACGGAAGACGGTACGATTTATCTGGGAAGTATCGACGGCTTTGTAGCTTTCAATCCCAAGAATTTTTCAGAGAACAAGTCGCTTCCGTCTATCGTAATTACGGATTTTCTGCTCTTTGGTAAAGATGTATATGTAGGCGAACCGGGTTCTCCGTTGGAGAAGAGCATCACCTTTTCCGACGAACTTGTGCTTCAGTCCAATCAGAACTCATTCTCTTTCCGTTTGGCTGCATTGGATTTTCAAGCTCCCAAGATGAGCAAGATTATGTATAAGCTGGACGGCTTTGATGCCGACTGGCTGACGGTTGGCGAAAGTCCTATCGTCACTTACTCGAATCTGCGATATGGCAACTACACTTTTCAGGTGAAAGTATCCAACAGTGATGGAGTGTGGAATGAAGATGGAGTGTCACTGAAAGTACATATTCTTCCCCCTTTCTATCTTTCTATTTGGGCGTATTGTGTGTATTCTTTGCTGATTATAGGCTGTTCTTTGTACACGGTTATGTACTTCAAGAGACGTAGCAACCATAAACATCGCCGGCAGATGGAAAAATTCGAGCAGGAGAAAGAACGGGAAGTATATCATGCCAAAATCGACTTCTTTACGAATGTAGCCCATGAGATACGTACTCCGCTGACATTGATTAAAGGCCCGTTGGAAAACATCATATTGAAGAAACAGGTAGACGCGGAAACCCGTGAGGACTTGAACGTCATGAAGCAGAACACGGAACGATTGCTGAATCTGACTAATCAATTACTTGATTTCCGAAAAACGGAAAGTCAGGGATTCCGATTGAACTTTGCAAAGTGTAATATAACGGAAGTTTTGAAAGAAACCCATATACGCTTTACCTCTCTCGCCAAGCAAAAGGGGCTGGACTTTACTTTGCAGGTGCCGGAGAAGGACTTCTATGCTCATGTTAATCAGGAAGCCTTTACAAAGATTATCAGTAATCTATTGAATAATGGAGTGAAATATGCGGAAAGTTATGTGCATATATCACTGGAAGTGCCGGAAGTAGATAGTGACAATTCATTCCGCATCCGTACGGAAAACGATGGAGTGATTATCCCCAATGAAATGAAAGAAGAGATTTTCAAACCTTTCGTCCGTTTCAATGAGCAGGAAAATGGAAAAGTGACTACCGGAACAGGAATCGGCCTTGCTCTTTCCCGTTCACTGGCCGAATTGCACCAGGGGACACTGGTCATGAGCAACGGTGAGGAAAATAATACTTTCTGCCTGACTCTGCCGATTGTTCAGGACTTGACAATCACATTGACTCCGGAAGCGGAAGTTGAAATGGACAAGATGAACGAGATTCCTATGGAACATACGGAAAAGAAGGACAATCGCCCGACTGTGCTGGTAGTGGAAGATAATCCGGATATGCTTGCTTTCGTAGTTCGCCAGTTATCGAAAGAATATACGGTGCTGACCGCCACCAATGGTGCGGAAGCATTGCAGGTGCTGGATGGTCATTATGTGAACTTGGTGGTAAGTGATGTCGTGATGCCTGTAATGGATGGCTTTGAACTGTGTAAGACGATTAAGTCGGATTTGAATTACAGCCATATTCCCGTCATACTGCTGACGGCAAAAACGAATATCCAGTCGAAGATAGAAGGAATGGAACTGGGTGCGGATGCTTATATTGAAAAACCTTTCTCGGTGGAATATTTGCAGGCATGTGCTGCCAGCCTTATTCAGAACAGGGAGAAGTTGCGGCAGGCTTTTGCAGAGTCACCTTTTATTGCTGCCAATACGATGGCTTTGACGAAAGCTGATGAAGAATTTATCAAGAAGTTGAACGAGGTTATCCAAATCAATTATACTAATCCTGAGTTCAGTATGGATGATATGGCTGATAATCTGAATATGAGCCGGTCTAATTTTTATCGGAAAATAAAGGGAGTACTGGACTTGAGCCCGAATGAATTCCTTCGTCTGGAACGTTTGAAGGCGGCGGCTCAATTGCTGAAAGAGGGTGAAAACAGGGTAAATGAAATCTGTTATATGGTGGGATTTAATTCACCGTCCTATTTCGCCAAATGTTTCCAGAAACAATTCGGTGTATTGCCGAAGGATTTCATTAATTCGAAGGAATAGCGGACTTATCGCTATGTTTTAATAATAGAATATAATGATTATGCAAAAGGCAATATGGATTGCAATGCTGGCTGCTTTGTCCGGCATGAATTTTTTAAATGCTAGTGAAACTGCAAGATGGACTATTGTTTCACCCGATAGTATCTGTTGGAGAGTGAACGGCGCTCATCATGATCATATTGAAATGAGCGGACTGAAAGTATCAACAGTATTGCGTTATGGTGTGAATGAAGCAGGCGAATGGGTGATTGACCGGAATATGGTCTTACCGACTTTTCGCACTATCCCTAATGATACCCATGGTAGTTTGCAGCATCGTTTCAATGGTGACCGGGCATATCTGTGTCTTGTAAATGGACAGCCATTACTGGGAGAGAAGGTAGAAACTATATCTTTGAGTGGGGTGATGACTGTAAAGAGTATATATGCCGATAAAGGTATTGCACTGACACGTACGCTTTTTCCTTCTACCTCGTATCCGGTTTTCTGTGAAAAGTACGAACTGCAGAATGTAACGGATCGTTCCTTGACAGTGGAATTTCCTTCGAATACCCTTTCTTATCGTACTAATGGAGCAAGGGGAGTAGAAGGTAGCTATACATTAACTGCCACTCTTTCGTCTCCGGTAAAAGAAGGCACTTTCCAATTGAAGGCAGGTGAGAAGGCTTGTTTTCAGGTTATTTATGCAGGATACAAAAAGCACGACCGGGAGCTGGCACTGGATGTTGACAAAGAACTTATGGCACGCCGGGAATTCTTGCGGCAAGTACAGAGTAATCTGGTGCTCGAGACTCCGAGTGATGTAATCAATACTATGTTCTCGTTTGCCAAGATACGCAGTTCGGAAAGTATATTTGATACAAAGGGCGGATATATGCAAAGCCCTGGTGGGGAAGCTTATTATGCAGCTATTTGGGCGAACGACCAGGCAGAATACATCAATCCGTTTTTTCCTTATTTGGGCTATCAGGCGGGAAACCGTTCGGCAATGGATTCATTCAGTTTGTTTATGCGCTACATGAATGACGAGTATGAACCTTTGCCCTCATCTATAATTGCAGAAGGGATAGATTGTTTTGGTGTGGCAGGTGATCGTGGAGATGTGGCAATGGTTGGTTATGGTGCGGCGCGTTATGCTCTGGCGTCCGGTAACAGCCACCAGGCGGAAAAGTTGTGGCCGCTGATTGAATGGTGTCTGGAATACTGCAACCGGAAGCTGAACCCTGAAGGGGTAGTGGAATCGGACTCTGACGAACTGGAGAATCGTTTTCCTGCCGGGAAAGCCAATCTGTGTACTTCTTCACTGTATTATGATGCTTTGATTTCGGCTGCTTATTTGGGAAAAGCACTGAAAAAAGATCGTGAACAGATAAAATCCTATCAAGATAAAGCTACTGAACTTTATAAAAATATGGATAGATATTTTGCCCGTAATGTGGAAGGATATGAAACGTATCGTTATTACGATGGCAATGCGGTGCTTCGCTCATGGATTTGTATTCCACTGACTATGGGGATTTATAATCGGGCAGAGGGCACTGTGGCTGCCCTGTTTTCAGATAAGTTATGGATGGAGAATGGTTTACTTACTCAATCGGGGACTTCTACGTATTGGGATCGTTCTACCCTCTATGCTTTTCGGGGAGCTTACGCTTGTGGTGCCCGGGAGATAGCTACTGAATATCTGGAGAAATATTCTGCAACCCGCTTGCTGGGTGACCATGTCCCTTATGCTGTAGAGGCATGGCCGGAAGGAAACCAGCGGCATTTGTCGACAGAAAGTGCTTTATACTGTCGCATTATGACGGAAGGTTTGTTTGGTATACGCCCTATTGCGCTGAATGCTTTCAAACTGACACCACAACTTCCGGAAGGTTGGAATACAATGTCTTTGAAACGCATTTGTGCATTTGGCACAACATTTGATATCGAAGTGAAACGTAATAAGGGTAACACGTTACTGGTTCTAATAAAAAAGGATGATAAGATTATAGAAAAATACAAGGTTGGGAATGGGAAGCCAATCGAAGTGCGTATTAAATGAACAGAACAAGCAATGCGGACTATTTTTGTGGTAAATGTCGTTAACTAATTAAATATGCTATTATATGAAGAATCTATTTATCGTATTTTTTTGTCTGGTATCAGCTCTGACTATAAAGGTAAACGGACAAGAAAGTTTGTGGAAAATACAGGCTACTGACTATCATGGAACTTATTATGGCGCAGCAGTTGCTAACGGTGGTATCGGTATCTTGCCGTGGAAAGAACCATTCTCTGTTCGTCATGTCATGCTGAATCACGTATTCGATGCTGCCGCTCCTCAAGACGTGAGTCGTGTATTGCGGGGAATCAACCCGTTCAACTTGCAAATGCAGATTAATGGACAGGCAGTGAATGGTGACAATCTCTCCGGATGGGGGCAGTGCATAGATATGAAAGCTGCCACACATAATACCCATTTCACTTATGATGGAAAAGCTGACATCTCTTATAGTATTTGTGCCTTGCGGAATATGCCTTATGCGGGACTGGTTCGTGTAGAGGTGGCTGCATTGGAAGATATGTATTTATCAGTGGCAAATCCCATTGAAGTGCCTGATGAATATAAGAACCCCGGTTCGAAACAGGTGAGTGTGAATGTCGATGGCAATGAACTGAAAATAATACGTACCTGGGCTTTATCCAAACACCGCGAACAGAAGGTGTCAGCTTCTTCCGCTTTTATATATGATAAAAATCCGAATGTGTTGCAACAAAATGAGGGAACCAACCGAATCTCCATTCCATTAAAAAAGGGAGAAAAATTTTCTTTCGCCTTATTAGGCTCTGTCTGTACCGGACGTGATTTTATAGACCCGTATAATGAATCGGATCGTGAAGTGATTTATGGTGCGAAAGAAGGTTTGAACCGTCTGATGAACGGGCACCGGAAACTTTGGAATGAGCTGTGGGAAGGGGATATTATGATTGAGGGAGATGACGAGACACAGCGTGCCGTACGCTTTGCCCTTTACAATCTTTATTCTAATGCCCGTAAGGGAAGCCGATTGAGTATCTCCCCTTTCGGGCTTTCTGCTCAGGGATACAATGGGCATATTTTTTGGGATACCGAGTTCTGGATGTATCCGCCTATGCTTTTTATGAATCAGGGCATTGCAAGGACAATGATGGATTACCGTACTGACAGACTGGAAGCCGCTTGTCAGAGAGCATTGAGCTATGGGTATGACGGAGCCATGTTTCCTTGGGAAAGTGATGATGCGGGAGAAGAATCATGTCCGACTTGGGCATTGACCGGAGCTTTTGAACATCATATCACTGCTGATATTGCTATCGCGGCCTGGAATTATTATTGCATGAGTGGTGATAAACGGTGGTTGCGTGAAGAAGGTTTCCCCTTGATGGAGAAAGCTGCAGAATTTTGGGTAAGTCGTGTAGAAAAGAATGAGGATGGTTCTTATTCGATTCGCAATGTGGTGTGTGCCGATGAATATGCTGAAGGGGTGGATGACAATGCATTTACCAATGGTGCCGCTATGCGTGCCTTGCAAGATGCTGCTAAAGCCGCCGCGGTATGCGGTGTGAAGGCACCTGCAATTTGGAAAGAGATAGCCTCGAAGTTGCGGATCCCGAAATTCGGGAATGGGGTAACTATGGAGTATGAAGGCTATAATGGGCAGGTTATCAAGCAGGCGGACGCTAACTTATTGGTATATCCGCTGAATCTGATTACCCGTCCGGAAGAAATCCGTAAGGATTTGGAATATTATGAAGATAAAATAGATAAGACCGGACCGGCAATGTCTTTCTCCGTGTTGGCTTTGCAATATGCACGTCTTGGTGAAGGAGATAAAGCTTATGACTTGTTTGTGCAAAGTTTCCGTCCTAACCAGTTATCCCCGTTCGGCGTTATTTCCGAAGGTGCAGGAGGAACGAATCCTTATTTTGTAACTGGTGCGGGAGGACTTTTACAAACTGTCATTAATGGCTTTTGTGGTTTGGAAATTACTGATAATGGCATCAAACAGCTTTTCTCAAAACTGCCGAAGCATTGGAAGAAGTTGACAATAACGGGAGTGGGACCGGATAGAAAGACTTATATCAGGACACAGAAATAACATTATTAAGTCTTAGTGTAATGAGTATATATGTCTAGCGCTGTGGGCATATATATTCATTGCGATAGCCATATATATCTATTGAAGTATACATATATACACACTGTACGAAATATTATTCATTGATTTCTACTTTCATTTAGCTCGATTGAGACTAAACTTTCATTTATTGACCTGTTTTTAATACCTGAAATAAGTGTAAACCCCTATTTTTGCTGCAGTAATAACTTTAGTATTCACACAGAACCAGTATCCTTTACTGATTCATATAATTGGGTTTGCATGAATTTTAAATGTTTGTTTTGCGGAGCGCTTATTGCACTGTATGTCGGAGTTGCTGAAGCTGTCAACTATGTTCCGGAAAATATTTCAGCGTCCATATCGTTGAAAGTACCGGGAAATGTAGCTGAAAGATATTCACTGAACTTGCAGCAATTAAAGAATGATCGTTCATCCTATTTGTTGGAAGCTTCTGAAAGCATTCCGGTTACAATCACTCAAAGGGTGGCAGATGTAAATGGAAAGTTACGGGTAAATGTTTGTATAACAGCATTAGAAGATATTTATTTTAATTATAGCCAACAGTTATCAACAGGCTACCGTCATGATGATTGTCAATTTTATATGCCGGGTTTTTGGTATCGTCGGAATCTCCGTTCTCCTAAGGATGCACCTTCGTTCCATTCTTCAGATAGTTGGTTGGTGCGTGAAGACAGGCTAAGCGCACCGCTTACAGGTGTTTATTCGGAAAAAGAAAAACACTTTGTGACTGTGAGCCGTATCGATAAGTTTGTAGAAGAAGCCTTGAGCACTCATCGGGAAGGAGAAATTATCCTTTCAGGTAAAACATCTCTAGGATTTACCGGATTTGAAAATCGAGACGGAATAACTGCGCTTTCTTTTGGCTTTCCTTATCGTGAAGCTCCCAGAAGTTATATTCGTAAGCTGACATTGGCGCCTGCGGTAGAAGCTTTTCAGTTTCTGAGAAGGGGGGAAACTGTTCTGCTAACGTGGGAGATTCAGGAGAATAAGGCTGATGATTATTCTGATTTCATACGTCATGCATGGGAATATAGTTATGACACTTATGAGCCTAAACCAGTGGATACTCCTTATTCCATAACCGATATGAAGCAAGTTCTTAGTGGATTCTTTATAAGTAGTTTCGTAGAAGGACATCCGTTGGTTTATAATTCGGGAATACATTTAATGACGGAAAATTGCCGGAGTAACGGGCAGGCGGAAGTAGGCTTTATTGGTCGTGTGCTCCTTAATGCATTCAATGCTTGGGAATATGGTTGGCAATCTGATAGGGAGGATTTGAAAGCAAATAGTATGAAAGTGTTTGATAGCTACTTGGAGAACGGCTTTACTCCGGTCGGTTTCTTCAAAGAATCGGTAGATTTTGATAAAGGCTATGAAGATCCTGTGCATAGTATACGCCGTCAGTCCGAAGGAATCTATGCTATGTTGCACTTTCTTGCTTATGAAAAAGAGAACGGGCGTCGTCATCCCGAATGGGAGCAGAAGATGAAAAACATGCTGGATATACTTTTGCAGTTGCAGCAGGCTGACGGTAGTTTCCCCCGTAAGTTTCGTGATGATTTTACGATAGTCGACAATAGTGGAGGGAGTACTCCTTCGGCTACTTTGCCACTGGTGATGGGATACAAGTATTTCAAAGACAAGCGATATCTCGGCAGTGCTAAGCAGACAGCTGATTATCTGGAGAAAGTGTTGATATCTAAGGCTGATTATTTTTCTTCCACACTTGATGCCAACTGCGAAGATAAGGAAGCGTCCCTGTATGCGGCTACGGCTACCTATTATCTTTCATTGATAACCAAAGGAGAGGAGCATCGCCATTATGCAGACCTGACGAAGAAAGCTTCTTATTTTGCCTTGTCATGGTATTATGTATGGGATGTACCTTTTGCACAAGGACAAATGTTGGGAGATATTGGTCTGAAAACCCGCGGTTGGGGCAATGTGTCGGTGGAAAACAACCATATTGATGTATTTGTGTTTGAGTTTGCTTCTGTATTGCGATGGCTGTCAAAGGAATATGCAGAACCCCGCTTCTCACAATTTGCAGAAGTCATTTCTACTTCTATGCGTCAACTTCTGCCTCATGAGGGACACTTATGCGGAGTGGCTAAGTCTGGTTACTATCCGGAAGTTGTTCAGCACACAAATTGGGATTATGGAAAAAACGGGAAAGGATATTATAATGATATCTTTGCACCGGGTTGGACGGTAGCTTCTTTGTGGGAGTTGTTCACACCGGGACGTGCGGAGTATTTCTTGAAATGACATAAATAGGTCAGAATATATATCTATTATATTTTAATTTGATTTTGAACAATTTTTTTTAATTATTGGTCTATCTGTTTTATTACATTTTGCATTGGTTACCTACTTTTGCTCTCACTCGGTTAGAGATAAAGTATTTATTATGAGATTTTTAAATTTAATATTATGGATTTGAAGAAAGCATTGTTTGTTTGCTTGTTGTTGTACTATGGGACAAGTGCCAACTCCGCTTTACCTGTACATTCTATGGCTGGTAAGACGAATCTGTCGGAGCAGGCGAAAGGTATTCGTATTAGTGGTACGATAACCGATAAAGACAAGAATCCTCTTCCTGGTGTGAATATACGCGTTATGGAAGAAGGAGGCACTGGAGTGATAACGGATATGGACGGACATTTCTATATGGATGTTCCCGGAAAGAATTCCGTAATAGAGATTTCGTATATCGGATTCAGGACTCAGCAAATAAAAGTTGGGAGCAAGATTAACTTTGATGTGATTCTTGAGGAAGATATTGAAGCGCTGGACGAAGTGGTAGTTACCGGATATGGTAGCCAGAAAAAAATGTCGGTTATCGGTTCTATCGAGACATTGCAGCCCAAAAAGTTACAAGTGGGTTCCTCACGTTCTGTTACTAATAACCTGGCGGGACAAATTGCCGGTGTGATAGCTGTTCAGCGTTCTGGTGAACCTGGGTACGATTCTTCTAATTTCTGGATTCGTGGTATTGCCTCTTTCTCTGGCGGGCAGTCGCCACTGGTATTGGTTGATGGAATCGAACGTGATCTAAATCATATCGACCCGGCGGAAATAGAATCATTCTCTGTATTGAAAGATGCTTCGGCAAGTGCTATGTATGGTGTACGTGGTGCGAATGGCGTGATCGTTATCAATACAAAACGTGGTAAGATAGGTGCTCCTTCAGTGAATCTCCGGGTGGAACATTCTATTGCAGAACCTACAAAACTTCCTGAGTTTATCGGTGCGGCCGATCATATGGCATTGTTGAATGAACTTACGGAAGACAGGACACGTTTGCCATTCAGCCAGGAGCAGATTGATAGGACTCGTTATGGATATGACCGGGATTTGTATCCGGATGTAAATTGGCTGGATCAAATAACGAAAGATTACGCTTATTCTACTCGTGCTAATTTAACGGTGTCGGGTGGATCTGATTTTCTCCGGTACTCATTGGTCGGTTCTTATTTCGGTGAGAAAGGAATTATGGAAACGGACAAGACATTGCCTTATGACACCGGAATGAAGTTGACCCGTTATAACATGCGTGCCAATGTCGATTTGGATGTTACCAAGACGACAGTACTGCGTTTGAATGTCGGTGGTTTCTTGCAGACGCACCGTAAGCAGGCTTTTAGTACGGACGATGCTTTCGACAGGGCATTTATAACTTCTCCTTTTGTACACCCTGCTCGTTATTCTGACGGAACAATTCCTATCATGAACATCAATGGAGTCAATCCTTGGGCTGCCGTGACACAAAGTGGATATGATGTGGTTACGGCTTCACAGATTCAATCTTTGTTTGCTGTCGAGCAGAACCTGAAAATGATAACTCCGGGATTGAAAGCGAAAGTGTCATTCTCATTCGATCGCTGGAATCAGAGTTCGATAACCAGAGGTAAGAATGCGACTTACTATACTATTGCTACCGGTCGTGATATAGAGGGTAACTTGATTCATTCGGTATTGAAATACGGTGATGACTCTTTGGGACATGGCAATAAAGGTGAATATGGAAATTCGAGGGTTTACTTTGAAGGAACACTGACTTATACACGTACTTTCGGAAAACATGATGTAGATGCATTGTTCCTATATAATCAGCAAAGTTTTGACAACGGTAGTGTACAGCCTTATAGAAAGCAAGGTATTGCGGGGCGTCTTTCTTATACATTCGATAGCCGCTATGTGACGGAGTTTAACTTTGGTTATAACGGTTCGGAGAACTTTGCCAAAGGAAAGCGTTTCGGATTTTTCCCTTCTCTTGCGGTTGGCTGGCTTATATCCGAAGAACCTTTTATGGACAAGTTCAGAAACACCTTGAGCAAATTGAAGTTAAGAGGCTCGATAGGAAAAGTTGGTAATGATGATATTGGCGGACGACGTTTTGCCTATATGACAACATTGAAGACAGATGCAGACACATATCACTGGGGTGATACAGGGCAGATTGAACGTAAAGGTATTTCTGAAGGAGAAGTAGGAGTGGAAAACCTTACGTGGGAGACTGCGTTGAAAATGAATCTCGGAGTGGAACTGGGCTTATGGAATGAACTGGAGTTACAAGTGGACGTATTTAAAGAAAAGCGTACTAATATTTTCATGCAACGTAAGATTATTCCGTCACAAACCGGATTCCTGACAAATCCATGGGCGAACTTTGGTGAAGTGACCAATCGTGGTGTGGAATTTTCTTTGAATTATAATAAACAAATCAATAAAGACTGGTTTGTAGGCTTCCGTTCTAATTTTACTTATGCTATCAACCGCGTGGATGAGTATGATGAACCCGAATCCGTAAAGGGTACATATAAAGGATTAACAGGACGTTCGTTGAATACTTTGTGGGGATTGCAAGCGGAAAGGCTGTTTACGGCAGATGACTTTGATGCGGATGGCAATTTGAAATTCGGTATACCGACGCAAGATGTAGGAGCTTCCAAAGTTCGTCCGGGTGATATTAAATATGTGGATATGAATGGTGATGGTTTCATTACTGACGCAGACGAAGGTTATATTGGCGGAACAGTAGACCCGCGTATCGTTTACGGATTCGGTGGTAATGTAAATTACAAGAATTGGGACTTGAATTTCTTCTTTCAGGGGACAGGCGACACTTATCGTGTAATCGGTAATACTACATACTTTATTCCAGGTAGCGGACAAACGTTGCAAGGAAATGTTTATTCCAACTATAATGACCGATGGACGGAAGAAAATCCTTCTCAGGATGTATTCTGGCCTAGATTGTCGGAACAACCTAACCGGCAAAACTACCGGACTTCTACCTGGTGGAAAAAGAACATGCGTTTTATGCGTCTGAAAACTCTGGAGTTGGGATATACTTTGCCAAAGTCTTTTACAGAAAAGATACATTCCAAGTCGATTCGTTTTTATGTAAGCGGGAATAACTTGTTCTGTTTATCTCCATTCAAACTATGGGATCCGGAACTGAATACCGACACTGGTTTACGTTATCCGGCTATGCGTTCCGTTATGTTTGGAGTTGACCTGAATTTCTAACTTTAAAAAGACAATCATGAAATTAAGAAAATATATAGTTGCCGGATTGATAGGCATCGTATCGTTGGGTTCCTGCACGTATCTTGACAAAGAACCGGATACGGAGATTGATATAGACATGGTCTTTGAAAATAAGACAAAGGTAGAATCCTGGTTGGCGAATGTATACAGCCGTATCCCCAATCCGGGAAATGATTGGCTGAATACATACGGATGGGAAGTATTTGCAGATGACCTGACTGCTTCCGCACGTTGGCAGCAGTGGGACTGGCCTAATATCACTAAGATTCTCGGTGGATGGACGCCTAATACGCAATGGGCGGGTAATTTTTGGGATGGCCTTCCACGGAAGATACGTCAGGCTTACATCTTTATTGAGCGTGTACATGCCTTGCCTGAAGCAGACTTGCCGCAGAAGGAAGTGGATTATATGAAAGCGGAAGCGCGCTTCCTTGCAGCCTACTATTGGTGGCAATTACTGGAGACTTACGGGCCTATTCCTTTCAGACCCAATTACATTGCTCCTACTGACTTTACTCTTTCGGATTTGATGGTGGGGCAAAGACCGTTTGATGAAATTGTCAACCATTTGGATAATGAAATGCTGGAAGCGGCAAAACAACTGCCGCCTGTATGGCAAAGTGTAGAGAAGTACGGTCGTATTACCTCTGTCATGTGTCTGACTATTCGTGCAAAGATGTTATTATTTGCTGCCAGTCCGTTGGTGAATGGTAATGAGTGGTACATCGGGCACAAGAATAAGGAAGGAGAAGAACTGTTTAATTCTACTTACAGTCAAGAAAAATGGGTAAAGGCTGCCGAGGCATGTAAACTGTTACTTGATGAGGCAGAACAGGCTGGGTACCGTTTGTATGTGGAATATAATGCAGAAGGAGAGATTGACCCTTTCACTTCGCTTGAGAATGTTTGGTTCACCAAGTTCCAGGACGGAAACAAAGAGATATTATTCCCTTATACGAAACAGGATGCTTATCAAAGTTATCAGTTTTATACCAATAAAGCGGTGACTAAAGAGTACGGTGGTGGAAATGGTTTGGGAGTATATCAAGGACTGGTAGATGCTTTCTTTATGAAGAATGGGCTTCCGATCACAAATAACAACGCAAAATATGTGGAAGAAGGTTTTTCTGCAGAAAAAGAGACAAGAGTTACTGAGTGGACAGGTGGAACAGGACAAAAGGGAGAAGTGACTGCCGAAGGGACTTATAATATGTATTGCAACCGTGAACCGCGTTTCTATACAACAGTAAGTTATAATGGTTCTTGGTATGCCTTAGCCGGACGTAAATATGAGTTCTTTAAGAACCAAAAAGATAATGACTATACGCACGATGCTCCCCAAAATGGTTATTTGGTTCGTAAAAAAGTATATCCTCAAGATAATCCGAAGAATGGCAGTTACAAATGGCGCCAAATGTTCCTGTATCGTTTATCAGCTTCTTTCCTTGATTATGCAGAGGCAATCAATGAGGCTTATGATAACAAAGCTTCTCGTGAAGATGCATTGAAATATGTGAATAAAGTGCGTGAACGTGCAGGCGTGCGGCAATATACATTGAATACAGTTGCGTTGGACGACCCCAAATACATCCATGTGGATGACAATCAGTTGGCGGTACGCGAGGTAGTCCGTATGGAACGACGTGTTGAACTTTGTTGCGAAGGTTCACGCTGGTCAGACATCCGTCGTTGGAGAATTGTGGAGAGTCTTCCTGAGATGTGTGGAGATGATTATGGTATGAATTATGGTGGAACGAACAGTAATGAGTTTTATAAGAGAACTGTCTTCCAAACGCGTGTATGGAAAAGGGCGATGTATTGGATGCCGGTATATTTCGAGGAGATAAATAAGAATCCTAACCTTGTTCAGGCTCCCTTCTGGAATTAATTAAATGAAAAGCATGATTATGAATAAGATAATGAAATTAATATGCTTGCTCTTTCTGGTGTCGATAGTAGCGAGCTGTAATAAAGATCCGGAGTATTATACACTGGAAACACCTGCAGACCAAATGCTATTAAAGACTTCTTCTGCTGACCTTACTTTGGAGAAAGAGAAGGAGAACGAGACTGCGGTTACTTTTACGTGGAACGCTGCAGCACAGCGTGGTGGTGCTGACGCCAGTATTGCTTACTTCTTTAGAATGTATATGGCGGACTTACACTCCAATGTCACTAGCTTATATGAAATTGAAGCTGGAGAACGCTCTATTAGCTTTACGCATAATGAACTGAATGATATTTTGGCTTCTTGGAGCATACTTCCCGGAGATAAAGTTACTATTGAGGCAGAGGTAATCGTTCAAGTGAATTCGTCTGCTCAGTATTTGAAACCGGAATTGTCGAAAATACAATTGAATGTGGTCGGGTATGATAAGAATGCTACTGCGATTTATATGGTAATGGTGGATGATGCCGGAGAAAGAACGGTTCGGAGAATGACGGAAAAAGTTGTCGGTTCGGGAATCTATCAGTCACAGGCAGAATTGAAACCATGCAAGTACTTCTTTGCGCTTAGTGCGGAATCGGATTATCCATGTTACATGAAAGGCGAAAATGGAGATAACTCTTTGCAATATGTAGCAGAAGCTGGTGATTATGAGATGCTGGAGAATACCAAGAGCGGTGCATATACGGTAATAACCGATTTGAATATGTTGGATGTGAGTATAATTCAATTGTTCTCTTTACCGCAAAATGGCATTTGGATTGTGGGTAGTGCGTGTGATGCAAAATGGAATCTTGATGATGCCCGTAGTAAGTGCGCACTTGAGAATAAGGATCCTCGCCGTCCGAATCTTTGGACATATACTGGTAACTTCTACTCTAAGGATGGAGATAATCCATCTGAGTTTAAACTCACTTTGGATTTTAATTGGGATGCCGGTAAGGGGCTTTGGTTCTTTGCTCCTTATGCAGCGGCTAATCCGGCGGTAGAACATGAACTCGGTGAGATGAGAGTCCAAAATGATGGTGGTGACTTGAAATGGACCGTAGCATCGGACGGTAAATATACCTTGACAGTAGACCTTGACCAAATGAAGATATATCTGGATCCTGCCGAGTAATCTTCACAATGAGTTAATTAAAAATATGGAAATCATGAAAAAGCTGTTTATAATAATCTGTTTGCTTGCCAATATAGTTGTGTTGGGAGCCTGCGGTGACGTAGAAAGTGCGGGTGAACCGCAACCGCGTGTACCGAGAGTGGAAGTGGAATCTGAAAATTACTATGTACAGATTGTGCAGGAGAATATCGATGGAGTTGCCTTCGTCTACCGTTGGCTAGATATGGATACGGCATCGAAATATGTCATAACTTTGGAATATGAAGGGACAACCGAAACGTTGGAAATAGAGGATAAGAGCATATTGACTTATGACGGAGTGCGTGAGTTGCTTTTTACCAACCGGCAGATAATGGAATACATGAGAACTTTTGGACTGGATGGAAAAGAAGCTCAGTTGAGCATTACATTGGAAGCGTTCCAGGCAGATGGTACGCCAATCACTTCCGAAACAGCTAAGGCATCAAAGACCTCTAAGATCAATATTATATTAGGTCCCGGTGTGGAGCTAAATCCGGATTTGGAATAGAATAGTAACAATTAACAAGAAAAACTCAAAACTTATGTATATGCAAAATATAATCGCGCTTGGAATGATTTCCCTATTCACTTGGGGGTGCGGTAATAGCGACAAGCAGAAAGGTGAAACGGTACAAACACCGTTGGTAGACAAAGTGTGGTATTCAAATCCGGTTATAGACTCCGACAATCCGGATCCAACGGTGATAAAGGCGGAAGACGGATACTTCTATCTGTACGCTACCGGAGGTAATACCTGGATACATAAGTCCAAGGACTTGGTACATTGGACTTATGTAAGTGGTGCTTATGAGGATGATAAAAAACCGTCATGGGAGCCGGATGCTGGTATCTGGGCACCAGATATTAATTATATCAATGGTAAATATGTAATGTATTACTCTTTGTCCAAATGGGGCGGTGGAGAAACCTGTGGTATTGGAGTTTCCGTTTCGGATAGACCGGAAGGACCATTTACTGATCAAGGTAAGTTATTCCGGAGCAATGAAATTGGCGTGCACAACAGTATCGACCCTTTCTATATCGAGGATAATGGCAAGAAGTATCTTTTCTGGGGAAGCTGGTATGGTATTTGGGGAGTTGAGTTGAGCGAGGATGGTCTTTCGCTAAAAGGTGGAATAGAGAATGCGAAAGCAACAAAAATCCAAGTTGCTGCCAACACTGGAAACACGAATGCTTACGAAGGCTCCTATATATTGAAAAGAGACGATTATTATTATCTGTTCTGTTCTACCGGTACCTGCTGTGAAGGTGCGAATAGTACCTATCAGACAGTTGTATGCCGTTCTACAAATCTTTTCGGTCCTTATGTAAATAAGGCAGGCGAAAAAATGAACGATAACAAACATGAGGTGTTGATACATAAGAATGATGCATTCCTGGGCACAGGGCACAATGCTGAAATAGTGCAAGATGATGAAGGTAAAGATTGGATAATCTATCATGCTTATCGGACTGCTGATCCGTCTTTGGGTCGTGTGGTCTTACTTGATAGAGTTTATTGGGATGACAATGGCTGGCCTTATCTCGTAGGGGATGGCCCGGTTGTAAAGGCGGAAGCGCCGGTTTTCAAGAATAGTAAGTAATTGGTATGGGATAGTTGTAGTTATATAGCTACAACTATCCTGATTTTATTCTCGAGTTTTTTAATTTAGTAGGTTATAAAAATGTTATGAAAAAGAAGTTATTGCTTTTACTCTGTATTTTACAAAGTTTTCTGTTCGTCATACAGGCACAAAACACACAACGGAATATTGCATATACAGATGATAATGTGAGATTTACAGTTATTTCAGATGGGGCGATCCGACTGGAATATGCTCCGGATGGGAAATTTGTGGATGATAGGTCACATGTAGTTGTGAATCGTCTGTATCCTCAGGTGGATTACAAATTAAAGACAAGAGGAGGATGGGTTGAGATAACGACTTCCAAAATGAAGATGCGTTATAAAAAAAACAGCGGGCAGTTTACGGATAAGAATTTAGTTATCACTGCTGCCAAAGAAATGTTGCCTTTTTCCTGGAAGCCCGGTATGCAGCAAAAGGGCAACTTAAAAGGCACTTATCGTACATTGGATGGTATGGACGGTGATACACAGACACAGACTTGGGTGGCTGACACAAAGAAGGGTGATAAACTGAAACTGGAAGACGGTCTGTTGGCTACGGATGGCTGGACTTTTATGGATGATTCACAGGGACTCTTGTTTGATGATGATAAGGATTGGGATTGGGTAAAGGAACGCCCGGCTAATGGCGGACAAGACTGGTACTTCATGGCTTATGGACATGATTATAAGGCTGCTCTGAAAGATTATACCCTTTTTGCCGGAAAAGTGCCGTTGCCGCCCCGCTATGCATTCGGTTACTGGTGGTCACGTTATTGGCTGTACTCCGATAGAGAGTTCCGCAATCTGATTGACAACTTCCATACGTATCAGATTCCTTTGGATGTATTGGTCGTAGATATGGACTGGCATTATACGGAACAAGGAAAAGGCGGGTGGACAGGCTGGACTTGGAACAGGGATTTGTTTCCCAATCCGAAAGAGTTCCTCGGATACCTGAAACAAAATGACGTGAAAATAACCCTGAACCTGCATCCGGCAGATGGAGTAGCTTCTTATGAAGAAAAATATCCGGGACTGGCAAAAGATATGGGAGTTGACCCTCAGTCCAGGCAAACGATTCCTTGGATAAACTCGGATAAGAAGTTTATCAAGAATATGTTCAAGAATGTATTGACGCCAATGGAGAATGATGGTGTTGATTTTTGGTGGTTGGACTGGCAGCAAGGGATATATGATCCGAAGGTGAAGAATTTGAGCAACACTTGGTGGATTAACTATGCATTCTTTAGCAATATGGAAAAGAACAGGGACACACGTCCGATGTTATATCATCGTTGGGGAGGTTTGGGTAATCATCGCTATCAGGTAGGTTTCTCCGGTGACGCTGTTGTTTCATGGAAATCATTGGATTTCCAGCCTTACTTTAACTCGACAGCTTCCAATGTATTATATGGTTATTGGAGTCATGACTTGGGAGGACATATCGGTGAAAGTATAGATCCGGAAATGTACACTCGTTGGTTGCAATTTGGAGCCTTAAGCCCGATTATGCGTACACATTCCCAAAAAAGTGCCGGTTTGAATAAGGAACCATGGGTGTTTAGCAAAGAATATTGTGATGTTCTTCGTAAGACAATCCAACAACGTTATGAGATGGCTCCTTATATTTATACCATGGCCCGTAAAGGTTATGATGAAGGATTATCACTTTGCCGTCCGATGTATTATGATTATCCGGATAGTGAGGAAGCTTATGAGTTCCGTAATGAATATATGTTTGGGGATGATGTCTTGGTTGCTCCTGCTACGGCTCCTGCAAAAGATGGTTATCTGCAGGTGCGTGTATGGTTGCCTGCAGGTGAATGGTATGAACTGCATACGGGTACTTTGCTGAAAGGCGGTCAGATTGTAGAACGTCCTTTTGCAATTGATGAATATCCGATTTATGTAAAAGCGGGTTCTGTGCTGCCAATGTACACGAGAAAGGTCATGAACCTGAATGGCAATGATGAAGAAGTCGTGGTTACTGTATTCCCGGGTGGGAACGGTGCATCTTCTTTCAGTTTCTACGAGGATAATGGAAACGACAAGAATTATGCATCTGAATATGCTGTAACTAAACTGTCGTCTTCTCGCCAGGGACAGGAACAGACAGTTGTTATCAGCAAACGTGAAGGCCGGTATAAAGATATGCCTGCTTCCCGTTCATTTAAAGTGAAAGTGCTTTCGTCGCTTGTCCCGCAATCTGTTACGGTCAATGGGAAACCTGCTAAATATGAATATTTGGGTGAGGAGTTTGCCCTTTCTGTTGATTTGCCGGTTTTGTCCTGCGATCAGGAAAAGGTCATTAAAATAGTTTATCCTGTGGAAACGGCTGATATGAATGGCCTATTAGGAGCTTCAAGACGGATTGCCAAAAGTATGGAGCAGTTGAAATATCGCGATTCTTATATTTGCTTTAAGGAAGAATTTGGTAAAATGGGAAGCTTGAGTGAGGCGGTAACTTATGCACCGGCAAAAATATCTTCTTTGGTTTCCAATTTCTGGAAAAGTTACAATGAACTTCCCGAAGTTTTGAAACGCCAAGGTTTGAATGATGCAAATAAGGCATGGTTCTTACAGTCTATTTGCTGGAAATAAAAGCGCGTGTAAATAGGTTAATATAATAGTGGGGTGAAAAAACACTCCACTATTTTTTATATAAATTACTAGATTGGTATATCTATAATACTGGAAGAAGATTCGGCACTGACTGAATCTTCTTTTTATTAGTACCTAAAAAGAACATGAAAACGTTTTAAATTCTAAAGAATCCGAATGTTGACGAACTTTTTATATTTTTGCCCTGTTTGAATTAATGTCCAGATAATGTAAGGGTAAAAAATATGGCATCTATAAAGTTGTTACTTAATAAGCAGCGAATGCTTAATGATGGTAGATTTCCTTTAGTATTTCAAATAATTCATCAAAGACGGAAATTACTTTACTATACAAAATATCGTGTATTCCAACAGCAATTTAATAATGAGTTACGGGAAATTGAATATTGTGAATCTTCTGCCTATTCTTTGAAAGAAATAGCGGAAATAAATAGGGAACTGAGGCGGGAATATAAGAAGTTAAAAAACAGGGTTCTGGAACTGGAGAAAGCGAATGAACCCTATTCCGTAGAGGATATTGTAGAATCAAAAAAGAAAGATAGCCGTCATTCTTATAATCTTCTCCAATACATAGATAATCAGATCGCTTATAAGAAAGCGATGGGAAAAGATGGCATTGCGGCCGCTTATCATAGTACACGTATTTCTTTAAAGAAATATCTGAATACGATTTCCGCACGAAAAACGGATATCGGGATGGAAAAGATTGACTGTAGTTTTGTTACCGGTTATGAAGATTGCTTATATGCGCAGGGGCTGGCTAGAAATACAATCAACTATTATTTGCGCAATTTCCGGACGATCTATAATTCAGCTATCCGGTATGGATGCAAATCTAAAGATATCAATCCTTTTGTTTATATCCATACCAAGCCCTGCAAGACAGTCAAGCGTGCCATTAATAAAAATGACATGAAAGAATTGTCATCATTGTCTTTGCCGGCCTGTTCGGGTATGGATATCGCACGTGATTTGTATTTATTTGGTTTCTATACACAGGGAATGGCTTTTGTAGATATTGTATTCTTGAAAAAGAAGGATATAAATGGTAATGTATTAAGCTATCACCGGCACAAGTCTAATCAGTTGATTCATGTTGTGGTCACTCCCCAAATGCAGAGGCTGATTAATAAATATGCAAATAATAGTGAGTATGTGTTCCCGATTATTGACACAGCTTTGCCCACGCCTGTATATGAGCAATACCGGCTGGCTTTGGGACGTATGAACCGATATTTGAAAAAGATAGCTTCCCTGTTGAATATAAATGTCCGGTTGACTACCTACACTGCACGTCATACCTGGGCAACGTTGGCCAGGGAGAGTGGGGCTCCTATATCTATTATCAGTGCCGGATTAGGGCATACTTCTGAGGAGATGACACGTGTATATCTTAAGGACTTCGATTTGGAGACATTGGCGAAAGTAAATCATGTTGTTACAAACTTGTTATGAAATGGAATGAAGATTTGTTCTCAAAATTTTGTGCGATTCAAATTAATAATCTATATTTGTGCACAATGTCTATTTTATAATAGAGCGTATCTTAGTTGCTTCTCAAAGATGATGATGCAAAATAAGTTCATTTCCAGTGAATAAGCACTATCAAAAAGTACGATAATATTCTCTTTTCATACAATGCTGGTATTTCCTCTTACAGACTGTAGATTTCTGCCTGGTAGCGGTCTATTAGTTGCTTTGGGGTACATTGGAATTGTTGTTTGAAGTAACGGTAGAGTTGTGCTTCTGATTCGAATTTGCAGACTTCCATTAATTGCTTGACACATATGCCCGGTTCTGTAATTTTCCCCAGAATACGTTTCTTCAGTTGTTTCATCATCCATTGTTTGGCTGTTGTCCCGAATTCTTCTTTGAATTTGATAAAGAAGCTCGTTCTTCCCATATTGGACAATGTGATCAATTGATCCAAATTGTTTACTTTAGTATAATTCTGCATGACAAAATCTCTGAACTCAAGTTCTTTACCGATAATAGGATGGAAAAGTGTTCCTATTTCTTCTTTCTTATAGAAGCCTTTCAGTAAAAAGAAAAGTTCACGTTGTTTTACATCATGCAGGTGTGTACAGTTCAGGTCGCTTCTTAAGCAATGAATGACTGTTTCGAGGAAAGGCATTAATGGATAACGAATAGGGATAGGCTCAAAATTATATTCCATACCTGCGCAAATGGGGGTCAAACCTTGAAATAACAGTTTGTCACAGTTACTTTGAGGTATATCAAACGCCATTGCCAACAGTTGGGATTTGGACGTTGCAGATATCTTCACCATTGATGATTTAGGTAATACTACCATTTCATTGTTGTGAAATGTATGATTACAGAATTGATCGCAGTAAACAGAGAAATCACCTTTTAAAAAGAATAAAAGATAATTCTTATGCGCATATTCTTCTACTATACTTATCCCTTCATCAAATTTAATATATTTGAATCCGTTGGAATTATCTGTCATGTCATTTTTGCATGACAAATGTCCTTGCAAGTAAAGTAATTCATTGTTTGATTGTTTTGTTTTCATATCCTTCCTTTATTAATGATTCAGAAGCTATTTTAATTTAATCTGCTTCATAATTGATTCAGCATTATGCCATATAATATGGTCATATTCAGTATATTATTAATTATATAATTGAATACTACCACCAACTTCTTTCAATATGAAACATATTGTATGGAATTATTCTTGTATAATCTATTATAAATCAATTAGATATAACTGATTTATACATCATTCATCTCTATTATAAAATAGAGATGGACAGTGCAAAGAAACCTTATATTGATTAAAGGGTTGACTATTAATGGATTATGTGAATGCTTCCAAGCAAGGATATGTAAGAAATATGTCTGGATAGATGTGGAAGATTTAACTGGAAATAGATATCCGCCGATATTTATTTGTTGAGAAAAGTAGAGAGTGAAATGAATTATTTTTTTATAGCAATATCATTTGTTTTTGCAGTATTTATGGGGTGGATCATTACTCCCCAGATTTTACTGGTAGCTTTCCGGAAGCGCCTGTTCGATTCTGTAGGTGGACGTAAAATCCATGATGGTGTAGTTCCCCGTTTGGGCGGTGTTGTCTTTGCTCCGATACAATGCTGTTTGCTGATTTTATCTATATTTTTTATGTGCAAGTTAGGCATAACAGCCGATATGCCGGAACCATCTGCTATACTTTTTCAGTTCCTGCTATTGATGGCCGGGCTACTTGTATTGTCTATGGTTGGCATTGTGGATGATTTGATAAGGATTGACTATCGTAAAAAGTTTATAGCCCAGATTGTCGGCGCTTCGTTTCTCCCTCTTTCCGGACTTTGGATCAATGACTTGTATGGTTTACTGGGAATTACGTTTTTATCTCCCTGGATTGGAATTCCCCTGACAATATTTGTGGCAGTCTTTATCATTAACGCCATTAATCTGATAGATGGCATAGACGGGCTTTGTTCCGGCCTGGTTGCTATAGGTTCCCTTACTTTCGGCTTCTTGTTTATTTATGGCGGGGCATGGTTGCACGCAACCTTTGCTTTTATTACTGCGGGAGTATTGTGTCCTTTCTTCTATTATAATGTATTTGGCAAATCAAAAGGTAAACGGAGGATTTTTATGGGAGACACAGGCAGTTTGACCTTGGGACTTTCCATGGCATTTCTGGCTATTAGTTATGCGATGAATAATCCGTTGATAAAGCCCTTTTCGGAGGGGGCGATCGTATTGTCTTTTTCCACATTGATTGTGCCGCTTTTTGATGTTGTCCGTGTGGTTTGGATACGTTATCGCCATCGTAGTCCCCTTTTTATACCTGACCGGAATCATATACATCATAAGTTCTTGCGAATAGGGGTATCCCATCATATTGCGATGATACTTATTTTGGTTCTGGCTCTTTTGTTCAGCTTCTTCAATATAATTGCAGTGCAATATGTGAGCAATAACATTGTGATTTTTATAGATGTCGTTGTGTGGGTGGTATTTCATTTCTGGTTGGACAGGCTGGAAATGAGCCGGTTAAAACATGAAATAGCAAATAATTAAGATAAATGATATGAGAATAGCTGTTATTGGTGGTTCCGGATTTGTGGGAAGTCGTTTGCTCAGCTTGTTGCAGGCTGTTTCCGGTGCCGAACTGCGGAATATTGACAAGAGGCCGAGTGAGCTTCATCGTGATGTGACGGAAATAGCGGATGTACTCGATGTACAGAAGCTGACGGAGTTGCTGGCAGGAGTTGAGGTGGTTGTTTTATTGGCAGCCGAGCACCGGGATGACGTGACTCCGGCATCGCTTTATTACAAAGTGAACGTGGACGGAATGCATAATACACTTCGTGCGATGGAGAGTAATGGGATTTCCCGGTTGATATTTACCAGTTCTGTTGCTGTTTATGGTTTGAACAAGGTCAATCCTTCGGAGTTACATCCTACTGACCCTTTTAATGATTACGGGCGTAGCAAGTGGCAGGCGGAATGTGTCTTGCAGAAATGGTATGCCGCCCATCCGTCTTGGAATATTAATATACTCCGGCCTACAGTGATTTTCGGAGAAGGTAATCGGGGGAATGTATATAATTTGTTGCGTCAGATAACTTCGGGACGTTTCTTGATGGTAGGTACCGGTGAAAACCGGAAATCGATGGCATATGTCGGCAATGTGGTTTCTTTTATAGCTTTTCTGATAGAGCATGGAAAAGAGGGGTACAATGTCTTCAACTATGTTGACAAGCCTGATTTTACAATGAACGATTTGGTATATCATGTCGGGGGTTCACTGAAAAGGCATATTCCTACCGTTCATTTTCCTTATTGGTTGGGAATGTTGGGCGGATATGGTTTCGATGTTCTGGCTAAGGTTACAAGGAAAAAACTGTCAGTGAGTTCCGTCCGTGTCAAAAAGTTCTGTGCGGTAACGCAGTTTGACTCTATTCGGATACAAGAATCCGGTTTCAAACCCACCTTCTCTTTGGAAGAAGGGTTAACCCGGACATTACAATATGAATTTGGTGCCGGAGCTAAAAAAGGCTCCTGATTGATAAACTGAATTTTCCGCCTTGAAAGGGAGGCGGAATAAACATATATAATTTGGGGGTAGCCGTCAATAATGTGACTGGCGGGAGCGGAGCGCGCTTGGAGGTTACCTTTTGATTGTATGTATCATTGAATCTGAAATAATTATTATGGGTGAAAAAGCAAAAAAATGGTTGGTTGTATGTGTGCAGAGCAACAGGGAGAAGAAAACCTATGAACGACTTATAGCGTTGGGATTCGAAGCCTTTCTTCCATTACAGGAAGAGTTGCGCCGGTGGAGTGATCGTTGTAAAAAAGTACAGCGCGTGGTTATTCCCATGGTTGTTTTTGCCCGTCTTGCTCCTGCTGAATATATTCAGGTGTTACGGCTTCCTTCTGTCAATCGCTTTATGGTATTACGTGGAGAAAGTACTCCTGCCATAATACCGGATTCTCAAATGGAGCGCTTTCGTTTTATGCTTGACTATTCCGAGCAAGCGGTTGAAATGTGTTTGGAACGTATTCAGCCGGGCGAACAAGTGAAAGTTATAAAGGGGCCGCTCACAGGACTGGCAGGAGAGTTGATCACAATGGATGGAAAAAGTAAGGTGGCAGTCAGGATTAATATGTTGGGAGCAGCTATGGTGGAAGTTCCGGTGGGCTTTGTGGAAAAAATATAGTGTGGCCTTACAAAAGGCTGTTTTGATACAACCCGTTTCATCGTAAGAGTTACTTTTCCGGTGAAGGGTTATAATAAAAAAAGTATGTAGGCTTTATGGATGAACAAATAACTGTGACACGGCCTTTGATGCCATCGCTGGAGGAGTTTAATATTTATCTGCAAGATATATGGCAACGTAAATGGATCACCAATAATGGGTACTATCATAATAAATTGGAAGAAGCGTTGGCGGAATATTTAAAGGTTCCCTATGTCAGTTTGTTTACCAATGGTACTTTGCCCCTGATCACTGCTTTGCAGGCATTACATATTACCGGAGAAGTGATAACCACTCCTTATAGTTTCGTAGCGACTTCCCATTCCTTATGGTGGAATGGCATTAAACCTGTATTTGTGGATATCGACCCTATGACCGGCAATCTTGACCCTGAAAAGATAGAGGCCGCAATAACTTCCCGCACTACTGCCATTATGCCGGTTCATGTGTATGGGATACCTTGTGATACTAGGCGTATTCAGGAAATAGCAGATAGATATGGTTTGAAAGTTCTTTATGATGCGGCTCACGCATTTGGCGTTACAGTAAATGGAAAAAACATCTTGAATGAAGGAGATTTGTCGACATTAAGCTTTCATGCGACCAAAATCTATAATACAATAGAGGGTGGAGCTTTGATTATGCATGATAAGGCAACCAAGAAACGCATTGATTATTTGAAAAATTTCGGTTTTGCGGGTGAAACGGAAGTTGTCGCTCCCGGTATTAATAGTAAGATGGATGAGGTGCGGGCTGCCTACGGGTTACTGAATTTGAAGCAGGTGGATACTGCGATTGAAGCCTGCCGGCAAGTGGTGATGCGTTACCGCGAGGGATTGCGGCAAGTGAAAGGGATTGCTTGTTTTTATGATAGGCCCGGCATAAGATATAATTATTCTTACTTTCCAATTTTGATAGATGCGGCAGAATATGGCATGACCCGCGATGAGCTTTATTTCAAGATGAAAGAGAAGAATGTGTTGGGACGCCGGTATTTCTATCCGCTGATTAGTACATTTTCCACTTATCGTGGATTGGAAAGTGCAAATCCTGAGAATCTGCCGAATGCTCACAAAATGGCAGATAGTGTGATCTGTTTACCAATACATCATGAATTAAATGAAAGAGATTTAGAGCGGGTGATACGTTTGATTGTAAAATAGCGGAATTATGAAACTAGGAGTTATGCAGCCCTATTTTATGCCTTATATTGGTTATTTCCAGTTAATGAAAGCTGTTGATAAGTATGTGGTTTATGATGATGTAAATTTCATTAAGCGTGGTTGGGTTAATCGTAATAATATATTAGTGAAGGGAAAAAAGGTGATGTTCACTATTGCATTGAAGCAAGCAAGCCAGAATAAACTCTTTAATGAGATTGAAATAGGTGATGATTTCAAGAAACTGATGAAAACTTTTCAGATGAATTATTCTAGGGCAGTCAATTATGACCAGACAATGGCATTGATGGAGAGAATAGTTTCTTTTCCCAATAGGCAGCTTGCTATATTTATTGCTAATAGTTTACGGGAAATATTAAATTATTTATCTATTGATACAGAGATACTGATGTCTTCGGATATTCCAAAAAGCAATTTGTTAAGAGGAAAAGATAAGATACTTCAACTTTGCAGAACTCTGGAGGCGAATATTTATTATAACGCTATAGGAGGTCGGAGTTTATATGATAAAGAAGAATTTGCTACGTATGGTATTACATTAAATTTTATAGATACGGTTATTTCCCCATATTCTCAATTATATACAGAAGAATTTATTTCTCATCTGTCTATAATAGATGTATTAATGAATAATACAAAAGAAGAAGTGAATCATTTACTGGATTCTTATTTAATAATACATTGATTTAGTTATAAATATGGATATAGTTGTTTGCACTGAACCTTTATCATACATTGAATTTAGAGATTTTATAATGGATTCTGCGGATTGGTTTGTACCCTCTTTGCACACAATGCCAGACTTGAATAAATGGATATTAAAAATGTTCCGGCAGGGCTTTATGTATTATTCGAAGTCAGAATCCAATATTATAGCCCTTATGGTCATTTATCATAATGTGGAAAAGCATTTTATATACATTCCATATATTTGTGTACATCCGGACTGTTGGGGATGTGGAATATCAAGACAAATTTTAAGTTACTTAATGTTACATCTTCCTGCTCATATTAATGAAGTATACCTGGAAGTAAGAAAGGACAATGAACGTGGCATTCATTTATATGAAAAATTTGGTTTCTATGAATTCGAAGACAGAGGGGTTAAACATCTGATGAAAAAAGAAATATATAAAATAAACGTTTGAACAACATATCTTTATCGTATGGAAAATATTCATCCGTTAGTTAGTATAGTCTGCTGTTCTTTCAATCATGTGCCATATATCCGTCAGTGTCTGGATGGATTTATAATGCAGACTACAAATTTCCCGATAGAAATGCTTATTCATGATGATGCTTCTACAGATGGCACACAAGATATAATTCGAGAGTACGAAAAAAAGTATCCAGATATGATAAAGCCCATATATCAGACTGAGAACCAATATTCAAAAGGGATAGAAATAAATTTGGTTTATAATTTTCCTCGGGCTAAAGGTAAGTATATAGCATTTTGTGAGGGAGATGATTATTGGACTGATCCATTGAAATTGCAAAAACAGTATGATTTCATGGAAAGTCATCCAAATTATGTGCTATGCACGCATTATTATAGGGAATTTTTTCAGATGACTAATGAATTCGGTTCTGTACTTCCCTATTATTCTACAGTAAGAGAGGAGAAAACATTTGATTTAAATTATTTTGTGAGTAATATAGAGTGGGTAACCCAACCACTTACTGCATTATTTTTAAATTCTGCTTTAGATGTGGAGTTATGCAAGAAATATGATTGTTTTACAGATGTCCTTTTATTCTATACACTCTTGAAGAATGGAAAAGGATTCCTGATGGCAGATGTTATGGGAGTATATCGCATTACAGGAAAAGGCGTTTGGACAGGCTTGGATGATAATGGTAAGAATGTGCAAAGTTTTGTTGCGAGGATAGCTATTTATGATGCAGATCCTTCACGAGAGAATGCGCTGTATTTTCTAACTCAATTTAGACAAGACACATTTAGTCGTATTTTATTTTTAAAAAATCCCATACTTGTTGTACGAATAGTTCATATACTTTGGCGTGAATTTGGTATGATAACGACTTGTAAAACCCTGTTTTCAAAAATATTAAAGTTGCCTAATATGAAATTATTATAATTTCATATTGTATAATTATAGCCATGTCCGTAGCTTTTAAAGTATCCGTTTTGATACCTGTCTATAATGCAGAAGCTTATATTGAATCCTGTGTTCGTTCTTTATTTGAACAAAGTCTGGAAGATATAGAATATATTTTTGTCAATGATTGTACTTCTGATAAAAGTCTTGATATTTTAAATGAAATAATGGATGAGTATCCGGCCAGGAAAGAGCAAGTGAAAGTTATCTCTCATTCTTGTAATAAGGGTGTTGCGTCAACACGTAATACGGGTCTGCTTTATGCTCAAGGAGAATATATAGGATGGGTTGATTCAGACGATTGGGTCGAAAAGAATATGTTTGAAATCCTTTATCTTATGGCTAAACAGGCTGATGCGGATATTGTTTGGTGTGATTATTATATTAATTCCCCTGTTGAAAAAATATGTAAACAGAAAACAGAAGAACACACGGAAATCTTATTAGACGCTATCATGAGAGAAGATATGATGGCGCCTCTATGGAATAAATTGATAAAAAGGAGGTTATTTGTGGACTCTGGAATTAGATTTCTTGATAACGTAAACATGGCAGAGGATATGAATGTGGTTGTGAAGATCTTGCAGCTTTCTTCAGTGATTAAATATATTCCTTATGCTCTTTACCATTACAATGCTGATAACAATAGTTCCTTGACTTCTAGAAAAGATGTTGGCAAGCGGCAGTGTGATCATATCACAAGCTTGGTTGATGCGGTGAAATATTTGTCCCGATCATATTCTGGCTGGATAACGGAGGAGGATATGTTGCTGTATAAATTGTTATCGAAGCGTTTGTATTTATTTTCTTTTGATGTGAATGATTTTAAATTGTGGGCTAAAACTTTCCCGGAGACTAATTCTTATATTTTCAGATGCCCGAGCACAAAATTGAGATATAAATTGCTAGGTTGGATGGCAGCTCATCGTTTGTGGTTATTGATCGAAATATGGACAAAAATGAAAGTACTTATTAAAAAGTCCATGAATTGGGTTGAACCGAATAGACGATTTTAGCAATTGATAAAAGGAAATAGTATGTTTTTGTGTCTAATAAAACAAATTTCAGAGAAATGAATATAGCATTAATTATAGCGGGTGGTTCCGGTAATCGGATGGGACAGGACATTCCCAAGCAATTTATACATGTGAGTAATTGTCCCGTCATTGTACATACAATGTTGGCTTTCCAAAAACATCCGGATATTGTGTCCATCGCAGTTGTTTGTCTGGGTGGATGGGAAACGGTTTTGCGTTCGTATGCCTGTCAGTATAATGTAACCAAATTACGTTGGATATTTCCTGGTGGCGGTAATGGACAGGAATCAATATACAATGGTATATGCGGTTTAAAAGAGAATGGCGTAGACAGAGATGCTTTGGTTTTGATTCACGATGCTGTACGCCCTTTGGTATCCCAAGGTGTTATATCCTCCAATATTGCCATATGTAAGCAATACGGATATGCTATAACCGGCATCCAGTGCAGGGAGGCAATTCTTGAAAGTGATGATGGGTTTTATTCAACTACGAGCATTCCCCGTGACAAGTTGATCAGGACACAGACTCCCCAGACATTCCGGTTTGCCAATATAATAAATGCCCATGAAGAGGCACGGCAAAAAGGAATCTTGAATTCAGTCTCTTCATGTACACTTTTGGCGGAATTGGGAGGATATGAAATGCATATAGTTCCGGGCGAAGAACGGAACATTAAGATTACCACTACTGAAGATTTGGAGATATTTAAAGTCTTGATGCAGACATCGAAGGAGGAATGGCTGAAATGATTACTTATTATGATGACATCAGGAGGGTAAAAGACCTGTGTTTACCATGGAAAACTTTAGATAAGGCGAATATATTGATTGTGGGAGCTACGGGGTTGATAGGAAGGGCGTTGGTGGATGTACTGATGCAGTTACCAGATAAAGGTTTCCATCTTTATGCGGGTGTACGTGATTTGGCTTATGCACAAAATTGTTTTGTGCAGTATGAGAATGCAGCCGCTTTCACTATTCTGCCATATGATGTAGTGACACCGATGCCGTTTGATGTTGATTTTCATTATATCATTCATGCGGCGAGTCATGCGGCTCCGGATGCATTTAGGAATGATCCGGTGGGAGTTGTCAAGGCCAATATCCTGGGAGTCGATCATTTGTTCTCTTATGGGATAAGGCATAGCCTGAAAAAGTTTCTGTATGTGTCTTCCGGCGAAGTTTATGGAGAAGGGACAACTGCTGCTTTCCGTGAAGAAGACAGTGGTACTTTCGACTGGCTTTCTTTGAGGGCATGTTACCCGTCTTCGAAACGGGCTGCCGAGACATTGTGTATTTCTTATGCGTCCCAATATCGGATAGAGACTTCAATTGCGCGTCCTTGTCACGTGTATGGTCCTTTCTTTACCCCCAAGGATGATCGTGTCTATGCACAATTCATACGGAATGTATTGGCCAAGGAAAAAATCTGCCTGAAAAGTTCGGGGATACAAAAGCGTTCCTGGTGCTATGTGGTGGATTGTGCTTTCGCTCTTCTTTATGTATTGTTAAAAGGGGAAAACGGAAATGCCTATAATGTTGCTGATGGGCAGTCGGAAGTCAGTATCTGTGAATTGGCTGAGATGATTGCTTTGAAGGGTGGACAGGATATAGTCTTTGATATACCAGAGTCATCGGTGGACTCTTCCCATGTCATATTGCGGGCAGTTTTTGATACTGAAAAAATAAACGGGCTGGGGTGGTATCCTCAATGGAAATTGGAAGAAGGGATTTCGCATACACTTGACACTTTGATTGGGGCTTGAGGATAAGATGAGGAAGATTTATAAGCTGTTATGTTCATGCAGACGGGTATGTTCCCAATTCTTCTATTTGCATACCATGGGATATAAGATCCGTAGAATCAGGCGGAAGGAAAATATAAAAGTCCTGTTTGCTGTAGCAGAAAGTGCGACATGGAAAAACGATAGTCTGTATAGAGCGATGTTGGCGCATCCCGGATTTACACCGTCAATTCTTGTCTTACCGGATGAACAGAAGGAGGAAAGTCTGTTGAAAGAAGAAGTAGATTCATGTTTTGATTTCTTTTGTAAGAAAGGATATGTTTGCAGTTATCCTTATAAAGACGGCAAGTTGGTCAGTATCCGTAAAAACCTGCAGCCGGATATTATATTTTATCAGAAGCCTTACACTTATTATCCGGAAAGTTTTCTATACAATAAGAATATGGCTGCGCTGTTCTGCTATACGAATTATGCTTTTCATAGTCTGTTGGCGGAATGGGCCAATAAAAATGATTTCTTTAAGCTTGTATGGCAGAACTATTATGAGAATGGAACTGCATTTGCAGAACTGAAGAAAAAATATCCGGAAGCGGCTTCTAATATAATAGTGACCGGATTGCCTGTTACGGACATGTTTTTAAATGGTAATCATGAAGACAGGTGGAAAATGACTGACAGGAGGTATAAGCGGATTATCTGGGCTCCCCATTTTTCAATATCTGATGGTGGATGCTTGAGCTATTCTACTTTTTTATCTATAGCAGAAGAGTTGTTGAATTTTATAAAGACAACCCGATTACCTTTTCAAATGGCTTTCAAGCCCCACCCTTTGTTGAAAAGTCAATTATATGAGCATTCTTTATGGGGAAAAGAGAAAACCGATTGGTACTATTCGGAATGGAAGAATCTGCCAAACACGCAGTTGGAGACAGGCGAATATGTTGACCTGTTCATGACTTCGGATGCCATGATTCACGATTGCGGTTCTTTTACTGTCGAATATCACCATACGTTGAACCCGGTGATGTACCTCATTAATGGGAAAGAACATACCGGAATGATGAACTCTTTTGCAAAGGAAGCCTATGACCTGCATTATAAAGGAACGGATGTTCAGGATATCCGGAATTTCATCAAGAAGATTGTTTTGGAAGGGGATGACTATCTGTTGGAAAAAAGGAAGTCTTTTTTTGATTCCTATTTAGTGTCTCCCAACCAGCAGTCGGCTGCAGACAATATAATCCATGCCATTTTAGGAACAGGGCATTATGCAGAAAAAGACGGAAACGGATAAAGATATTCGTACACTGGGATTTTCCGGCGTGAAATGGGCTTCGATAGGACGTTTCTCTTCACAAGGGATCAGTTTTACTTTGGGGCTTATTCTGGCACGTTTACTTTTGCCTTCGGACTATGGTATGTTGGGAATGCTTGGAGTGTTTACCGCGTTTGCGGGTTCATTTATCGATTGCGGATTCAGTTCCGCTTTGATACGTAAACTGAATCGTACGGATATTGATTGTTCCACTGTTTTTTATTATAATTTGGGAACGGGTTTGTTGGTATATGTCATTCTGTTTTGCAGCGCTCCTTTTATAGCGGACTTTTATAAACAGCCCTTATTGACGGATGTAGCCAGAATTGCTTGTCTGACAATACCGATAGGGGCTTTGTGCTCGGTACACAGTAATATCTTATATTTTCAATTGAGATTTAAAGACATTGCTGTCGGCAATATTTTGGCTACTATCCTTTCAGGTGGCATGGGGCTGTTCCTTGCGTATAATGGTTATGGAATTTGGGCGTTGGTGTGCCAGGGGATTGTGTCGTCTTTAGTGAACTGTGGATACCTCTGGTGGATTTCCTGTTGGAAACCATTACGGGTATTCTCGATGGGTTCTTTTAAGGAGTTGTTTGGTTATGGCAGTAAATTGATGTTGTCCGGTTGGCTCAATACCATGTATGCGCAGTTGTCTCCTTTGATTATCGGAAGGTTTTATTCTTCTTCATCCCTGGGATATTATACGAGGGCTCAAAGCTATGTGAATTTTCCGAGTGATAATATAACAGGAGTATTGCAACAGGTATTTTTTCCTGTTCTGGCAAGATTGCAAAATGAAGATGAGCGGTTAATCGGAATTTATCGGAAATATATAAAGATTTGTGCAGTTTTTATATTTGGCGGAATGGTTCTTTTGGTATCACTGGCCAAACCATTGGTTGTTTTTCTACTTACGGATAAATGGTTGCCGTGTGTTCCTATTATGATGCTTTTATGTTTTTCCTCCATGTTTTCTTTTGTGAATACAATCAATTTGTCCCTTTTACAGATTAAGGGACGATCAGATTTATTCTTAAAATTGGAAATAGTGAAAAAAATAATTTCCATTACTATGCTTCTGCTTAGTGCTTCGTGGGGAATTATGGCAATGTGTTGGGCTATGGTGATATATACACAGATTGCTATTTTTATTAACACCTATTATACCGGAAAATTGTTTCATCTGGGGTATTGGGAACAACTGACCGATTTTTTTCCTTATTTGGTTCTGGCGCTTCTGGCCAATATTCCTGCCTATTTGCTGAGGTATACCTTTTTGCCTGCCGGTATGCAGATAATACTGGGCGGATTGATGAGTTTGTCTGTCTATCTGTTTCTGTTAAAGATAAGGCAGGATGATATATATTTACTGATGAAGCATGTGTTGTCAGACTTTTATAAACACAAAATAAACAAGGTGTCAGGAGGGAGCGGGAAGTGATATTCAACTTGATAGCCGGCATATACAGGAGATATCAGGAGTATATTCATCCGGGCATATATGTTACCAGACATGGGATTTTGTATCGTGAGAAGGGATGCAGATATTATATAACTTCCCGGGGTAAACTGATGGTCGGTAAGGTATGGGTAGGAAAGATTCCTTCTCAAGAGAAAGGGCGGCTCATTCTTCATGCTGATTCGGAATTGATTGTAAAAGGGGCTTTTGATATAATCGGGTCTACTATAGTTGTGCTACCGAATGCTAAACTTGTCATAGGCTCAGGATATATCAATTTCCATTCAAAGTTGCATTGTTTCAATCATATTGAAATCGGGAATAATGTCATTATTTCCGAGAATGTAATTATTCGGGATTCGGATAATCATCAGATTATAGATGGGAATAGCATGTCTGCTCCTATTGTTATAAAAAATAATGTATGGATCGGTATGGCCGCCATTATATTGAAGGGGGTGACTATTGGAGAAGGAGCTATTGTTGCGGCAGGTGCTGTCGTCACTAGAGATGTTCCGGCGCATACGATTGTGGCGGGTGTTCCGGCAAAGGTCATTAAAAAAGATGTTTTTTACACTGTATAAAACTGAATTACATGGAAAATAATGCATTCGTATCTGTCATTGTACCTGTATATAACTCGGCGCAATATCTGGGGAAGTGTATAGATAGTATTCTGTCGCAGTCGTATAAAGACTTTGAACTTCTTCTTATCAATGATGGTAGTAAAGATGCCTCGGGGCAAATTTGTGACGATTATGCACAGAGTGACGATCGGATAAGAGTCTTTCATCAGGAGAATTTGGGGGTCAGTGCTGCCAGGAATCTGGGACTTGAAAGGCATAATGGTTCCTATTTTATCTTTATAGATTCGGATGATTATGTGCAGAGGGAATATCTGGAAGAATTGATGAAATACAAAGATTGTGATCTGGTGCAATGTTCTTGTGTAGCCGAGCCGTCAGGAAATGGCTATTTGTTTGGAGATGAGATGTTTGAAGGAAAGGTGCAAATCCACCGGTGCTTGTCAAAATATATATATCCGGAGTTTACAGTGCCTTTCGGTCGATTATATAAATCGACCATTCAGAGGACAAACCGTTTGTTTTTCAATACTTTTTTATATTCGGGCGAGGACACGTTATGGGTGAGCCAATATTTATTGTATATCCATTCGGTGAGAACTTCCTCTTATGACGGGTATATTTACGTACATCATACAGGAGAGCATTTGTCTCAAAAAGCGATTTCTTATGAACATTTGGAATGTATACTAAACAGTTTGTTGACCGCTTATGCTAATCTTGAGAAAAAATACTCTGTGGATTTAACGTGTACCCGGCTTAGTGCTACTGCCTATTTTTATCATAGGTATATAATACATCTGGCAAAGGAAGACTTTTGTAACATTGAAGAAGCATTGAGAAAGTCTTGTGCCAATCCTTTAATTAAGGATATCTTTTATGATAAAAGCTATCTTCGGAAAGGAAAGAGAATGCGGTTGTTCAACTGGTTGGTATTACATGATGCGTACCGCTTATTAGCACTTTATGTCAGACAGTGGAAACGATATATGTAACTATGATAAGGATTAAATGAAAAAAGGTGGAATGATGACATTAAAGGAATATCTTGATTCGGATCGGATGGATTATTTTCCACCACTATCAAAAGGATGGCTGTTGGACTGGCTTTTAAAGACCGAGCAATATTGGATTAGAAAGTATATGAAAGCCCTTCGTAAGGAAGAATTCTATACTGCTTATAAAAAGAACAGGCTGCTGAAATATTATTATTTCAGAAAAAAGAACATTCTGGGTGTTCGCCTTGGTTTTTTCATAAGTGCGGGTTGTTTCGATGCAGGTCTGAAAATATATCATTACGGTTCCATCATTGTGAATCCGAAATCCCGTATCGGAAAGAATTGTACCATACATGGTACTTGTTGCATCGGAAGTAAAGGAACTTTTCCCGATGACTCTCCTGTTATTGGCGACAATGTGGATATTGGACAGAATGCGCAGATTTTAGGGGGGATAATCATAGCGGACGGAGTGAAGATTGGCGCAGGGGCTGTTGTCCTGAAATCGGTATTACAGCAGGGCGTAACTGTGGTTGGGGTTCCTGCCCGTATTTTAGAAAAGCAATAATGCAAGTCTCGATTATTACAATCAATTATAATAACGGTGCAATGCTGGAGTCCACCGTCAAGTCTGTCATTGACAATAAAAGGAATCTGGACGGAGAAGCGGAGTATATTGTGATTGATGGCGGAAGTACCGATAACAGTGTGCCGGTTATTCAGGAATATGCGGAATATATAGATTATTGGGTGAGCGAGAAAGATAAAGGCGTGTACAATGCAATGAATAAAGGAGTTTCCATTGCGAAAGGGAGTTACTGTCTTTTTCTTAATTCGGGAGATACTTTCTATGAAAAAGATACTTTGCGGAAAGTCCTTCATTCGTTGGATACGGACTTTGTGTGTGGCAATGCGTGCTTGAAGTATGCGGATGGGGTTGCGGAATGGAAAGCTCCGCAAATAGTGGATATGCAATTTTTCCTGAGACGTTTTTCCGTCTGCCATCAGTCTTTATTTATCCGTACAAGCTTGCTTAAGGCTCGTCCATACAACGAATCATTGGCAATAGTGGGTGATTATGAACAGTTATTTTACGAAATGGTGGTGAATCACCGGAGCTACAAGAGAGTGGAACTGACCATCTGTTATTATGGATGTGACGGCATTTCTTCCTGCCATGAGAAATCTGATGCAGAAAAAAGGTATGTATTGAATGAATTCCGTCATCGGGGATATATAGAGCCTGATGAACTCTGCGATATAGTAAACAGGCTGAAGGCAGGCACCCGTAAGTACCGCTTGTTATTGTTTCTTGCTAAATGTATTGTAAATAATCGTATGCACTTATGGAAGTAAATATACATCAAATGAACCATACTCCTGTTCCGTTGGTAATTGCTTTTACCCCTGATTATTTTATCCCTGCGGCCACTTGTCTGTATTCAATCTTTGAAAACATGCGACCGGACGGACAGCTTCATGTCATATGCCTGCTTGGCGGGGAACTGCCGGAGCGGTTAAGGCAAAAGATACAAGTAATAGGCGGGCAGTGTGCGCGCTACTCTTTTGTGAACCTTCAAGGCCGTTTGCAAGATATCTATGTTGATGCCAAGTACACGGAAGCGGCATCTTATCGGCTATTGTTGCCGGACTTGCTTCCGGAATACGATAAAGTGATATATATTGATTGCGATGTGATAGTCCGTAATGATTTGGTTGGACTATACCATTCAGTCGAATTGGGAAGAAATTATTTAGCTGCTGTTTTTGAAGCCCCTTTAGAGTTCCAGATGGAACGTTTTAAGGCAATAGGCTGTGATCCGATGGAATATATTAATTCCGGTTTCCTGATAATGAACCTGAAACAGATGCGTCGGGACAAGATGGTCGATAAATTCTTGGAAGCTTCAAAGGCAGACTATCTGGAGTTTCCGGATCAGGACGTACTTAATCGGTTGTGTAAGGGAAGGATAATCGGTCTGGCTCCTTATCATAATTCTATCCGCACTTTTTATCTGCCCCAATATAAGAAGTCCTTTTTACAGAAATATACTGAACAGGACTGGGAAGAAGTCCGGCGCCATGGTACAGTGCATTATACAGGAGCAAAGCCCTGGAATTATTTTACGGTAGAGTTCCGGTTATGGTGGCAATACTATGACCGTTTGCCGGGGGAGATAAAAAAAGAATGGAAGATGAATAAGAAAATATGCTTATTGGCCAAACTAAACGGAATACCTTGCGTGTATTTTGTGTTGGACGGGCTACGGAGACTGTATCGTAAATTGAAATATGCATTATAGGGAAAAATGAGAATGAAGCGATGGGCAAAGCGGCTTGTTCCCGCAAAATATTGGAATACAAGGCGTAAAAAGATGATTTTGAAACAGCACCGGAAAGTGGCGGATTTCTGGTTTCCTATCATTGAAGCTTATTATCATGGGGAAATAGAAAAGTATCCGTTGAAGCCTGAAAAGAATTTGGGAACTCAGAAGATTATCTGGCAGTATTGGGGGCAGGGGCTTGATGGAGATGAATTGCCGGAGATAATCCGGCTCTGTTTTGAGTCGGTTGATAAATATAAGCAGGATTATCAGGTGATCCGACTTACGGACACAACCCTGTCCGATTATCTGGATTTGCCGGATTTCGTATTGGAAAAACGGAATAACCGGCGATTTACCCGCACTTTCTTTTCCGATTTGTTGCGTCTGGCTTTATTGGCGACGTATGGCGGTGTGTGGCTGGATGCCACCGTTCTGCTGACAGGCCCTTTCCCGGAAGAATATAAGAATGCTGATTTCTTTATGTTCCAACGTTCTGACGAAGAAAGGGACAAGAGCTATTGGGAAAATGTTTATGCTTATTATTTCGGTTGGGATCCCGCCTTTAAGGTACGGATGCTGAGCAGTGTCATTTTCGCGCAAAGGGGTAATGTTGTCATTTCGGCTCTATATGATTTGCTGTTGTATTTTTGGAAGACGGAAGACTCCCTTTCTGATTATTTCTGTTTTCAGATTTTGTTTCATGAGTTGATGGCAAACCGCCTTTCTGATAAGAATTGTGCGATAGTGAATGACTGTATTCCGCACATTCTGCAAACTAAAATCAACGGAAACTATGATAGTCTTTCATTCGAAGAAACATTTGTCTTGAGTAATATACACAAAATGGCGTATTTCGACGATGAGGCGCTCTATCGTTTGAAAGTGGTACTTGGGGTAAACCGGAAGAAGGCGTAATGAAACATGCCTATTTAATTATCGCTCACCATGAGTTTGAAGTTCTGGAGAAACTGGTTCAGTCGCTTGATGATGTCCGGAATGATATTTATATTCACTTTGACAGGAAACTGAAGAGTCTGCCGGCCTTTATAATCCGGTATGCAAGCTTATATATATTGGAAGAAAGGATAGATGTCCGGTGGGGGCATATCTCTCAAATCAAGGCGGAATATGTTTTGTTTGAAACTGCTTACAGGCATGGCGGATACAGTTATTATCATCTGCTTTCCGGTGTCCATCTGCCGTTGAAATCACAAGACTATATCCACCGTTTGTTTGAGAAGCTGAAAGATAAGGAAGTGTTGGCATATGTACCCAATAACGACTATCAGACAGATTTAAAGATGCGTAGATATAATTTCTTTATGAAGAATTTCATGCATAAGGATTATCGGGTGAGGCGGCTGAATCAGCTTTTATGGAGAATTTGTATCCGCATTCAGAAGGAGTTGCATATTTACCGGAATAGAAGGACGTTTTATGCCAATGCCGCTAATTGGGTGAGTGTGACCGGTCATTGTGTCGCCTATCTGCTGCAAATTAAAAAGAAAGTTTTGCGGAAGTACCGTTTTACATTGTGTGGTGATGAATTCTTTATTCCTTCAGAGATAGGCAGTTCGCATCTGAAAGATAATATATTGTATTATGACAAGCTCTTGAAGTGTGACTTCGGAGCGACAGGGCCTCGCACCTATAGCTTGGAAGACTATGATGTCCTGCTAGACTCAGATTGTTTGTTTGCCCGTAAATTCAGCCGTATGGACATGGATATTGTAAATAAGTTGGCACTTCATATAAAACCTGAAGGATGAAACACGCCTATTTAATCATTGCACATAATGAATTTGAAGTCTTGTCGCGGCTGCTTCAGGCACTCGATGATGTCCGTAATGACATTTATATCCATTTTGACCGGAAACTGCAAGAATATCCGCCTTGTCAATTAATACATGCGGGACTTTGTATTTTGACCGGACGCATAGATGTCCGTTGGGGAGATGCCAGTGTCGTGAATGCTGAATATGCATTGTTTGAAGCAGCGTATAAGCATGGCGGTTACAGTTACTTTCATCTGCTTTCCGGTGTTGATATGCCTCTTAAATCACAGGATTATATCCATCGTTTTTTTGAAGCTAACGCAGGAAAGGAGTTCGTCGGTTATTATCAGGGAGATATTACAAAAGAGATAAACCGCAAAGTGCGGAGATGGCATTTGTTTCCGAAAGATTTTAAGGACACAGGTGGCGTTGTAGCGACAGGAAAGAGAGCATTGCGTGCGGTCTTTATCCGGTTACAGCAGATGGTCGGCATCTATCGCAACAGAGGAACCAATTTTAAGAAAGGCACTCAATGGGTAAGCCTTACAGTTGATTGTGTCGGTTATTTGCTTCAGCAGAAAGAAGTGGTCGGGCGGATGTACAAGCATACCTTTTGTGCGGATGAGATATTTGTGCAGACAATTTGTTGGAACTCATCTTTTCGTGACCGCCTTTATGATACGGAGAATGAAGGACATGGTTGCTTGCGTGCGATTGGTTGGAAAGATAACAAACTGAATGACTGGCAAGAAACGGATTTTGAATATCTCATTCATTCGGATGCGTTGTTTGCCCGGAAGTTCAACTCCCGCCATCTGAAAGTGGTCGATTTAATCTTGAACGAGATACGATGATGATTGAAGATCCTGAAAAAAGGCAATCAGAGGTGATTGCGGCTATGAGATTCCCTTTGATGGTATTATTGCTTTTTGCCCATGTGCTTCCCGAGAAATCAATACCCATAGAGATGAACCTCTCCGGAATGAATATATATCACTTGTTTTCAGAAGGAATATCGCATAATCTGTCGAGGATACGCAACCCCTTGTTCTTTTTATTTTCAGGCTTTTTCTTTTTCCGCAAGATGGAAGAATGGAGCTCCGGCTTTTACTACGGTCAGTTGAAAAGGAGGATAATGAGTCTTATGGTTCCCTATTTACTATGGAATGTGATAATGATATTGGCCATGTACATAAAGAATTATGCTCTGATTTATCTTTTCTCGATGGAACCGGGTGAGGATTTGCTGAAGTTCAGGAATACTGCATGGCATGTGCTGTTCTGGCAGACTCCTGTCAATTATCCTTTGTGGTTTTTACGGGACTTGATTTGTATGTCCGTACTTTCACCTTTATTTTATGTTTTCTTTAAATATCTGAAGGCGTATGGTTTGCTTGTTTTGACTATCCTGTATTTGTCTGCGTGGGAGTCGAATGTGGCAGGACTGAGCATGTCTGCTTTTATGTTTTTCGGCGCAGGAGCCTATATGGGCATTTATAAAAAGAGGATATTGGAGTTCTGTTCAAGGTATCGGTACACGGTGGCGGTAACAGCTTTCTTGTTTTTATGTTGGGCTATCGTCAGCAATGGAAGAGAGGGACACGCGTATATTGTCAGGATATATGTGCTGTCAGGCATAATGACAGCTTTCAATCTGACAAATTGGTTAATGACCAGAAGATTTTGGACGGGTGTGTTTATGAAGTTGTCCGGTACGGTATTCTTTATATATGCAGCCCACGAAGTGTATATCATCAATTGGACAAAGGGTTTCTTTTCCCGTACCTCTCTGGCCGACTCCGGTAGCGGACTGATGATAAGTTATATACTGATACCTTTCATTACTTTAGGAGTTTGTCTGGGACTTTATTTTGTGTTGAATAAGATAGCTCCCGATATGCTTGCCCTGATGGTTGGCGGACGGGCGAAAACACAGGTTCTGAAGAACGTCAAATGAATATGGAGAGCATGACTGCCTCGGTGATTATTCCCGTATATAATGCGTCGGCAACTTTGGAGGCTTGTCTGGATTCTTTGAACAGGCAGACTATTCAGCATCTTGAACTTCTGTTTATAGATGATTCCAGTACGGACGGAAGCTTGGATATATTGATGTCCTATGCGGAACAATATTCCACCGGAGATTTTGTAGTCAAGGTATTGCGCCATGAACGGAACCGTGGAGTTGCGGCCGCGCGAAATACCGGTTTGGAGTATGCGACGGGAGAATATGTATATTATGTCGATGCGGATGATTTCATTGAACCGGATACATTGGAGTGCTTGCTGAAGGAAGCGCAGGAGAAAGAACTGGATATTGTCGGGCATGAATGGTTTCTGACATTCAAGTCGGATGAACGATATATGAAACAGCCTCTCTTTGTAACTCCCGATGAGGCATTGCGGCAAATGATGTGCGGAGTGATGCGTTGGAATTTATGGCTTTTTCTGGTTCGCCGTTCTCTTTATGTAGAGAATAATATCCGGTTTATAGAAGGGATGAATATGGGTGAGGACATGATGGTGATGATGAAACTGTTTGCATGTGCGAAGAGGGTGGCAATCATCAACCGGGCTTTCTATCATTACGGGCAGAGTAATTCAGGTTCATTGACCAAGACTTATTCGGCGGAACATATCCGGCAGGTGACAAACAATGTGCAGGAGGCGGAACGGTTTATTTCCGCTTCTTCCTATGCTGGTTTGCTGTCGGAATTTATTCCTCTCTTGAAGTTGAATATAAAACTCCCGCTTTTGATAACAGATGATGAATCCCGTTACAGGCAATGGACGGAGTGGTTTCCTGAAGCGAATGGATATGTGATGAAGAATAAACGCCTTCCGTTGAGGACGCGGTTGCTTCAACTGGCGGCTGTAAAAAGATACGATTTCCTGTTGAAGTTATACTATCGGTTTGTATTCAAATTGGTCTATGGGGTTATTTATAAATAGTGCGGCAGACAGATAAAGGATGGTACGTTTGTTAGCTATGTTGTTTATATCAATGATTGTGAGCGGGTATTATTTTCCGTTCAAATTTTCTTTTTTTCCTGTTGTAAATACCAAAGTGGTGCTGGCAGTTATCAGTATCCTGTTGGTTGTTTATCAAGGATGCCGCAAGCATGGAATCACTATCTCGAAGGAACTAATGGGAGCCGTCGGAATTGTTTTTATTTTCTCTTTCATATGCTTGGTGGCTATTGACCAGAATAATACCGATGATTATGCTTATGTGACTTATTTCTTCTCATTTTTTACATGGTTGGGAGGAGCTTATACAGTATGTGCCGCGATTCGCCTGTGCCATGGAAAAGTGACATTGCGTTTGTTGATCGGCTATTTGTCATTTGTATGTGTGGCGCAGTGCATATTGTCTCAATTGATAGATCGTATTCCTGCATTCAAGATGCTGGTAGATACTTACATTGTACAGGGGCAGTCCTTCTTTAATGAGATAAACCGGTTGTACGGTATCGGAGCTTCATTGGATCCTGCCGGTGTACGGTTTTCCGTTGTATTGCTTCTGATAGCCTACTTGTTGTGTGAAGACCCTGTTGTCAGGCAAAGCCGGAAGAGAATAGCTGTTTATCTGGTTTCCTTTTTTCTTATCTCGATTCTGGGAAATATGATTTCGCGGACTACTACTGTCGGAATGGTAATGGGATTGGCCTATATCATGTATTCAACCGGATTTTATCGCCTGGTCATACCGGCCGATACTATCAAGTTCTATTCTGTTTTCGGAAGTTTGCTGGTTTTATTTGTGGTCGCGGGCATCTATCTGTATCAGAACGACGATGGATTTTATCAGAGCATACGGTTTGCTTTCGAAGGTTTTTTCAAATGGGTGGAAAAAGGTCAATGGCAAACGGACTCTACTGATAAACTGAAAGCTGTCATGTGGATTTGGCCGGAGAATTTCAAAGGTTGGATAATCGGAACAGGCTTGTTTGACGGTTGGGTGTATAGCACGGATATTGGTTATTGCCGCTTTATATTGTATTGCGGATTGACAGGTTTCAGTGTCTTTGCCCTGTTCTTTGTTTACAATGCCCGGGTATTCTCCCGTAAATTTCCGTCATTTCGTTTATTGTCTGTTTGTATGCTGGCCTTGAGCTTTGTTATTTGGTTGAAAGTAGCAACCGACCTTTTTCTCATTTACGCATTGTTTTATTGTCTGGACTGGAAAGAAGAACAGGATTCCGAACCATTACTTGAATGAAAATAGCTTATTGTATAGCCGGAACCTATAACTCCGGAGGAATGGAACGGGTATTGGCAAATAAAGCCAATTATCTGTCCGGTCGTGGTCATGAGGTAGTTATCATCACTACGGAACAGCGTGGGCAATCGCCTTTTTTTAAACTGGATGAACGCATACGGTGCCATGATTTGGGAATTAATTACGAAACAAATAATGGAAAATCACTCTTGAATAAAGTTATCCGTTATCCGCTGAAACAATGGAAACATAAAAGACGCCTGACAACCACTCTGAAACAAATAAAGCCTGATATTACCGTTTCCATGTTCTGCAATGACGCTTCTTTTTTATGGAAGATAAAAGATGGCAGCCGTAAAGTGCTTGAAATTCATTTTTCACGTTACAAACGTATGCAATACGGGCGTAGGGGGCTTTGGAAAATCGTAGACCGATGGAGAAGCCGGAGGGATGGGAATACAGTGAAGAAGTATGACCGCTTTGTTGTACTGACACATGAGGACAAATCCTATTGGGGGGATTGGCCTGATATTGCGGTTATTCCGAATGCGCTCACATTTCCTGTAGCCCGGCCCGCGCTATTGGATAATAAAAGAGTGATTGCTGTCGGCAGATATAGTTATCAGAAAGGATTTGATTACCTGATTGACGCCTGGGCTATAGTCCATTATTTTCAGCCGGAATGGAAGTTGGATATTATCGGCGACGGTGAATGGGAGGAACGCCTGCAACGGCAGATTGATGAAAATAAGCTCAATCATTGTGTACGTTTGAAACCATCTACCGGCCATATAGAGAAAGAATATGAACAAGCTTCCATACTGGTAATGTCTTCCCGCTATGAAGGTCTGCCTATGGTACTGCTGGAAGCGCAGTCTTTCGGATTGCCGATAGTCTCTTTTGCTTGCAAATGCGGCCCTAAAGATATAATCACGGATGGAGAAAATGGCTTTTTGGTGCCGGAAGGAAGCCTTCCGACATTAGCCGACCGGATTCTGAGATTGATGGAAGAAGAGGAATTGAGAAAACGGATGGGGATGCGTGCATTCGTCCGTTCCAAGGCTTTTTCGGAAGAACGGATTATGAGGCATTGGAACGATTTGTTTTATGAACTGGTTTCCGGAAATGCATAGGGGAAGAAGAACAATCGTGGTTTCGGCGGTGAGTTTGCGCAAAGGAGGTACGCTGGCCATTCTCAGGGATTGCTTGTGTTATCTTTCTACTTTAGCGGATAGCGGTGAATATCGTGTGGTTGCGCTGGTGCATAAACGGGAACTGGCGGACTATCCGGGGATAGAGTATATCGAGATGCCGGACATCATTAAAGGATGGGGACGTAGGCTGTGGTGTGAATATGTAACGATGCGCCGGATTTCAAAGAAATTGGCTCCTGTATATCTTTGGTTGTCCCTTCACGACACAACCCCCGCAGTGATAGCGGAACATCGGGCGGTCTATTGCCAGACTTCATTCCCTTTTTACAAATCTTCCTGGAGAGATTTCCGGTTTGACTATAAGATCGTGTTATTCGCTTTGTTCACCCGTTTTGCTTACCGGATCAACGTCCGTCGGAATGACTATTTGATTGTTCAGCAAGAATGGTTACGGACAGGATTCAGCCGAATGTTGGGAGTAAAAAAAGAGAAGTTTATAGTATCTCCCCCCGAACGCAAGGATATACAGGTCGTTGCCGGGAATATCCGACTCCCTTGCTTTACATTTTTTTATGCTTCTACCCCTGATTGCCATAAGAACTTCGAACTGTTGTGTGCGGCCGCCAGTCTGTTGGAGCGGGAAATGGGGACGGGTAAGTTCAAGGTTGTGCTGACTGTGAGTGGAAAGGAAAACAGCTATGCGCAATGGTTGTACAAGAAGTACGGAGAAGTGGATTCCATCGACTTTGCGGGATTTATGAGCAAGGAAAAACTCTTCGGTTACTATAACGCGGCGGATTGTCTGGTATTTCCTTCGAAAATAGAAACATGGGGCTTGCCCATTTCCGAATTTATGGTGAATGGCAAACCGATGCTGCTGGCTGATTTACCTTACGCGCATGAGACTGCCGCAGGAGGGAAGGCTGTCGCTTTCTTCAGCCTGTCAGCTCCGGGAATATTGAAAGGGCAGATGCGGAAACTACTGGAAGGGGATTTCTCTTTTTTGAATCCCGTACCGGACTTTGGGAAACAGGAACCGGCTGCCTGTTCCTGGGAAGATATGTTTGATATTTTATTGGAAAGGTCTTTTATATCATAATGAAAATTCTACAAATTGGTAAATTCTACCCTATTCGTGGCGGTATAGAGAAAGTGATGTTTGATATCATGACGGGGTTGTCACAGAAAAATGTCTATTGCGATATGCTGTGTGCGTCGGCGGAAGGGCAGTTGCCCGGAGATATCAGGCTGAATGAATACGCCCGGATATTGTGCGTGCCCACATGGAAGAAAGTGGCGGTGACCATGCTGTCTCCTGCCATGATACTCCGGTTGCGCAAGATACACGAAGAGTATGATGTGATCCATATTCATCATCCTGATCCGATGGCGTGCCTTGCTTTGTTCCTGTCCGGGTATAAAGGACGGGTTGTGCTTCATTGGCACAGTGACATATTGAAACAGAAGATGCTGCTGAGGTGCTATCGCCCCTTGCAGGACTGGCTGCTTCGGAGAGCTGATGCGATTGTCGGGACGACATCGGTGTATGTGGAGGAATCTCCCTTTTTGCGGAAAGTGCAACATAAAGTTTGTAGTATCCCTATCGGAGTGGACGAGGTGAAACCCACCCCGGAACTGGTGAGGGAAATCAGGCGGAAATATGCCGGAAAGAGGATTATCTTCTCTTTAGGACGTCTGGTAGAATATAAAGGATATGAATATCTGATACGCGCCGCCCGCCGGCTGAATGATGATTGCATCGTGCTGATAGGCGGCAAAGGCCCGCTCCGGACATATTTGCAGGCATTGATCGAGAAGTTGGGAATCGTGGATAAGGTGAAATTGATAGGTTTTGTAGGGGATGAGGAACTGTCCGGTTATTTCGGCGCTTGTGATGTGCTTTGTCTGAGTTCTGTCCGGAAGACAGAGGCATTTGGTATCGTGCAGATAGAAGCCATGTCCTGCAGGAAGCCGGTAATTGCTACAGAAATCCCCGAATCAGGGGTGAGTTGGGTGAACGCGGATCTCTTGTCGGGCATAAATGTGGAACCGGAAGACCCGGAATCATTGGCTCAGGCGATAACTACACTTCTGGCTGATGACAGTTTGTACGGCCGGTTGTCCGAAGGGGCCCGCCAACGGTATGAAACGATGTTTACCAAAGAATTAATGATAGAACGATGTTTGAACCTTTATCAGAAAATAAAATAATAAGAAGAGTATGAAAAAAAATGCATGTTCAGGATTGTTCTTCCTCGTATTGATACTGACGTCTTGTGTGAATACGAAGAAGATGGTGTATCTGGAAAATATGAGAGAGGATATTTCTTATCCGATGAACGCTCAGGTGGATATGAAAATTCAGCGGGATGACCGGCTTGGTATTGTAGTGAACTCCCGCAATCCGGAGCTGGCGGCACCTTTCAATATTTCTACCGGAGGAGGTTTTCAGGTGACGGATGAAGGGGAAGTAGCCGCTACCAATGCTCCGAAGCAGGAGAAAGGGTATCGGGTGGATTTGAATGGATATATCGAACTTCCGATTCTCGGAAAGATGAAAGTGGTGGATTTGACCCGCAAAGAGGTGGGGGATATGATAAGGGAACGGTTAATCAGCGAAAACCTGATTAGTGACCCGTTGGTGTTTGTGGATATCCTGAATTTCAAGATTACTGTAATGGGGGCTGTAGGAAGCCCGACCGTGTTGCAGGTAGAGGACAGCCGGATCACTTTGCTGGAAGCCATCAACCGTGCCGGCGGCTTGTCGGCGAATGCGACGATGGACAGGGTGGCGGTAATCAGGGAAGAAAATAATGAACGGAACATGTACCTGCATGATGTCCGTTCGGTGGATGTGTTCTACTCTCCCTGCTATTACCTGCGGCAGAATGATATTGTCTACGTGCAGCCGAAGTTTGCCGAGGCTACCGTGAAGGAACGGCGTACATTGGGCTTTTATACATTGCTCCTGAGTATTATTTCTTCCACTGTTTCACTGGGCATATTATTGACGAAATAACTAACGATGGATGAACATGGAAAAACAAGTTAAGAAAATACTTGCCGAAGAAGATAAGTCGATAAATCTGGTCGATATTTTAATGTATCTGCTTTCCTATTGGAAATGGTATGTTCTTTCCATATTGATATGCGGCGGATATTTCTGGTATGACTATAGCAGGACACCGTTTGTGTATAGCCGTTCGGCGACGGTGATGATCAAGACTCCCGCCAATACTCCTTCTGCCATACGGCTGATCCGTAGCGGTGACTACATGGGGCAGGTCAATATGGCGACCGAGCGGCTGCAATTCCAGTCGAAAGCATTGATGCGCAAGGTAATCAGCCGTTTGAATGCGGACGTCAGTTATGCGGTGCGTGACGGCTTGCGTCAGAAAGAACTGTATATGGCTGCTCCCGTCCGGGTACATTTCCTTGTATCGGAGCCGGAAGCTGAATTATCCTTGCTCGTCACGCCGAAAAATGAACGGCAGGTCGAACTCTCGGACTTCTCGCGTGGCGCGGAAAGCAGGAAAACGGTGAATATAAATGATACGGTAGAAACTGCATTGGGCAGACTGGTCGTATCTGCTGCGGAGAATTATGATTCTTCCTGTTGGGGCAAACCGGTCAAGGTGAGCAAACAGGCGCGTGAGAAGATGGTCTATTTTTTCCTCTCTAACTTGTCAATCAAGCAGGTGAACGGGGATGTAGCCCTTCTGAATATCATGATGGATGATTTCTCGCCGTTACGTGCGGGTGATGTGCTGAATATGCTGATTACTGTCTACAATGAAGAAGCTATTGAGGACAAGAACCGGATTGCTGTCAATGCGGCACAATTTATCAGGGAACGGATTGAAATCATTGAAGATGAATTAGGAAGTGTGGAAACGGATATTGAGGTGATGAGAAAGGAGAGTGACTGGGGGGATATTAATACGGCGGCAAGCATGTATGTGTCGGACGGGCGGAAGTATGAATCGTCACTGAAAGAACTGGATACGCAACTGCAACTGGTTTCCTTTATCAAGCAGTATCTTCAGGATGCCGCGAAGGAAGACGAGCTGATTCCCGGAGATATCGGGTTGACCGATGCTGTCATAGAAGGGCAGATTGCCCGTTATAACGAGGCATTGCTGAGGCGTAACCGGTTGAGGAGCGGAAGCGGGGGCAACCTCCGGTAGTGCAGGAATTGACACGTTCCGTTGAAACTATGCGGCAAAATATCAACAGGTCGATAAATAATCAGGTGACCAGTCTGAAATTGAAGCGGACGGAAATATCCGGTCAGGAAAGGCTGGCACGCCGGAAAGTACGGGATGTACCGGGCAAGCAGCGTGAGATGCTTTCCGTTGAACGGCAACAGAAGGTAAAGGAGTCACTGTATTTGTTTTTGTTGAATAAACGGGAGGAGAATGCGCTCAACCAGTCTATGGTGGATAATAACGCGCGGATTATCGACTCTGCTTCCGGAAGTAATGCTCCCTTTTATCCCAATAAGTATAAGAAGTTGCTGTTGGGAGGCGGGATGGGAATAATTATTCCTACTGTCATTCTGCTGTTGATATTGATTGTGGATACGCGTGTGCGCAATCGCAAGGATATGGAGGCTGTGGTTAGCGCCCCTTTTCTGGCGGAGATTCCTAAAAGTGCGGAGAAGGTTACGGAGATAAATGACATCATGGTACGTGCCCGCGGGCAAGATGCGTTGTCGGAGTCGTTCCGTATTCTGCGTACTAATCTGGGATTTGTGGCATCGCAGTCGCCGGGGCAGAAGGTGGTGACATTGACCTCTTTTAATGTATCGGCAGGTAAGACTTTTGTGTCTGTCAACCTCTCTGCCAGCCTGGTGCAAGCCGACAAGAAAGTTATCCTGATAGACTTGGATTTGAGGAAAGCTACACTGAGTTTGATTGCTAAAGCCAGAGGCAATGGTATCAAGGGGATGGCACATTATCTATCCAACAAATCCATAAGCATGGACGATATCATCATGAAAGACGGGTTTGGCGAGGGAATCGATTTGATCCCCGTAGGGGTGATTGCTCCTAATCCGGCGGAGTTGCTGTTAAGTGGCAGGCTGGATGAACTGATCGGACATCTTCGGGAAAGATATGACTATATAATTGTGGATGGGGTACCGGTTGGGATGGTAGCGGATGTTTCTATCAGTAACCGTATTTCTGACGTGACCCTGTTTATTGTACGTGCCGGAAAGTTGGATAAACGCCAGTTGCCTGAACTGGAACGTTTGTATCAGGAACATAAACTGAATAATATGGCCGTGGTACTCAACGGTACGAAGCAGGGAAGGAGAGGTTACGGATACGGTTATGGCTATGGTTACGGCTATGGCTACAGCTATGGGAATGATGAGAAGAAAAAGAACTGGTTTTTTGGAAAAAGAAAGAAGGAGAGCGTATAAAGTGAGAGTGTTATCGGATTTTATGCTAGCGATAAAATGGAAAAAAAGCTCGTACTTTGCAATTGTAATTTGGTGATATTGGAAAATATGGTAAAAGGAAATAGTTTATGAGAAGAGTAATTGTAATGTGTTCTTTCTTTTGGGTGCTGGGTTTGAATGTTTGCGCACAGGAAGACTTTTCAAGATCTACTGCAACTACAACGACCATTGTCGAAAATCCCGATAAATATAAGGTGGAAACAAACCGGTTCTGGAGTAACTGGTTTGTAAGCGTAGGCGGAGGTGCGCTGATGTATTTCGGCGACCATAACAAGCAGATGTCTTTTGGTGACCGTTGGAGTCCGGCATTGGATGTTGCTTTCGGAAAATGGTTTACGCCGGGCATTGGTGTACGTGTGATGTATAGCGGGTTGACTATCAAAGGAGCCACTCAAAATGGAAGTCATTCCACTGGAAAGGTGTATGATGCGTCGCAGCGGCTGGAAGAACAGAAGTTTGACTTTATGAACATTCACGGAGATGTGATGTTCAATATGTCCAATATGCTTTGCGGTTATAATGAGAAGCGTCTATGGTCTGTGTCTCCTTATATTGGCGTAGGCTGGATCGTTACATGGGAAACTCCGCGTGCACGTAACTTCAATGCCAGTCTGGGGTTGGTTAATACGTTCCGCCTGAGTTCGGCGTTTGACTTGAATCTGGATGTACGCGGTACCGCAACCAAGGATGAATTTGACGGAGAAAGAGGGGAGCGTAAAGAGGAAGGCTTATTGTCCGTGACATTGGGGGTGACCTATAAATTTCCGCGGCGAACCTGGGGACACAGTACTGTCAAGACAATTACTTTTAGTGATGAAGAGTTGCGTCTTATGCGTGAACAGTTGAACGCTATGAATGAGGAAAACAGCCGTTTGAAAGACGAGTTGGTCGAAGCTTCCAACAAAGCGCCGGAGAGGGTGGTGGAAACGAATATTCTCGCAGCTCCTTATCTGGTGACTTTCAAGATTTCAAAAAGTTTCCTGAGCAACGAAGCGCGTGTGAATCTCGGTTTCCAAGCTAAATTAATGAAAGAGAATAAGGATGCAGTCTACACGATTATCGGTTATTGTGATAAGGGTACGGGCACTAAGGAGTTTAATCAACGGTTGAGCAAAGCTCGTGCGGAGGCTGTCTACGATTGTCTGGTCAAAGAGTTCGGAGTACCGGCTTCACAACTGAAAGTAACTTATGAGGGAGGTGTGGATAATATGTACTATGATGATCCGCGGGTGAGCCGTGCAGTAATAACGGTTATCAAATAGATTATAAATGGGTGGAATGAGATGGGATACATTAAATAAACCCGCTATATATAAGATGTAAAAGCGTCTGTTGAAATTATGAAGTTTATCCTTATGGAATGCTTTGTAATATACCGTCTGTGAAGATAGTAACTATTGTTTGTTTTGTTTGTGTGAGCATCTTTCCCGGCGGGGAAAGGTGCTTCTATTATTTTTTCCGGCCGGAATTTGTCAGGGGCTTGACAAATGCGTTTTAATGTTGTATCTTTGTAGTTCATGAAAATGGTTTTCTGTCGGATAATAAATGAAAAAATAGATAAAAATGAATATGAAAATAGTATAATATAGTGACAATATGGCTCTCTCTTCTTGGCTTTCGTTAAGAGGTAGGGCATCTGATATAGGCTGAAGGCTGCGGGTTCTATGGAATCCGCAGCCTTTTCTGTTATAAAAAATGAACATTAAAAACCGAATTTGCAATTTGAGAGTTTATAATAAACTTGGATACCGTTTATAATAAACTGCTCAAAAGTTTATTATAAATGCAGTATGTATTTGTGCATTAAGCTGTAAGTATTTTTGCAAGAAAGACTTTTCTTATACGGAATCTTCTGAACTTAAGGTAATTATAGCGTACAAATGATGCAGTAGCATACTTTTACAAGATGGCGCGAAAGGCGTCCCTTTATCCTGCCCAGTTCTCCCTGTCGAGATTCCGGTAGCTGATAGCTTCTGCCAAATGTGAGGGAAGTATTTGTTCGCTTTCCTCTAAATCTGCGATAGTCCTTGCTACTTTCAATATCCGGTCATATGCACGGGCGGAGAGGTTGAGCCGTTCCATCGCGTTCTTCAGTAAGGCGAGGCCTTTGTCATCCGGTCGGGCGTATAATGATAATAACTTGCTGTTCATTTGTGCATTGCAATAGGTTCCGGGGAATCCGGCATAGCGTTTTTCTTGTATCTGGCGGGCTTTAATGACCCGTTCACGGATGGATGCGCTGGACTCTCCTCTTCGTTGGTCGGAAATCTTATCAAAAGGAACAGGAATAATCTCAATCTGAATATCAATCCTGTCGAGCAAAGGGCCTGAAATCTTATTCAAGTATTTTTGTACCTGTCCGGGGCTGCAAACGCATGCTTTGGTCGGATGATTGTAGTAGCCGCAGGGGCAAGGGTTCATAGATGCCACTAATGTGAAACTGGCAGGATAGTCTACGCTACTTTTTACACGTGAGATGGTTATTCGTCTGTCTTCCAGTGGTTGACGTAGTACTTCAAGTACATTTTTCGAAAACTCTGGGAGTTCGTCTAGAAATAAAATCCCGTTATGAGCCAGGCTTATCTCTCCCGGTTGGGGAAAGCTGCCACCGCCCACCATTGCAGATTGTGAGATGGTGTGGTGGGGAGATTGGAACGGACGTTGGGTTATTAGCGAAGAGTTCCGGTTCAATTTTCCGGCTACCGAGTGTATTTTGGTCGTTTCAAGGCTTTCTCCCAGAGAGAGTGGGGGAAGGATAGATGGTAATCGTTTGGCCATCATTGATTTCCCGCTTCCCGGGGCACCCACCATAATTATATTATGTCCGCCGGCTGCGGCTACTTCCAATGCCCTTTTTACATTCTCCTGCCCTTTTACATCAGCGAAATCAAATTCAAAGTTGCTTTGTCGGGTGTAGAATTCTTCCCGTGTATTGACGATGGTCGGTTCTAACTCACGCTCGTTATTGAAAAATTCAATGACTTCTTTGATATTGCTGACACCATAAACTTTCAACTGATTGACGACAGCAGCTTCCCGTGCATTTTGTTGCGGGATGATTAATCCTTCAAATCCATCTTCACGGGCTTTGATGGCAATAGGGAGTGCCCCTTTGATGGGTTGTATGCTTCCATCGAGACTTAGTTCGCCCATTAACAGGTAACGGGGGAATTTTTCAGCGGAGATGGTTTCATTCGCACCCAGCAGACCGATGGCTAGTGGTAAGTCGTAGGCTGACCCTTCTTTGCGGATATCTGCCGGCGCCATATTGACTACCAGGTTACTGGTCGGCATTTTGTAACCATTGACTTGAAGTGCGGAAATGATACGCTGATGGCTTTCCTTGACCGCAGAATCCGGAAGGCCGACGAGATAGAACATACAGCCGCGCGAGCTGTTTACTTCGATTGTGATGAGTGTTGCATCAATACCTTGAACAGCCGCTCCGAATACTTTTATTAACACGTTTGGTTACTGGTTATTTTTTCTTTTTATTGTTTTGCTTTTCTTTTTCTTCCGCTGCGGAAACGACTTCCTCGATTTTCTTTTTCAATTCTTCTCCTGTGAGATTCTTGGCGAGAATCTTACCGTCTGCTGACAAAAGAATGTTGGCGGGTATTTGTTTGATGGAATATTGTTTGGCAATTTCGGAATTAAGTCCGCCGAAGTCGCATACTTGTTCCCAGTCCAGCGTATCGCGTTTGATGGCATCTTTCCACTGCTCTTTGTCCATATCGAAAGAGATGCCAAGCATAGCTATATGTTTATTCTTTTTGTACTGTTTATAGAGGGCTTTCAGTTCGCTGTTACTGCGATGATTGGAGATGCTGTCACTCCAGGAAGCCCAAAAGTTGATTAGCAGATTTTTCTTCTTGAAATCTTCGGATGAACGGGTGATCTTTATTCCTTTTGTATTGGGCAGGCTGAAGAACGGCGCATATTTGCCGATTTCCGTTTTTTCGGCTTGTGATATGCTTTCATTCAGCCGTTCAATATAAAGTTTATCTTGTAATATACCTGTCATGACTTCAATCAGCTTCTTTATCTTATTAAAATCAGGAGATTCCTTTTGGACAAAGTATTTATCTAGCAGGTAGAGGCTGACAAATGACGAATGATGCGTTTGTATGAACTCTTCCGCCTTTTCTTCCATGGCTTGTTCGGATGGACTATCGAGGGCATCCAGTTCTTTCTGAAAGGCTGTAAACTCTTCATTATATATGTTTCCGTCAATTGTCAGGACTTCAGGGTTACTAATATTCCCTTTAATCTTGATTTTGTTTCCTTTATCAAGGAATATTGGGTATTCAGTCTGGTTCCTGATGAGAAGAAAAGCTGAGGTGATAGTATCTATCGGGGCTGAATAAGAGAATTTGTCGTCTTTCACCAAAATAGTATCTATACGGTCGCGGATTTCGTCCATTCCATATAGGTAAAGCGTATCTGTACCCAATCCTTTGATTTCTCCGGTTATGCTCACTTCTTTTTGGGAAGTCTTGCCACAACCGAACAAACAGATGGCTATGAGGATTAAAATGCTGCTCTTTTTCATTGTTTTGATTTCTTTTCTGCGAAAGTACGGTTTTTACGGATAAAAAAAAAGAATTGCCCGTCATTTATAATGACAGGCAATTCTTAATATTTAAAATAGAGTGGTATTTCTATTATTTAACGATGCTCATGAAATCTGCATTTGTGAAGTATTTTGCAAATTCCAGGTCAGTAGCTGCTTTCTTAGCTAATGAAGAATCTTTGGCAACTGCGCTCTTCAAGCTGCTTGTTACCATAGAAGAATTGTTAGTTCTAGCACCCAAAACTGCCATCAGGTAGTCTGTGTAAGCATCCGGTCTTTCTACGTTAGCCAAAGTGTTTTTAGCTTTGTTGTAGTCCTTAGCAAGGATCTGAGCCAAAGCAGCACTGTTAGTCTTAGAGTCACCGAATGAGTTGACTGCTCTTTCATATTGACCTTGAGCGATGTACAGGTTACCCATAGATTCGCCAAGTTCTTTAGTTCCGGCTGCTTTACCGAATGATGCTTCAGCAGCAGCTTTGTCACCCTTCATCAAAGCGATCAAACCTAAGTTCATGTTAACTTCAGGAGTAGCGTTTACGCTGGCAGCTTTCTTGAAGTAAGATTCTGCTTTGTCGTAGTTACCGGCTTGGTAAGCTAATTTACCCAAGTTGTTGTAAGCACGGTAATCGTTCGGGAATTGTTTTGTAGCTTGAGCATAGATAGCTTCTTGCTTAGCAGGATCGTTAGTCAGTGTAGCAGCGTACAGCAACTCTTCAACGTTCAGTTCAGAAGGATTAGAAGAAGCCAGTTTAGAGATTTCTTCGTCAGACTTGCCGATGATTTCGTAGTTCAAAGTCAAACGGGAACGACGCAACTGAGGAAGGATTTCGTCAGCCAAAGTCTTGTAAACAGAAGAAATGTTTTTGATTTCCTGTTCTCTCTGTGCAGGATCCTGGTACATTGACAATACGCGGAGAATCAACTCTTTGTCCTGGATGTTGGATTTAGAAACCAGTTCTTGGAAACCTTCCCAGTCCTGTGCAGTATATTTAGCGTCAACCGGAGCATCAATTTTTGCTTTCTTCAGGTCTTTGTTCAACATCTTGGTTGTGTTGCTTTCACGGTTTTCAGCAAGAGTAGTATTCAAGCTTACACCACCATCAGGAGAAGCATATGAAGATACTTCGATGTTGCTGATCTTCTTGTTGGCAGCTTCGTTTACGTTAGCCACTTCTTTGTTGAATTCTTTAGCAGTCTTCAACTCGCTTGAACGGATGTTAGCCTGTTGGATCAAGAACATGATGTTAGCATCGTGCTTTTCTTTGATGATACGTTGGAAAGCGTCTTCGCCCAGTGCAGGGTTTGCGTTACCTAATGTATTGTTCACCAACTCAGAAGTAGAAATTACACCATCAGCTACTTTCACAGCAGGGATAGTAACCACTTTCTTACCGATAGTAGCTTTAAATTCGAGGTACAATTCTGACTTAGCCATTTCAGGAACATAGTCGAAAGAAGTTTTCATTGTGTAGCTACCACCCATCTTGTAAGAGATAGACTGGTCGTTACCTTCTACTTTTTCGCCTTGGAAAGTAGCTGGCTGGCCTTTAGCTTCGCCGCCATTCCATTTCAAAACCGGAGTAACTTCTACAACAGCTTTCTTGTTGAAATACTTTTCAGGAAATTTACCATTGATGGTAGCAGGAACTTTACCTCCTACTGCTTCCAACACTTGCGGAGTAACAGTGAAGTAATCAGCTGACAGTGGACCCATTTTTTTGTTACAAGAAGAGAATAATGCAACAATCATTGCCATGAGTAAAGGCAAGTACAACTTCTTAGTCATTTTAGGTATAAATTAAATGTTTGTAATTGAAATTTCGCCTATTCGCAAACCTCTTTCTGTTCAGCACGGAAAAAGTAACGCAAAGATATTAATTCTTAATATAATTATATAGATAGAGGGGCGATTTTATCATAATTTAATGAAATAACGACTCTTTTTCTTTCCGATATTTGATATTTCGGGGATGATGCTCAATAATCTCACTGCGAAGCATATTACGGTCGATGTGCGTATAAATTTCGGTAGTTGCGATAGACTCATGTCCGAGCATGCATTGGATGGCCCGCAAATTGGCGCCACCTTCCAGTAAATGAGTGGCAAAGGAGTGCCGGAATGTGTGCGGACTGATATTCTTGGTAATGCCCGCCTTTTGCGCTAATTCTTTTATCATGTGGAAGATCATGATCCGGGAAAGTCCTTTGCCTCTCCGCTGGCTGACGAAAACGAAATCTTCGTGCCCTTTCTTCACTTCTATTTGGTTGCGGTCTGTGATGTAAAGTTTTATTTCGTTAATCGCTCGCGGGGAGATGGGGACAAGGCGTTGTTTGCTTCCCTTCCCTTCTACTTTGATGAAGCCTTCGTCGAAATAAAGATCGGACAATTTGAGGTTGACAAGTTCAGAAACACGAAGTCCGCAACTGTATAGTGTTTCCAGAATAGCCCTGTTGCGTTGCCCTTCGGTTTTGCTGCGGTCAACGGCGGAGATGATCCGGTCAATTTCTTCCACTGTGAGTACTTCGGGGAGTTTGAAGCCGAGCTTAGGACTTTCCAGTAGCTCGCTGGGGTCTGCTTCCAGATAATCTGCCATGATGAGAAAACGGAAGAATGATTTGATTCCCGATAAGATGCGGGCTTGTGAACGGGGGTGGATGCCGATGTCGTGCAGTCCGGCTGCAAAACGTTGAAGGTCAGCGAGGCATACGTCCAGGACGTCTATCTCTTCTAACATTAGAAAACTCATCAATTTGTCCAGATCCGTGAGATAGGCATCCAGCGTGTTGGGAGACAAGGACTTTTCCAGTTTGAGATACTGCTGGTACTTCCTGATTATCACGTCCCGTTGCTCCTTCTTCTTCTTTTTTTCGTTGATTTCCATTTCTTTTTTCTACCTTTGCACCTTGAAATATTGTTCTTTGGATACAAAGGTATAAAAAAACAGGATTGCGCGATGAAGATACAAATTATTAATGGCCCGAATATTAATCTGTTGGGTAAGCGTGAACCTTCCATTTACGGAAGCGTTACATTTGAAGATTATCTGGCTGAACTTCGCAAAAGATACGCTGACGTGGAGATCGACTATTTTCAATCGAACATTGAGGGAGAAATGATAGACTGCATTCAGCAGGTAGGATTTGATGTGGACGGCATTATTATGAATGCGGGTGCATATACGCATACTTCCATTGCTTTGCAGGATGCGATTCGTGCGGTGACAGCTCCGGTGATCGAGGTGCATATATCCAATGTGCATAGCCGTGAGGATTTCAGGCATGTTTCTATGATTGCCTGCGCTTGCAAGGGAGTTATTTGTGGCTTCGGGCTGAACTCGTATCGTTTGGCTTTGGAAGCATTGCTGGAGAATAAATAAGGTATAATAT
>NZ_JBCOWR010000006.1:0-59689 GCF_040918965.1 Bacteroides sp. RTP21281st1_H5_RTP21281_210402 | reverse complement strand
GCCGTGAAGGTTTTGAAGCTTTGATTGCAAATGTGCGTACGGTATCCAACCGTATTGCGATTTTGATGGATACTAAAGGCCCGGAGGTTCGCACGACAGCTAATGCTGAACCGATTCCATATAAGATAGGTGAGAAAGTGAAGATTGTTGGCAATCCTGAACTTGAAACTACTCGTGAGTGTATCGCCGTTTCATATCCGGATTTCGTACATGACCTGAATATTGGCGGTACGATTCTGATTGATGATGGTGACTTGGAACTGGAAGTCATTGATAAAACTGCAGATTACCTGCTTTGTGAAGTGAAGAACGAAGCTACTTTGGGAAGTCGTAAGAGCGTGAATGTACCGGGTGTTCGTATCAATCTTCCTTCATTAACAGAGAAAGACCGCAATAATATCCTTTATGCGATTGAGAAGGACATAGATTTTATCGCCCACTCATTCGTGCGCAACCGTCAGGATGTACTTGATATTCGTGCAATCCTGGATGCTCACAACAGTGATATCAGGATTATTGCTAAAATAGAGAATCAGGAAGGTGTGGATAATATTGACGAGATTCTTGAAGTGGCTGATGGTGTGATGGTTGCCCGTGGTGACTTGGGCATCGAAGTTCCGCAGGAACGTATCCCGGGAATCCAACGCGTGCTGATTCGTAAATGTATCCTTGCCAAGAAGCCGGTGATTGTTGCCACACAGATGCTTCATACAATGATAAACAACCCTCGTCCGACTCGTGCGGAGGTTACTGATATTGCGAACGCAATTTATTATCGTACAGACGCTTTGATGTTGAGCGGTGAGACTGCCTACGGTAAATATCCGGTGGATGCTGTAAAAACAATGACTAAAATCGCTGCTCAGGCTGAAAAGGATAAACTGGAAGAGAATGATATCCGTATCCCATTGGATGAGAATAGCAATGATGTAACGGCGTTCCTTGCCAAGCAGGCTGTGAAAGCTACCTCTAAATTGAAGATACGTGCTATCATAACTGACAGTTATAGTGGGCGCACTGCCCGTAATCTGGCTGCTTTCCGTGGAAAATATCCGGTGTTGGCTATCTGTTATAAGGAAAAAACGATGCGCCATCTGGCTCTTTCTTACGGAGTGGAAGCTATCTATATGCCGGAATTGGCAAACGGGCAGGAATATTATTTCGCTGCATTGCGCCGATTGTTGAAAGAAGGACGCCTGCAGCCAACTGACATGGTAGGATATTTGAGTAGTGGTAAAGCGGGTACAAAGACTTCATTCTTGGAAATCAATGTAGTAGAGGACGCATTGAAACATGCGGATGAAACCGTATTGCCTAATAATAACCGTTATCTGTAAAAGCTGGATTTTATGCAAGAGACTGAATCTATTGACGAATATATTCTGCAACATATTGATCCCGAAAGTGACTATTTAAAGTCACTTTACCGGGATACGCATGTAAAGCTGCTCCGTCCCCGTATGGCTTCAGGGCATTTGCAGGGGCGGATGTTGAAGATGTTTGTAGAGATGATTCGGCCTCGCCAGATATTGGAAATCGGAACGTATAGCGGATATTCCGCTCTTTGTCTGGCAGAAGGTTTGCCGGAAAGTGGAATGTTGCATACGTTCGAGATAAATGATGAACAAGAGGACTTTACCCGTCCGTGGCTGGAAAAATCACCGTATGCCGACAAAATCCGTTTTTATATTGGTGATGCCTTAGAACTTGTTCCGGACTTGGGTGTTACCTTTGATATGGCTTTTATCGATGGTGATAAACGCAAGTATATCGAATATTACGAAATGACGCTGGCACATCTTTCCGAAGGTGGGTATATCATTGCCGATAACACGCTTTGGGATGGTCATGTGTTGGAACAGCCTCGTAGCAACGATGCCCAGACAATTGGAATAAAGGCTTTCAATGATCTTGTTGCAGAAGATAAACGAGTGGAGAAAGTGATATTACCCTTGCGTGATGGGTTAACAATTATAAGAAAAAAATAAAGGAGTAGATTTATGGAAACAACAAGACAGAATAAGATCGCCCGCCTGTTGCAAAAGGAGCTAAGCGAGATATTCCTGCTTCAGACAAAAGCAATGCCGGGTATATTGGTATCTGTTAGTACAGTTCGTATCAGCCCTGATATGAGTATTGCCCGTGTTTATCTCAGTGTCTTTCCGTCTGAGAAAGCGGAAGAAATGGTGAAGAATATCAATGATAACATGAAGTCTATCCGTTATGAACTGGGCACCCGTGTCCGTCATCAATTGCGTATTATCCCCGAACTGAAATTCTTCGTGGATGACTCATTGGATTATATCGAGAAGATTGATTCATTGTTGAAGTGAAATAGTTCATTACAGAGGTGAATTTTCCCTTCTATATAGCCAAGCGTTATCTTTTCTCGAAAAAGAAGCATAATGCTATTAATATCATATCCGGTATTTCTGTGTGCGGAGTAGCTCTTGCTACACTTGCACTGGTCTGTACACTTTCCGTTTTTAATGGATTTCAGGATATGGTAGCTAGTTTCTTTACGGCATTCGATCCGCAACTGAAAATCACTGTCCGTGAGGGTAAAGTCTTTGACGGGCAGGATGAACGGATCCGTGCCGTCTGTGCGCTTCCTGAAATTGAGGTATTTACGGAAACGCTCGAAGAGAATGCGATGGTACAATATAAAGACCGTCAGGCTATGGTTGTGCTGAAAGGAGTGGAAGATAATTTTGAGGAACTGACTGCCATTGATAGCATCCTCTATGGTGCCGGTGAATTCCTTCTCCATGATTCGATTGTAAATTATGGGATAATGGGAGTCGAATTGGTAGCAACCTTAGGTACGGGACTGCAATTCGTGGATCCTCTTCAAGTATATCTTCCCAAACGAAATGCCAAAGTGAATATGGCGAATCCCGGTGCTTCCTTCAATCAGGATTACCTCTATTCTCCCGGCGTTGTGTTTGTAGTAAACCAACAGGAATACGACGGGAAATATATTCTGACTTCTCTTGATTTCCTCCGTCAACTACTGGACTATACAACAGAAGTCTCCGCTATGGAATTGAAGCTGAAGCCTGATGCAAATGTTTCATCCGTGCAATCTAAAATAGAAAAAATACTGGGGGATGCTTTCGTTGTTCAGAACCGCTATCAGCAACAAGCGGACGTCTTTCGTATTATGGAGATAGAAAAACTGATTTCCTACTTATTCCTCACCTTCATCTTAATGATTGCCTGCTTCAACGTGATTGGTTCTCTTTCCATGTTGATTTTGGACAAGAAAGATGATGTTGCGACTTTACGCAGTCTTGGAGCTGACGACAAACTTATTTCCCGTATCTTTTTATTTGAAGGTCGGCTTATTTCTCTTTTGGGTGCCGTTTCCGGAATTATTCTAGGTCTGATCTTATGTCTAATTCAACAGAAATTTGGTGTAATCTCACTCGGCGGCGGTGGCGGCACTTTTGTCGTAGATGCCTATCCTGTCAGCGTTCACGCTTGGGATGTAGTACTTGTTTTTGTGACAGTTCTAGCTGTCGGTTTCCTTTCCGTGTGGTATCCGGTGCGTTATTTAAGTAAGAGACTCCTATAGTATTTATTGTAGAAACTTTTCTATAATTGATAACTTTTAATTCAGTATTTATTTTTATATTTCCTAATATACTGCTATATTTGGCCCAATTTTGTTAATTAGAAATAATCTGTAAAACACTTCCGTGAGACCTGAAAGTAATGACATAGACAGAATTGTAAACGGTGATGAAGCGGCTTTCTATCGTTTTATGGAACGTTATTCTTCACGTCTATATCATTATGTTTTTGCTTTGATTGGTCAAAAGGAGCCGGCCGAAGAGGTTGTAAGTGATGTTTTCTATGAAGTTTGGAAAAACAGAAAAACTTTGGGTGGTATAGAAAATATGAATGCTTGGATACAGACAATTACTTATCGGAAAGCTATTTCTTATTTGAGGAAGGAAACGGGAAAAACTGAATTATCGCTTGACGGTATAGGGGATTTTATATTTGCTCCTATCCAGTCGCCTGACGAGGCGATGATTAGTAAAGAGGAGATGGAGAAAATAAACAATGCTATCCAACAGCTACCACCTAAATGTAAGCATGTCTTTTTCTTGGCGAAGATAGAGGGACTACCTTATAAAGAGATTGCTAAATTATTAGATATATCTGTGAAAACTATCAATAATCATATAGCTTTTGCGTTGAGCGAAATAGCAGTAAAATTGAATATCCGCTCTCGTAAATGATATTTTTATTTCTTAGTTACTATTCTGTATATCAATGAACTATTAATGAAATAAACTTGTTTCAAACTTTTTTTCTTGCGGAAAATGAAAAAAGTTCATTTTTAACTGGGAGATTCTTTTTTAAGTTGCGTCTTTAATAATAGAACAACATTAAAAAGATTATGAACTTGAAAGAATACTTTCGCCTTGCAAATTTATTTGGTAAATTGAATTCTCAGGAGAAACTTGAGGATGATTTTACCACTACGCCTGAAGGTGAGACGTTGAGATTCTTTTGGGAAAGCTGCGAACAAGAAAAAATTAATGCTTCTTCCATTATAGAGAAAACGCGCATAAAAATACGAGAAGGTGAAAAGAAACGCAGACGGAACTATTTATTGATAACTTCCGCTTCTATTGCTGCTTCTGTTTTGATTTGTATATCAACAATTTATTTTCTGAATCAAACAACTATTGTTGATGTTGATTTGCAGGCTATTGCAGAAGGAATGGATAGCCAGGCTGTTGATGAAGTAACTCTTATAACTGCTAAAGAACAATTGAACTTAGACGAAGATGCCTTTATCAAATATTCAAAAGAAGGAAAGGTTGCGGTTAATTCTCAGGTTATTAAAGAAGAAGGGGAAAAGGCAAGGGATGAACAAGAATATAATCAGTTGCTTGTCCCTCCTGGAAAGAGAGCAAGAATAGAGTTGTCAGATGGGACTCGTTTAGTAGTAAATTCTCAGTCTAAAGTCGTTTATCCTCGTCGTTTTAAAGGTGACATTCGTAAGATATATGCTCAGGGGGAAGTTTTCTTAGAGGTTGCTCATGATAAAAAGCATCCTTTTATTGTCGAATCTGAGGATTTTAATTTGCGAGTACTTGGTACAAAGTTTAATATTTCTAATTATAAAGGAAGTGCGACCAATATCGTATTGGTAGAAGGAGCAGTGGAAGTAACTGATAGAAATGAGAAGAAAGCACAATTGGCTCCACGTGATTTATTGAATATAGCTGGTGGTGCAATTACCAGTCAAAAGCAAGTCGATGTAGCTGAATATATTAGTTGGGTAGATGGAATTATGCTATTAAATGGCAATGATTTGTCACAGATAATCCAAAAACTGAGTATTTATTATGGTATATCCATACAATGTGATCCACTTGTAGGTAGTGAAAAGGTCTATGGGAAACTTGATTTGAAAGACGATATAGATGAGGTGATTGAATGTATCCAGCAAACATTGCCATTCACGATAGAAAAAAGAGATACTAGTATATACTTGAATAAATAATAATTTTTTAATTAATCTTTTAAATATGCTTGCCTATGAAGAACAGATAGCCATTATGACACACAAAAAAAATCGGATAAATATTGCCGTATTTACCCGATATTAATTCCTTAGTTAAATCAATAAATCCAAAATTGTTAACCTAAAAAGAAATTTTTATGGTAAAGAAAAGTATTTTTTTACACTTGAAGAAAAGACTTAAGCTTTTTTGCATTATAAATGTCTTTTTTATAATTCCATTTTCCTCATTCGGTACTAATTCTATTCGTTGGAATTCCGAAGAAGATCTATTCTCGGTACAATATGAGAATGCTACAGTTAAAGATATTCTAGATTATATTGAAAAACATAGTAAGTATATTTTTATTTACTCTGCTAATGTTCAAAGAAATCTGAATAATAAAGTCTCCATTTCAGTTTCCAATAAGAAAATAGATGTTGTCTTAAAAGAATTGTTTTCTGAGACAGGACTGAGTTATAAAGTGTCAGGAAGACAGATTACAATTTCAGTTCCAGAAGCTCCTAAGGTACAGCAGACTACACAACAGAAAGGTATAAAGGTAACAGGTAACGTTTCAGATGAAAAAGGCGAGCCGTTAATTGGTGTAACAATCATTTTGAAGAATGATTCTACAGTGCATTCATTAACAGATATGAATGGTAATTACAGTATTATTGTTCCTATGAGAAAGTCAGTACTCTCTTTCCGTTATATTGGTTTTGTACCAAAAGAAGAAATTGTTGATAACCGGAAAGTTGTTAACGTACAGATGGTAGAGGATGTAGGTCAGTTAGATGAAGTAGTAGTGGTTGCTTACGGTGCACAAAAAAAAGAATCGGTGGTCGGTTCTATTACTACATTGGCGCCTGAGAAGTTGAAAGTTTCTACAAGTCGTTCATTGAGTAATAATTTAGCCGGTGTTGTTTCAGGTGTGCTTGCTGTACAGCGTTCCGGTGAGCCGGGCTATGATAACTCTACCTTTTGGATTCGTGGTATCAGTACATTTGGGAAAGCAGGTGGAGACCCTTTGGTCTTAGTGGATGGTATTGAGCGTGATTTGAATAATATTGATCCAGAGGAGATTGAATCTTTTTCTGTATTGAAGGATGCTGCTGCAAGTGCTGTTTATGGTGTGCGCGGTGCTAATGGTGTAGTGCTTATTAACACGAAACGTGGGCAGGTTGGTAAACCGCGTGTTGTGGTAAAGAGTGAATTTTCTTTTACTCAACCGGTTAAATTGCCTGAATATATTGGAGCAGCTGATTATATGCAAGTATTGGATGATGCCTTGATTGATACCGGACAGTCTCCTATGTATGCTGATAGAATCGCAAAGACTCGTACTGGATATGATCCTGATTTATATCCGGATGTTGATTGGATTGATGCAATTTCTAAAGATAATGCATCTAATCAACGCGTGAGTGTCGATATCTCAGGAGGTACGGAGCGTCTGCGCTATTCGTTTGTTGCAGCAGTTTTTAATGAGCAGGGCATTTTGCAACGAGACAAGAAGCAAGAATGGGATCCTTCTATCAAATTACAGCGATATAATGTTCGTTCAAATGTTGATTTAAAACTTTCTCCGACCACTCAATTGCGCTTTAATATTGGTGGCTATTTACAGGACCGTAATTCTACTACTCAAGATGTTAGCTTGATTTTTAGTCGTGCATTCCGGGCTGTTCCTTTTACATTTCCTGCGCAGTATTCTTCAGGAGAAATGGCTGGAACGGAAGAAGGTAATGTTTGGGCAATGGCTACTCAAAGTGGCTATCAACGTACAAGTGCGAGTAAAATTGAAACATTGTTTTCATTGGAACAGGATTTGAAGTTTATAACACCGGGTTTAAAAGTTAAAGGTGTATTTTCTTTTGACCGTTATTCAAGTGGTACAGTGAAACGTTCAAAAACACCAGAATATTATAACGCTGCTACATCCCGAAACGAAGAAGGAGAACTTGTTCTGACAAAAAAGCAAAACGGTAGTAATTTCTTGGGTTATGATAAATCTGCTGATTATGGGAATAAGAGTGTGTATATGGAGGCAAGCCTGATGTATGATCATACATTTGCAGAAAAACATGCAGTTTCCGGTTTGCTTTTATTTAATCGCCGTAATTACGATAAAGGTGAGAAATTGCCATATCGTACTCAGGGATTGGCAGGACGTGCTTCTTATACTTATGGTGGAAAATACATAGCTGAATTTAATTTTGGTTATAATGGTTCTGAAAATTTTGCTAAAGGTAAGCGATATGGTTTTTTCCCATCGGGAGCAATTGGTTGGATTGTATCTGAAGAATCATTTATGCAGCCAATGAGAAATATTATTTCAAAGTTGAAATTACGTGCTTCTTATGGACAGACAGGTAATGCAAACTTGTCAGGACGTCGTTTTGCTTATCTTTCTACCATATTAGATGATTATGAGACTTTGAAGTTGTATAAATGGGGAGTAGAGTCCGGATATTCAAAAAATGGTATGGCAGAAGGAGAGTTTGCGGTTTCGGACTTAACATGGGAAATTGTAAATAAAGCTAATATCGGTTTAGAATTAGGCTTGTTGAAAGGTTTGGTCGATTTACAGGTTGATGTTTTTGAAGAACGGCGTCACAATATCTTCATGGAACGTGCTACTGTACCGGCGACTGCCGGTTTTATTAAAAAGCCATGGAGCAATTATGGTAAAGTAACTAACCGTGGTGTTGAATTGTCATTGAATGTCAACAAACAGTTTAATAAAAATTTGTATATAAGTTTGATGGGTACTTTTACTTATGCTCATAATGAAATAATAGAAAAAGATGAACCTCAAGCTGTAATTGGTACAAATAGAGCTGAAACGGGGCATCCGGTCAACCAATTGTTTGGGTATGTCGCTGATAGGCTTTTTACTGAAGATGATTTTGCAGATGTGACAACAGGAACATTAAAAGAAGGTATTCCAACACAAAGTTTTACAGCTAAAGTGCGACCGGGTGATATCAAATATGTAGATGTGAATAAGGATGGAGCGATTGATGCATTTGACCAATCACCGATAGGAGGCACTATTGATCCCGAGATTGTATATGGTTTTGGGCTGAATATGAAGTGGAAAGATCTTGATTTTGGTGTATTATTCCAAGGAATTGGGAGAAGTTGGAATATTCTTTCAGGAAACATTATACCAGCTTCCAACAAAGGTACTACTTATAATATATTCACTAATTATAATGATCGTTGGACCGTTGATAATCCTAGTCAGGATGTCTTTTATCCTCGTTTGGACTATGGAACCAACTCTAACAATAGTCAGCCTTCTACATGGTGGTTGCGAGATATGAGTTTCATGCGTCTGAAGAATATTGAATTAGGATATTCATTCCCTAAAAAATGGATGCAGAATATATTCATTTCTGGTGCGCGTATTTTTGTCAGAGGTACTAACTTGTTAACTTTCTCGAATTTTAAATTGTGGGATCCTGAAGTAAAAGATAAAACGGGTGCTGCTTATCCTGTAATGAAATCATTATCCGCAGGTTTTGAAATCAGATTCTAAAGATATAATAGTATGAAAAATAAAATAATAATATTTATTGCATTAGGCATAACAGCTTTGTTTCCCATGTCTTCTTGTTCTGACTATTTGGATAAAGAGCCGGATGATCAATTGACATTGGAATCTGTATTTGAGAATAAGAACAATATGGAACGTTGGTTGGCATATATTTATAGCTTAGTTCCTAAATTTTATACATATGATGGTGCTGATGCTGTTTCTGATGAATTAGCGCCTTCTGTAGGATGGGAGTCTCAGGGATTTAAAGCCATTTTCTACCAGAACGGAAACTGGACAGCGAATAGTGGAGGAGTAATTAGCTATTGGACAACTTTCCCAAGGGCTATTCGCTCGGCATATACTTTTATAAAATATGCCCATGCAATTGCGGATGTTTCGGAAAAAGAGGTTAATTATATGAAGGCTGAATGTCGCTTCCTTATTGCACAATTTCATGCGATGATGGTCATGACTTATGGGGCTATTCCTATTATTCGTGAAGCTGCTGAAGAAACTACAGGAGAAAGCTTGTTGTTAAAACAAGAGCCTTTTTATACAGTAGTAGATTGGGCTGCAAATGAAATGCTTGAGGCTTCAAAAGAATTACCTCCGTTCTATGATGATGACAATAAATATGGTCGTATAACTTCTCTTACCTGTTTGGCTATACGTGCTCGCCTGCTTACTTTTGCCGCCAGCGATTTGGTTAATGGGAATCAGGATACTGACATGGTAAATATGAAGAATTGTGATGGTACGCCAATTTTTAATCCTGAACATGATTCAAATCGTTGGAGACAAGCTGTTGAAGCTAATAAGTTGGTGATTGATGAAGCCGAGAAATCGGGTCATAAGTTACATATTGAATATTTGAGTAATGGTGAAGATATCGACCCGTTCCTTTCTTATCAGAATGCATTGATGCTCCGTCGTAATCAAGGTAATTTAGAGATAATATATCCTAGGTCTTATGATGATGCAGGTTATTTCGATCGTCAGGCAAATCCGCGTAGTATGGGTGGAGCTGGTGCTATTGGGGTTACTCAGTCATTGGTTGATGCTTTCTTTATGAGGAATGGATTGATTCCTATTACCGGATATACGAATGACGGTGGAAGTCCTATTATAAATGAGGTTTCAGGATATAGCGAAAATGGATACTCAACGGCAGATGAATCTTTTAATACAAGATGGATGTATGGTACAGCGAAAGGAGATGCTGCAAAGGATCAGAATGTGATTGTACCGGCTAATACATATAAAATGTATTGTGGACGTGAACCCCGTTTCTATATATCAGTCTTATACAATGAAGAATATCATTGGGGCAAGAAGAAAGCTACAAACTTCTTTAATGGTGGTGAGGATGGAGGTCCCTCTCACGATTCACCATGTGCTGGTTATTTAATTCGTAAGCGTGTCGATCCTTCTGCAATTCCCACCGAAAGTAGTGGTAATTATAAGAATCGTCAAGGATGTTTGTACCGTTTGGCTGAAGCTTATCTGAGTTATGCTGAGTCTTTGAATGAATATAGTATTGATATGGGGACATATGATTCTAATAAGAAGGAAATATTGAAATATATCAATAAAATCCGTGAGAGAGCAGGTATTCCTCAGTATAGTGAAGGTACGGAAGCTGGAAAGATAACAGCACCGACCGATCCGAAAGAGATGCGTCAGTTAATTCGTAGAGAGAGACGAGTGGAAATGAATTGTGAAGCAGGATTACGTTTTGATGATTTACGTCGTTGGAAGGAAGCTGAAACTGCATTGAACGGAAAATTTTGGGGAATGAACATGCTGGCAAAGAAGGAGGACAGGGATTCTTATTATAAGCGTACTGTTTACCAAACAAGAAAGTTCATCAGTTATTGGTGGCCTATACCTCAAGATGAGATGGATGTGAATATAAACTTGAGACAATTGCCGGGATGGTGGAAATAATGTTTTACCTTAAAAACAATAATTATGAGTAAAATAGGATCATTATATAAGTGGTTGCCGATAGCAGCTGTAATATGCTTGAGCGCATGTAATGATGATGACAAGAATAATAATCAATCGGATGTTGCAGAATGTCTGGAACTGACCGCTTCGACTACGGATATAGAATTGGATGGAGACAGGCTGGATGATGTAGTGTTGACTTTTGACTGGACTCCGGCACGGGAAATGCCGGAAGAATATATGGTTTCCTATGTGACGAAAATAGATATTGAAGGAAGTAATTTTAATTCTTGTGTGCGTAATGACGAAGAAGAAGGTGTGTTTAGTAAAAGCTACACAACAGCAGAATTACAGAATTTGTTGACAGAGAAATGGGGGCAATCCAGTAATAAATCTGCAACGATTCAATTTCGTGTCATAGCTAAATGGGACGGTGGAACTCGTTGGGTAAAACCGGAAGTCCGTACGGTATCAGTAAATGTTCGACCATATAAACCGATTGTTTTCGATGCAGATAGAGTTTACCTTGATGGAACAGCAATGACCGGAGGAAGAATAACGATGAGTAAGACTATAGAGAATGAATATCAATATGCTTTCTTGGGTGATTTGAGGCAAGGAGAATTGGAGATTCCTGTAGAATTTGAAGGGGAAACTAATTATATCTGTCCGGCAGATGGAGAAGGTACTTTGCAAGATGGCGAACAAGAAAATGTTGTGATGAGAGCAGAACCTATTGCATGGAATATTCCAAAAGATGGTGAATATCGTATTGTAGTTAATATGGAGAAAAAGACCGTGACGATTAATTCTCCTGATAAACCGTTAGAACCTGTAATTGTAGAATGGACTGGTAATGCTGGAGAATATAAAGATCAGGTTGTTCAAACTACTGTTACGAAGTTATATGCTTATGGAGGTATGAATGGTTGGAGCAATACCTGTACTACAATTCTTACACCTAGCCAGGCAGATCCGTTGATATTCGTGTATAAAGGGGCAGCATTGAAGTCCGGTACAATCAAGTTTGTGGTATATGCGGCAGGTGATGCTAATACTACTAAGGCTTATGCATATAGCTGTCCGTTGACAAGTAGCGGAACTGCACAAACGTTACCAATAACTATTGGTTCTAATATGCAGTTGATGGGAGGTGATGGAGCTCAGCGTAATGCTTATTATAACTTAACGACTGCAGGTATCAATTTTATAGTCGTTAATTTACGAACTATGGAAGTGCGTTTTGATAAAAAATAGTAAGTATTTGTGATTAATGACATATTGATTATTGCCGTATCGGAATAGCGATTCAGATACAAAAGGAATCTCTTGATAGATACGGCAATAGTTTTTAATTAAATAAGATTGGAATATATGAAAATAGAGAAGATGCTATCGGTTGTAAGACTATGGGGGCTGGTTTGTTTACTTTCTTGTTCGGGGACTTTGTCTGCTTGTTCAGGTGGTGATGATGAAGTAAATGACGAGGGCGATAAAGGGCTTCCTGCCGGGAATGTAACAGTCAAAGTTGCTGGAGATAAAAAGACAGTTCTTCGTAATCCGTTAAACGGATGGGTGATGTATATGGGACGTGGTTGGGATGAGAACTTTTGGACCACCGAGGGATACGATAATATGAAAGTGCCGGAATTGGCAAAATCGGTCAAGGTTTCTGACTATGCAAGTACTTGTTATATTCGTACTAGTTGGAGTTCTTTAAATCCGAGCGAAGGTGTTTATATTTGGAACGACCCGAATGCCCGATTGACGAAATTGTTGAAAAGTGCATTGGATAGAAATATGCGATTGTCTTTTCGTATAGTTGTGGATGGGCGTGATCAAGGCTTGAATACTCCCCAATATGTGTTTGATGCAGGAGCTGCATCTTATGCGGATCCTAATGGAAATAATGGAGAAAGCCGTAAATCGCCTTATCCTGACGACGAGATATTTCAGCAGAAATATGCTGCTTTTATTGAAGCGTTTGCCAAAGAATTTGATGATCCGGATAAGGTGGATTTTATTGATGCCTATGGATTAGGTAAGTGGGGAGAAGCACATACTATGATTTATAAAGATTATGCGAATAAGGAAAAAGTTTTTGAATGGATTACAAGCTTGTATTCGCGTTGTTTTAAGAAAGTTCCTTTGGTCATCAATTATCATAGATTAGTAGGTGCCAATAATACTTCAGGTTGGGGTGCGGTAGCCTCGGATACAGAAAAGCTTTTAAGTAGTGCAATAAATAAGGGATATAGTCTACGTCATGATGCTTTTGGTATGACGGGTTATTATCAGGATTGGGAAAAGCAGTATGCTGAAAGATGGAATTATAAACGTCCTATAATAATGGAAGGTGGTTGGATTACTGGAGGAACGCACCGTTATTGGATTGACCCGAGTGGAAAATATAGAGAAGGTCATCCGGAAGATGTTCGTCAGGGGGAATTTGACGCTTCTGCTGAAGCACATGTAAATATGATGGATTTTCGTGTGGGAGATGAAACAAATTCATGGTTTACCAAATGCTTTTCTTTGGTACAGCGTTTTGTTACCGAAGGAGGATATCGTTTATATCCCGATATGATTTCTTTGCCGAAAGATGCGACAAGTGGGCAGAAGGTGTCAATTGTTCATCGTTGGAATAATATGGGATGGGGATATTGCCCTACGAATATACCGCAGTGGAATCAAAAGTATAAAGTTGCGTTTGCATTGTTGGACAATAATGATAAAGTGGTAAAAGTATTTGTTGATGAGCAAACAGACTTGTCTACATGGCTAAAAGGAAAACCGACTACATATAACTTCGATTTAACAATGAAAGGGGTTTCTGTTGGAGTTTACAACTGGGCTGTAGGACTTGTTGATACAACCAAGGATAATGAGATTGGTTTGCAAATGGCTGTAACAAAGAATCTGACAGATTCTGGTTGGGTGAAATTGCTGCAAGTCACTGTAAAGTGATTTATTGAATAATTTCATTTATTTCCTGCATTTGATTGGACGGAGTAGTAACTAAAATTAATTATTATGAAGACTTTATTTTGGAAAAGCAAATCACTATGGAGTGGTTTACTTCTATTATATATATTCCTGTCGTTTGGAAATGTATTTACATCATGCTCAGATGATGAAAAACCTTATCCTTATTTGAACAATAAGTGGATGATAGTAGCCTCAGAACAGGTAACTGTAATGACTGGCGAAGAAACCAATGTGAATATTACATTTAGCTCAGATGAAGAACGTGAATTGGAGTATGTTTGTACTTCTTCTAATCCTGATGTGGCTACAGTTACTCAGAACTATGATAGAAGTATTACTATAGCGGGTATTTCTTCCGGAAAGGCTTCTATCAAGATAGAATGTCCGGGAGAAACAAAACGTCTTTCAGCTTCTATTTCCGTGACGGTTAATCAAAGTCCGACAAGAATATTGGCAATAGGTAATAGCTTTTCTCAGGATGCGGTAGAACAATATTTGTACGACTTGGCTCAGGCGGCTGGTATTGAAGTTGTCATTGGGAATATGTATATAGGTGGATGTGATTTGGACAAACATCTGAATAATATGAAAGGTGATAATGCAGCTTATGAATATAGAAAGGTTAAAGATGGAAAGAAGGTGAATAAAGGTAATTATCGCTTGTCTGATGCCTTGATTGATGAAAAATGGGATTACATTAGTTTGCAGCAGGCAAGCGGGAAATCGGGTAAGTATGAAACTTACGCCGCACTAGCGGATTTGATAGCTGAAGTACAGACATTTCGTCCAAAAGCAAAGTTGATGTGGCATCAGACATGGGCTTACGCTTCTTCGTCAACACATGAAAGTTTTCCGGATTATAATAGGGATCAGATGACTATGTATAATGCGATTGTGTCGGCAGCCAACCAAGCAATGCAAGATAATACAGAACTCAATATATTGATTCCTTCAGGAACTGCTATTCAGAATGGACGTACTTCTTTCTTGGGAGATTCCTTCAATAGGGATGGTTATCATTTGGAAGTAACTTATGGTCGCTATACGGCGGCATGCACTTGGTTTGAGGCTATTTTTAGGCAAACGGTAGTTGGAAATTCATATGCGCCTCAAACTATTGATCCGCAAATAGTCAAGATTGCTCAAAATGCGGCGCATCTGGCAGTAGTGAAACCGGATGCAGTTACTGATATGGTTGATTTTGTAAAACCGGAAACTATATCGGGTGGGTTGAAAACACCTATTTATTAGGACAGATTTAGATAGCGCAAGGTCATCGGATTGATGGCCTTGTTTTCCTATAAATTGGGATGATTATGAAATAAAATAAGTTCTATCCCGTTTCTGCCTATCAGGAGATTACTGGCTTTTTCGCGTGGGAATTTATCTTCCATATGACCAGTAGAAATTGGATTAATAGAATAATAACTAACCGACATAAACGTAATGAGAAGAAAAACATTAATTTTCGGTTTATGCCTGTTCGGAGTAGCATATACTCTTTCGGCAAAAGATAAGAAGAGTGTCCCTATATATAAGGATGCTAAAGTACCAATTGAAGAACGAGTCGATGATTTGCTGACACGTATGACTCTGGAAGAAAAAATTCTGCAACTGAACCAATATACCATGGGGCGGAATAACAATGTGAATAATATAGGAGAAGAGGTTAAGAAAGTGCCGGCAGAAATCGGTTCATTGATTTATTACGATACGAACCCTACTTTGCGTAATAATGTGCAAAAGAAGGCTATGGAAGAGTCTCGTTTGGGCATTCCTATTATTTTTGGTTACGATGCCATTCACGGATTCCGTACTATATATCCTATTTCTTTGGGGCAGGCTTGTTCATGGAATCCTGAACTGGTAGAGAAAGCATGCGCCGTTACTGCGCAAGAAGCCCGTATGTCGGGAGTGGACTGGACGTTCTCACCGATGATTGACGTGGCGCGTGACCCTCGTTGGGGACGTGTGGCCGAAGGATACGGTGAAGACCCGTATGCGAATGGAGTATTTGCCGCTGCTTCGGTGCGTGGTTATCAGGGAGATGATATGTCGGCCGAAGACCGTATAGCTGCTTGCCTGAAACATTATATTGGTTATGGTGCTTCAGAAGCTGGACGTGATTATGTTTATACTGAAATCTCTGCGCAAACTCTTTGGGATACCTATCTGCCGCCTTATGAGATGGGAGTGAAGGCAGGGGCAGCTACTCTTATGAGCTCTTTTAATGACATTAGTGGAATTCCCGGATCAGCCAATCGCTATACGATGACGGAGATTCTGAAAGAACGTTGGGGACATGATGGGTTTATCGTTTCCGATTGGGGAGCAATCGAGCAACTGAAAAATCAGGGATTGGCAGCTAGCAAGAAAGAAGCGGCAGTGTATGCTTTTAATGCCGGTCTTGAGATGGATATGATGTCTCATGCTTACGATCGCCATATGAAAGAGCTCGTTGAAGAAGGAAAAATAACAATGGCTCAGATTGATGAATCAGTACGTCGTGTCTTGCGGGTCAAATTCCGTTTAGGCTTGTTTGAGCGCCCTTATACTCCGACTACAACTGAGAAGGAACGTTTTTTTCGTCCGCAGAGTATGGATATCGCAGCCCAGCTTGCGGCAGAATCTATGGTATTGCTGAAAAACGAGAACGGATTACTGCCGTTGGTAAATAAAAAGAAGATTGCCGTAATAGGACCTATGGCAAAAAATGGTTGGGATTTGTTAGGCTCTTGGTGCGGCCATGGGAAAGATACGGATGTAGCAATGCTTTATAATGGATTGGTAACTGAGTTTGCAGGAAAAGCTGAACTGCGTTATGCATTAGGTTGCAACACACAAGGAAATAATCGCAAAGGTTTTGAAGAGGCATTGGAAGCGGCCCGTTGGTCTGACGTAGTTGTTCTTTGTCTGGGCGAGATGATGACTTGGAGTGGTGAGAATGCTTCCCGTTCCTCTATTGCATTGCCTCAGATTCAGGAAGAACTGGCAAAAGAATTGAAGAAAGCCGGTAAACCAGTCGTATTGATATTGGTGAACGGACGCCCGTTAGAGTTGAACCGGTTAGAACCTATTTCTGATGCTATATTAGAAATTTGGCAGCCGGGTGTGAATGGTGCGGTTCCAATGGCGGGAATATTGTCAGGGCGTATTAACCCTTCCGGCAAACTTGCCATGACTTTCCCTTATTCGACAGGACAGATTCCTATTTATTATAACCGTCGTAAGAGCGGTCGCGGACATCAGGGCTTCTATAAGGACATTACAAGTGACCCGTTGTATCCGTTCGGTCACGGACTGAGCTATACAGAATTCAAGTATGGCACTGTTACTCCTTCTGTTACGGCAGTCAAACGTGATGGAAGTCTTTCAGTAGAAGTTTCTGTCTCGAATACGGGAAAACGTGATGGCCTGGAAACGGTACATTGGTTTATCTCTGACCCTTATTGTTCTATTACTCGTCCGGTGAAAGAATTGAAACATTTTGAGAAGCAACTAATCAAGGCTGGTGAAACGAAAGTATTTCGTTTTGATGTTGACTTGGAACGTGATTTTGGTTTTGTTGATGGGAACGGTAAACGATTTCTAGAAACCGGAGAATATTATATTCTGGTAAAAGACCAGAAAGTAAAGATAGAGCTGGTAGACTAAAATCCGGTAATGGGAAAAATAAGGAGATGTCTTTAAAGGCTACGGCTTAGTTATAATACCGAATGATAAACAAATAAATATATAATGAAAAAAACACTTTTATTGGGAGCGTCTCTGTTATGTTCCGTTTTTATAATGGCAACAGAGATTCCTTTTCAAAAAGCAGAAATAAAGTCTATCATGCGAAAGGTGGCGGATTGGCAGATTGCCAATCCACATCCCGCTCCTGAACATGACGACTTGAACTGGCCGCAAGGCGCTCTTTATGTCGGCATGGTGGATTGGGCGGAATTAGCTGAAAAAGAAGACGGTGATGATACATATTATAAGTGGCTTACCCGTATAGGCCGGCGGAATTGCTGGCAGCCGGACAAACGGTTTTATCATGCTGATGACATCGCCGTATCGCAGTCCTTTTTGGATTTATACCGCAAGTACAAAGACAAAGCAATGATTATCCCTACGCTCGCCCGTGCAGAATGGATTGTCAATCATCCGTCCGAAGGCAGTTTCAAACTAGTGGAGGGCGATTTAAAGACCTTGGAACGTTGGACTTGGTGTGACGCTCTCTTTATGGCTCCCCCTGTATATGCCAAGCTGTATATGCTGACCGGAGAGAAAAAGTATATCAAATTTATGAATCGTGAATATAAAGCGACTTATGATTACCTGTTCGATAAAGAAGAAAACCTGTTCTACCGTGACTGGCGTTATTTTGATAAGCGTGAAGCCAATGGCAAGAAAGTCTTTTGGGGACGTGGCAACGGTTGGGTGCTTGGTGGTCTGGTTGAAATATTAAAGGAACTGCCCAAGAAAGACAGGAACCGTCAATTTTATGAAGAATTGTTTGTAAAACTGGCTACACGTGTTGCCGGATTGCAGCATCCGGACGGTTTCTGGCATGCCAGTCTCTTGGATCCTGCCTCTTATCCGTCACCGGAAACGAGTTGTACTACTTTCATTGTCTATTCCATTGCTTATGGAATAAACGAAGGCTTATTGGATAAGGAAACCTATCTTCCTGTGATGGTAAAAGGCTGGAATGCATTAGTCTCGGCTGTAGAACCGAATGGAAAACTGGGCTACGTACAGCAAATCGGTGCCGACCCGAAGAAAGTGACCCGTGATATGACGGAAGTTTATGGAGTCGGCGCTTTCTTGATGGCGGGCAATGAAATTTACAAAATGGCGAGATAATCAGTTCCCTTATAGAGAGGATGCCAAAAATAGAATACTTGCTTTATACAGTTCCGATTGTAACTGTTGAGTATAGAAGGGCTATATCAAACTTCGTTTCAAAGTAATGATATGGCTCCTTCTGTTATTGATAAAGAAAGTTAATATTATGTAGCTCCACCTATATAACATACAAGAATTCTGCGCCTGTAAATATATAAAATAGTAATCTAATTAAATGGAAGACTTGGAAAGAGAACTTTTGTTGATTTCCAAAGGGGATGAACTGGCTTTTAACAGTTTCATGAACCGATATTCAAAGAGGTTATACTATCATGCCTTTGGTATTCTTAGTAATAAGGAAATGGCTGAAGAAGTGGTAGGCGATGTTTTCTTTGAAGTGTGGAAACTACGTAAGACGCTTTTGGAAATAGCCAGCATGTTGAGTTGGTTGAATACGATTGTATATCGTAAATCAATCTCTTATTTGCGCAAGGAGGCAAAGGGTAATCAAGAGATATCTTTTGAGGAACTTCAAGATTTCTCTTTTCCTGATATGCAAACTCCAATGGATGATATGCTTTCGCATGAAGAACTCCAATGCTTGAATGAAGCAATCAATAGTTTGCCACCCAAGTGCAAGCATGTATTCTTTTTGGCTAAATTGGAACAAATGCCTTATGCGGAAATTGCGCGTATGTTGCAAATCTCGCTTCCTACTGTGAATTACCATATAGGATATGCTATGAATGCTTTGAGAAAGAGACTTGTGGACGGGTGATTTATAAAAAAATAGCATTAAAAGAAAAAAAATAGAATTTCAACCTATAGATAAATCTAACCTTTGCGTCTTTATAAATAGAAGGGAACTTCTCATGAGAGGATTATAAAAGGGAAAAAGATATTGAAAGGATAAAAAGAATTGAAGATGGATAAAGATATTAATGATTATACATATGGGGATTTGCCGGGCGACATCAAATTGAAGTCGTTTGTAGAACACAGTGCCCCAGCCGAGATAGATATCTCCGGCATTAAGAAAAAAGCCTTTTTGAAAATGCATCAACATGAACGTAAAACCAGGCAGCGACGCGTTCTGATGTATATCGGCTCAGTAGCTGCTACGCTGCTTTTTTTAATAGGTATAAAATATATAGTTACAGAAGATGCAATGGGCGGTCTGTCCCATATGGAAGTTACGGAATTGATGGCTGACGCATATGATGAAGAAGTGGAAGTGCCTGTCGGTGAAAAGATGACGCTGATGTTAGCCGATGGCACAAAGATCATAGCCAACTCGCGTACGATTGTCCGCTATCCCAAACGTTTTGATGGCGAGTGCCGTGAGGTATACGTGAAAGGTGAGGCCTACTTCGATGTGGCACACGATGCAGAGCATCCGTTTCTGGTTCATTCCGATAATTTTAGAGTGAAGGTACTTGGGACAAGATTTAATGTGAACAATTACGATACTTCGGATTCGCAAGTGGTGTTGGTTCAAGGAGCGGTAGAGCTGAAAACGACAAACAATGACCGGGTTCGTATGAAGCCGAATGAATTGGTGAATTTGCAGGAGGGAAGCTTTGCCGAGAAACGGACAGTGAATACGGACGAATACACTTGTTGGATGCAGGGTATGATTAACCTTGATGGTGAAAGTGTGGAGTCGGTAGCTCAACGGCTTAGTCATTATTATGGAGTGACTATTTTGTTTGACGATGGGATGTCGGCAGATAAAATTTATGGCAAATTAATGCTGGGTGATCATGTCAGTGAAGCCTTGCAAGCCATTGAAACCATGACGCGGACTCGTATGGAAATTCGTGGTGATACAATCTACTTAGTGAAGAAGTAACTGCTTTTGTAGTCAGTTGCTACTGAATGAAATAATTACATAAGAACTTATTATCAACCAATTTATAATGCCTTCATAGCAAGGTAGAGGAAACTTATACGCCTTCTCGTAAGGAGAAGCTATGCTTTATTAATACCAGTGAAAAATATGAAAAGATACACTTTGTTACGCACATTTATGCTTTTTATAGCGGCTCTGATACTCTGTGGATGGTCTTCGGCACATACACAAGTATCTATAACTAAAGGACTAAAAGCGCCCGAACAAACAGTATGTTTTGAGCCTGATACTACTTCTGTACTCAAAAATCCCCTTACGGGTTGGGTAATGTACCTGGGACGTGCATGGGATGAAAACTTTTGGCAGACCCAACGCTATGATGCTATGCCCGTAAATGGCGGGGATTCCACTGTTCGTGTGAGCGATTACGCCGGTACATGTTATATTCGCATCAATTGGAATATGCTTGAGAATAAGGAGGGAAAGTATGTATGGAACGATCCGGACTCACGTATCTATAAATTGCTTGCTTCGGTGCGCGAACGTGGAATGCGGTTGGCTTTCCGTATCAATGTAGACAGCCGCGACCAAGGACAGAACACACCTCTTTATGTAAAGGAAGCCGGTGCGAAAGGTTTTCAAGATCCTAATAATTCCCAAATATGGTCGCCTTATCCCGACGATGCCGTATTCCAACAGAAATACGAAAAATTCCTTCAAGCCTTTGCCGTTGCTTTTGACGATCCTGATAAAGTGGATTTTATTGATGCCTATGGACTTGGCAAGTGGGGGGAAGCACACGGTGTGAAATATAATGATTACTCAAAAAAAGAAGAAGTATTCGAATGGATCACCGATGCCTATGCAAAAGCCTTCAAACGTGTGCCATTGGTGATAAACTACCATCGTCTGGTCGGAGATACCATCAGTTGGGCGGAACCACACCCTGATAGTAAGAGACTGCTTGAAAGAGCCATTGCCAAAGGATACACCATCCGTCACGACGCTTTTGGGATGACCGGCTACTACGAACAGTGGGAAAAAGATTTTGCCCGCGCTTACCGCTTTCGCTTGCCCATCATTATGGAGGGAGGATGGATCACCGGAGCACACCACCGTTACTGGATTGATCCCAGCGGCAAGTATCGTGAAGGTCATTCGGAGGATGTGCGCTTAGGCGAGTACGAAGAAAGCCGCAACGCTCATGTCAATATGATGGATCTTCGCATTGGTGATGAAGTCGCTTCATGGTTTAATACCTCTTTCGATTTGGTGAAGCGTTTCGAACGTGAGGGAGGATATCGGCTCTATCCTACTAAGGTAAGTTTCGTAAATAAAGCTCGTTCAGGCGAACAGGTAAGCGTACAACATAATTGGCGCAATTTGGGTTGGGGATACTGTCCTACCAATATTCCCCAATGGAAAGGAAAATATAAAGTCTGCATCGCTTTGATGGATACTCATCATAACATTGTGAAAAAACAGCTTGTAGATGAGGCCGACCTCTCAACTTGGGTGCAAGGCCATGATGGTCATTATACTACCACTATCAATTTGGATGGTCTTCAAAAGGGAAGCTATACCTGGCTTGTCGGTCTGGTTGATACAACCAAAGCATGCCAGCCGGGCTTGAAAATGGCGGTCGACAAGAATCTTCTGTTTGAGGGATGGTGCAAAGTCGGCAAACTTAAAATCAACAAGTAACCGGCAGATTACTCATAAATCGTTATGCAATAAATATTAATTATTAATCTTATATTATGAATCGAAAAACAATCACAACTACGGTGGCGAGCTTGGCAAAAGCTTTCTGCCTGGCTGGACTACTGTCTGTACCCGCTTATTCCAGCGCGTCGACTGTTTCGTTCGAAAAGGTAAATGGGATGTATATCCTTAAAGCCGAAGATTCGACAGTAAAACAAGTGTTCGACTACATTGAGAAACATAGCCAATATGTTTTTGTCTATGACCAACCTGTGAAAGATTGTCTCAACAACAAAGTAAACATCGAATTGCAAGGAAAGTCGATTGATTCTATTTTGACGGAAGTATGCCGGCTGGCTGATTTGAAGTATCACATTCAGAACCGCCAGGTGACTATCACTGCCAATCCTTCTAAAAGGGCTGCCACTCAGGTGAAAAAGGCGAAGCGTATTTCGGGACAGGTGGTCGATGCTACTGATCTTCCGATGATTGGCGCTACGGTTCGTGTGAAAGGCAGTGATGCGGCTACCATTACCGACCTTGACGGTAAGTTTCAGATAGATGTTCCTGAGGGTAGCGAACTGCTCATCAGCTATGTCGGTTATAATGACAAAACCGTGCGGATAGACAGCAAGAATATGTATGCTGTCGTTATGGAAGAAGCCAGTAAAGCACTTAATGAAGTAGTGGTTATCGGTTACGGTGCGGTGAAGAAGAAAGACCTCACCGGTGCGGTGGCAGCCGTGAAAGGGGAAGAGTTGGTGAACAAACGCACAGCCATGCTTTCCAATGCCTTGCAAGGATCACTTTCGGGTGTGATGGTGACGCGTGATAACTCGGCTCCCGGTTCCGGTGCCGCTTCTATCCGTGTGCGTGGTATTACTACTATGGGTGAATCGAGTCCGTTGATAATTGTAGACGGTGTACAAAGCTCGCTCGATTATGTGAACTCTAATGATGTCGAGAGCATCTCAGTTCTGAAAGATGCTGCCGCAGCCAGTATTTACGGTTCGAAAGCTGCTGCCGGCGTTATCTTGGTTACTACCAAGCGCGGTAACGATAGCGGTAAAATCAATTTGAAGTACAATGCCGAATTTGGTTGGGAAATCCCTACCAAACAACCCAACATGGTAGGAGTCACCCGCTACTTGGAGATGAGCAACGAGTTGAAGTATAATGATAATCCTACCGGCGGTTTTTTTCAGGAATACACGGCCGACCAAACAAAGAATTGGGTAAAGTATAATGCTACCGATCCCAACAACTACCCCATTACCGACTGGACTGACTTGATTTTGAAGTCGAGTGCACCCCGTATGACTCACACTCTCTCCGTATCGGGCGGTAACAAAGCGGTAAAGTCGGTAGCTACCCTTTCGTATGACGAGGTGGACGGACTTTACGATGGTCGTGGATTCCAACGTTATATGTTTCGTTCGAACAACGACTTTAATATCAACGACAAACTTAGTGCCCAAATAGATGTGAATATCCGTCATGCTAAGAGTAGTACTAAGAATTTTGATCCTTTCGATACCATGCGTAAGATGCCTGCTATCTATCCCGCTACCTGGGACGATGGTCGTTTGGCTTCGGGTAAGAGTGGTTCAAACCCCTACGGGTTGCTTGTGGCCGGTGGTAACTCAGTGGCTCACAGTACTCAGGTGGCAGGTAAGGGTTCGCTGACTTTCAAACCTATCAAGGGATTAAGCATCTCGGGTATCGTATCTCCTTTCATCAATTATCAAAAGAAGAAAGCGTTTAAAAACTCATGCGGATATACCCTCGCCGATGACCCCGAAACTTTTGGCGGTTATTTCGACTCCGGCAGCACATGGACTACCAATTCGCTTGAGGAAACCCGTAAGGATAATTATCACGTTACCAGCCAGCTTATTGCTAATTATATGGGAACCTTTGGCAAGCATAATCTTACAGTGATGGCAGGTTTTGAGAACTACTACATGAAGGACGAAGAACTGACTGCTGCCCGTGATAAATACGAACTTACCGGTTATCCTTACCTCAATATCGGTTCGGAAGATTTCCAGACCAATAGCGGTAAAGGCAATGAGTATACTTCTAATTCAGTTTTCGGCCGTGTTATCTATTCATACGCCGATCGTTACCTGTTTCAGGCCAATGTACGCCACGATGGTAGTTCACGTTTTGCCAAAGGTTATCGTTGGGGTACCTTTCCTTCATTCTCGGCAGGTTGGGTAATGAGCGAAGAAAAATTCATGAAGAACCTCAATTGGGACTGGCTTTCATTCCTGAAGTTGCGTGGTTCGTGGGGTATGTTAGGTAATGAACGTATTGGCGACAACTATTTCCCCTACATTGCTTTGATGAGCTTTGGTAATTCATTATTCTATATGGCCGACGGAAGCGTTGTTTCTGATAAGACAGCCCGCCCTGCCGTGTTGGCTGTAGAAGATATTACTTGGGAAACCACTACCAGTACCGACATCGGTTTGGATGCCAACTTCTTCAATAACCGTCTACAGTTCCACTTTGACTATTATTGGAAGCAGACTAAGGATATGTTGCTGAATATCGAGATCCCTTACTTCATGGGATACAACAATCCCAGTACAAATGCGGGCAAGATGTCTACCCATGGTTATGATATCGAACTGGCATGGAACGACCGGATAGGAGACTTCAAGTATGGCGTGAATGTGAATTTCTCTGACTTCCTCTCAAAAATTGACTATATGAATGATGGCGAGCAAATCAGCGGTGGTAAGATTAAGCGTGCCGGTGTCCTTTTCAATGAATATTATGGTTATGTGTGCGATGGCATCTATCAGACTCAGGAAGAAGTGAACAATTCGGCCCGTACCAGCACTACCGTAACGGTGGGTGACTTGAAATATCGTGATATCAGTGGTCCTGATGGTGTGCCCGATGGAATCATCAGCCCCGAGTACGACCGTGTCCCCTTGGGTAACTCACTTCCTCGTTTCCAGTATGGCGGTACATTCAATGCTTCCTACAAGGGGATTGACTTCAGCATTGCTTTCCAAGGTATCGGCAAGCAGAATTCGTACCTTTCAACTGCCATGGTACAACCTTTGCGTGATAACTTTGGTAACGTGCCGTCAATTCTCGAAGGTAAATATTGGAGTCCCTTCAATACCGCTGAAGAGAATCTGTCAGCCAAATATCCCCGCCTTTCGAACGTATCGAAGAACAATAACTACGCCACATCTAGCTTTTGGATGTTCAACGGTTCATATTTCCGTTTGAAAAACCTCACATTGGGTTATACCCTGCCTGAAACTTGGACGCAAAAGGCAGGCATAAATCGTGTCCGTTTCTATGTGAGCGGTAGTGACCTTTTCTGTCTGAGTAATTTCCCCGATGGTTGGGATCCTGAAATGAGCTACAAAGCTTATCCGATTACCACTTCTTTAGTAATGGGTCTGCAAGTTAACTTTTAAATAAATAGGAGTAGAATATGAAAACAAAGATATTATTATTAGCCGGAATGTGCCTGGGGCTTGCTGCTTGTGAGAGCATGGACCTGGTACCCAGATCACAAGGTAATACCGAGTCATGGTACACAACCGAAACAGAATTGCGCCTGGCTTCCAATGACTTTTACATTTTGGGTTATTGGCAAGAACCTCTTAGTTCGTCCGAACAATGGTCGGATAACACTACCTATCGTCAGACGAACCGTAATCCGGGAAGTGGCGGAACCATACTTGATGGAACCATGAACGGCCAGCAGTACGAAGTATATGCCTTGTGGCAACAATCATTCAAACTCATTGCCCGCGCCAACACAATGCTCGAGAATATTCACAAGGCACAGGGCTCTGTGTCCCAGGAAGTGTACGACCGCTATGCCGGTGAGGCTTACTTCTGCCGTGCCTGCAAATATGCCGAATTGATTTTCTTCTATGGTGATGTACCCTGGCAAGAGGAAACAATTACCATTTCCGAAGCTTTGCAGCGTGGTCGCAAGCCTAAGGCGGAAGTGATTCCTTTGGTGTACGCTGATTTCGATAAAGCGATAGCCGGTTTGCCCGAAAGCTATGGACAGGGTGAGAATATACATGCCACCAAAGGTGCGGCGCTAGCTATGAAAGCACGTTTTGCCCTCTATATGGGCGACTATGAAATAGCTGCTCAAGCTGCCAAAGCTTGTATGGATCTCAAGCTTTATTCTTTGGAGCCCGACTATGCCAAGCTTTTCAAGCAGAGCACCAAACTGAATGATGAGAAAGTGTTTGTGATACCTCGCTCTATTGAAAACAGTGTGATACTCGACTCTTGGATTGTGAAGAACGGTCTTCCCCGTAATGCCGGAGGATATGGTTCATATAATCCTTCATGGGATCTCTTCGCTTCATACCTTTGTACTGACGGGCTGCCTATCGACGAGTCTCAGTTGTTCGACCCCCGCAATCCATTTAAGAACCGCGACCCCCGCTGTGCAATGACCATTGTTGAGTTCAACACCGAGCACTGTGGCTTCGAATACGATCCCAGCCCCGCTGCTAAAACTGTGATGAACTACACTACAGGCAAGGCGCAGAGCAATCAGGATACCCGTATCGTAAATCAATATAGCTCATATACGGGCTTGTTATGGAAGAAAGGTATTGATGCCAGTTGGACTGTAGACCAGAAGGTAGAGCAAGACTATATCATCATGCGCTACGCAGACGTACTGTTGATTTATGCCGAAGCTATGATCGAACTGAACCGGATTGACGACAGTGTATTGAAAGCTATCAATATGGTACGTGCCCGCGCTTATGGCGTAAATGTAACGGCAACCAACAGCTATCCTGCCGTGACCACTACCGACCAGACAGAGTTGCGCCGTGCCCTGCGAATAGAACGCCGTATGGAGTTTGCCATGGAGAACCAACGTCTGCAAGACTTGATGCGTTGGAAATTGGCAGGAAAAGCATTGAACGGTTACAACTATATCATGCTAATCAATCCTACGGATTTGTTGAACAATGTAGTGAACAAGAACCTCTGGTTCTGGGGAATGACCCCGCAAATCGACGAAGATGGTCTGGCTGACTTTTCAGCTCTCTTCAATGCCGGCTATTGTTCGCAGGGGGCCAAGCGCATTTTCCCCGAACGCGAATACTTGTGGCCGCTACCTACACATGATGTGGAATTGTGTCCCAACTTATTGCCCAACAATCCGGGTTATTAATCCTATAAACTATTACGAACATGAAAACAATGCATTTATATAGAAGCCTTGGCGTGGTGGCTGTGGGAATGATGAGCATGCTTGCCACCTCGTGCGAAGAGGATATAGACAATACTGCCTCACGCAATCAGTCGGAGATTGAACTGGCTCCTTCGGGTGAATTTATTAGGCTCGATGAGAGCAAACCCAACGAAACGGCTGTCACTCTGAAGTGGAGTACCGCTCACGATTTTGGTGAAGATTATATCACGACTTATAAATATGAGATGCAGCTTATCGGTAGTGAGGCCACGAACATCAAGGAGTTTGATGACGATGGAGAATTCTTTCGCTCGTACACCAACGAGGAGATGCAGAAGATACTGGTCGACCATTTCGGACTCACCACCAGTACCATTGGCGAAGTACTGTTTACTGTAACAGCTAACTTTGAGGGTCCCCGTCTGATGGTGCCTGATATTGCTACGGCTACATTAAAGATAAAAACGTATGGTCCTAAACAGTACAAAGCCGATAATCTCTATATCGGAGGTTCCGCTGTGGGCGAAGACAATATCAAGTTGACGTTGAAAGACGAGATAAACAAGATTTATAGTTACGAAGGCGCTTTGGCAGCCGGTAAGATAAACTTCCCTGTTGATTATGCCGATGAGTTGAATGCCATCGGGCCGGAAACTGCCGATACTCCTATTACCACAGGTGAGATGCCAGGTGTCATATTTGACCGTGCCGAAGCTAATTCGTGGGTGATTCCGTCTGCTGCTACCTATCGCGTCACTGTGAATATGAGCAAAAAGACTGTGAAGATAGTAGAAGCCGGTGCAGTAGTTGAAGCCGAGCAAATGTTCCTGGCGGGTACTGCTGTAGGTGAAGAGCAAATTGAGATAGCTCAAACTCTCGAAAATGATCAACTTTATGCTTGGCGCGGTGAATTGAAAGCCGGTAGCCTTTACATACCGCTTACTTTCGAAGGAGAACAAGCGATGGCTATTGTGCCAGAAGTAGCAGATAACCATGACATCGAAGATGGTCAGTTGGCAACGTTCGGGCAAGCACTTATTAGCAAAGTAGACAGGCAGTATTGGACTATTCCGGCTGATGGTACTTATCGTATTGTTTTGAATAAGGAGGAAAAGACCATTGCTATCTATTCGGCTGCAACTGATTTGAAACCGCTTACCGTATCGTTTAATAATACAACACTGGGGATAAACCCATGGAGTCAAGAGGTGGATGTACTGCACATGTATGGTGGCTTCAATGGTTTTGCTTACGATGCAGGTACTGACGAAGAAACCGGAAAGCCTCTTAAGTACTGTCAAGTGAAGTATGACCTTATTCAGAGCCTTGCCAATCCGAAAGTCTTTGTTTATAAAGGTGACGTATTGCCTAGGACTGAAAAAGCAGATGATTATGGAAAGAAGAATGCTGGTTGGGTAAACTTCTGTACGCTGCGATATGCCAATAACGGATGGTTTGTTGGTTCTACAGCTGATGCTGAAAGGGGTAAACGTAACGGTTATAAAGAAGTAGAGGCCGGTAAGATAGAGGGTGCTGTAGTTGGGCAGAGTCATAACCGCTACGCTTACTTCCTCATCCCCGAAGGCTGTAACTATGTAGTAGTGGATATAGAGAATAACACTGTACTCTTTGATATTAAATAAATCCAAAATGAAAGAATAAGGGGTGAAGCTTCAATCACTTCACTTCTTATTCTACCTTTTAAACAATAACAATTAACGACATATATTCTATGAACAAAATAATAAAAAACAGCATCAAGACCTTGTCGATGTGCCTGCTGGCTGCTACGGCTTTTATAGGTACTGCTTGTTCAGACGATGATGACCTTACAACCGACTACAGTTGGAACATCGAAGGCAACACTACCGTCAGCATTAAGCCCGAACGCTACAAACTGTTGCGTAATCCCATGAGCGGATGGGTTATCTACTCAGGTATCGGAAGTGGCATGATGATGGATTTCTGGAATCTCTACGACAATTTCGAGTCGTCCGAAGGCACCGTGAAAGTATCCGACTATGGCAATACTCTCTATGTTCGTGGTCTTTGGAGCCATTTCAATCCTGAAAGAGGTAAATATGTATGGGATGAAACTCTACAGACCGAACCGGCGAAGCGTTTCCGCATGTTGGTGGAAGGAGCTAAAGAACGCAACTTGAAGCTCGCCTTTACCTTTGTGTGCGACAGCCGTGACAAGCATGAGAATGCCTGCCCCGAGTATGTAAAGGAAGCCGGTGCCGAAGGCTTCACCACCACTACCGGTAGTGTGGACGTATGGACGCCTTATCCTGACGATCCTATCTTTCAGAAAGAGTATGAAGCGTTCCTCACCGCTTTTGCAGCCAAATACAATGACCCCGATGTCACTCAATTTGTAAGCGGTTTTGGATTGGGTAAATGGGGTGAGACTCACACACTGAAATATTCTACAGGGGATGAGAGTCCCAGACAAGCTGTATTCGAATGGATTACCGACGTAATGTCACGTCTCTTCACCAAAGTGCCTATCATGATAAACTATCACCGATGCCTGCTTTCTACCAAAGAATCTGGTGATGTTGATACCGGTATATCCGCCGATTTGGTGAAACGTGCTGTAGCCAAAGGCTTCTGCCTGCGTCACGATGCTTTTGGTATGAAGCAATATTATAAGGATTGGGAGCGTGGCATCGCTGCCGCTTATCGTGGTATCGTACCTATCACTATGGAAGGTGGTTGGGTGGAATCATCCCACGGTGGTTCTATTGCCGGCGACGGTTACAAGAATTTTGCAGAAGTACGTCAGGGAGAATATGATGAAGCTAAGGGTGGTTATGTCAATATGATGGACCTTCGCTTTGATACCAACGTGAACACCGGTGAAACGCACTCTTGGTTTAACACCGCTTTCCACCTGGTAAAGGAATTTATATCCGAAGGCGGTTACCGTCTCTACCCCGACCGTCTGTCTATTCCTACTACAGCCCGTAGCGGCAGCAACGTATCACTTACTCACCGTTGGTCGAACTTAGGCTGGGGATATTGCCCTACCAATCTGCCGCAGTACGGTGACAAATACAAACTGGCTATCGCCCTGCTCAACAAGACTACCGGAGAACCCGCCCGCATCTATATAGAAGAGAAAGCGGACATTGCCACCTGGATGAGTGGAAAGCCCAAAACCTACACTAGCAACATCAAGCTTACCGATATAGCCGCAGGTACTTACACTTGGGCAGTGGGACTGGTAGATACGACCAAAGAGAATGCTATCGGTATCTTACTTTCAGCCCGTGATGAGTATCAAACCGCCGAAGGTTGGGTGAAAGTGGGAGATATAACTATTCAATAATCATAAAAACGCTGTGCTGTGATGAAAAAAATCTTACTGACATGCATAGCCGTAGCCTGTAGCCTTGTGGCTGTAGCCGGAGAACTGCTCATCGAAGCAGAAAGCTTCAGCCAGCGAGGCGGCTGGGTGCTCGACCAGCAGTTCATGGATCAGATGGGTTCGCCCTATCTCATGGCACATGGCATGGGCATCCCTGTGGCGGATGCTACGGCAGAAATCAACATTCCCCAAGCGGGCACTTACTACGTATATGCCCGTACTTACAACTGGACTTCACCTTGGACCGATGCCGAAGGACCCGGAAAGTTCCGCCTGGCTTTAGGCGGCAAATTGCTGAAAACGACGTTAGGACATACAGGTAATTCCTGGCAATGGCAACTTGCCGGAAAGGTAGTATTGAAAGCGGGGACTACCACCCTTGCACTGAAAGACCTCACCGGTTTCGACGGTCGTTGCGATGCCATTTACCTTACGACCGATGCGAACACGCAACCCGCTACCTGGGATACGGCAGAGACAGCCGCACTTCGTGCCCGCTTGCGACAACAACAGACGGTGCCCGCTCATCAATACGACTTTGTGGTAGTAGGAGGGGGAATAGCCGGTATGTGTGCTGCCGCATCGGCCGCCCGGTTAGGCTGTAAGGTGGCATTAGTGAACGACCGTCCTGTATTGGGTGGCAATAACTCGTCGGAGATTCGTGTACACCTCGGCGGTATCATCGAAATGGGGCCTAATCAGGGATTGGGGCGTATGATACGTGAATTCGGTCATGAACGCTCCGGCAATGCCCAACCGGGTGACTACTACGAAGACCAGAAGAAAGAAGACTTCATAGATGCCGAAAAGAACATTACCCTTTATGCCTCTCAGCGTGCGGTAGCCGTGAAGATGCAAGCAGGCCGCATTGCGTCAGTCACTATCCAACATATCGAGACAGGAGAACAAACCGAACTTACCGCTCCTCTCTTTAGCGACTGCACAGGCGACGCTACTATAGGCTATTTGGCCGGTGCCGATTGGACTATGGGACGTGAAGGCCGCGATGAATATGGCGAGAGCCTTGCTCCCGAACAGCCCGACTCATTGGTGATGGGCGCCTCTATACAATGGTATAGTAAGGATATGAAAAAGAAAACCTCATTCCCCCATTTTGAATATGGCGTGCGCTTTGACGCTGAAAACTGTGAGCCTGTAACCATGGGTGAGTGGAAATGGGAAACAGGCATGAACCGCAATCAGGTCAGCGAAGCTGAACGTGTACGCGACTATGGACTTTTGGTGATATATTCCAACTGGAGTTATCTGAAGAATCACTACACAGGCGATAAGAAGTATGCTAACCGTTCCCTCGACTGGGTGGCATATGTCTCAGGCAAACGTGAATCACGCCGTCTCTTGGGCGACTACGTACTGTCACAGGACGATATAGACAAGAATGTGGCGCACGAGGATGCTTCGTTCACCACTACCTGGAGCATCGACCTTCACTTCCCCGACAGCGTGAACAGTGTCCGCTTTCCCGGCAATGAATTCAAGTCGGCTACGGTGCATCGTTGGATTCATCCTTATGCCGTTCCTTATCGCTGTCTCTATTCTCGCAATGTGGACAACCTCTTTATGGCAGGCCGTAATATGAGCTGCACCCATGTAGCCTTGGGTACGGTACGTGTGATGCGTACTACCGGCATGATGGGTGAAGTGGTAGGTATGGCAGCCGGACTCTGCCACAAGCATAGTGTAGAGCCGCGCGACATCTATCATCATCACCTGCCCGAACTGAAGCAACTTATGCAAGCGGGCCTGGGCAAACGCGATGTGCCCGATAACCAACGCTTCAACGAACCCAACGAATTGTTGGAAGTTCCGGGAGCTTACATCAAACCGTAGACAAACTATGAGCAAAAAAAATATTATCACGATATTTCTATCGGCAATATGTACCTTGCCGCTTTGGGGCGGACAACAGTATTACGCTTTTCTGAAAGGTGACACGCTACGTATGGGCAATAACTATATGGAACGCGCCATGCTGTGGAATAACGGTGCGCCTGTCACCATCAGCCTTACTGACAAGCAACACGGAAAAAACATTCCGGCACAGGGCAAACAACCCGATTTCTCGATTGTGAAAGGTATCCCTACGGATGCTACGCTGACCGTGAACGAGATACCGACGAACGGCATCCATGCCAGTTATCTGCAGGCTACCGTGGCTTGCACTATCGGTTCACTGAATATAGAGCGTCGCTATCGCATTTATGCAGACTGTCCCGCCATTGCTTGCGACACTTATCTGAAAGGGCAAGTGGAACTTTATCAGAATAAGGAGGATAACCGCTCTAACGCCGACCGCAAAAATATAGAGCACACGGCCGATATGGCTACGGGGGTGAAAACTCCCACGCTCGACAGGTTGCAACTATCCGGCAATCATTGGAGTGCCCGCACAATAGAGTTTTTCGACTACACCGATTGGAACGACAATCTGGTGACCGGGCGTACCTGGCTTCCTTACCGTCGCAATACGTATCGTGGTAATTTGCTTTTTGCTCATGACGTGGCTACGCGTCAAGGCTTCTTTTTCTTGAAAGAGGCTCCTAGCAGCAGTACCCAATTACATTATCCGGGCTCTGACTTCGTGGCGGACTTTAGCGATTTTATGGTAGTGGGGCTAGGCATTGCGTCTCATGATGTAAAGCCGGATAGCTGGACCCGAGTTTATGGATGCGTCACCGGCATCTATACCGGCGGCGAACAAGAAGCGCTTACTGCCCTGCGCCTTTATCAGAAACAACTGCGTCACCACACCGCCGCACAGGATGAGATGATTATGCTCAATACCTGGGGCGACCGTAGCCAGGATGCCAAAATAGATGAGGCTTTCTGTCTGGCAGAACTAGACCGTGCCGCACGCATGGGCATCACCCTCTTTCAACTGGATGATGGCTGGCAGAGCGGAAAAAGCCCTAACTCGAAGACTGCCGGAGGTAGTTTTAAGGATATCTGGAAAAGTGGCGATTATTGGACGCCCAACCCCACAAAGTTCCCTCATGGACTGAAACCTATTGTAGAGAAAGGCAAGAAATTGGGTATTCGCATCGGATTGTGGTTTAACCCTAGCGTACAGAACGATTTTGCCGATTGGCAAAAAGATGCGCAAGCCATTATCGGACTTTATAAGAAGTACGGCATCTGCTGTTTCAAGATAGACGGTTTGCAGATACCTACCAAGACAGCCGAACAAAATCTGCGTCGACTGTTTGATACCGTGTTGGAGCAAACCAACCATGAAGTAATTTTCAACCTCGATGCCACTGCCGGTCGTCGCGGCGGGTATCACTATATGAACGAGTACGGCAACATCTTCCTGGAAAACCGCTATACCGATTGGGGCAACTATTACCCTTATCGCACCTTGCGCAACCTCTGGATGTTGTCCCGCTATGTACCGGCGGAGAAGATGCAGATAGAGTTCCTTAATAAATGGCGCAATGCCGACAAGTATGACGCTGCCGACCCTTTTGCCCCCGCCCGTTACAGTTTCGATTACCTCTTTGCCATTACCTTGGCGGCACAGCCGTTGGCTTGGATGGAAGCTTCGAACCTGCCCGAAGAGGCTTATATTACGGCATCTCTGCTCAAGAAATACCAACCCTTGCAACTCCGGTTTCATCAAGGCGTCATATTGCCCGTTGGTGAAGAACCTTCGGGACGCTCGTGGACAGGATTCCAATCGGCCGTCTCCGGCACGCAAGGCTATCTTGTTGTTTACCGCGAAGATAATGAGCAAGCCAGGGGGACTATTGACACTTGGCTTCCAGAAGGTAAGAAAGTTGCTTTTACCCCTGTAATGGGAAGTGGCAGGAAGTTTGCCGCAAAAGTCGGCGCACAGGGTAAAGTCAGTTTCGAACTGAATGATAAGAACTCTTTCGCGCTTTATCAATACGAAGTGAAACCATGAAAAGACTATTAACAATAACGGAATTATGATAAAAAGTTTGCGTTTTGTGTTTCTTGCTTTGTTTGTTGCCTTGCAATTTGTTGCATACGGGCAACCGGCAGAAAGACTGATTCAAGTGCAGGTCACTCCCGACCACACCAATTGGCTGTATAAACCGGGAGAAAAAGTGAAATTCAAAGTGGCGGTATTGAAATGTAATATCCCACAAGATAATCTGGAAGTGCGCTATGAGATTTCGGAAGACATGATGAAACCTCATCAGGCAGGCAAGCAATCCTTGAAAAACGAAAAGCTCGAAATCAATGCAGGCACGATGAAAAAAGAAGGTTTCTTGCGTTGCCGTGCTTTCGTCAATTATCAAGGGCGTGAATATGAAGGCGTAGCTACCGTCGGCTTTGACCCGGAGAAGCTGCAACCGGTTACTCCGTTGCCCGCTGACTTTCTTGAATTTTGGAAGACCACCAAAGAATCCGCTGAAAAGTGGCCACTGGAACCCATAATGACTTTATTGCCTGAAAAGTGTACGGATAAAGTGAATGTATATCATGTCTCGTTCGCGAACAATGACTATGCATCCCGTGTGTACGGCATCCTTTGTGTACCGAAAGCTCCCGGGAAATATCCGGCGATTCTGAAAGTGCCGGGCGCAGGCATCCGTGCCTATAACGGAGAAGCCGAGCGTGCCGGAAAAGGTTTTATCATTCTGGAAATCGGTATCCACGGCATTCCAGTCAACCTGACGGGAGATGTCTATCACCGCCTTTATAACGGAGCTTTGAAGAATTATCACTCGTTCAATATGGACAATCGGGACAAGTACTACTACAAGCGGGTCTATACCGGCTGTGTGAGAGCCATTGATTTCATTTACACACTTCCCGAGTTCAATGGTAATCTGGCGACCTTTGGAGGAAGCCAGGGCGGTGCGCTTTCCATTGTAATTGCCGGACTGGATGCTCGTGTCAAAGGATTGGTTGCTTTCTATCCAGCCTTGTGTGATATGGCGGGTTATGCCCACGGTCGTGCAGGCGGTTGGCCGCATATGTTGAAGGATGAGAAGAACCGGACACCGGAAAAGATGAAAACCATTCAGTATTTTGATGTAGTCAACTTTGCCCGACAGCTCAAAGTGCCGGGATTTTATACTTTTGGCTATAATGATATGGTTTGTCCGCCTACCACCACTTACTCCGCTTACAACGTGATTAATGCTCCGAAAGAACTGTTTGTAGCTGAGACGACCGCCCATTATGCCTATGCCGAACAGTGGAGTGCAGCTTGGAACTGGGTAATGAATTTCCTGAAAAATAAATCGAAATAGGCACGGATTACACGGATTAACAGTTGTTTTACATATTCTATTCTAAAAGCCGTGAAATCCGTGTAATCCGTGCCTGAACTTATTATATACACTAATTATAACAACATACTTAAATGAAAACAGGTGAGAAATTAAGTCTATGTCTATTGTTGCTAATCGCTTTTACAGGAAGCGTTGCAGCACAGGAACTGATAACGAATGTGTATGGTCGTGACATCCATTCATTGAATGGTAAATGGAATGCCATCATCGACCTGTACGACCAGGGACAGCGGATGAAAATCTACGAAAATCAGCAACCGGAAGGAAATATTGATTTCTACGAATATGCATTCGAAGGCGGCTTACGCCTTAATGTCCCGGGAGACTGGAACTCCCAGTCGCCCGAACTGAAATATTACGAAGGCACTGTATGGTATGCCCGTCATTTTGACGCTAAACGTATGGTTGACAAACGCCAGTTCCTTTATTTCGGTGCTGTCAGCTATCGCTGCAAAGTCTACCTGAACGGAAAAGAGATAGCAGAGCACGAAGGCGGTTTCACCCCTTTCCAAGTGGAAGTGACAGACCTGTTGAAAGACGGTGACAACTTCCTGGCAGTAGAAGTGAACAACCGCCGTACCAAAGACGCTATTCCCGCTTTGGCATTCGACTGGTGGAACTACGGCGGTATCACAAGAGACGTGCTGCTGGTGAAAACTCCCCGGACATTTATAGAAGATTATTTCATCCAACTGGATAAAAACGCTCCCGACCGTATCATCGCCTGCGTGCGTCTTTCTGATAAAAAAGCAGGTGAGAAAGTAACAGTTGCCATCCCCGAACTCAAAATCAATGTGGAGCTTACCACTGATGCAGAAGGAAAGGCGGAAACCGTATTGAACGCGAAGAAGCTGCAACGCTGGTCGCCGGAAGAACCGAAACTCTATGGCGTGACTGTATCTTCAAGTACCGACCGCGTGGAAGAGCAAATCGGCTTCCGTAACATCACCGTGAAAGGAACAGATATTTACTTGAACGGGAAACCAACATTTATGTGTTGCATCTCTTTCCATGAAGAAATTCCCCAACGCATGGGACGTGCTTTCTCAGAAGCCGATGCAGCCATGCTGCTGAATGAAGCGAAAGCGCTTGGCGTGAACATGATTCGCCTGGCGCATTATCCACAAAATGAATACACAGTACGCCTGGCGGAAAAGATGGGCTTCCTTCTCTGGCAGGAGATTCCCATTTGGCAGGGTATTGACTTTACAGACAATGACACCCGTCAGAAAGCGCAGAGAATGCTTTCTGAAATGATTAAGCGCGACCAGAACCGCTGCGCGGTGGGTTATTGGGGCGTTGCCAATGAAACACAGCCTTCCAAAGAACGGAACGAATTCCTTACTTCCCTGCTCGAAACGGGAAAACAACTGGACACTACCCGCCTGTATGTTGCCGCTTTCGACCTCGTGCGCTTCAACAGTGAGAAGCAGCGTTTTGTAATGGAAGATTCTTTCACTTCCCAACTGGACGTCGTAGCTATCAACAAATATATGGGCTGGTATCATCCGTGGCCTGTGGAACCAAAAGACGCTATATGGGAAGTAGTGACGGACAAACCGTTGATTATCTCGGAATTTGGCGGCGAAGCATTGTACGGTCAGTCCGGTGATGAGAACGTAGTCAGCTCTTGGAGTGAAGAATACCAGGCACGTCTGTATAGGGATAACATCCGTATGTTCGACAATATCCCGAACCTGCGCGGAGTATCGCCCTGGATTCTGTTCGACTTCCGTTCCCCGTTCCGTTTCCACCCCACCAATCAGGATGGCTGGAACCGCAAAGGACTCATATCCGACCAGGGTATGCGTAAGAAAGCGTGGTATCTGATGAGAGATTATTACATGAAAAAGAGAAACAATAACTAAAGATAAATAACTATGAGAACCATAAAATGGAGAAATAACTTCCTGTTGACCGGATTATTATTTCTGGTAACACTCTTCTCCGTCGGAGGAACGTTAGTGTCCTGCTCCGAATCGGAGAAAATAGTGACGCAGATTGAAGAGAAAATCGTCTATGTGGACGGCAAATGGATGGTGGTAGCTTCCAAAGAAGTTACTGTTACCACAGGCGAAACGGTTACATTGAATGTATCGGTAGGCGGTGACGAGAATCTGAAGCCTGAATATACCTGTACTTCCGAAAATCAAAACATAGCTACCGTAGTGGTAGACGCGGATGGTAAGCATGTCACAATCACAGGTGTATCTGCCGGAAACACGTCCATCACTATCGAATGCCCTACGGATACTAAACCGCTTGTTGCCACGATTCCCGTTACGGTGGAGCAAGGGGCAATCCGGATTCTTGCCATCGGCAACAGCTTCTCTCAAGATGCGGTGGAGCAATACCTGTATGAATTGGGTGCAGCCGTAGGACATGATTTTATTATTGGCAATATGTATATCGGCGGATGCGATTTGGACAGGCATCTGGCTAATTTCCAGTCGGATGCCGAGGCATATGAATACCGCAAAGTGGTAGATGGCGAGAAAGTGCTGAAAAACAAATATAAGTTGTCTCAGGCATTGGCCGATGAAAGCTGGGATTATATCAGCTTGCAGCAGGCGAGCGGAAAATCCGGTAAATATGATACGTACACAGCGCTTGCCGATTTGATTGCCGGTATACAAGCGCGTTGTCCACAGGCTAAATTGATGTGGCATCAGACTTGGGCATACGCTTCCAGTTCCACTCATGAAAGTTTCCCGGATTATGACAGCAACCAGATGACTATGTATAACGCCATTGTGTCCGCTGCCCGACAGGCGGTGACGAATCATACGGCACTGAACCTGCTGATTCCTTCGGGCACTGCTATCCAGAATGCCCGTACCTCTTTCTTGGGTGACGCGTTCAATCGCGACGGCTATCATCTGGAGGTTACTTACGGGCGTTATACCGCTGCCTGCACCTGGTTTGAGATGATTACAGGACAAAACGTTGTCGGCAACCCGTATGCTCCCGAAACGATTGACCCGCAGGTGGTGAAGGTTGCACAAAATGCAGCTCATTACGCTGTGCAGAAACCCGATGAAGTGACTGATATGGTTAACTTCAAGGAACCGGAAATATCTGGCACCGACTTGAAAGCTCCCGTCTATATTGATTTCGGCCCGACTTCACTCTCTGCCACTCCGTGGAATAATATAACCTCGTATTTGGAAAGTTCAACCACAAGCTGGATAAAAGATGCGGAAAACAATTATACGAATATTGGCGTCAGAGTGCTTGGCGGATTTACTGCGAATTATGCCGGAGTCAGTGGCGAACCGGCGAGCCCGGTAACGGTGGATGACGTGGAATTTCCGCTGACTGCATGGAAAGACGGTTTGTTAGTGGGAGGAGAGAAAAATAAGGGTGATGTAGGCCCGGGAAGGATAGAAATCTCTCAACTGGACGCATCCCGGAAATATAATTTCACTATTTTAGCCATCCGTTTCAATGGAAGCAAAGACGCCCGTATCTCTTCTTATAAATTGGTAGGTAAAACGGAGAGTGAGGTTAAAGAAGTGAAGACAGGTATCAAGGATGTTGCCGCATTTAATGCCGCAAAATTCGAGGAATACATTGCTAAGTTTGAGAATATAGAACCGGATTCGGAAGGCAAGGTCATTGTCGAGGTGAAAGGGATTGATACCAGTTTGGCCGCGGAAGGACATATCAATGCACTATGCATTAGTCCGGTGAAATAAAGTTTGGTTTTTATCATATTGATTATAATGAAGCAATATAGAAATGTAGTGATTTGTATGCTCATACTGCTCCTTCTTGCCGGAGGAGCGTATGCGCAGCAAAAAACGGTCAGGATACTTGCCATCGGCAACAGCTTCTCCCAGGATGCCGTGGAGCAATATCTGCATGAACTTGCGGAAGCCGAAGGTATTTCAACCATCATCGGCAATATGTTTATCGGCGGCTGTTCTCTGGAACGTCATGTGAAGAATGCTCGTGAAAATGCTCCTGCCTATGCCTACCGGAAAATCGGTACGGATGGAAAGAAACGGGAGAAGGGCAAGATGTCTTTGGAAGCGGTACTGGCGGATGAAGACTGGGATTACGTCAGCCTGCAACAGGCAAGTCCTTTTTCGGGAATGTATGAGACGTATGAAGCCTCTCTGCCGGAACTTATAGAATATGTGAAAGCACGCCTTCCAAAGAGAACAAAGCTGATGCTGCACCAAACCTGGGCATATGCGTCTACTTCCAAGCATAGTGGTTTTAAAAACTATAACAGTAATCAACTGACCATGTATCAGGCCATTGCCGATGCTGTGAAGAAGGCGGCTAAGGTGAACAGGATAAAGATTGTCATCCCTTCGGGCACTGCCATACAGAACGCCCGTACCTCTTTCATCGGTGACCATCTGAACCGGGACGGCTATCATCTGGATGTGAAGGTAGGCCGATATACCGCTGCCTGCACTTGGTTCGAACGCATCTTCAAACATAATGTAGTCGGAAATCCTTATGCCCCGGAAGGGCTGGATGAGGCACGGAAAACTGTTGCCCAACAAGCTGCCCATGCGGCAGTAAAGCATCCGTATAAGGTAACCGACCTGTCTATTGCTAACTAACCGATGAAAATACAAATGAGAAAAAGAGTATTAGTTTATGGCTTGTGTTTGCTGGGTGTCGTGTCTGCCCTTTCAGCAAAAGATAAAAAAGGGGGGGCACTGTATAAAGATGCAAAGGCTCCGATTGAAAAACGTGTGGACGACCTCTTGTCCCGCATGACTTTGGAAGAGAAAGTGATGCAGTTGAACCAATATACCTTGGGACGGAACAACAACGTGAATAATGTAGGCGAAGAGGTAAAGAAAGTGCCGGCGGAAATCGGTTCTCTGATTTACTTCGAGACAAATCCCGAACTGCGTAATAATATGCAGAAGAAAGCGATGGAAGAATCCCGCCTGGGTATTCCTATTATTTTCGGTTATGACGCGATTCACGGATTCCGTACCGTGTATCCTATTTCGTTGGCGCAGGCTTGTTCCTGGAACCCGGATTTGGTGGAACAGGCGTGTGCCGTATCCGCGCAGGAAGCCCGTATGTCGGGAGTGGACTGGACGTTCTCGCCGATGATTGACGTAGCACGTGACCCCCGTTGGGGACGTGTGGCGGAAGGATATGGCGAAGACCCTTATGCGAACGGAGTGTTTGGCGCAGCTTCCGTCAGAGGTTATCAGGGTGATAACCTGTCGGCAGAAAACCGTGTGGCAGCTTGTCTGAAACATTATGTAGGCTACGGGGCATCCGAAGCCGGACGTGATTATGTTTATACCGAAATCTCCAAACAAACTCTTTGGGATACTTATCTGCTCCCTTATGAAATGGGCGTGAAAGCCGGTGCGGCAACCTTGATGAGTTCTTTTAATGATATCAGCGGTGTACCGGGTTCGGCAAATCCTTATACTATGACCGAGATATTAAAGAACCGTTGGCGGCATGACGGTTTTATCGTTTCCGACTGGGGAGCTATCGAACAACTAAAAAATCAGGGATTGGCAGCGACCAAAAAGGAAGCAGCCTGGCATGCGTTTACCGCCGGTCTTGAAATGGATATGATGTCTCATGCTTATGACCGTCATTTGCAGGAGTTGGTAGAAGAAGGCAAGGTATCAATGGCTCAAGTGGATGAAGCTGTCCGCCGTGTCCTACTTCTGAAATTCCGTCTCGGCTTGTTCGAACGTCCTTATACTCCGGTTACAACAGAGAAAGAACGTTTCTTCCGTCCGCAAAGCATGGACATTGCCGCCCGTCTTGCGGCAGAATCCATGGTATTGCTGAAAAACGAAAACAACGTTTTACCGCTGACGGATAAAAAGAAGATTGCCGTGATAGGCCCTATGGCAAAAAATGGCTGGGACTTGTTAGGCTCCTGGCGTGGTCACGGAAAGGATACCGATGTGGCAATGCTTTATGACGGTCTGGCTGCTGAATTTGCAGGAAAAGCCGAACTGCGTTACGCATTAGGTTGCAATACACAAGGAGATAACCGCGAAGGATTTGCAGAAGCATTGGAAGCAGCACGCTGGTCTGATGTTGTTGTTCTTTGCCTGGGCGAGATGATGACTTGGAGCGGTGAGAATGCTTCCCGTTCTTCCATCGCACTACCGCAGATGCAGGAAGAACTGGCAAAAGAACTGAAGAAAGCCGGAAAGCCTGTCGTACTGGTATTGGTAAACGGTCGTCCGTTGGAACTGAACCGTCTGGAACCGGTCTCTGATGCCATACTGGAAATCTGGCAACCGGGTGTGAATGGTGCGCTGCCGATGGCGGGGATATTGTCAGGACGTATTAATCCTTCCGGCAAACTTGCCATGACCTTCCCTTACTCAACAGGACAGATTCCTATCTATTATAACCGCCGTAAGAGCGGACGTGGACATCAGGGATTTTATAAAGATATCACAAGTGACCCGTTATATCCTTTCGGTCACGGACTGAGCTACACAGAATTCAAGTATGGCACTGTTACCCCTTCTGCCACTAAAGTGAAGCGTGGCGAGAAGCTCTCGGCGGAAGTGACTGTCACCAATATCGGTGCCCGTGACGGAGCGGAAACAGTCCATTGGTTTATCTCCGACCCGTATTGCTCGATTACCCGTCCTGTAAAAGAGCTGAAACACTTTGAAAAGCAGCTTATCAAAGCCGGAGAAACGAAAACTTTCCGCTTCGACATAGACCTGGAACGTGATTTCGGCTTTGTCAATGAGGACGGTAAACGATTCCTCGAAACCGGAGAATACAATATTCACGTACTGGGACAGACCGTTAAAATAGAATTGATAGACTAAATAAAGTTGAACTGACAGACTAAAAATATAAAGAACGAAGTGTATCAAAAGCTGATAGCCAAATTGGTTTTTGACACATCCTATATTAACACATACCACCATGAAAAAGAAAATAGGTATCATAAGCCTGTGCATGCTTGCATGCAGCATCCTGACCCATGCACAGACAATTACTCCTCAAGTAGAACAACGCGCGAAGGAGATTGTATCAAAAATGACTTTGCAAGAGAAAATAGATTATATCTCCGGATATACCAGCTTTTCCCTTCGTGCCATTCCCCGTTTGGGAATCCCTGAAATACGTCTTGCTGACGGCCCGCAGGGAATCCGTAACCATGCTCCTAAAAGCACCCTTTATCCGTCCGGCATCCTTTCCGCTTCTACCTGGAACCGTGACTTGCTTTATAAGCTAGGTCAAGGCCTAGGACAGGATGCCAAAGCTCGTGGAGTAAGTATCCTGCTTGGTCCGGGCGTGAATATCTATCGCGCTCCGTTGTGTGGACGCAACTTTGAATACTTCGGTGAAGACCCTTACTTGACGGGTGAGACTGCCAAGCAATATATCCTCGGCGTGCAATCGGAAGGAGTCATTGCGACCATCAAACACTTTGCCGCCAACAACCAGGAGTGGAGCCGTCATCATGCGAGTTCGGACATAGACGAGCGTACTTTGCACGAGATTTATTTTCCGGCTTTCCGTAAGGCTGTACAGGAAGCAAACGTGAGTGCTGTGATGAACAGCTACAATCTCTTGAACGGTGTCCATGCCACTGAACATAAATGGCTGAATATTGATGTCTTGCGCAATCTTTGGGGCTTCAAAGGTATTCTGATGTCGGACTGGACTTCGGTATATTCCGCCGTAGGCGCGGCTAATGCGGGACTTGACCTCGAAATGCCCAAAGGGCGTTTCATGAATGCCGACAACCTTATCCCCGCCATCAAAACGGGTACGGTGACCGAAGAAACCATCAACCTGAAAGTACAGCATATCCTGCAGACTTTAATAGCTTATGGAATGTTGGATAAGGAACAGAAAGACAGTAATATTCCGTTGGATAATCCATTTTCCCGCCAGACAGCTTTAGAGTTGGCACGCGAAGGTGTAGTCCTGTTGAAGAATGAAGCAAACCTGCTCCCGCTGAAAGGAAAAACAGCCGTAATGGGGCCTAATGCAGATTTGATACCTACCGGTGGCGGCAGTGGTTTTGTCACTCCTTTTTCTACCGTCTCAGTGGCTCAAGGTTTGAAGGAACTGAAGAAAAAGAATCTGGTATTATTGACGGATGATGTGATTTATGAAGATATTGTTAATGAGTTTTATACTGACGCTAATCGTCAGGTGAAAGGCTTCAAGGCTGAATACTTTAAGAACAAGACGCTTTCGGGACAGCCGGAAGTTGTACGTACGGAATCATCAGTTGATTATGACTGGGGCTATGGCGCACCGTTGGACGGTTTTCCGACAGATGGCTTTTCTGTTCGTTGGACAGCCTGTTATGTACCGCAGGCAGACGGCCAGTTGAAACTCCACATCGGTGGTGATGACGGTTACCGCCTGTTTGTGAACGACAAGCATATTACGGGCGACTGGGGTAATCATTCTTATTCCAGCCGTGAAGTTGAACTTCCTGTTGAGGGTGGTAAGGAATACCGTTTCCGGATTGAATTCTTTGATAATATTTCTTCGGCCATCATCCGTTTCAACGCTTATAGCCTTAATGAGGCCAAACTTCGTCAAGGACTGGCAAAAGTGGACAATGTAGTGTTCTGCACAGGCTTCAACAGTAATACGGAAGGCGAAGGCTTTGACCGTCCGTTTGCCTTGCTCCGCTATCAGGAATTGTTTATAAAGAAAATTGCGTCTATGCATCCCAATGTCGTAGTTGTGCTGAATGCTGGTGGCGGTGTGGACTTCACCAACTGGTATGATGCTGCAAAAGCTATTCTTATGGCCTGGTATCCGGGACAGGAAGGAGGTCAGGCGATAGCTGAAATCTTGACTGGTAAGATTTCTCCAAGCGGCAAGTTACCGATTTCTATCGAAAAGAAATGGGAAGATAATCCGGTGCATGATAGCTATTATGAGAACCTGAAAGCGGAAATTAAGCGTGTCGATTACTCCGAAGGTGTCTTTGTCGGTTATCGTGGATACGACCGTTCGGGAAAAGAACCTTTCTATCCGTTTGGCTACGGTTTGTCATATACTACTTTCGCTTATAGCAATATGGCTGCGGAGAAAACGGGTGAACATCAGGTTACCGTTAGCTTTGATATAGAGAATACAGGGAAGATGGATGCCTCGGAAGTGGCACAAGTGTATGTACATGATGTACAGTCCTCTGTCCCCCGTCCTCTGAAAGAACTGAAAGGTTATGAAAAGGTCTTCTTAAAGAAAGGGGAGAAGAAACGGGTTTCTGTAGTGCTGAATGAGGATGCATTCGCTTATTACGATATGAATCAGCACCGCTTTGTAGTGGAAAAAGGCGAATTTGAGATTCTTGCCGGCCCGGCTTCCAATCGTTTGCCTCTGAAAGTTACGGTTGGATGGTAGTATGCAATTTCTGCATAAATGGCATAATAATGAGTTATAGATGACTTGACTAAATGTAAATGCAGCACACCATCGGGCTTCCATAGGAAATCAAATTGCCGGTGGTGAGCTGCATTTATTTTTCGTAAATCGTATGGTTTACTCCATTAAGAACTGGCGTATAGGACAATGACGTATACCCTGATAGCTATTTCCGTTGAATATATCTTCTGTTATCACTATTTTGGGATAGTTATCCTGTATCTTTAGCAGGTTTCCAAATTCCCTTTCTGCTGTCTTGTCGCTATCTATTTTTTAAGCGACCTGTATATATAGTTTTTCTCCATTCTTTTCTCCGATAAAATCAATTTCCTTATCTCCGTAATAGCCAACCTTAATATCGTAACCTTTGTATAAAAGGTGGTTATACACTAGATTTTCCAATATTTTAGTTTTGTCTGTTATGAGATATCCGATGACAATGTTCCGGATTCCCATATTTTCGAAATAATATTTCTCTCCTATCTCAAATACGCGTTTCCCAATTAAATCATACCGCTCTACCCGGTGGATAAGGAAAGCATTGTTTAAATATTCTGTATAGCTTGTTATGAAGTAAGGAAGTGTTAGTTATCTTGCCTTTATCCTTGCGTTAGGCTGCCGGTATTCTTTCATTAGATTACCGGTATTGTTATCTCACCACGGCCGTGGTAACTATTCGTCACGGCCATGGTAGGCTCTCTTCACAGCCGTGGTAGGAATTTGTCACGGCCGTGACGAATTAGTGATATCGGTAATCTAACGAAAGGATACCGAAGAGATAACGTTAATATCCCGTTAGTATATCCTATGTTTTATAGGGGGATGGGATGATAATACCCTGAGAGCAAAAGTTACTCTCAGGGTGCTATCATAACCTGCTCTCATAGCTGAAGCTACGATGAATAAAGGCTTTGAAGAAATTTATGAGGGTATGAGGGTAAATCGTGAAAACTTTTGTTTGGAGTGCGTGTTTATTTCTGAAATCGAATTAGCTCATATCCGCACCGTTATGAATTAAATAGTTTAATAAATCATTTAAAAGAACACAGTGGTGATATTTATTTTCTTTAGAAAATCCGTATTATAATTCCTTTCCTTTGTCTGACTATTTTCCATAGAGTTCTTGGTAAAGAAAAAAAAGGTTGTATCTTTGCAGTACTCTTCTTACAACCAGGCAGGAAACCTGCCTCTTTTCGTGGCGGGCATTTTTATGCCTGTCTAGATGCTCCATATGGCGGTTTCGTACCCCCGTGTGGAGTGTTAATGCACCCACTGCCTGGTTGGTGAAGAGTAACGGGAAAGGCGGAACCGCTCTTATTATTCAGAAAATCTTCGCCTGCCACATAACTCATAATCATTATTATGGAAACGACCCAAGTATCCGTTCAACCAACGGTGGGAGGCATGGTAGCAACTCCCAAAAATGTATTTTATGTTCCTAACGAAGAATTGAAGGACTTTTATCTCAAATTCGCCCATTTCCTAAATCCGGGTTCCTGCTCCGCAAACCGTACTGAATTTGAAATACTGAACATTCTGCGGAAAGAGCTAAAGAAAAACATGGACGCATTGAATCGCCTGAACATGCATGTATGGCACGAAGGTATAACGGAAATTCAAACCTTATGTGGAACTTACTCCATACAGGACAATTTGGGCAAAAAGGAGCGCATGCAAATGAATATTTCTATGGGGAAACATTTGCAATTTCTCATTCAATCAACGATGGATAGCCCTGTATTTAAACAGATGTATAAGAACTACTCTTTGCATTACAATCGCTTGGAAGGCTTGCTCAAGCAAATGGCAAAGGATATGAATCTGCCAAAGGAGTAATCTTGAATAGTCGGGGAGAATACTAAAAAGTAGATTATCTGTCCTTATACTTATCCAAAGATATAGTGATGAGTTTCAAAGTATAAAAAAGATGGAGAAAGGGAACTGAGCCTCTTTCTCCATCTTTTATTTTAGGGTAGATAGTGAATTACTTCACTTCCCAAGTCTCATTAGTCATCAACAGCTCCTGGAAATTGTGATATTTCTTCTTGCTTTTGATTTCTTCGATTTGTTCTGTAACTGCATCGTTGTAGGTCGGAGCGTCTACGTCACGGATTACACCGAGTGCAATCGGGAAGTCAGGGCCTTCCATCAAGGCAAGTTTCAGTTGAAGTGTATTGTCCTGGCAGTGTGCGTCGTGGATAAGGATATCCTTTTCTGTGATACCGTTCTCGCCGAGTTTCACTACTTTTAGCCCGAAGCCTTCCTGCATCAATCCGAATTCTTTGTTTTCGCCGAACAACATCGGTTTGCCATGCTCCAGATAGATAGCGTTCTTGGCGCGTCCCTCTTTGGTAGCAACGCTGGCGTGAGTTCCGTCGTTGAAGATAACGCAGTTTTGCAGAACTTCTACAACAGAAGCGCCTTTATGGTTGGCTGCTGCTTTCAATACTTCTACCGAAGCGGCACCATCTACTGCAATACAGCGTGCAAAGAAGCGTCCGCGGGCGCCGAATGCCAGTTCAGCGGGACGGAAAGGATCTTCCACGGTTCCGTAAGGAGAAGACTTGGTTACAAGTCCGCGTTCCGAAGTCGGTGAATATTGTCCTTTTGTCAGACCATAGATACGGTTGTTCAACAGAATCATATTCAGGTCGACATTGCGGCGTAAAGCGTGGATGAAGTGATTACCACCGATTGCCAGGCCGTCACCGTCACCGGAAATCTGCCAGATAGTCAAATTCGGATTGGCTACTTTAGCTCCTGTTGCAATAGCGGCTGCACGTCCGTGGATGGTGTGGAAACCATAGGTATTTACATAATAAGGCAGACGGGAAGAACAACCGATACCGGAAATTACGGCAATATCGTGCGGAGCTGTTCCCAGTTCGGCCATAGCTTTGTGCAGTGAATTCAGGAAAGCGTGGTCACCGCATCCCGGACACCAGCGGGGCTGGCCTGATTTATAATCTTGTACGGTATATACTTTATCGCTCATCTCTTATTCCTCCAATAATTTAGTAAATGCATCTATCAATTCTCTCGTAACGAAAGGCTGTCCTTTCACCTGGTTGAACTGGCTGATGTTCAATCCGGGCACTTTCATGCGCAGGTAACCTGCGAATTGCCCCAGATTCTGTTCAGCTACCACGATTTTCTTATATTTACGCAATACGTCAGCCGTGTTCTTTGGCAGCGGGTTGATGTACTGGAAGTGTGCGAAAGCCACTTTCTTTCCATGTTCGCGCATATAGTCCATAGCCAGACGGAGATGTCCGTAAGTACCGCCCCAACCAACAATCAGCAAGTCTGCGTCTTCATCGCCCAACACTTCGAGTTCGGGGATATAGTCTGCAATCTTGTCCACTTTGGCTTGGCGAAGGTGAACCATCTTGTTGTGGTTTTCGGGTTCAGTGGAGATAGCACCTGTTTCGTTGCTCTTTTCAAGGCCACCGATACGATGCATGAAACCTTCTGTTCCCGGAGTAGCCCAGTAGCGTACGCCTGTTTCTTCGTTACGTTGGTAAGGAGTCCAGCTGCCTGCCATGTCCGGAGTTACATACGGAGGATTGATGGCTGGATATTCGTTCAGGTTAGGAAGTCTCCATGCGGCAGAACCGTTAGCTACGAAAGCATCGGTCAGTAATACAACCGGAGTCATGTGTTCCAGGGCAATCTTACATGCCATATAGGCGGCGTCGAAACAGTTGGTCGGTGATGTTGCGGCGATTACAGGCATCGGGCTTTCGCCGTTGCGTCCGTAAAGAGCCTGCAATAAGTCGGTCTGTTCCGATTTAGTGGGAAGACCGGTAGACGGACCGCCACGCTGTACGTTGACAATCACTAATGGAAGCTCGCCGATAACAGCAAGGTTCATCGCCTCACTCTTCAGGCAAACACCGGGGCCGGAAGTCGTAGTCACTGCCAAAGCACCTGCAAATGCAGCACCGACAGCGGAAGCACAACCTGCGATTTCGTCTTCGCATTGTACGGTTTTTACGCCCAGTGATTTATGCTTGGCTAATTCATGCAGAATATCGGTAGCCGGGGTGATAGGGTAAGAGCCCAGATAGAGTTCCAATCCTGCTTTTTCGGCGGCGGCAATCAATCCGTAGGCAGTTGCCTTGTTACCATTAATATCTGTATAAAGTCCCTTTGATTTCGGGGCTTTGCTTTCAATCTTATAAGTGGAGACAGAAGCGTGAGTGTTTGCTCCGTAGTTGAAACCGTCGTTCAATACCTTGATGTTAGCTTCTGCAATTTCGGGCTTTTTGGCGAATTTCTCACGAAGCATTTTCTCTGCCGCTGCCAGGTTACGGTTGAACAACCAGCAAACTAGTCCGAGGGCAAACATATTCTTGCAACGAAGAATGGATTTGTTGTCCAGTCCCGAGTCTTTCAGGCTCTCTTTACACATGGAAGAGATAGGTACTTCGAGTACTTCCTGCTTAACGTCCAGTTCTTCAAAAGGATTGTCAGTCTTGAATTGTGCCTTTTCCAAATCTCTGGCTTCGAATGAGTCGGAGTCGGTGATGATAAGTCCCTGCGGTTTACAGAATTTGATTTGTGTTTTCAGTGCGGAAGGGTTCATTGCTACCAATACGTGGCAACGGTCTCCGGGAGTGTAAACCTGTCCGGCACCGATGTGTACCTGGAAACCGGAAACACCGGTCAGCGAACCTTGCGGGGCGCGGATGTCTGCCGGGTAGTCGGGGAATGTACAGATGTCATTTCCTACCGTAGCCGACACGTTCGAGAAGATGTTGCCGGCCAGCTGCATGCCATCGCCGGAGTCGCCGGAGAAACGTACTACGACTTCCTCCAATTCTTTAACCATCATTTCGTCTGCCATAACTTTAATTACTATATTTAATTTAAAAACTGTTTTTACTTTCAATTTGTGAGCGCAAAGGTCGGAAAGTTAATCGAATTATCAAAATAAAACGTACTTTATTGTCCTATTGACGCAAAATATTAAGCTTATATGAAAGGAACCTGCATTTTTATTCTTGTTAAATCGACAGAAACCGTTATCTTTGCAAACGAATTTACAGCGGTCCTGTAGTTCAACGGATAGAATAGAAGTTTCCTAAACTTTAGATAGGGGTTCGATTCCCCTCGGGACTACTACAAAGAAGAATCTATGGGAAGTTGTGTTGTCGGCTTTCATACTGTATCAAGTTTTAAGTTTTACAATGGCTTCTTTCAAGATTAACGTCTTATAGCTTCTATTTGTTTTAATAATCAATAGAAAAAGCCTCTTCCGGATTTCGGAAGAGGCTTTTTCTATTTCAGGAATTGTTATTCTTCCGTAGCGGCTGCAGCTACTACTTTTTTGTTCTTCATCATGTTGTATGCAATTGGAGACGCAATGAACAATGAAGACAATGTACCGATAACCACACCGAGAATCATCGCGAATGCGAAGCTGCGGATAGAGTCACCACCGAGGATGAAGATACACAGCAACACGATCAATGTACTCAATGATGTATTGATGGTACGGGCCAGTGTCGTGTTCAGAGAGTCGTTGAACAACACGCGCTTGTCACGTTTCGGGTACAGGCCGAAGAACTCACGCACACGGTCGAAGATTACCACCTTGTCATTAATAGAGTAACCGATAGCCGTCAGGATAGCACCGATGAATGTCTGGTCGATTTCCAGAGAGAACGGCAGGATACCCCAGAACAGTGAGTAGGCACCGATAATCATAATGGTGTCACAACTCAAAGCTACGATAGAACCGATACTGTAAGCAATGTTACGGAAACGGAGCAGGATATACAAGCCGATAGCGAGCAATGCCAGTACTACGGAGTAGATAGCGCCTGTCTTGATATCGTCTGCAATACTCGGGCCCACTTTCTGTGAACTTACGATACTACCACCTGTGTGGTTGTCGCGGTCAATGAAAGTTTCTAATGTAATGTTCTGAGTCAGTACCGGTTTCAATGTTTCGTACAGATATGCTTCGATTTCCGAGTCCACATTGTTACCTGCATCTTCGATGCGGTAGTTTGTGCTGATACGTACTGTTTTCTTGTCTGTACCGATAGCGATTACACTGACGTTAGCATCACCGAACTTGCTGGAAATCAGTTCGCGTACTTGTTCCGGTTCAACCGGGTTTTCGAACTGTACTTTGAAGTTACGTCCACCGGTGAAGTCGATACTCTGGCTCAAACCACGGATAGCAAACGAACCGATGCAAACGATGATAATTGCGCTAACGATAATCATGGATTTCTTGTTGGTTCCCATGAAGTCGAAATGCGTATTGGCCATCAGGTTCTTTGAAATCTTGGTCGTAAATGTCAGGTTCAACCACTTGTCTTTGTTCATGAAGTGTTCGTAAACCAGACGAGTCATGAATACGGCAGTAAAGAAGGATACGAGGATACCGATAATCAATGTTGTAGCAAAACCGCGAATCGGACCAGTACCGAAGTTGAACAGGATGATACCTGTGATGATAGATGTCAAGTTAGAGTCGAAGATAGCCGAGAATGCGTTGGAATAACCGTCAGCAAGTGCTTTCTTCACTCCCTTGCCTGCACGAAGCTCTTCTTTGGTACGTTCATAGATAAGTACGTTCGCATCCACTGCCATACCCAGTGACAATACCATACCGGCAATACCTGACATTGTCAGTGCGGCCTGGAAGGATGAAAGGATACCCAGTGTGAAGAAAAAGTTGAGAATCAATGCGCAGTTGGCAACCATACCCGGGATGAAACCGTACATGGAGCACATGTAAACCATCAACAGAATCAGAGCCACAACGAATGAGAAGACACCCGCGTTGATAGATTCCTGACCCAGTGACGGACCAACGATATCTTCCTGTACGATGTGTGCCGGAGCCGGCATCTTACCTGATTTCAATACGTTTGCCAAGTCCTTTGCCTGTTCCGGTGTGAAATGGCCTGTAATCTGTGAACGTCCGCCTGTGATTTCAGAATTTACGTTCGGTGCAGAATATACATAGTTGTCAAGAACGATAGCGATGGAACGGCCGATGTTCTGCTTGGTCAACTGAGCCCAGCGGCGTGCACCGTCAGAGTTCATTGCCATGCTTACAGCCGGTTTGCTGTATTGGTCGAATTCGTCTTTAGCATCTGTTACTACGTCGCCTTCCAACGGAGCTTTGCCGTTACGTTCGGTAGATTTGATAGCGTACAATTCGAAAGTCTGTCCTTTCTTGTCAAATTCAGAAGGAGAAACACCCCACTTCAAGCGAAGGTCTTTCGGAAGTTCTGCTTTGACTTCCGGCATAGCTAGGTACTTGTTGATCTCGGCAGTGTCTTTGTAGTTGGCATAACCAATAACAGGACCCTGTCCGCTGGAATTCAACTGAAGCATTGCCAACAGAGGATATTGCTTTTTGATTTCTTCCATGTTGACGGCTGCTTTGTCTTCAGCGGCTGCGTCACCTTTCAGGGCGGCTGCAAGGCTGTCGGCAGCGCTTACGGCTTTTTTCTCAACCGGAGTAGCTTCGGTGAGGACTGCGGCTTCGATTGTGTCTCCGTCAACAGTTGTCTCTTCAGTCAATATCGTACGCAATTTTGCGTCTGCAGATTGCATGGCAGGAAGAATTTCCTTAGCTGTATAAGTTTCCCAGAATTCGAGGTTGGCAGAACCTTGGAGAAGTTTTCTCACACGTTCCGGCTCTTTGATACCCGGAAGTTCCACCATGATACGTCCCATTTTGTCTTCCAGGCTTTGGATGTTCGGCTGAACAACACCAAAACGGTCGATACGGGTACGCAGTACGTTGTATGAGTTTTCAACTGCGGCTTTTACTTCTGCTCTCAGCACTTTTTCAACTTCAGCATCTGTTGATTTCTGGTTTACTTTGTCTTTCAACTGTTGTGTTGCGAAGAGTTCGGAAAGTTTTGCGTCCGGAGCAATTTTGTGGTATTCTCTGACAAACAGGGTGATGATGTCATCCTGGCTGTTGACAGCTTGCTTTGCAGCTTCTGCCAGTGCCTTGTTGAAAGCTTCATCCGGCTTGTTGTCTGCCAATGCTTTGATAACATCAGGTACGGAAACTTCAAGGATAACGTTCATACCACCTTTCAGGTCCAAACCTAAACTAATCTCCATTTCACGACAATCTTTCAGCGTCCAGTTACCCAGCCATACTTTCTCGTTGGAGAGAGAGTCGAGGTAGTCCTGTTCCACTTTCGGGTCGCCGTTCGCAATTTCTTTCGCCTTGTTGGTATAATGGCGTGTTACGAAGGAGAAGGAGAGGTAGAACACGCATACCAGCGTGAGTAATACCGCAAAAACCTTTACAAATCCTTTGTTTTGCATTTTACTTTTAATTTATGATGATTACTTTTTTAATTTAATTTTCAGTTAAATTCTGTCGTACACAAGTGCTTTTTGCCGCATACAAGGCTGCAAATATAGTTTTTTTTTCACATTTATATGTAAGAAGCCCTCAAATATTTGATGTTTAAGGGCTTTTTTGCAGAATTATTTCATTCCCCTGTTTTTCAGTAGCGGTTCCAGGCTCGGCTCTGCCCCGCGGAAATTCTTGTAAAGCACCATCGGGTCTTCACTGTCCCCCTTCTCCAATACGTTGTAGCGGAACAGGTCGGCAGTGTTCTTATCAAAGATTCCATGTTCTTTGAAGGCTTCAAAGGCATCATTGTCCAGTACGTTTGCCCATAGGTAGCTATAGTATCCGGCAGCGTATCCGCCAATGATATGGTTGAAGTAAGTGACACGGTAACGAGGAGCAATTTCGGGGATAAGATTGAGCTTGTCCATAGCTTCTTTTTCGAAAGAAAGCATATCCATATTCTTTACATCTGTCACTGTATGCAAGTCCATGTCGAGGATGGCGGCAGCCAGTAGTTCCGTGGTCATGAATCCCTGGTTGAAGGTCTTTTGTTCCAGTATTTTTTCGATGATTTCATCGGGGATTACTTCTCCAGTCTGGTAATGTTTGGCATACATTTTCAGTACTTCCGGTTCGGTAGCCCAGTGCTCGTTGATTTGAGAAGGAAGCTCTACAAAATCACGTACGACGTTGGTGCCGGATGTTCCTTTGTGTTCGCATTTTGTCAGTAAGCCGTGCAGGGCATGGCCGAATTCGTGGAACAGTGTTTCCACTTCGTCCATCGTCAGCAGGGAAGGAGTGTCGCCTACCGGTTTGGTGAAGCTGCAAACATTGCATATCAACGGACGGGTAGCTCCCTGTTGTTCACGGTAGTTGCTCATCCATGCGCCGCCGCTTTTTCCGGCACGCGGGAAATAGTCTACATAGAAGATTCCGAGCTGGGAACCGTCAGCGTCTTTCACTTCAAAGACTTCTACGTCAGGATGGTAGGTCGGGATTCCTTCGAGTTTGCTCAAAGTGATACCATAAAGTTTGTTGGCCACGGCAAATGCGCCTTCACGTACATTTTCCAGTTTGAAGTAGGGCTTTGTATCTTCTTCGGACAGGTTGTATTTTTCTTTGCGTAGTTTTTCGGTATAGTACCACCAGTCCCATGCTTCCAGTTTTTTGCCTTTGCCTTCTTTATCCATCAGTTTCTGAAGTTCTGCGGCTTCTGCTTTTGCTTTCGGCAGTGCATAGCTCCAGAGGTTGTTCAGGAGTTCCATTACGTTCGTGGCGTTCTTCGCCATTGTTTCGTCCAGAACGAAGTTGGCGTAGCAGTCGAAGCCTAATAGATTCGCCTTTTCAAGGCGGAGAGAGACGATTTTGCGGATATTTTCTTTATTGTCGTTTTCATTGTTGTTGTTTCCCCGATTGATGTAGGCTTTGTACATTTGTTCGCGGAGCGGGCGGTTATCTGCATATTGCAGGAAGGGCAGACGGCTTGCATTGTGCAGGGTAAACAACCATTTGCCTACTTGTCCGGCCGCTTTTGCTTCTTCGGCTGCGCTTTGGCGGAACCATTCGGGCAGTCCGGTCAAATCTTCCTCCTTATCAACGAAAAGTTGGAAAGCGTTATTCTCATTCAACACATTGTTGCTGAAAGTGATGCCGAGTGTAGAAAGCTCTTTGTTGATTTCGCGGAGACGGGCTTGCTTTTCTGCGCTGAGGTTGGCTCCCGAACGGACAAATCTTTTGTAGGTTTTGTCTAACAGGCGGCTTTGCTCTGTTGTCAGGTTCAGTGAGTCTTTTTGCAGGTAAACATCGTTCACGCGTTTGAAGAGTTTCTCATTCAGGGAGATATTATCTTCGTGTTCCGAAAGAACGGGTGCCATCTTCATCGAAAGTTCAGTCAGGGCGTCGGTTGTTTCCGCGTCTGTCATATTGAAGAAAATGGCACTTACACGATCCAGGACAGGTGCGCTGTTGTCCAAAGCTACAATCGTATTCTCGAATGTCGCAACTTCCGGGCTTTCGACGATAGCTTCTATATTTTGGTTTTGCTCTTCGATACCTTTCAGGAAGGCGGGTTCGTAGTGTTCCAGTTTAATTTTGTCGAAAGAGGGGACACCATACTCGGTTTGAAACTCTGTAAAGAAAGGATTGCTTTCTGTTTTCGTAGTACAGGAGTACATCATACAACTTACTGCTAAAAGGGTTAGTGTTTTTTTAATCATCATAAGTGTTTTATATTAGAGTTTACAGTTCTTATCGCTTGCTGATATAGCACCAGATAGGATAGTGGTCGGAAGCCTTGATAGACCGGTCTACAGTGCAGTTGTAGGCTTTCAGGTCGGGGCTTATCAGGATATTGTCGATTCGGAAATAGAACTTGTTCTGATTGTAGGAAATCCCCAGCCCCTTGCCGGAGTGGGTGAATGCGTCGTCCAACTTTTGGGTAAGGATACGGTGTGTGTACGAGATGGAACCGTCGTTGAAGTCACCGCATGCTATAATGGTCGGATATTTGCTTTCCGCGATGTATTTGGCAACGGAATCTGCCTGTGACGCGCGGATGGCCGATGCTTCCGCCAACTTCCTTACCAGTTGCCGGAGTCCGGTTTTTACCTTTCGCGCATTCGGGTCTTTTATCATGTCTTCGTAGATTCCCCTGTCTTCCTTGGTGAGTTTGTTGGATTCCAAATGGTTGTTGATCAATGTAATGGTGTCATTGTTTACCTTCAGTACATATTTCATAGACCCGTTATAACTGCTCTTGTATTTGATGGGCTGCGACGAAAGTATGGGAAATTTTGAGAAACAGGCAAGCTGCACTTCTCCTATGCCTTGTTGATGGATGGACTGGTAGGGGTATGCCTTCAATGCTTTCTTCACGTCCTGTTCCGTCAGAAACTTCTTGTTGGTAGCTGTATTATATTCTTGCAGACAAATAATATCGGCTTTACTGTCCGCCAGATAGGACAGGACAGGATTCTTCCCGTTTTCCTTTTCCAGATTGCTAAAGCTCATCACGTTGTAAGACAGCAGCTTGATACTCCCTTCGGGTATCGTTTTAGTGGTGGAATTAAAAGGAATATAAGTCCGTATTTGCGGAATACAAACCAGAAAACCGATAATTGGTAATAAAGCATAGCGGTAATTGATAAATGCCCAAAAGACCAAAAATAAGAGGTTGATAGTCAGAAATATCGGGAATGCAAGTCCCAGGCTCGAAGCCAGTGGGTTTACTTTGGGATTTAGATAAGGACTATAGGCGCTTAGTATCAACGTTCCCACAAGGAAAGCGTTGATAGCCAGTATCAGATATGCGACAATTTTGCCAATATGCTCCATTCTTTTATCTTTTGCTTGCGTCGAACAAGCTTTTCTTTTCTTCTGTAGTGAGACTGTCGTAACCGGATTTTTTCAGTTTCTCCAGGATACGGTCTACTTCTTCCGACTGTGCTTTCTTGCGGGCGTTATAATCGTAATCCTTCTCATGACCGGTAGCGCTACCACCGTAATGTACTTTCATTTTAGGTTTACGTTTCCATGTTTTCTTTTGGAACAGAGACATGAAACCATCCAGGAACCAGTTAATCCAGGAAGTCAAATCGATTCCTTTACTTAGGCTGGCGGCAAACCAAAGTCCGGCAAGGGCACCGCCTAAATGGGCGATATGTCCTCCCGCATTGCTTGAAGTGATGGATATTACATCAATGCCGATAACAACCAATGCCAGGTATTTGAGACGGATAGCACCGAACAGGAAAAGTTGTACCCGGTAATTAGGTTCCCGATAAGCTGTGGCTGCAACGATAGCCAGCACGGATGCCGATGCCCCGACCAATGTGGAACCTGCTATCTGCGAACTGAATAGAGGAAATACATTGTAAGCAACCATATATAGTAAGCCGCCGCAGATACCTCCCAGTACATACAGACCTCTTAAATGCTTTGCAGAGAAGAAGTGAAGGAACAGGCTGCCGAACCAATACAGCCAGAGCATATTAAATAAAATATGCAGGATGCCCGCATGCATAAACATATAAGTGAGCAGCGACCACGGTCGATGAATAAAACCAATAAAGGATGCCGGCAGGGCGAAAATACCGAATATATCGGGAATACTGAATCCGAATAGTTGCAGGAAAACATTAATCAACGTACCGATAATAAAAATACCGACGTTGATATAAATCAGTTGGATAAAAATATTTCCTCTTCTGAATGTTTCTTTTAAATCAGCTATAATATGTCCCATTGTTATTGCTTTTTTTTCTCCAATATAAAATCAGAATCAGTCCGAACAACATTCCCCCCAAGTGGGCGAAGTGAGCGACATTATCTCCGGGATTATTGGCAAATCCTGACCATAACTCAATTGCTGCATATCCGATAACGAAAAACTTCGCTTTGATAGGGAAAGGTAACGGGAAAATGAACAGCTTGTTGTTGGGGTATAGCATACCGAATGCCAGCAATATAGCGTAAACGGCTCCCGAAGCACCTACGGTGGTCATCATATTCAGATACTGCTCCATAGGGATAATGGCTGAACCTATATTCACTTCTGCATAATGGCTGAGTTCCGTAACATACTGAATATATTGCACACCTTCCTGAATAAGTCCTGCACCGATACCGCAAATGATATAGTAAAACAGGAAACGTTTCGGTCCCCAAGTTTGTTCGAGAATCGGGCCGAACATGAAAACGGCGAACATATTGAAGAAAATATGGCTGAATCCGCCGTGCATGAACATATAAGTGATGAGCTGTGCCGGGTTGAAGTCACTTGCGAGGAAAAAATGTAATCCCAGATAATTAGTCAAATCTAAACCATATCGTTGAGCAACGAGTGTACCGAAAAATACCAGTACATTGATAATTATCAGGTTTTTAGTTACAGTTGGCATCATTTTAATTTCTGAATATTTAGATAATAGACGCAAAAGTACGAATAATTTCTGTTTTAAAGCATGATTTTTGCTCCCTATTAGCTCTTTTTCAACAATTTGCTGCGTTTTTTTTATGTTTTTATTTGATATGTTGTTTTGTTCGGCTATATTTGTGAAATCAATCCATTGAAAGATAATCTTTTGTGTAACATATATATTAATTAATCATTTTACGTATTATGAATAAGTCTGAACTTATTAGCGCAATGGCTGCTGAGTCTCAAATGAGCAAAGCCGATGCAAAAAAAGCACTTGATGCTTTTATCACTTCAGTTACTAATGCTATGAAAGCCGGTGAAAAAGTATCCCTCGTTGGTTTTGGTACTTTCTCTGTAAGCGAAAGAGCTGAAAGAACTGGTATTAACCCTTCTACAAAGGCAACTATTACTATTCCTGCTAAGAAAGTAGCTAAGTTTAAAGCTGGTGCTGAATTGTCCGCAGCTGTTGAATAAGATATATAGTTGAAAGAAATTAGAGAAGAGGTTGTGTCAAAACGCTGACACAGCCTTTTTTTATGCGCAAAGCCCAGACTTTCTCAAGCCCGGGCTTTGTTATTACCCAAAGTTTTCGTATCTTTAGGTATAAAGTTTTTCGTTATGGCAAAGTTACATTTTCGTCCTTACATTCCCAATCAAACCGTTCTTTTTCCACAAAGAATTGATGAAAACATAGCTACGACCGACCCAGTCCGCATCGTGAATGCTGTTATTGACAATCTCAATCTTGAGAGTTTCAAGAAGCTTTATAAGGAA
>NZ_JBCOWR010000005.1:126783-396209 GCF_040918965.1 Bacteroides sp. RTP21281st1_H5_RTP21281_210402 | reverse complement strand
AAATATATCATTAAACAACCGCGTTAATCCGTGAAATCCGTGCCTGAATCTTTTCTTTTATTTTAGAAGTTGAATTGTACTCCCACTCCCAATATTTCCTTGAACTGCACACGTGCACCTTTCGTACCGTCCTTTTGCGTAATCTTCACATCATCGTCATACATCAGGTTAGTGGTCAATGTAGTTGAGAACCACTTATTGATAATCATATTCACTTGCACTTCCCAGTTGACATCTATATTCAGAGGTTTATGCAGATAATCGGAATATAAGTCCAGACGTGAATATACAGTCATATTTTTCAGGAATTCATATTTCACTTCCCCTTTCAGGTTAGCTCCGAAACCGGACAGCAAATGTTTGCCGGGGTCAACCCCGTAAGCCCCTTCGTCAGATAGACGGTCATTCAGGACAAATGTGCCACGCCAGGAAGCAGGAGACAATACGACCGTAAATATCTTGCCCGGATCATACGTGAAGCCCAAACCCGTAGTCAGATAGCCCGGAGACATAAATTCGGAGATAGAAACATCCTTATTGACCGAATAGTCATATCCCGGAGAGAACTGGGTCTGAAAAGTGGCAAACGCACTCGCATACCAATTCTTGGCAATGGAATAACCATAATTCGTATTCAGATAGATTTTATCATTCGCCTTTCTTGTACCCTGATCGCCGGTCTTATTCAATCCATAAGCCAGTTCGATACGGTTGTTCCACAAATGCTTTCCTTTCTTATAATTAATCTGGTAAGTACCTTGTAAGTCAAAAGCTACGGAATTGTCACCACCGGCGGCCCAGTTGGTAAGGCTGACCTGTGTCAGTTTCAGCCCGGCAAATCCTTCTTTAGTCCAGGGAGAAGTTTGTGTACTATCGGCAGTCTGAGCCGAAAGAGTTCCAGCGCCCATACATGACAGGGCGATGAATAGAGTTTTCATCTTGTTCATGATAATTGTAGAGGTTTAGTGTAGAAAAAAACACAACCTAACAAGAACATAAGTTTGGCGAGATACCAAACTCATTACCAGTTCTCATTAGGTCAAAATCTTTAGATAAGTACCAGCCGCAATCACTTGTCAGCCGCAATTATTATTTTATACTTAATACTTATATTATTTTATCGCTGCCAGTGCCTTGTCATAGTCAGGCTCCTGTGTAATTTCAGGAACGAGTTCCGTATAAGCCACTTTGCCATCTTTGCCGATTACGACTACCGCACGTGCCAAAAGTCCTGCCAATGGGCCGTCAGCCATACGTACACCGTAGCTTTCATCAAAATCAGAGAAGCGGAAATCCGACAATGGAACCACGTTCTCGATGCCTTCGGTCGTACAGAAACGAGCGTGCGCAAACGGAAGGTCTTTAGAGATAGCCAGCACCACTGTATCCTTCATACCGGCAGCCATCTTGTTAAACTTACGTACAGACGTAGCGCATACGCTTGTATCCAGACTCGGGAAAATATTCAGAATCACATTTTTACCATTCAAGTCTTTCAGGGAGAAAGAAGATAAATCTGTTTTTACCAATTCAAAGTCAGGAGCGACTTTACCTACTTGTATAAATTCACCGATCAGTTTCACCGGTTGTCCTTTGAAATTTGTTGTTGCCATAATGCTTTTATATTTAAAATTTACTTTATATAGAAAACAACTATTACCCAAAAAATGTTCACGAAGAAACATTTCTAAATGCAGATTGTTATTCCACAACGAAATCACTTTAGTAATCAACTTAAAAAATAAAATGTATGGAAACTGTATTTAATGAGATTCAACACTCGGTAAAAAACTGGTGGACTTCCCTTCTTTTAGGTGTCGTGTATATTATTGTAGCCCTTTGGCTCATGTTCTCCCCCTTGAGCAGCTATGTAGCTCTCAGCATCGTTTTCAGCGTATCCATGCTGATAAGCGGTATATTGGAAATCATCTTTGCCCTTAGTAATAAGAAAGGTGTGCCCAGTTGGGGATGGTATGTCGTAGGCGGGCTGATCGACCTCGTTCTGGGTATCTACCTGGTTGCCTATCCGTTGGTCAGTATGGAAGTTATTCCGTTCATCATAGCCTTCTGGCTGATGTTCCGCGGCTTCTCCTCTACCGGCTACTCCATCGACCTGAAACGTTACGGCACCCGCGACTGGGGCTGGTATATGGCTTTCGGTATCCTCGCCATCCTCTGCTCGCTGCTGATATTGTGGCAACCTGCCGTCGGAGCACTCTACGCAGTGTACATGATTTCTTTTACTTTCCTCATTATCGGACTTTTCCGCATCATGCTTTCATTTGAACTAAAAAATCTGCATAAAAGAAAATAAAAATCTTTCGGCACTTACTTTGGTATTTTGTTTATCTTTGTAGGCAATTTACATAAATCAATTAATTAAAAAGGAAGAAAATTATGGCAATGCATACATGGTTTGAATGTAAAATCCGTTATGAGAAAGTAATGGAGAACGGAATGCAGAAAAAAGTAACCGAACCTTATCTCGTTGACGCGCTTAGCTTTACAGAAGCCGAAGCACGCATCATCGAAGAAATGACTCCGTTTATTTCGGGCGAGTTTACCGTTTCTGACATCAAACGTGCCAACTATAGCGAACTTTTCCCCAGCGACGAAGAAAGTGCCGACCGCTGGTTCAAATGCAAACTTATTTTCATCACACTGGATGAAAAAAGCGGTGCGGAGAAGAAGACTTCCACACAAGTACTGGTACAGGCTGCCGACTTGCGTGACGCAGTGAAGAAACTGGACGAGGGCATGAAGGGAACAATGGCGGATTATCAAATCGGCATGGTGTCCGAGACACCGCTGATGGACGTATATCCTTACAGTGCCGGCCCGAATGACAAACCGGAGTTTGATCCGTCAAAAGCATAAGTAACAATGAGTATTGCTGACAATTTAAAGCAAGTTCTGGCCGAACTCCCGCAAGGAGTCCGGCTGGTTGCTGTCTCAAAATTCCATCCCAATGAAGCGATAGAAGAAGCATATCAGGCGGGACAGCGTATTTTTGGAGAAAGCAAAGTGCAGGAAATGACAGCTAAATACGAAAGTTTGCCCAAAGACATCGAATGGCATTTTATCGGACACCTGCAAAGTAATAAAATCAAGTACATGATACCATACGTAGCGATGATACATGGAATTGACACTTACAAATTACTGGCGGAAGTCAACAAGCAGGCTGTCAAAGCAGGACGCGCCGTCAACTGCCTGTTGCAGATACACGTAGCGCAGGAAGAAACGAAATTCGGTTTCAGTCCTGAAGAATGCAAGGAGATGCTGAACGCCGGAGAATGGAAAGAACTGACCCACGTGCACATCTGCGGGTTGATGGGAATGGCCAGCAACACTGATAATATTGAACAAATCAACCGGGAATTCCGTTTACTTGATAAGCTCTTCAATGAGATCAAAGAAACTTGGTTCGCCGGCTCGGATGATTTCCGGGAATTATCAATGGGAATGTCACACGATTATCACGAAGCCATTGCCGCAGGAAGTACCTTGGTACGGGTGGGAAGCAAGATTTTCGGAGAACGCAATTATAATATTTAACCAATCATTATGACCATGACCGATTTAAAAACTACTTTCGCAGGGCTTTCTCTCAGAAACCCTATCATTATCAGTAGCTCGGGACTGACCAACAGTGTCGGCAAAAATAAAAAGCTGGCCGAAGAAGGTGCCGGCGCTATCGTCCTGAAATCACTGTTTGAAGAACAGATTATGCTGGAAGCGGAACAACTGCGTGATCCGGCTTTCTCTGCTGAAGGCAGCGATTATCTGGAAGAGTATATCCGTGAACACAAGTTGTCCGAATACCTGACTTTGATTAAGGAGAGCAAGAAGGTTTGCCCTATTCCCATCATTGCCAGCATCAACTGCTACACTGATTCCGAATGGGTGGACTTTGCCAAGCAAATCGAAGAAGCCGGCGCCGACGCATTGGAAATCAATATCCTCGCGTTGCAGTCGGACGTACAATATACGTATGGTTCTTTCGAGCAACGCCACATTGATATTCTCCGCCACATCAAAAAGACAATCAGCATTCCGGTTATCATGAAACTGGGCGACAACCTGACAAATCCCGTAGCACTGATCGACCAGCTCTACGCGAACGGTGCGGCAGCAGTTGTCCTCTTCAACCGTTTCTATCAGCCGGACATCAATATCGAGAAACTGGAGCATATCTCCGGTGAAGTATTCAGCAATGCTTCCGACCTCGCCACTCCGCTCCGCTGGATTGGAATCGCGTCGGCCGCAGTAGACAAAATCGACTATGCGGCATCCGGTGGCGTCGCCAATGCGGAATCTGTATTAAAAGCGATTCTTGCCGGCGCATCGGCCGTAGAAGTTTGTAGTGCGATTTATCAGAATACGAACGCATTCATTGGAGAAGCCAACCGTTTCCTCTCTGCATGGATGGCACGGAAAGGGTTCAACAGCATCGCCCAGTTCAAAGGCAAACTGAATACGAAGGATGTGAAAGGTATCAATACCTTCGAACGTACGCAATTCTTGAAATATTTCGGAAAGAAAGAATAAGCGGAAAAGTAAAAGGCAAAAATCAGGCACGGATTACACAGATTACGCGGTTTAAGATAATTGGAAAAACCGTGAAATCCGTGTAATCCGTGCCTATTTTATTTTTCGTTATTACATCAAGTTACTAGCCAACTCGCTCAACTCGCTTCGTTCACCCTTCAACAGGTTGACGTGTGCAAAGAGGTTCTGATCCTTCATGCGGTCAATCATGTATACCAGACCATTGGACTGACTATCCAGATACGGTTGGTCAATCTGCTGAATATCCCCCGTAAACACCATCTTCGTGCCTTCACCGGCACGGGTAATAATCGTTTTTATCTCATTCGGAGTGAGGTTCTGCGCTTCGTCGATAATGCAATACATCTCGCTCAAGCTACGTCCACGGATAAATGCCAGCGCCTCAATCACCAGTTGCTCGCTTTTCTGCATATCCTCGATACGCTTCACTTCCGTAGAACTGGCGGCAAACTGACGCTTAATCACGTTCAGGTTGTCAAACAACGGTTGCATATAAGGGGCAACCTTTTCTTGTGCATCTCCCGGCAGGAAACCGATGTCCTTGTTGGAAAGCGCTACAATAGGACGTGCCAGCAAAATCTGCTTGTAGTCCGCCAACTTGCCCAAAGCGGCTGCCAAAGCCAGCAATGTCTTACCTGTCCCCGCCTTTCCGGTCAGTGCCACCAGTTTGATGTTCGGGTCGTTCAGAATCTCAAAAGCAAAGCTCTGTTCGGCATTACGGGGTTCGATTCCATAATTCTTGCCTTTCATCACCCGGCAGATAGAATGCGTGAAAGGATTGTAACGTGCCAACACACTATTCCGGTCGCTCTTTAACACGAAACATTCATTAGGATGAATCAGGTCTTTAAAGTCAAACTCGCTCAGGTCGATACCTTCTTTAGAAGAATAGATACGGTCGATCAATGCCGGATCTACATTTTCAAAGATTTCATTGGACTTCTCGAAAATATCCACGTTGGCTACCTTATCCGTGATATAATCTTCGCAAAGCAGACCGATGGAGCGGGCTTTCATGCGCAAGTTCACATCCTTAGTCACCAGGATAGACTTCATATCCGGATATTTGGTGGTCAGGTACTCAGTCGCCGCCAGAATCAGATGGTCGGGTTTCTTGATAGGGAAAGAGTCCCACACTTTGGTAGCTTCCACCTTACTGGTCACCACGAACAGACGTCCCAAGCCTTCGCCCAGTTTCACTCCGTCAGTGAAAAGTTCGTCACTGGTCAGCACGTCCAGTTCGCGTACAAACTCACGGGCATTGAAATTGATCTGCTCGTTCCCTTTCTTGAACTTGTCCAGTTCTTCGAGTACAACAAGAGGGAGATAGATATCATTTTCCTGAAAATTCTTCAAACAATTACTGTCGTGAAGAATAACATTTGTGTCTAGTACAAAATTTTTCTTAGTTCCCATGATTTCTTAGATTTAAATGTTGATATTTGCAATCTCAAATCGCCAATCCCGCATATACGGTAAGATTGACGGTTCTAAAGATAAACAAATTAACGGGCAATAAAGATTGCCCGGAGTTAAATTTTATAAAACATGGACTATCAGAACACTTTAAAGTACTTATATGAAAGTGTACCTATGTTTCAGCAAATAGGAAGCAAAGCATATAAGCCGGGATTAGAGACTACACACAAATTGGACGAGCATTTCGGGCATCCCCATCGACAATTCAAGACGATACATATCGCAGGAACGAACGGAAAGGGTTCTTGCTCACATACTATCGCGGCGGTATTGCAGTGCGCCGGCTACCGGGTCGGATTATTCACCTCTCCTCATCTGATTGATTTTCGCGAACGCATCCGCATCAACGGCGAGATGATACCGGAAGAATATGTAGTCAATTTCGTGGAAGAGCACCGCGCTTTCTTCGAACCGCTGCACCCTTCCTTTTTTGAACTGACCACTGCTATGGCATTCCGTTATTTTGCCGATCAGAAAGTGGATGTGGCTGTAATCGAAGTAGGTATGGGCGGGCGACTGGACTGTACGAACATCATTCATCCGGATTTATGCGTCATCACCAATATCGGTCTTGACCACACCCAATATCTGGGTGACACGCTGACGAAGATTGCCAAAGAGAAAGCAGGCATCATCAAAGAAGGCGTTCCGGTCATTATCGGCAGAGCCCAAGGAGCGGTGAAACGTGTGTTCACCATGAAAGCAAAAGAAAAGAATGCGCCCATCGAATTTGCCGGCAAGGTTCCCCAACACTGGAGCATGGAAATACTTCCTTATTCGAGGTTGCAGGAAATAAGAACAGGAATGGACAAAAGTATAAAGAAAGCATACAAAATAGTCGAAGAAACAGACGGACTGTCGGAAGAAAAGAAAAATCAAATCCGGCAACTACTAGCCATGTTAGATACAGTAAACAGTATACGTGCGATAGACCAAATACTCGACAGAAGAAAAGATGCCATCAGGATCCTCAATAACATGTTTCCTTCCGGACTTTTCAGCGAATTGAGCGGGGCTTACCAATTCGAAAACATGCACACCACTCTAAAGGCTCTTGCAGCCCTGACCCATCTGAACTACAACATCACGCCGCGGAACTGTTTAGAAGGTTTTGCCAATGTATGTCGACTCACCGGCCTGATGGGGCGTTGGCAGAAAGTACACAGCTATCCGGACATTATCTGTGACACGGGACACAACGTCGACGGAATCGAATATATCCGCGTACAGCTCGATGCTATCCGCAAAACTTTCGACAAGGATATTCATATCGTATTCGGTATGGTCAATGATAAAGATATCAGCGGCGCCCTGCAAGTGTTGCCGAAAGATGCCACTTACTACTTCACCAAAGCAAGCGTGAAGCGTGCGCTGCCGGAAAATGAATTGATGGAACTGGCAGAAGAAGCCGGACTAAAAGGAACATCCTACCCTACTGTAGTGGATGCCGTGCAGGCAGCTAAAAAGAACTGCCCCCCAAAAGACCTTATCTTCGTGGGGGGCAGCAGTTTCATTGTCGCAGACTTGTTAGCGAACCGCGATACACTCAATCTCTACTAACGCATCTTTTGGCAGGGCTTTTACGGCAAACGCCGAGCGTGCCGGAAAAGCTCCGTCGAAATAGGTGGCATACACACCATTCATCCCCGCAAACAGGGACATATCCTGAAGAAAGACAGTAGTTTTGACAATGTTTGCCATTGTCAATCCTGCTTCTTCAAGAATGTGTTTCATATTCTCCAACGACTGGCGTGCCTGTGCTTCAATCCCTTCCGCCATCTCTCCTGTAGCGGCATCAATAGGCAACTGACCTGACACAAATACCATTCCATTGGCTTCTATCGCCTGACTGTAAGGCCCGATAGCTCCGGGCGCCTTCTCACTGCAAATTACTTTTTTCATATTTATTTCTGTTTTCTGTTTTACTGACTTTCAAAGATAGTAAAAAAAAGCCTCTCGCAAAACGAATTTCGCAAGAGGCTTCACTATTTCTTCTTAAAAAAGTTTATTCTGCTTTTTCTTCTTCAGGAGCTACGGCAGGAGCAACAGGTTCCGCCACTTTCACTTCTTCTCTCGAAACGTTTACTGTCACATTCACAGAAGTTGGTTGTGCCTGATATGGCATACGGTTTTTAGGATCTTCGCCATAAGGATTAGGGCCTACCGTACCGTCGGCAAACAGCATGTACAACGCAAAAATCCAGCCTACGATAGGAACACAGCACAGCAGAATCAACCAACCGGATTTATTCAAGTCATGCAGGCGCTTCACTCCCTGTGCCAAAGAGAACCACACGGAAGCAACCAAAGCTGCAAGACCAATCAATAAACCGATGACAGAACCGCCGGCCGAACCGCTAGCCGCACCCATAATGAATGTGCCCACACCCAGTGCCCATGCGATACTTGAAACGATACCACCAATGATACCAGACAGGAAATACTCGATTCTACGAATACGTCCGTCAAAAGAAAAAGGAGCTTTGAACATAATTTATTAAATTTATATGAATAAATAAGTGAGTCTTCATTCGTGTTCCTCTTATATAGAAAGCAAAGATATAAAATAAATTAAATAAAGAAAGGAAATCGCCTGAAATATTAAAAAAATGTCTCATTCCCGATACTATTCACAAAATCACGCCATCCCATTGCAGCACTGTTTCCCATTCAAATTGTGCAAAACGTTGGATTACTCGCTGTATAAAAGTGATGCCTCCACCAATTCGGACGAAGAGCCACTTCCCGACGATGGCGGCAAGGATGATGGCGGTGAAACTCCGGCTCCGGCAGCCTAATTATTAATTACCAATTATCCATTTTTAATTAAAACAGTATGAAAAAGCAACTTTGGAAAACATTCTCCAGTTTATCGTGACCATTGCGACGTCTATCATCTCAGCCATCGGTGTGACGTCCTGCGTAGGACAATAACCTTCTTTAGAACTAGAAGATAAAAACGAGTCTTTATACTATCATTAGATCAAGTAAAAAACGCAACCAAACGATGAGGTTTTTCTACTGTTATCCAACAATAAGTCTTACCTAAAAGTTCTTCTGCATACAATTCTGCATCATTCAGAAAAAAATCATCCAAATCTGATTCTCCACAATTAAAAGGCACGCAATTCTCTCTAACTTCTTTGTTATACAAAAGCATAGCACAATTATCATAAAGTGAAAAATCAGTCTCCATATTCCTAAAACTTAAACGTTTTAGATTTTTCTAGAACAGTCTGAAGACGTTTCTTGGATTTTGTGGACAAGACCGGAGTCGCTTTAGAAGCATTCTTTTCCGCACGGCGGATAAATTCCTCCGCTGTCCCTCCTTCCAAAACTGGAATACTTTTTATTGTTATAGCCATAGATCTTATTTTTAGTAAAAAGTTACTTCTTTTCTATAGAAAAGCCAAAATATCTCCATAAAACCTTCTTTTTCCTTATGAACTACATTCTTATACTAATAAATAAGTGTATACTGAAATTTATATTACTACAAATCTCCCGGTCTTCCTAAATAATAAGTGATAAGCCGTACCTCTCTCACGGAGAACGCCTTCGTTTTCGGATGAAAATCAGTAGCCAGTATTTCTTCCATCAACGGCTTGCACTTCCGCATCCAGCGCCGCAATTTATTGACCGAAGCCCGAACGGATAAATCAGGAAAACACATTTGAGCCAACTCTTGTTTATTATAACATTTCACTATAAAATCAGGATGTTCCATCGTTTCTTTATACTTGATTTACAGCTATAAAGATACAAAATTTCTGACAACCAGCCAAAGAATACATTCATTATTATTCCACACAACAAGGGGTATAAAAAAATATATCAACTATCTTCGCAGACCGTTGATATAGTGGGAAATTCACATCGGCTTTAACCTCCGATGACAGGGCGTGAATCAGAAATATACCGTCGTACATTCCTAATTCACAATGTAGGAGAATCATGCTTTTTACAGCATGAAGCTAGGGACCTACATTTTTTCATCTCACATACAAACACTCTTAGTTTTAATTGCATCTCAACATTATATTTTATACCTTTTATTTTCTAATTTATTCCATATATCTAAAACTTCTTGCCAAAGCAGAAATATAATAATATATCAACGATCTTCACAGACAGTTGATATAGTGGGAAATTCACATCGGCTTTAGCCTCCGATGGCAGGGCGCAAATTAGAAATGTACCGTCGTACAATTTCTAATCTACAATGTAGGAGAATCATGCTTGTTACAGCATGAAGCTAGGGACCTACATTTTTTTCATCTCACATACAAACATTCTTAGTACCAATTACATCTCAACATTATATTTTATCCCCTTTCTTTTTCCAATTGTTCCATATATCTAAAACTTCTTGCCAAAACATATATTCAAGAAAGTCTTCACCAATATCTTAAAATCAAACCACCAGGAACGATGTTGCAAATAGAACAAATCGTACCGCAAACGACGCAACATCTTATCCATTGTATCTGTATAGCCATTATACAAAGTTGCATAAGAAGTTACTCCCGGCCGAATCTGATACAAGTATTGATAACGCGGATCGTGCTTTATAATTTGATCAATATAAAACTTCCGTTCCGGACGAGGTCCGATGAAAGCCATATCTCCACAGAAAACATTCCATAGCTGCGGTAGTTCATCCAAATGATGTTCACGAAGAAATTTTCCAATATCTGTTAGTCGCCCATCTCTTCCTCCGGCATAAAGTCTGGGACCTGCCGACTCTGCATCCAATCGCATACTGCGGAATTTATAGATATTAAACGGTCGGCCGAAACGCCCGATACGTTCTTGCTTGAATATAGCCGGGCCACCATCCTCCCGTTTCACAGCTATATAACAAATTAAAAATAGCGGAGAAAAAACAACCATTAAAACTGCTGCAACTATGCAGTCCCCAATTCGCTTTACATTACGCTCAAAAGCATTCATTCCGTCCGGAATGAATTCCTCACTATACCCCATAATAATTTGATTAGAAAATTAAACGTAAATACCCAAACATGTATACGATATCTACAACTATACAAGTAATATTATTAACTATATTTTTTCCTGAAACTATTTATTTCATATATTTAAAAATACCACGAATCGCATAATTAATGAAATAGAAAGAACTCCGAAAATATCCCAATTTCTCAATATTCATATAAATATTCCAAACCCAAGATAGAACCTTCAGTTTATTTGAAGACAAAGAATTTTTTCTGACTCTATATTCCGCCAAACAACTTTGAGTATTCACAGCCAAATAACCTTTTCGTAAAATAGAAAGCCATAAAATATAATCCTCATGTCCGGCAGAAATAAAATATTGTTTTCCTGCTTTTAAAGTATCATATATTCCAGTTAAACACCCAATCACATTACCACAGAGCAATTGATGATAAGTGCATCTTTGAGGAGCCACTATTATTCGTCCACAACGATTACCAAATTCATCAATTTTCTCATAATTTGAATAAACGACTGCTACATTTAATGTATCAAAGAGAGAAAGTTGTTTTTCCAGTTTATCCGATTTCCACAAATCATCACTATCTATAAAAGCAATATATCGTCCCTTAGCCTCTTTTATTGCCATATTTCGAGGTATAGTAGCAGAACCGGAGTTCTCCTTTAATTTAATTAGCCGAATCCTTGAATCTCGTTCACAATATTCTTCAATTATTCCTCTTGTATTGTCTTGCGAACCATCATCAACAATTATCATTTCCCAATAAGGATACGTCTGATTTAAAATTGATTCTATCGTTTTAGATATAAACCGTTCTGAATTATAACACGGGGTAATAATAGAAACTATCTCTTTCATTTTTTCAAATAAGATGCCAACTTTTTAACTGTATTTCTGCTCCCCATGGAGAATGTGCCCACAATTTTGGTGCAATTACCATTTTTCCAGAAGAATCATTTAACCAAGCAGCCCACCAACTAAATGAACTATTAGCTATTATATTTATTCTACAACAAGACATCAGCTGCATATCAATATAACTTTCAAGCCCCGAATTCCAATCAACAAAAGTCAATGGGTTTCCTTTAACCAAGGGGAGTATATTTATCCTACACCACTCTATATCATTAGAAAACAGATAAAACTGAGGCGTGTCACAATTCTCCAGCACATATTCTATTGCTTTTTTATAATAGTCTATATCACAAATTCCACCAAATAATTTATGATTCAAATAATCTCCTCTACGAATATGCAAGCTAACAGAAGTTTCTGTACTCTGAATCTTCTCTATCAATTCTATATTACGTTTAGGAAGTTCTTTTTTGAATGTAAAAGCTGCTCTTACTTCTGCCTGAGCATCCACAAAATATTTTAGATTTTGCCAATATCCTTCATAGTACCGATCATTACTACTCCAAACTACTGGCATGAAATCAAAGTCATTTTTTTCAATACATTCAGTTTTTCTAGTAGGTAGCATTTTGCGAAGTGCCCTCTGTATTTTGTAGAATCTCACGAAAAAAGATAACCGTCTGATATCTTGTCGAGATGCATATTCAGCATCTACACCAAAGATGAACTTCAATTCAAATCCATTATGGAGACCATAAGTATCAAACATAGTTGTATCTATTTTTATTACTTCTTCCGGGTATTTCTTTTTTAAAGAAAGATAAAATGCATATTGAAACATCTGGTTTCCCAATCCACCTATAATCTTAACGATCTTCATTCTCTCTAAACATTATTATTTTTATCAATCAATTTTTCCAACTCATTAATAAAATCTTTAAATTGACTCTCCCAATCTTTTTCTTCTATTGCATAATTTTTCATTCGATTTTTCACCGACAATAGATTCTTACGATTCACTACAATTCCTTCTAATAATTCCCGTATTTCTTCAACCGAATACGGATTAACCACAAATCCGATTTCTCTTTTGGTCACTAAATCTCCTAAACAGGTTTTTTCTGAGAAAACACAGGGGACAGTATAATACAGCGATTCATGAAACTTATTAGAAATAGCGTATTTTACATTATAGTCTTTATTAGGATAAGCTGCCCATACAATATCTGAATTCTGATAAAAACGCTCTATTTCATCATATTCATAACGACCCGTAAAATAGATATTTTCACTTCCTTCACTATATTTCTTCAAGGCTTTCAGGTCATGTCCTTCTCCATGAAAATAGAGATTTATATTTGGATTATCTCTTACTGCAGAAACCAAATTTTTCAATATTTCCAAATAACGTACTCCACCAATATAAGATATATTCAACTTTCCGGATTCACATTCCATATTTTTATCTATATGAAAAGCGGTAAAAACTGGTTTATTCTCCAATACCACATGACTATATTTTTCGCATTTATATAGCGATTCATAAAATCTAGAAGCAAACACAATCATATCGGTATTTCTCAAAGTTAAACGTTCAACTCCTTTTAATATAGCTAGTAAAACTTTTGAGGGCACGGAAGGTATATCCAAATTCTCATATACTAATATTTGCGACTTCTTTTTAAAGATGCTAGACAGCAAAAGCATGTCCCAATGTGACGCTATAATAACATGAGGTTTAATTTCTATATTGCACTTTTTTAAATAGAAGAAGTATCCAAACAGGTTAAAGAGTTTTTTCAACAGTTGCCCCCCGGGAGAATTCTTTTTATATATATTATAATTAGGAAGGGCAGAAATATCCTTATTTTCTCTATTCCAGGCACAAAAAGACATTTGTATCCCTTTCCCACTATAATATTCACAAATGCTATTAGCTATTTTTGTATTCCGCGTGTTAATCGGATATGCACTATCAATTACCAAAAAACGAACTGTTTGTTCCATCTTCTTATCTAAATTGTATATTTTCTACCTTAAATATTAACTGATATGGTACATAAAGCGATTTGAAAGCATTATTAGAACCAATATAAACCATAGCCAGGAAATAGCCTAAAAAACAGATTGCATAAAATAATCTGTATTGAATTGAATATTTTTGTAACACATAAGGAACTAAAAGGCAAAGATAAATCAGAAAGTACATTCCCAAACGGCTACCTAATGACGGTCCCAATATGAAAGGAAACAATAATGCGATGCCAATTATAGTAAACAATTTATTTTCAGATTCATCTATTCTTCTCAAATAACTCAATAATAACAAAGATAGAAATAGAGCTATCTGGACATATCTGACAATTCCTCCGCCAGTATAGTCCTCCAGTTTATCTATATAATAAGTATATATGCCTAATGTATAAAGTATTCTGAATAGGATTTCTTTTGCAAGAAATAATGTAGGAATAATAAATACGATCATACGGAGATTCAAAAAACGATAAACGGGATAGATAAACAATGCAGCTAATGCAGAAGCATGAAATAATGCAGCCAATGAGACTACAAGGGCATACTTGAAAAATGATTGCTTTAAAACATACTTAAATCCCCAAAATGTTATGCTAAGTGCTAGTACTTGGCGTACAGACGTAAATGATTCTAAATAAAAGAAAGCAAGAAATACCAATATTGAGAATTGAAAATTCACAGATTTTTTTTTCAACGAATGGAAAAATATCAAATAAGTGGGTAATCCGAAAAGGACAAAAAGTAAAGGTGGACTATCAAATAAAATTGCGATAACACAGAATGCTTGACTCAATGGTTCCAACCTTATTATCTGATTCACCTGCACTTTATCTATATAATCATAATAATTAACATAATCCCATCCTACATCAAAACGGAATATCCCTATAAAGACGATAATAAATAATCCTATGATTTCTAAAAAAGACGCTTTTCTACTATCTACCGGAAAAAATCTCGATAAAAAGAAAAAAGTAAGTACAATGAAAATAAATAGAATATAAAATTGCATCTAGCCCTGCTTCAATACTGTAACTATCCTACTACATGCCTTTCCATCTCCATACGGATTAATAGCCTTATGCATCACATTATAATAATCATTATTATCTAAAAGTGACGAAACTTCATTTATTATTTTTGTACAATCAGTCCCCACTAATTTCACTGTTCCAGCCTGTAAAGCTTCCGGCCGTTCCGTTGTATCACGCATTACTAACACAGGCTTACCAAGTCCCGGAGCTTCTTCCTGTATTCCTCCACTATCTGTCAATACAATTGCGCTTTTCTCCATCAAATAAACAAATGTTATATATTCTAACGGCTCAATAAAAAAGATATTTGATGTGGAATAGCCATCAAAAACCTTATGAATAGGTTCTCTTACATTCGGATTCAAATGCATTGGATACACAAAATCAACATCCGGGTATTTCCCTGTCAGCCGTTTTATAGCTGTACAAATATGAATAAAACTCTCGCCAAAATTTTCTCTACGGTGTCCAGTTATCAATACCAGTTTCCGTCCATGTGCCAATCGTTCTACATCATATCCGGCCTGTTCCAGTCTTTCCGCCAATTGTCTACCTAAAACATCATTTTGCTTAATCATGTCTACAACCATGTAAAGGGCATCTATAACTGTATTACCAGTCACCATTATCTGTTTCTCCGATACACCTTCACCCAATAAGTTAGACTTACTTAGCAAAGTAGGAGCAAAATGATAAGTAGCAATTCGTCCCGTTATTTGCCGATTCATTTCTTCCGGCCAAGGACTATAAATATTATTTGTTCGTAATCCGGCCTCGACATGTCCAACAGGAATCTGCTGATAAAAAGCTGCCAATGCAGCAGCTGTTGATGTGGTTGTATCTCCATGCACCAGTACAATATCAGGTTCGACTTCTCTTAAAACATCACGCATACCAGTCAAAACTCTAGCAGTCACATCATACAGATCTTGCCCTTGTTTCATTATGTTCAAATCATAATCTGGTTGGATATTGAAAAGTTGTAATACCTGATCTAACATTTCTCGATGTTGACCTGTTACGCATACAAAAGTTCTCACTGATTCTGGATATTTTTGAAACTCCTTCACTAGCGGAGCCATTTTTATAGCTTCAGGCCTTGTGCCAAAAACTAACATTATTTTCTTCATCATCACCGTAATATTTTTCTAAAGTATAATCGTATTTCATTTGTAACCAAATAAACTCTCAAAAACGGTATCAAGAAAGGAGACCGGAATAATTCACAAATAACTAAAAGTATCTTGTAAAGTCCAGGCATAGAATGTATCTTTACAGAACAATTTAATAAATTCAAGTAAGAATCCAGAATCTCATTTCTTCTTTTATGAGATATTTTCTTATCACAAATAAGCGATAAAATAGCCCGCAGAATGTACACATTTCTTTCAACTTCTATAAACGTAAGAAACCGTTCATCTTTTATACTAAGATTTTCACAATTCTTTTTTCGCAAGTTAAAAGATGACTCAACATAACAAATAAATATGTTATGCGGTATATAGACAGAAGTTAGAGACTCCTGGTTCCTCCTCACATATAAATATCCTGCTTTCTTTACAAAAGCTAATGTCTGCACATGCAACAAAAATTGCAATGAGAAAATGTGATCTTCACCAAAAGAAAGTCTTGAATCAAATAGAAGTTGATTATCAACAATGATTTGTCTTTTAAATAATTTTGCCCAAGGAGAATTAAAAATATGCTTTTCCTCAGCATACATATAAACAGATGCTTCATTCATAGTAATTATTTGCCCCTGTTTCCCAAAGGATACTATATCTTGTACTCTCTTACCATCATCAACTATCTGATACCCCTGCATATACAAATCTGTATTTACTGCATCTTTCCAGAAAGAACTGAGATAATCAGGCGTAACCATATCATCAGAGTCAATGAAACAAATATAATCACCTACTGCCTGAAATAGCCCCCAATTACGAGCTACTGATACACCTGAATTTTCACGATGAAATACTCTTATCCGCCTATCCTTAGAAGCAAATGAATCACAAATTTTTCCACTTAAATCAGAACTTCCATCATCAATCAATAATAATTCCCAGTCAGTAAAATCCTGATTTAAAATACTATCAATGCACTCTGTCAAATACAACTCGCTATTATATATAGGAACAATAATTGAAACTTTCATTATTTTGTTGTATTATAGATATGAGAAGTCAAAAATTTAAATATTCCAAAAGGTAAATTAGATAATAAGATTTTTGCTCTTGTTAAATTCGTAAGCCCTTTTCTAAACGTATAACATCCTCCCATCTCCTTACCCAATTTTGTATACATCTCATCATTCATATCTTGTTCGACAAGTATTCTTCTAAGTAAATACTTTGTATCGATCATATATTTAATCAATAAAGGGAACTCTTCAAACAGTGCATTTTTCTTTATAAATTCTATTTTAAGAAAGAATATTTCATAATAACTTTTCAAACTCTTAATAACATTCCGTGGATCTGTCATTATCGAATTCTCCCGAATACGATAGCCATATGTCTTCTGTACACATATTCTTAAACTAGCGCAATAATAAAAGAGTAAGAAAGACCATAATGAGTCTTCATGAATCAGTCCTTCACAAAACCATAATTCATGCCGATAAAAAAATTGCCTCTTCACCAATTTATTCCAAGCCATTTCATATAGTTCATACGAAATAAAAGCATTAAATATATCTTTCTGAATATTGAAATGAGTAATAGTAGTTTTCAATTGAGGAATATTTTGATTAGAACCGATTAACTCAAAATCTCCCATAACTACATCAGGTAAGTCCTTCAAAGCCAAGTCAGCCAATAATGCAATAGCATTCTTCGCTAAAATATCATCAGAATCTAAGAAGTATAAATAATCTCCTGTCGCTACTCTAACACCTGAATTTCTCGAAGCTGATAATCCCCTATTTTCTTTATGATCTACTATTTTGAAAAGAATGTTCCCATCATAATCGGACAATATTTTATGGACAACCACCATACTTTGATCAGGCGTGCAATCATTTACTATAACACACTCTATATCGCCCTTATAATTTTGGTTGATAACGGACAATAAACAACTTTCAATATATTGCTCAACATTATAAACCGGTATTATTATAGAAACACTAATCATCTTGTCAATCAACAAAGTTTGCATCATCTATATCTTTCAGCCAAGTTTCATAGAAAAACTTGTTTTTTCCGTATGAATTATCAAAAAAGACAAAAGTTTTTCCTAGCAGAATAGATAATATAGCAACATGAAGTCTTGTTGTATATACCTTATCATAATTACTCAGAAATCTTATTCCTTTTTTAACTAAATAGGGTTTCAAATAATTGGAAGCAAAAATATCTGCCATGCTATATTGGTGAAATCTTACTAGTTTTCCCAATATTTTAAATTGAAAAAAATCAGCTTCCATAGTAGGCCAGTCTTTTACATCTACTATGTTTTTATCTTCAACAACATAACTTTCATAATCCTTCTCACAAAGCTCGATATCATTTCTCTTTAAAAACAAAATTTTAGAAGTAGAATTACAGTTATACTTTTTCAATATTTGTTGTGAAATACAAAATGCCATATCTGGTAATAGGAGTAAATTGTTCTTAAAAAAATAAGAATTTAAAATTTCAAGTGATTGGGTATCACGAACACAGATAGTCAAATTAGAATGTCTACTCATTAAATACGCATCACTTTCAAGTATTCCTGTATCTTGGTAATAAATGCTTTGCGGTAATATAATAATTTTATTATCAGGATATAATTCTATTACTTTTAATCTAAACTCCTGATGCATACGCCAAAGATCTCCAAAGTTTCCACCACCTTGTAATAGGATGGTCGTATTTTTAGGTAATGGTCTATAAGTAAAAGTCTGATATGCACATTTCGATATGCATTGAGCAGACAAATCCTTTAAAAAGCACTCAGTTCCCTCCCAAATTAAAATATCACCTATATTAGTATAGTAGGGAAGATCCCATAATACATAAGAATCCGATATCAAAGGAGTCAACGCATTGACTATCGAATTTCTCAAAAAAGAAGCCTTTTCTGAAAAAGTCATTTTTTTATATACTTAAGAATTGAGTTTATTGTTTTTTTCACCTTACCTTTCACCTCTCTTTGAACAGCTAACTTATGCAATTTTTTATTTATAGCCTCTTTTTCTTGTTCTGTATATTCTTTATTAGATTCATATAATCTAGTACTCATGAAACTTTTCATTTCAGGTTTAAGCCATTCACTGCCATCACTACAAATTCTATTTCGCAGATCTGCATAAGTAGGAGCATCTAACTCAGGTATATCTCCTAATACTATATATGAATGACCATTATAGCAATGATATTCTAAGCAATTATTACCCATAGGACAAAAGTGAATAGGCTTTTCTATATCTTCAAAAATATTTTGATGAACCAACGACTTGTAACATTGTGTCATCATTCCAGTTCCAAGATTTAAATAGAAAGACCAGTCACCAGCATAACAAAATTCAGTTCTCTTTACTTCGAATATTTTCATTTTATAATCAAAAATAGCAGATTTAAATTTGCCCCAAATTTTACCATATTCATCTTTATTCAAACTAGTTAAAATAGGTAGCTTTTCAGGATCTCTTTCATCCCTGGCAATTGTCACATGAGGAATTGCACCAACTTCTTCAACTGCTTTCTTGTTCATTTCATCAATAAAAGGAATTAATTCATCTGAAGGCGTCACTTCCAAAGTGAATGAACACCCTGCATCCCTTACCTTTTTAATATTAGAGAAAAAGCGATCTAATAGTTTTCTTTCTTTCAGTTCTAAATAATGATATGAGAATTTAAAGAATAATCTTTTCAACAAATCTGATGGAAAAGATGAAATTTCATCGAAGCGTTTGGAAATAGTAGCATTGGTTACCACCATAACATAATGCCCTTCTTCTAAAAGAACACGAATATATTCCAGCAAATCTTTTGATATTAATGTCTCTCCTGCAGCACAAAAATTTATTAAACATATTCCTCCTAATCTCTCTTTAGACAATGCTCTTTTAACAGTCTCTGCAGAATAAATTAATTCTGGTACCTTATTAGCAAATAATCCATGTTGCACAATATAACAGTAATGACAACGTAAAGTACAAGTTGTTATCGGAACATAACAATCAATATATCGCTTTATTTTATCCATATTATTTTAGAAAGCTAAATTTATAATTATTTTTATTCAACCACTTTATGCTTTGTTTTAACTTCACTCTATTAAAATAATTTTTAGTCCCCTCCAAAGCCCACTCATGCGTGAAAAGTATTATAGTATCTTTATCCTGAAGGCCCAATAGTTCAAAAGGAAAGTATTTCATTCTTTCTATTCTGATATCCGTTTTATAATAAAAATACTATCACAAATATATGTTCGTTGATTATATAAACTATCACTTTGTTGTTGGTTCAAATTATAACTTTTTCTTCCTCTATCATCTGCACCTAATAAGCGATATATTTGATGTTTCTTAAGGACATGAATCATACTACTATCAGCAAAATAATAATGCAACCTTAGACAAGGGGCTAAAGATGCCTCCCCTCCCCAATAAGATATAGAATTATTTACTTTTGATAGAGAACGTTCAAATTCAAGTGCCTGCTTTTTCTCATCAAATTGTGGTTTAATTGCATGATATCCAAATTTCATCCATTCAGAGTTCTCCATAAATTCAGTTCTAAATTTGTTTGGAACTTCCGTTATGACAAAATCATTTGCAGATTCATATACATAAAGACTAAAGACAGCACCATAATCATCATGCAATTCTTTTAGCGACTCAAAAAATGGATGTTGAAATATAGATGTATAGCGCAAGGTGTCTTTCAAGTCTTTAAGACAAAGGTAGACGTCATCAAAACTTACATGAACTATTTTACTTTTTGAGTTTGATGCAGTAGGTAGTTGAATATAGGTATATACAAAAAATATAGCAATCAATATAACAGCACCCCACAAGCCAAAGAGGATCTTTTTATTTTTTCCCATACACTCTGTTTACGATTTTTTTTATAATACTAGATTTCACAAATATTTTTTCTTTCTGATTTAATCCTATAAACCAAGCATTTATAAATATACAAAATATACTACCAACAGCAACACAGATTAACCTTACAAATCCTTCATTCATACTACAATGAATCCAATATGGCAATATAAATGAAAGTAAGCTCACAATGACTGATACTCCCAAAACATTTACAGTAAACTGCTTAATTGAAATTTTTATTAAAGAGTTTAGAATTATGACACGAATAACTATTGATATCGTTGATAATAAAATCGCAATCAAAAATGTGACATAAGGTGGATAACCCAATTTCAGAAAGACATAAGAGATAGGAAGATTCAATAGTAACAAGCCTCCTACCATAATCTGATATAATCTTATATTTCCTGTAGCCTGGACAGTTGCACCAATAACATAAGTAAATGATTCTATAAGAGAATTTATAATAATCAAACGAATAAATAAAACAGTATATTCAGGTACTTGCCCTAACCATATTGCCAATATATATTCCGTCTCTAGCACAATAGGTATCGAAAATAACAATAATAAAAAATACGAAAACTTTGCCCCACTAAAGAGAAGCAGAAACATTCGATTAAAATCTTCACATGCATACGACTTCACAATCTGCGGATTCATTGCCATCGTAAAGTTCTGAGTAAATCCATTGAGTGCCGTATTAACCTGATTAGTAATACCTCGTGCCGCATTAACAATAGGACCAAAGAAAATATTCAAGACCATATTTACTCCCTGATCTTTCAATACATAAGCCATACTTCCCCATAAACTCCAACCGGAATAACTGAGCATATTTCTAAAAGTATCTTTATCATAAAAAGGTTTGGGATTATATTCATTGAATTTTTTCTTACAATAAATATGATAAACTAAAAATAGAAAACCGGTCATCAAAAATAACAAAAAGCCATATACAACTAGTTTGTCATAGCTACAAGTGCTTATAATAAAAGCTATGAGTAATTTGCATGCTGCATCCAAAATCCCCATATATGCATAAATTCCCATTTTTTCATGAGCAATTATTTCCGCATTCAATGGAACTTGCATAATTGTTACTACACAACTAAGAATCGAAAATTGAAAAATCATATTAGCGGCAAATAGCCTTTCAACAGGTATAATCAATTTATTATTTACAAACCATAGACCGATTGTCTCCGCCAACACTAGAATAATCACAGCCAATATCAAGTGTATAGTAAAAGCAGTACGAAAGTTTTTCTTTAGTTCAATGACGTTTTCTCGGCCTAATTCATAAGTTATAAAACGGGAAGTTGCAGAACTCAAAGCTGCGTTAAAGAAGGAGAACAAAGTTACAACTCCTGCTACAACATTATAAATTCCATAATCTTCTATACCTAAAGCCTTTAATACAATCCTAGAAGTATATAAATATACAATCATTATGATGCTTAGTCGAATATAAAGCATCATTGTATTTTTTGCTATAAGATTGTTTTTTGAGCTAGACATAGAATAATAAAAAGTAGAGCACTGATAATCAATTACCTTTTCTTATATCCATTTTTAATCTATTCCATATTTCTTTTCCAAACAAGTCCCAGCCAATAACAAAAAATATGGATAGAAATACAAATAATAATACACTGACTTTTATTCCCATACCAGAAGTTTCCAAAGGAATAACAGCAGGTTCAACCACTGCAAATACAGGTTTTTCTTCTTGCACTTTTGCTCTGGCAACTTGCAACTGATTGGCCACCTGACTATATACCTGATAAGCTAAACTTCTATCATTCTGTAGTCGTTCCTGTTCTGTACGTACACTTTGAAGAATTAAATTATCATGAGCATCCACATAATCTGCATATTTCTTTTGAGCAATATAATACTCTTCTTGACGCTCTTTAAATAGCTTTTCTAAATAAGTACAGTCATCTATAGCTTTTGAAGTTCGATAACTAATAATGTATTCCTGCAATTTATGAACCACAGAGTCAGCTACAATTGTTGCTATAACAGGTTCTTGTAAAGTGACAGCTATATTCGTAATAGCTGTTTTATTATTCACTGATGCAGTTATTGCTTTTCTTAACAAATTCAATTTATCAAATTCGTCTCTCGTTAATATAATAGTCGTCTGATCCATTTTTCCAGCAATAACATTTTTATTTTCATCACTAAATAAAGACTTTACTCCACCTATAATCATTCCCGGCATACCAATCACGTAATTCCACCAAGGAGAAGACTGTTCATCCAAATAATCTTCTAAAGTAGTATTTGCCTTTTCAACAGGTACATCAATTTTCATTTTTAGAAGTTCAAGTAAGAAAGGAGTGGAAGAAACAATATCAGATGAGAGAGAAGCATTTAACGCATCGACTCCCTCCCCCATGTTAGCTCCATTTCCCAAAAAAGAAGCTGCAAGCCCTGCCAACCCATTACTTTTGGTATTACCCATCTCAGGAGAAAGAGTCACTTTAACTGTATACTGTTTAGGAATACTCAACGCAACAATAATACCGATTAATACTCCAATACCAGCAGCCTTATACATTTTTTTACGAATACCGATTATTTTACGAAAAATATCGACTAAATCAAGCCCCATTCTAGGCTCTTTTTTCTCGTCCAATTTAGAAGACAATTCTTTATCAGTATTTTGTTTGCTATTTTCAACCATAAATCGAATTGCTATTTTTTTATTAGATTGGCAATAGAAGCAACCATCATTCCCAATGTACTAAATGAGGTTGCATAAGCCAAAATATTACTGATATTCGCCTTACCTTTCTTAGCTTTGCTAGGTACAATTATCTCACACCCAGGCTCTATCTGTTTCTTACCACTACCCTTCACCTTCGTAACCTGACCATTCATATAAATAATGAATTTCTTACTCTTCTTCGCATTTTCAGAATAGCCACCGGATTGGTTTATGTAGTAATTTATGTTCTTACCTTCTATATAGGAAACAGTATTCGGAACCATTACAGCACCATTAATAGTTATTGTATTATTGTTCTTCGGAATAGAAACAACATCGCCTTCACGTAATACAAGATCTGCCGTACTTCCCGGTTTAGCCAATGCTTTTTCCAAGTCGATGCCGACTGTGAATGTATTCTCGATACGGATACCTAAAGAATCAATCATAGCTTCTCCAAGTTGCCTGCTCATTAGACGAATCACATCACCCATGCGTTTCTTTTCGCTGGCGTTAGCTACACGAGTCAGTTTTGCACCACGCAGGTAAGCGTAGTTCGTAGCACCACCGGCTTTGTTGATTAAATCCGAAAGGCGTTCTTCACGGCTGGTCATCGCATAAGAGCCACCGAAAAGGATTTCACCTTCTACCACCACATTTTGTTGCGGCTGATAGCCGGGACTTCGACGTACATAAACCTCATCATAAGGTTGAAGTACAAATCCCGGCTTCCCATCCACCACAAAACCCTCTTTCAAAGAAAAAGTATATATCTGACCAATTGTATCGCTGTCTACCGTACTTCGGGGATTCTTGATTCGACGGGATACATCCACACGGACAACCGAAGCTGCTTCACGCAAACCACCTGCCTGGATGATAAGGTCTTCAAGAGTCATATTATCAGCGTAGGGATAAGAATCCGGCTTGGCTACTTCACCGTGGATGACAACATCACCTTTATCTTCCAAGTCGTGGATACTTGGGATATAGAGGATGTCATTCTTCATCAGGATGATATTGGGGGAAGTACCATCCATTATGGCTTTGATGTCTACCGGGATAACTTCACTGGTCAGGTCTTCGCGTTGGCGGTAAAGGACGGCACGGTTCAGGAACGCATCACCCGTAAGACCTTGTGATTCGTTGACGAGTTCGCGGATTGTATTCAGTTTACCGTTCAATTCATAAATTCCCGGGCGATAGACTGCACCACGGATTTCGAGTTTGTTAATGAAACGGTTAAGGATGGCTTCGGCTGTAACGACATCACCGTTTCGCATTTTATAGACGCTGTAATCCAAGTCTTTAACTGTATTTACTTCGTACTCCTGACCATTCTGACGTACTACACGCAGTGAACGGGTGTAGGCATCCGCTTCGAAACCACCGGCATAGCTGAGAAGGGTAGATAAGGATTCGTCCTTCTTCATTTCAAAACGCATGGAGCGTTTCACTTTTCCGTCGATCTTTACCAATACTTCGTAGGCGGGGACGATGACAACGTCACCTTCCTGGAGACGGATGTCGTCCTGAATGTTTCCTTTCAGTATGAATTGGTAGACGTCAATTGTGGCGATGTTCTTACCGTTTCTTACCAGTTGGACATTGCGAAGGCTTCCTATGTCACTGACTCCGCCGGCACGGTAAAGTGCATGAAATACAGTGGCAAAAGAAGAAAGGGAATACGTGCCCGGTTGTACAACTTCGCCCATCACGTTGATTTGAATCGTACGTATACTACCCAGGGTCAGACGGATATCCGAGGTAGGGTCGGTGGCGCTGTTAAGGCCGTTGTATATCTTATTTAAAGTTTTCTTGAGATAGTCGTTGGCTTCGGTGATGGTCATACCGTTCAGGTTGACAGGGCCGATTTTCTGAATGTTGATAGTGCCATCAGGGGAAATCTGCTGCCGGATAGTATTCTGGCTCGCTCCCCATATGTCGATAATCACTTCGTCACCCGGGCCGAGACGGTAGTTCAAGGGAGTGGCGATGTTCACACTAGGTTCAAAAGTCAGGTTTCGGGTATTGAAGATATTTCTGCCGAAAACTTGGTTGCCACGGTCGAGGTCTTGTGTGCTCGGGTGGTCTTCCTGCATGTCGGAAGTATTTTCTTTCGTTTCTTCACGCAGACGCGACTCATTAATATCAGTGCCGGTGGCATTGGAAGTATTTACATTGTTCTGACGTTCATACAACTGTTTCACACGTATCGCCTGTTCCTTGGTCACACCTTTGCGGGCTAGTTCCGAGGCTAGTTGTTTTTGTTCTTTTCCTTGCTTGATGCCATCTTTCACATATTCAAGGACTTGGGAATCACTCATGCTTTGAGCCAGCAAAGGAGAGGAAACCCCTAACATTAGAATGAATAGAAACGCAGTAATCTTTTTAGATAGTGTCATTGGTGTTTTTTGTAGATTCCACATAACCGATTGGCATGTCCACGCAAGCACAGCCAAGCATATTTAAACGGACGGCGATTTTGCTCTTGCCCCCTATCGTGACGAGTTCGCCGACAAGACCTCTGAGAGGACCTTTGATGACACGGACTTTCTCACCACGTGCCAAAGGAGAACTGTTCATACAAATTGCTTCGTCGGAATAATCGAGCATGAAACGAAAACGAGCCATCTGCTCATCGGGAATAACGGCAGGAGTGCTTTCACCACGCATCACCATATAACGGCTGACCGTGGAAAAACTTAGAACTTCCTTGCGTTCTTTAGGATCAGCATGTACAAATACCATCATCGGAAGCAATACAGTATTGACAGCCTTACGACGGTCGCTCCATTGATGTACCTCTTGCTGGACGGGAACGAAAGTATCGATTCCCATCTTGAACAAACGCTCGGCAACCTTCTTCTCGTGATGCATACGAACCAGTGCTACATACCAGCGTTTTGAGTGTGCTACGCCTTCCCCTGTCCCACAACCGGGCGCGGCGCTAATAGACTTTTCCTTTGCAAAAATCATAATTTTTTACCCCATGTTTATCTGTTACTTCTTAGGTAACGGACAATACACATGCAGAACGCATACAACAGCAATAAAAAGGAAAAAAAACAACATGAGGGAAGAAAAGATATGGTTATCCGGACTCCAAGACAGACGCTTTTTGAGGTTAGGAAATAGAAAGTCACAGAGCATGAAGAGCTTATTCCTCATGTTCAGAAACTTTATGTGGGTATATTTGAAAGAAAAAGGAAAAAAAGAAGTTTATTGCTTGTTTCCTATTATTATTTTTCTCTATCTTTGTAGCAAATAAAAATCCGTTACCTAAGAAGTAACAGATTCACTAAATCCCTAAACCCTAATACTTTAGTTGAATTATTCAGAGCATTCTAAAACTCTTCACGTAAGAATAATTCATTTTATTTACTTTTGTTCTTTCTTCTAATTCAAAGCCTTTTAAATAGATCTGTGTTGTCTTGATTGATTTATGTCCCAGCGATTCGCTTATCATCTCGATAGGAACTCCCCTGTATTTCGCAGTAGTAGCCCATGAATGCCGGAGTGTATAAGAAGTGATGGACGAGCGTATCCGCAACTGTCTTGACAGGCACTTCAAGTCATTATTAAACCGTCTCAAAGCTGTCTGATACTCGCGATATGCCTTTTCATCCGTCCTCTTATACTCTCCGCTTAATATTCGGAAAAGATAGTTGGGACGATTATCGGGATACTCCTCATTATATCCGTTACACAAACGGGCAATGGCATCCTGTGCCGAATCCAGAATCTCGAGACTCATGGGCGTACCGGTCTTCATACGGTTGTACTTCAAAAGTCCCTGCTCAACGTTAGATTTCTCCAAATGGGCAAAGTCAACAAACGGCATACCGCAAAACTGGAACAACAGACTGGCAACAGCTTGTGTGCGTCGCAGTTTCTCCGTCTTAGGGTCTTCGTTAAGCAAGACATGAAGTTCACGTATCGGAAGCGCCTTCTTCTGACGGGTATCGACACCCGTAAAGACATCCCGGAACAGACCGTACACATAAGGAGCTTGCCGACTATCGACTCCCCGATTGTAGATACAACGCAACATACGCATATACGTAGAAATCGTATTAGGCTTCAGATGAGAAGCCGCCAAGTAGTTGCTATACGCCTTCAACGTATCGCGATTCACCCTACTGAAAGCGATGAATTGACTTCCGCAAAATTTCGTAAAGGAACGGATAGCATGTTTATACACATGAGCCGTTGAATAACGACCCTCCCTTCGCAAACGATCTATATATTCGTTTGCACAATTAGTAAATTGCTTTTTCTTCATAAATAAATAATTACTTATCTAGTTAGCCATCAAATGACGGACGGAATATAATAAGATTATAGATAAAATAAGTTGCCATTTCAGAATTACTCACTGTTTTCAACTGATTTTCGAATATTTTCTAAAAAAATAAGAACGGCGATGCAGTATTCCGGTAATCTGTGCATTTACCCTATAAAGCCAAGAAATAAAAAAGATAATCAGACCTATATCATAAGACCTAAAACCTGAGCTTAACAAGTGGGGGAAAAAACAAAAAAGAGAGAGAGTTTTTTTATTTAACGTCCCCAAAAAAGAAACCCCTGCTAACTTTAAAGTTGGCAGGGGTTTTATTTTAGATACTGAGTTTATCTTTAAACGCCATTATTATCTTTAAACATCAGGCGCCATTACCTTTTTACTTGCAGTATTTCTTAATCAGCTCATCCACGTTCGGATCACCCAATTCTTTAGCTTTCTTGAAGTTTCCGCAAGCCTCGTCCGTCTTTTTCAACTGTATCTGGCAGAGCCCCAGCAAACGGTAGGCTTCGCCATATTTCGGGTCTGTTTTCAGGATATTATTCAGAATTTGAATAGCTTCCTCATAACGTCCTACACGCAAATTGACGACAGCATTTTCAGCCTGGTAAGTCAAGTCTGTGGGATTCAGTTCGACAGCTTTGGCAATATCGTCCAATGCACGTTGATACTGGCGTGCTTTCAAGGCAGCCTGTTCACGATAATAATAGAATACATCGTTCACCTGGCCGTTGACAGCTTTAAAATAAGCGTCGTAGTCGAACATAGCGTTTCGTGACTGGTTGGCGTTCATATTCATTTGTGCACGTTCCAGCAGATAAGGAGCGAAGTCCGCCGTAATAGGTTGCGGACAACGGGCGATACAACTATCCAACAGCACCAGGACTTCTTTCGGATCGGCTTTCATCAGCTCTTTTGTTTTGGCAGCGCTGAAGAACGTACCGGGAGAAGCGATATTGCTGGCATTTACTTTCTCGTAAGCAGCCAAAGCTCCGGCATAATCCTGTTGGGCAAATAAGATATCACCTTCCAGTTGGACATAAACAGGCAGCGGGTCGATAGTGATGGCCTGACGTACATTCTTCAAAGCAGTGTCATATGACCAGTCCTTATACGGTTTCTCCGGTTTCGACAGTTGGTAAGCGTACATCAGCTTACCTATATTATAATATACATCATCTTTCTTCTGAGCTACTTTCAACGCTTGGTTAAAGTCGGCAACGGCCTTATCGAACCAAGACTGGTCGTCCTTGCCCTTAGCTACGTAATAATTCGCACGGCGAAGATAACCATCCGCATTCATCGGGAACTGACGGATAAAATCATCCAACAGCTTTCCGTAATCTTCTTCCGACAGGCTTGAAGAAGCCATGAACAGATATACCAATGCCTGGTCTTCCGTTTCGGGCAGACCTTTGCGGATACCTATGCTTTTCAGTGCCGCATCTCCCAAAGAAAGGGCGCTAATCTTCTGTGACATGGCAAAGGCAGCTCCTGCGGCATAGCAAGTAGTCACCGTGTCAAGGCCGGATGATTTCTGTGCAATACCGAACACCTGACCATCCACGTTCATCACCGGACAGCTCACCATCTTGTCTTTCATCTGCATGCTCAACGTATAGTAATGATATTCGCCCGCCACTTTGGAAACCTCTTTCACTTTACCCGATACACAAGCAATGCTTTTCTGTGTAGAATAAGGAAGCATCCACGCGTCGGCTCCCACTGCCGGAGCAGTATTCGCCACAACCAACGCAGGCACCTTCTTTTCAGTAATAGCTACACGGAACTTGATAACATCATACATATCATTCGCTCCCAATATCGTGCTGACAGGCATTTGTTTGCCTTCGGCCGTGATAACCACCGCACGTTCGGCACCTTTAAAGAGAGAGTAGTCGGACAGCGCCAACCCGTCTTCGGATACAAAAAATCCGTTTCCGGTATTCAGCATTTTGTCGTTTTTGTCGTAAGTCACCACCGAGAAGACAGCGCGTTTCGCCTTCTCTACCCATTTAGGGGTTTGTGCCATGCTTCCCTGTGCAAGGAAGATGAGCAGTAAAGGTAAGATTAAAATCTTCTTCATATCACTCGTTGTTTCTTTGTTTCACACCTTCGTAAATCAGGATACCGGCGGCAACAGACACATTGAGGGATTCGATGGTTCCCAACATCGGTATCTTCACCCATTCGTCGCAGAGTGCCAGGTTATCATAAGACACACCCGTATCTTCCGCACCCATAATGACGCACAACGGCCCTGTATAATCGGCTTTCGTATAGTCATAATCCCCTTTTTCGGTAGCAGCCACGATGCGGAAACCGCTATCTTTCAGGAATTTCAGCGTCGTGCGCAGACTCTGTTCGCGGCATACGGGAAGCGTATGCAAGGCTCCTGCCGAAGTTTTCACGGCATCGGCGTTCACCGACACGCTGTTACGGGCGGGAATAATCACCGCGTCCACACCGGCACATTCGCAAGTACGGGCAATCGCGCCGAAATTGCGCACATCGGTTATCCCGTCCAGCATCACGAAAAACGGATTCTTCCCCTGCTCAAACAAGAAAGGAACCATATCTTCCGTCTTCTGATAGGTCACAGAAGAAATGAAGGCAATCACACCCTGATGATTCTTGCGGGTGATGCGGTCGATACGCTCTACCGGAACACGCTGAACAGGAATCAGCAGACCATTCAAAGCCGCAAACAGCTCTTTGGAAAGTTCACTCTGAATGTCTTTCTTCACAAGGATTTTATCAATCTCTTTTCCAGCCTGAATGGCTTCTATCACGGCACGAACGCCGAAAATCATTTCACTTTTATCTATCATCGCGGTTATTTACTATTTTCTATTTACCAGTTACTATTTGTCGGTTACTAATCGCTAATTACTATTTAACAGAGCTTTGGCGTTGCTAAGGGCTGCTTCGGTCAGTGTGGCGCCACTCAGCATATGAGCGATTTCCTCTACCCTCTCCGCGTCGGTGAGACGGCGGATATGGCTGTTGGTTTCCGTATCACTGTCTTTCTTATATACCTTATAATGAGCGCATCCACGGGCGGCAATCTGCGGCAGGTGGGTAATGCTGATAACCTGGCGGTTCTGTTCGCCCATCTCCTTCATCATATCCGCCATGCGGTCGGCTATTTCGCCGGATACTCCCGTGTCTATCTCATCAAATACGATAGTCGGCAACTTCACGGCTCCGGCAATCATGGCTTTGATGGAAAGCATGACGCGGGCTATCTCACCACCGGAAGCTACGGAAGAGATATTCTGCAACATACCGTTCTTATTGGCGGAGAACAGGAAGCTGACCGTATCTTCTCCCTGCAAGCCCGGTTCTTTCTTGAGTCCCATTTCCACCTGGAAACGGACGTTCGGCATTCCGAGCGGAATCAGTCGGGCGGCCAATTGCTTTTCCACTTCACGGGCAACCTTTGTACGGGCTTTCGTGAGCAGTTCGGCCTGTTGTTTTACTTTCGCATATTGTTCATCCTTGCGGGCGGTCAGTTCGGCGATACGTTCATCGTAAGAAGTGATGTCGGACAGCTTGCGACGGTATTCTTCCGTCAACGCTATCAACTCGTCAAGCGTCTGCGCATGGTGTTTCTGTTGAAGGGAATAAATCAGGTTCAACCGCTCGTTCACTTCGTCGAGACGCACGGGGTTGAACTCTACGGAGTCACTTTGCGAAGAAACTTCGTGCGAAATATCTTTCAATTCAATATAGGCGCTTTCCATGCGTTCGGTAAGTTCCTTGGCGGGTTGATAGACTCTTTGCAGGCTGTTCAGCGTATTCAGGCTATCTTTCAGGGATGAAAGCAAGCCCCCTTCGTCCGAGAAAAAGGATTGTTCCACCCGATAGAGTCCCGCCTTGATTTCTTCCGCATGGCTCAACATTTCAGCTTCCTGCTCCAACTCTTCCTGCTCACCTTCGGAAAGGTGGGCTTCTTCAAGCTGTTCCAGTTGGAAACGGATGTAATCTTCATCGGAACGGCTTTTCTCCGCCAATGCCATCAACTCCGCCAGTTCGCGCTCGGCCTGCTTCCACTCTGCATAACGGGCATGGTACTTTTCCAATGCGGCGTCATTATGTGCCAGGATATCGAGCACGTTCAACTGGAAACCTTCTTTATTGAGCAACAGGTTCTGATGTTGTGAATGTACATCAATCAACAGTTCGCCAAGCTCCTTCACCTGCGACAGCGAAGCGGGAGTATCGTTGATAAATGCCCGGCTCTTGCCGGATGCCTGCACTTCACGGCGCAGGATGCACTCCTCGTCATATTCCAGTTCGTTGTCCTCAAAAAACGGGCGCATGCCATAGCCCGATATATCAAAACGAGCTTCTATTATACATTTAGAAGCTCCACGGCGAATCGCCTTCACATCGGCACGCTGTCCCAACAGCAGACCGATGGCTCCAAGAATGATTGATTTTCCGGCTCCCGTTTCACCTGTTATAACGGAAAAACCTTTGTCGAAACTAATATCCAGTTTCTCTATCAACGCGTAATTCTGAATGTATAGTGAACGTAACACCTTTCTTTAAATTTAAGAATTAAATATTAAGAATTGGACGACATAACCGCTACCAAACGGTCGATAATGTCTTGCGCCACTTCCGTTTTCGGTTTCAGCGGATAGTCCGTGCGACCTTTCCGGTCGATGATGCTGATTTTGTTTGTATCATGACGGAAGCCTGCTCCTGCGTCATTCAGCGAATTGAGCACGATAAAGTCGAAGTTCTTGCGTTCAAGCTTTCCTTCGGCATTCTGCTGTTCGTTATTCGTTTCGAGGGCAAAGCCTACCAACAACTGGCCTTTTCTTTTCGTAGCTCCCAAACTGGCCGCGATATCTTTCGTTGCCCGGAGATGCAGGGCCAGTTCTTCTTCCTTCTCCCGTTTAATCTTCCTGTCGGCTACCTTTTCAGGGCGATAGTCGGCTACTGCCGCACAGAGGATAGCAGCGTCGGCATCGGAGAAGCAGGCTTGCGAAGCCGCATGCATTTCTTCCGCCGATTCCACATCGACACGGCGGATACGGGAATGTTTCGCTTCCAGTTGCACAGGGCCTGCTATCAGCGTCACTTCCGCACCACGGCGAGCACATTCTTCCGCCAGGGCAAATCCCATCTTTCCCGAAGAATAATTGCCGATGAAACGGACAGGGTCTATCTTTTCGTAAGTCGGGCCGGCCGTTATCACGATTTTCTTTCCTTGCAGTTCGTCGCTTGCCGAAAAGAATTCATCCAGGGCACGGATAATCGCTTCCGGTTCTTCCATGCGCCCCTTCCCTACCAGATGGCTGGCAAGTTCTCCCGTCCCCGGTTCGATGATATGATTACCGAACGAGCGGAGTATATCCAAATTCTTCTGTGTGGAAGGATGGGCATACATATCGAGATCCATCGCCGGAGCTACAAACACCGGAGCTTTGGCCGAAAGATAAGTCGTTATCAGCATATTGTCGGCTATCCCGTTTGCCATCTTGCCGATGGTAGAGGCGGTGGCCGGCGCAATCAGCATGGCATCCGCCCACAAGCCGAGGTCTACGTGGCTGTTCCACGTTCCGTCGCGCTGGGCAAAGAACTCACTGATGACCGGTTTGCTGGTCAGAGCCGAAAGAGTGATGGGAGTAATAAATTCTTTTCCCGCCGGAGTAATTACGACTTGCACTTCCGCTCCTTGCTTAATGAGTCCGCGGATGATGTAACAAGCCTTGTACGCGGCAATACTGCCGGTAATTCCAAGAATTATCTTTTTTCCTTTTAGCATTATTTTGTAATCAAATTACTCATTTCACGCAGACGGATTTTTGTCAACGTCGCCTTTGTATTCAGCGTGAAGTCACTGTTCAAAATCCAACTGTAATATCCGGGGTCTTTCTTCAGAACCTCGGCTACTGACATTCCTTTGTACTTTCCGAAGTTAAACACTTCCACCCCATTGTCGTCATACACCATGCGTCCGGCAAAGTCTACATTCTTGTTGTAACTGGAGTAGTCCGCCAGGAACGCAATATCGTTCTGAAGGTCGGAATAGCGGTCGAGCTGTGCTTTCAGCACCTCGTAGGTAGCCCGTGTGTCCGCTTCCGCAGTATGGGCATCTTCCAGGTTCTTGTCGCAATAGAATTTGTAGGCGGCAGACAAGGTGCGTTGTTCCATTTTGTGGAAAATCACCTGTACGTCTACAAATTTGCGCTTCGTCATGTCGATGTCTACGCCGGCACGCAGAAATTCTTCCGCCAGCACCGGAATATCGAAACGGTTGGAATTGAATCCTGCCAGGTCGCAGCCTTCGATGTCACGGGCGATGTTCTTTGCCACTTCCTTGAAAGTAGGGCAATCCGCCACGTCGGCATCATAAATGCCATGTACTTCGGAAGATGCTTCGGGGATATGCATTTCGGGATTGATACGCAAGGTTTTTGCTTCCTCATTCCCGTTCGGGTAAACTTTCAAATAGCAGATTTCAACAATCCGGTCTGTGTTGATATTGGTTCCGGTCGTCTCAAGATCGAAAAAGACGATGGGGTTTTTCAGGTTTAATTTCATTTCTTGTTATTTTATTGGGCCACCACAGAGGACGCAGAGGACACAGAGGGTTATTTAATAATAAATATTCAAATTTATCCTCTGTGTCCTCTGCGTCCTCTGTGGTGAATTAGCATTAATCGTTCAGCATCATCGGCATCAGCAGCATCAGCAGGTCTTCGTTCTCTTCCTGTTCCACAGGGATGATAACTCCGGCACGTGACGGGTCGGCCAGTTCGATAACCACTTCGTCGGCCGAGATATTGTTCAGGATGTCGATAAGGAAAGTAGACTTGAAGCCGATGCTCATTGGAGCACCTGCATACTGGCACACCTGTGTTTCTTCGGCAGAAGTGGAGAAGTCGATGTCCTGCGCGGAAATCACAATCTGATTATCCTGCACACGGAGTTTAATCAAACTACTCGCTTGTGACGAGAAGATGGACACACGGCGCAAAGCACCTACCAACTGCTGGCGGTCTACGGTTACCTTGTGAGGGTTGTTCTGAGGAATTACCGAGTTGTAGTTCGGATAACGTCCTTCGATGAGACGGCACACCATGCGGTATTTTTCAAGCATGAATACAGCGTTGCGTTCGTCAAATTCGACAGTCACAGTTCCCTGTTCTTTCGGCAGAAGGTTCTTGAGCAAGGTAGCCGGTTTCTTCGGAAGGATGAAGGCTGCGCGCTCGTTGCCTTTGGCAGCTAACGTCTTGCAACGTACCAGTTTATGACCGTCCGAAGCCACCATTGTGATGTCTTCTGTTGTAATATCAAAATAAATACCGTTCATCACGGGGCGGAGTTCATCGTCGGCAGTGGCGAATACGGAGCGGTTGATACCACCCAGCAATACTTCAGCCGCCATTTCCACTCGGACTGCGTTGTCACCCAGTGTAGCCGACTGTGGGAATTCATCCGCATTCTGTCCCATCAGGCTGTATTTTCCGTTTTGGTACTGCACTGTGATTTCGTAATTATCCGGATTGATGTCAAACGTCAACGGTTGTTCCGGAATCTCTTTCAGTGCATCAAGCAATGTTTTCGCTACTACGGCAAAACGCCCGTTTGTATCGCCATTCACTTCAACGGTAGTCACCATCGTCGTTTCGCTGTCAGATACGGTCACAGACAATGTTCCGTCTTCCAGTTCGAAGAGGAAACAATCGAGAATCGGCAGCGCATTTTTTGAATTAATCACACGGCTGATGGCCTGTAAATGGCTGGAAAGAGCAGTACTTGAAACGATAAATTTCATATATTTTCGTGTATTTAAGTTTTAAATGTTCTATCGCACAAAGTTACGAAAAAAGATTCGTGCTACCCAACAAAACAAAAGAAAAACTGAGTTTGTGTGAGGGATATTCCCAAAAAATCGTAACTTCGCCGCAGAATTTAAATTAATCGCAATGGAATTTACAGGAAAAATCATCGCTATACTCCCTCCGAGAGGTGGAGTTTCAAAGACTAGCGGCAATGAGTGGAAATCACAAGAGTTCGTTATCGAAAACCACGACCAATACCCGCGCAAAATGTGTTTCGACGTATTCGGCGCGGACAAAATCGAACAGTTTAACATTCAGATGGGCGAAGAACTGACCGTATCATTCGACGTTGACGCCCGCCAGTGGCAAGACCGCTGGTTCAACAGTATCCGTGCATGGAAAGTTGAGCGTGTCGGCGCAGGTGCTCCGATGGCTCCGGGTGCTCCCGTTCCTCCACCGGCTCCGTCGGCTACTCCGGATTTCACTCCGGGCGACGCTAAAGACGACCTGCCGTTCTAAGCCGAAAGTATTCCGCTTGACGATACAGATAAAAAACTCCCGGTGAGAATGTTCTTGCCGGGAGTTTTTTTATGCCCGCACTTTGTAAAGATTCCGCCGTGGGCTGAACACACTTCATTCCGGGGATGAGCAACAGTCTGCTGCGGGGCGGGGAAAATTCTCCCACGGGTTACGGAAGAAACGAAGCAACATCAGCCAGGGCAATTCTCCCTTCCTCAAAATTTCACCGGCAACAGCAACAGCTTTTTCTCTTTCTTTCTATTTCTATTTTTTATATTCTATTCTCTTCTATTCTCTTCTCTTGGGTTATGGTTCGGTTATGGTTCGGTTTTTACGCCCTGCCAGAAGGCGTTTCAGAAGTTTTAGTTTTCGAAAAAAGGGCGATATTTTCCAACTAGGTTTTCGGGTAGGTTTTCTGTTATTTTCCCGTAGGTTTTCCATAGGATTTTCCACTGCTCAAATCCGGAAAATCTTATTCGGAAGCTCTTTTTCCCACATAGAAAAACAGGTTTTCAAATGAGATTTCCAAGCAGGGCTTTACTCCGTTTTATACCGCAAAACGATGTTAGGATAAACTACTCCATCAGCATAGGTGAACTGGGCAAAAAGTATAAAATTGCGAAAAAATTCGGAGTTGCGCAAGAAGAAATCCGGCACGAAACGGACTTGTTTTTCCGCTTGATGGAACAGATGGTCGAAGTCCGCCATCAACATAAAATGATAAGAATCGGACATACTATCCATTCCTGCCCGATAGGCGATTGCTCCATCGAGCACTTCGCCTTTGTCCAACTGGCGGATGTAACGGGACAGACTGTCTTCATCGGGAGCGAGCAGCAGACGCCCGCCATAGAAAGCGGCATACATATGGGATGCCGGTTCCACAAAACTGGTTAGTTGCGTAAACAACGTTGTTTGAGGGAGCCGATAGACAGGGTAAGCCTTATTGGCGGTATAACAAAAAGTTATACGGGGCTTTCTAACCCCTTCTTCGGCAGGAGCGGTATTGACCAACGAGCGCAGCATCCGTTCAGCTTCCGTCACGTCCAGTACGGACAAGCTCAACACTGCTGCCGCATCTTCTTGCAAGGTATCTTCCCGCTGAAACAGGCAGGCAACCAAATCGTGCCCGGTATTCTCCATCAGATAATGCGATAACTCCCTGTCCCTGTTTTGCATTTCAGCAGTGCGTCCTGCGGTTGCGTACCCTTGCAAATCGCTGTAAGAGAGCAAGGAGTTCCAGTCGGTTATGCTTTGCTTACTGAAATAGAATGCGGTAGAGGGCAGCACTTCGCCGGGAAATCCCTGCACGGATTCTTGTTGGCGGAGCAGGTTGATAAAGGTGAAGCAGGTATCTGCGTCGTGGCTGATTCCTGTGAAATAGACAAAGTCGTCTTTCATCTTCATATCGAACTCCGTCCATCCAATCATTCCGTTCACACGGGTATAGATGGTGGCGGCAGCCGTACTTTTCTTCGGCGCGCGCACTTCGGTGAAAGTAGAATCATCCGCCAGTGAATCCCCTTTCTTATAGGCATCAATGACGTCTTCCACCAGTTTCTTCTGGAAACTCAATGCCATGAAATCGGGTGTCAGGTAGCAGGCGAGGAAATCACCGTCGGACATGGGGTAAATCATTATTTCCTCTCCTTTATAGTCGAAGCTTTTCGGCGGGTAGAGCGATGAGATATATTTCTGCACAAATCTGTCGATTAACTCCCTGTCTCCTGCGCCCAACCGACAATAAAGTACCTGATTGCGTTCATTATCCGGCTCGTGGAAGCTAATCAGCATTTGGTTCATTTGCCGGCTTAACCCGTGCGGACTGTCTTCCGAAAGCGCATAGAGGGTCTGCTTCAGATAAGAAAAAAGTTTGAATACATGCAGATATTGCTGATTCTTGCTACAAGTCAGGCCGTCTATTTCGGTGACAAATCCGAGCACGTCATCGGTGGCAAATACCGCGGAAGCGGTGGTCGGAACTAACTCGTAAAGGTTGAAATCCTTCTGTCCTTCGGCGGCCGACAACCGGAAAAAAGAGTATAAGGCGAAACCTGCGCACAAAAGTACAACAGAAGAAGTGACCGCTATTTTCACTATCGTACGAAGTTTCATAATATCCGCTGTTTATCGGTTAGGTGCAAAAATAATAATTTCTACAAAGGAAACAAAACTTTTGCTAAAAATTTCACCGACAATCAGAGATGGATTTCCATTCCGTCAAATGCCAGGTGAATATTGTCCGGTAGTTTCCGTTCAACCTCGGCATGCAAGCCCATATCATGGCTCATATGTATGAAGTAAGTTTCCTTTGCCTGAATACGCCGCGCCACTGCCAACGCCTCTTCCAAATTCTGGTGGGTAGGATGCGGGGCAATCCGAAGTGCATTCACTATCAAAACATCTATTCCCGCTAATTGTTCAAAAGATTCTTCGGGCATGGTCAGCATGTCGGTGATATAGCCGAGTTGTCCGATGCGGTAACCCAGAATCGGCAGCCGGCCGTGCATCACACGCAGGGGAAGTATTTCCGTATGGTTAATGGAAAAGCGCTGCCCCGGTTCAATTTCCTGCAAAGGGATGTCGGGCACGCCGGGGTAACGATGGTCTACGAAACAGTAGGGCATGCGCAGGCGCAATGCTTTCGCCACATATTCCTCGGCATAGATGGGCACGGAACCGAAACGGCAGAAAGGGCGCAAATCGTCCAGCCCGCCGACGTGGTCGTAGTGTTCATGCGTTATGAGCACGCCGTCTATCCGCTCGTAAGGGAGATGCAATACTTGTTCCCGGAAATCGGGGCCGCAGTCTATCAGTATCCGCGCGTCGTCCGTTTCCACGATGGCGGATGCACGCAGGCGGTTATCTTTCGGGTCGACAGAAGTACAGACTGCGCATGTGCAGCCGATTTGGGGCACTCCCGTCGATGTTCCGCTTCCTATGATTCTTACTTTCATTTCTCGTTATCCTACAAAATTTACTTCAGGATGAATGTCTATGCCGAACTTCTCGCGAACCGAAGCCCGTACCGCGTCCGAAAGTGCTATTATATCACTCCCCTTCGCCCCGCCTTTGTTGACCAGCACAAGGGCTTGTTTATCGTGCACAGCCGCAGGCCCCAGGGATTTTCCTTTCCAGCCACACTGGTCTATCATCCATCCCGCAGGGATTTTCACCCGTCCGTCAGCCAGTTCGTAATAGGGTATCCGGGGATATTCCCGTTGCAGGTCTGCCAGTTTTTCTTTAGGGACGATGGGGTTCATAAAGAAGCTGCCGGCATTTCCCATGACCTTCGGGTCGGGCAACTTGCTTTCGCGGATATCAATGATTACTTTCCGGACTACCGGCAACGTCAGTTCAGGGTATTTGTCAAGTTCCTGGCGGATGGTTCCGTAGTCCAGTGTGTAATGCGCTTCTTTGCTAAGCCGGAAACATACGTGGGTGACAAAGACCGACTTATTCTCCGGACGTTTAAAGAGGCTATCGCGATAGGCATATTCACATTCTTCTACGGAGTAAACACGTTTTTCGCCCTGAATGTTCACTGTCTCCACGGCGGTTATGATGTCTTTCACTTCGACGCCATAGGCTCCGATGTTCTGTACGGCACTCGCTCCCACTTCACCGGGAATCAGGGAGAGATTTTCGGCTCCGTACCATCCGCGTTCCACGCAGTATGCCACAAAGTCATCCCATACAACGCCTGCGCCTACCCGCACGGATACAGAGCACGCATCTTCTTCCGTCACTTCGATTCCTTCGATGCGCGAATGAAGTATCAACCCGTCATAGTCTTTGGTAAACAGAAGGTTACTGCCGCCGCCTATATGCAAAAAAGGTGTCGTAACGGCACCTTGCGCAATCAGTTGTTGCAGTTCTTCTACTGAAGCATATTCTAAAAAACGGGCGGCACTGACATCAATGCCGAATGTATTGTAAGACAAAAGAGAGTACATCATCTATACTGTTTTAGGGTTATATACTTGTATCTTCAAACTTACACAGTTCCCATTCTCCGGCTTTCCGGCAGAAATAAAGAATGTTGGAGAAACCGTTGCCAATGCCTTTCAATGCCAGGATTTTTGTTGTGGAATTGTCGTCATTCCGTTGTCCGTAGTTAATATTGGAAAGGCGTTCGGAAGGAAGTTCAGGTTTGAAGGCAAACCACTGGTTGAGGTCGAGACTTGTCTCCAGGATGGAGAAGTCATCGTCCGGGTCACTGGTGACAAAAGCCAATGGCTCACGCACGCGCTGACTTTGAAAAACGCTATCAGTGGCAAAACGACCGAAGAACTCTACAAAATTCTCGTTGTCACTCTTCCCGATAGGGCGCAGATTGATTGCTTCCAGTATCCATGCCCCTTTGATACGCTCAAAATAATACCGCTTCATCATCCGGGTCTTGACGAATATCCATTCTACCTGTACGGATGTGAGTGAGGTGTCTCCTACCAAATCCATGTCTTCTTCTTTATCAAACAGGAGCGTATAATAATGCTGCTTGGTAAACAAGTCGTCATGCTTCCAGTACTTTTCGTCGATATTCGACTTTTCATCTCCTTTGTAGTAGGGCAAAGGAAATTTCACACGTTGACGCTGCAAAGCATCATCGGAAGCAAAATTGTAGATGAAATCGTCGAAAGATTCGTCAGCCTGTATAGGCTGCGGCTCTTCCGGCAATTCATCTCCATGGATAGAATCCGCCTGTTGGCGGATTGAATCCACTTCTTGGGTAATAGATGCGAAGGGGTCAATCTTGGTTTTCTTGTTACCACAAGAGCCCAACATGCAGAGCAATATGACCCCTGCAATTAGTTTTTTCATTATTTCAATTTCTCTCTTAACTTTTCAAGCATATCCACCGTCATGCTTTCCAAATTGTAGGCCGGCTTCCACCCCCACTCCTGGCGGGCACAGGTATCGTCCAGGCTATCAGGCCAACTGTCGGCTATGCGCTGCTTCAAGGGGTCTACGTCATAAACCATCTCGAACTGCGGCATATGCTTCTTGATTTCCTGATAAATCGTCTCCGGGTCGAAACTCATAGAGGCGATATTGAAAGCATTGCGGTGTATCAGTTTGGCCGGGTCGGCTTCCATCAGCGTAATGGCTGCGTTCAGCGCGTCCGGCATATACATCATATCCATCAGGGTGCCTTGTTTGATGGGGCACACGAATTTTTCTCCTTTCACTGCCGAATAATAAATGTCGACAGCATAGTCGGTGGTTCCGCCACCCGGAGGTGTCACGTTCGAGATAATGCCCGGGAAACGGACAGCACGGGTATCGACACCGTATTTGTTAAAATAGTAGTCACTCAGCAACTCTGTGGTTACTTTTGTGACTCCATACATGGTACGAGGACGCTGGATAGTATCCTGCGGTGTTTGTGTATGCGGCGTAGTCGCGCCGAAAGAACCGATAGAACTGGGGGTGAATACCGCGCAGCCTTGTTCGCGCGCCACTTCCAGTACATTCCATAATCCGTCGATGCCGATTTTCCATGCCAGTTTGGGCTTCGACTCCGCCACAACCGAAAGCAGGGCGGCAAGATTATAAATCGTATCAATCTGATACTCCTTTACCACAGAAGCAATCGCTTCTGCATCCGTCACGTCCGCAATAGCTGACGGCCCGGATTCTTTCAACTCTCCTTTAGGTTCTGCACCCGGGATGTAACCAGCTACTACATTTGCATTTCCGTAACGTTTACGTAGCTCCATCGTTAGTTCGGAGCCTATCTGTCCGGTGGCTCCAATAATCAAAATGTGTTTCATTTTTTCTTCGTACTTAAGTTAGTAAGCTAAATAGCGCACAAAGTAAGCACTTTTTTTTCAGATTTTAATCAAAAAGATATGGTTATTCCAAGAAAAATTGTGTCCTTTGTAATCGAACTTAATTACTCAAACACTATGTACGGTAAAATGAAAGAATTCCTCAGCCAGACATTGGCTGAAATCAAGGAAGCCGGGCTTTACAAAGAAGAACGACTGATCGAAAGTGCGCAGCAAGCTGCCATCACTGTTAAAGGCAAGGAAGTGCTGAACTTCTGCGCTAACAACTATCTGGGACTGTCCAATCACCCACGACTGATTAAGGCGTCACAGGAAATGATGAACCGACGCGGATACGGTATGTCGTCCGTTCGCTTCATCTGCGGAACACAAGATATACACAAGGAACTGGAAGCTGCTATCTCTGATTATTTTCAGACAGAAGATACAATCTTGTATGCTGCCTGTTTCGACGCGAACGGCGGTGTATTCGAACCGCTTTTCACTGACGAGGACGCTATCATCTCGGATTCTCTGAATCATGCTTCTATTATTGACGGTGTCCGTCTGTGCAAGGCGAAACGTTATCGGTATGCCAATGCCGACATGAAGGATTTGGAAAGATGTCTGCAAGAAGCGCAGGCGCAACGTTTCCGCATTGTCGTTACCGACGGTGTGTTCTCTATGGATGGCAACGTGGCTCCGATGGATCAGATTTGCGACCTCGCCGAGAAGTATGACGCGCTGGTTATGGTAGACGAGTCTCACTCTGCCGGCGTGGTGGGTGCTACGGGGCATGGAGTAAGCGAATTATATAAGACGCACGGACGTGTGGATATTTATACCGGTACGCTGGGCAAGGCTTTCGGCGGTGCGCTGGGTGGATTTACTACGGGACGTAAGGAGATTATTGATTTGCTGCGTCAACGTAGCCGCCCGTATTTGTTCTCTAATTCATTGGCACCGGGCATTATCGGTGCAAGTCTTGAGGTATTCAAGATGCTGAAGGAGAGCAATGCGCTGCATGACAAGCTCGTGGAGAATGTAAATTATTTCCGTGACAAGATGACGGCTGCCGGATTTGACATCAAGCCGACCCAAAGCGCTATCTGTGCCGTGATGCTGTATGACGCAAAGTTGTCGCAGATTTATGCTGCACGTATGCAGGAAGAGGGTATTTATGTGACGGGATTCTATTATCCGGTAGTTCCCAAAGACCAGGCTCGTATCCGTGTACAGATTTCCGCAGGACACGAGAAGGAACATCTCGACAAGTGTATAGCCGCCTTTATCAAAGTAGGTAAAGAGCTTGGCGTACTTAAACCGGCGTAGCGCCGGAGCAAGGTTTCCTTGCGGGATATACTTTCCAGGCACGGATTACACGGATTTCACGGTTCTCATGCATGGTCTTTTTATGACAAGAATCATTCTAAAACATATAATCCGTGAAATCTGTGTAATCCGTGCCTGAAATTCTTTTTATAAAACAGATTTTAGACCGCTATTTGACTATAAGAAAATGGAAGAACTGACTCTCACTACTCCTGCCCTGCTTTTCTCGGCAGTTTCTCTGATTTTACTGGCTTACACCAATCGTTTTTTATCGTATGCACAGCTCGTACGCCAACTGCGTGACCGCTATATGGAGAATCCTACGGATATCACCGTAGCGCAAATCGAAAACTTACGGAAACGGTTGAATCTCACCCGCACCATGCAAGGGTTGGGAATTGCAAGCCTGTTCCTCTGTGTGGTCAGCATGTTCTTTATTTATATCGGATTGCAACTGCTCTCCGCTTATGTGTTCGGGGTGGCTTTGCTTCTGCTTATCGCTTCTCTCGGCGTATCTTTCCGGGAAATACAGATTTCCACCCGCTCACTGGAGATTTACTTGGGAGCGATGGAGAAAAGACAAAAAAAGCTGTCAGAAAACACTTCCCGACAGCTCTGATTATATATATCTTTAAGATATTCTCAATCTATCATCAACGTTGTCCCAGTTGTGAGTCAACAAAGAAAATTCCGGTGTCACCAGCTTTCTTGATTTTATCAACAATTCCTTGCGCAGTAGCTTCTTCTTCTACCTGCTCGCGAACGAATCCCCATAGGAAATCCTGAGTTGCCTTATCTTTTTCAGCAGCAGCTACGTCAACCAATTTATCTACCAGGGCAGATACATGGCATTCATGTTTGTAAACGTGTTCAAACACTTCCAACGGAGTTCCCCAACCGTTAGGCACAACGTCTATTTTGTCAACAGTTGCGGTTCCACCACGTTTGATGATATAATCGGCCATAGCGTAAGCATGTTCCAGTTCTTCGTGGGATTGTTTCTTCATCCAATGCGCAAATCCACTGAAACCTTCTTTCTCAAAGTAGAAAGACATTGCCAGATACAGATTAGCAGACCACATTTCGGCTGTAATCTGTTCATTGATTGCTTTTTGTAATTTTTCTGAAATCATAATCGTATTTATTATTAAGTTGTTAATGTAGTTTCTTTTTGAACTCATTACAAAAATAACAAGATTTCAGTAAGAATTGTTCCACGTCCTCTGCATTTTTAAATTACATTCACACTTTGGACGTGGCTACTCATTTTTTAATTACACCAAATCATCGGAAGTATAGCCTTTCGGCAGTTCACGGCAGTTGTAGCCGGATGCCATGATTTCACCGTATGCACCTGCTGAACGAAGGGCTATCAGGTCGCCACGCTTCACTTTGTTCAGGTCTATCGCCTTTCCGAAAACATCGGACGATTCGCAGATAGGGCCTACTACATCATAAGCTTCTACCGGTTCTTCGGATGTAATATTTTCCATTTTATGGTAGGCCTGGTAGAGGGCGGGGCGGATCAGGTCGGTCATACCGGCATCGAGGATGGCGAATTTCTTCTTCGCTCCTTGTTTCACATACAGTACTTTGGATATCAATGTACCACACTGGCCAACGACTGCGCGTCCTAATTCAAAATGCAGCGTCTGGTAGGGACGCAGTTTCAGTTGTCCGGCGTAGGTGGAGAAGTACTCTTTGAAGTTCGGGATGGGCTGACGGTTGGGGTGTCCGTAATCAATGCCGAGCCCACCGCCCACATTGATATGTTCCACTAAAATCCGTCGGGCTTCCAGTTTATCCTGTAGTTCGTTGACACGGTTGCAGAGGGCGACAAAGTCACCCATATCGAGAATCTGCGAACCGATATGGAAGTGGAGTCCGATGAACTTGATATTCTTCATTTCGAGAGCTACGTCAATCACTTTGTCCATATCCTGCATGCTGATGCCGAATTTGTTTTCAGCCAGTCCGGTGGTGATGTTGGCATGAGTATGCGCACCTACATCGGGGTTGATACGGAAGGCGACGTTGGCTATCTTGTTTTGTGCGGCAGCCAGTTCGTTGATGACTTCCAGTTCGGGGATGGATTCTACATTGAAGCAGAAGATGCCATACTCCAGGCCGAGGTTGATTTCCCAGTCGGCTTTGCCTACTCCGGCGAAAACAACTTTGTTTGCAGGGAATCCGGCACGGATAGCCGCACGGATTTCTCCGCCGCTCACGCAGTCGGCTCCCATTCCACTCTCGCGGATGATGGTCAGTACTTTCGGGTTGGCATTGGCCTTGACAGCGTAATGCACTGAATAATTAGGATATTTGGCAACCTCGTGGTTGATAGCCGACAATGTATCACGCAGCACCTTGGTATCGTAGTAATAGAAAGGGGTCTGCAAAGTGCGGAACTTATCGATTGGAAATATTCCTTTCATAATTCGAAAAACTTGTTTAGTTAGTTAAAAAAGAGCGCTTTTATCAGGTTGGTAAAAGCGCTCGTGTTATTTGTGGAATTATTTGTTGTTGAAAAGCATGTCGCTCAGCGACTGTAATGCTGTCTTCTTGTCACATTCCCTGATGAGGAAGGAGATGTTGTAGTTGCTTCCACCGAAAGAAATCATTCGCACCGGTATGTCGCGCATCGCATCGAGCGCTTTTGCTTCGAAACCGACGTTTTCCCACTCCAGGTCGCCTACAACGCAGATAATACACATATCTTTGTCAATGGTCACTGTTCCGTATTTCTTCAGGTCATCAAGGATTTCGTTCAGATGCTTGGTGTTGTCTATCGTAACGGATACACCTACTTCTGACGTACAAATCATGTCGATGGAAGTCTGGTAGCTTTCGAAGATTTCGAATACCTTACGCAGGAAACCATGAGCCAGTAACATACGGCTGGATTTGATTTTGATAGCTGTAATGTTTTCTTTGGCGGCTACTGCTTTGATTTTGCCTTTTTCCGTATCGTTGGAAATCAATGTGCCGGGAGCTTCCGGATCCATGGTGTTCAACAGGCGTACGGGGATGTTGGCGTATTTGGCAGGCTGGATACAAGTCGGGTGCAGGATCTTTGCGCCAAAGTAAGCCAGCTCGGCTGCTTCTTCAAAGTGAAGCTGACGAACCGGAGCTGTCTTGTCGACAACACGCGGGTCGTTGTTGTGCATACCATCGATATCTGTCCAAATCTGGATTTCGGAAGCGTTTACGGCTGCTCCGATCAGGGAAGCGGTGTAATCGCTGCCACCACGTTGCAGGTTGTCTATCTCACCGTAAGCGTTGCGGCAGATGAAACCTTGTGTGATGTAGATGTCCATATCCGGATAGAGGTCGAGCTGTGCTTGCAACTTCTCCTTAATATATACAGGATCCGGCTCTGCGTTCTTGTCAGTACGCATGAATTCCAAAGCCGGAAGCAATACGGACTTCGCACCACATTCCTGCAGGTAGAAGTTTACCATAGCCGTAGAAATGAGCTCGCCCTGTGCCAGAACCACTTTCTCTTCGAACAGAGTGAAAAGGTCTTTCGTGTAGGAACGGATGTAGTCGAAGTGAGACTTGATGACTTCAAGACCTTTCTGTTTATATTCCTGGGTTGCGAAAAGTTCATCAACGTGCTGTTTATATTTAGATTCCAGCTTATTGATAATCTCGTTGGCACCCTCCGGATTCTTCTTATACAGATAGTCCGAAATTTCCACCAATGTGTTTGTCGTACCTGACATAGCTGAAAGGACAACAATCTTCTGTTCACCATCGGTAATCAATTTGGCTACTTCCTTCATGCGTTGAGCAGAACCTACGGAAGTTCCTCCAAACTTTAAAACTTTCATTTTCGTTACTGTTTTAGTTATCTATATTTAAATCTATTTCTATTGTTCTCTGACGGGGCATGTATTCGTCGGTGACATCTACAATCTGATGGTCGGCGCAACGGTATACTCTGCCGGGGTAGTCTTTCAGCAATTGCAGGTTGTGGGTCGTCATCACTACGGATGAGCCGGATTCACAGATATTGTGCAGCAACTCTACAATGGATTTTCCTGTTTCTACGTCCAGGTTTCCGGTCGGTTCATCCGCCAGGATGATAGCCGGGGAGTTGAGTACGGCACGTGCAATCACAATGCGTTGCTGTTCGCCGCCGGAAAGTTCGTTGGGCAGTTTATAGCCTTTGTTGGACATTCCTACCAGGTCGAGCACTTCTTCAATACGCTCCTTTATCTCTTGTTTGTTTTTCCAGCCTGTGGCGCGGAGCACGAACTCGAGGTTATTGTAAACGGTGCGGTCTGTCAGCAACTGGAAATCTTGAAACACAATGCCTAGTTTCCGGCGCAGTTGAGGGATATGCTTGCGTTTGATGGAACGCATATTATAGCCCAGTACTTCTGCTTCACCGTCCATTACGTCCAGTTCGCCATAGAAAGTTTTGAGCAGGCTCGTTTTGCCGGAGCCTACTTTTCCTATCAGGTAGACGAACTCGCCTTTGTGCAGTTCAAGATTGACATCATTCAGCACACAGAGTTCCTGTTGGTGGATTTCTACGTTCTTATATTGTATCAACGCCTCGTCGCCCATGCTGACTTTTATTTTTAATCTTTAATTTCTAATTGAATCAATGTCTCTTCCATGTACTGCTATGTCTTTCCTGCAATTCGCGTGCAAGGTCTTCGATGCGATAGCCTTTTGAAGTGAGTAATACAATCATGTGGTAAATCAGGTCGGCTCCTTCGTAAATCAGGCGGTCGTCTGTTCCGTTGGTTGCTTCGATGACTGTCTCTACCGCTTCTTCGCCTACTTTCTGCGCCATTTTATTGACACCGGATTTAAACAGACTGGTTGTGTAGGAGCCTTCGGGCATTTCTTCGTGACGTTTGTCGATGAAGTCCTGCAATGCTTTCAGGAACATGACCGGTTCTTCGTTCTTCTCGCCCCAGCAAGTGTCTGTACCTGTGTGACATACCGGCCCTACCGGATTCACTTGTATCAATAATGTATCATTATCGCAATCGGCTTTGATAGAAACTACGTGAAGGAAGTTACCACTCTCCTCACCTTTCGTCCACAAACGGTTCTTGGTGCGGCTGAAGAAAGTCACTTTTCCCGTTTCTACCGTTTTATCATATGCTTCCTTATTCATGAAGCCCAACATCAGGACTTTACGTGTTTCGTCGTCCTGTATGATAGCCGGAACAAGTCCGTTCATTTTATCGAAATCCAATTCCATTTTATCTAATATCTTAATTTACTATTTACGCATTACAATACCTTCGCCGCAAAGATACGATTTTAAATCGGGAATTTTGATTTCTCCGAAATGAAAAACGCTGGCTGCCAACGCCGCATCTGCCTTTCCTTGCAAAAACACGTCGCGGAAGTGTTCTTTACAACCTGCTCCGCCAGAAGCGATGACTGGAATAGAGAGCTGGTCAGCGAGTGAAGCAAGGGCTTCGTTCGCATAGCCGGTCTTTACGCCATCATGATTCATGCTCGTGAACAGGATTTCACCTGCACCACGTTCCTGGGCTTCTCTTGTCCATGACATCAGTTCTTTATCGGTTTCGATGCGACCACCGTTGAGGTAGCATTTCCATCCGTGGTCTGTTTGCTTGGCATCTACTGCCAGCACGCAGACTTGGGAACCGAAATTCTTGGCGATTTCATCAATCAGTTGCGGATTACGGATAGCGGAAGAGTTGATTGAAATCTTATCTGCTCCGGCATTCAGCAAACGGTCTACATCGCTCAATTCGTTGATTCCGCCACCTACGGTAAATGGGATGTTGATATTTGCCGCAATCCGCTTGACCAGTTCGGTAAAGGTCTTGCGTCCTTCGTGGCTTGCAGTTATATCGAGGAAAACAAGTTCATCTGCTCCTTGTTCACTATAAGCCCGCCCCAGCTCTACCGGGTCACCGGCCTGGCGCAAATTAACGAAGTTCGTTCCTTTTACGGTTTGTCCGTCTTTAATGTCAAGACAAGGGATAATTCTTTTTGCTAACACAATCCTATTTTATTTACTATTTGACAATTTAAACTTGTGCTTTGAACGGGGATGCCGTTGTATGGTTGACGGCTTACAGAAAGATTCGTAAATCTTTCAATGTGATATGTCCTTCGTACAACGCTTTGCCAAAGATGACTCCGGGGATACCGGCTTCGTCCAGGGCGATAATATCATCTATCTTGCTCACTCCGCCACTGGCCATCAGATAGAGGTCGGGAAATTTGGCAAGCATTTCCTTATATAAATCAATGGAAGGGCCGCTCAACATTCCGTCACAACTAATGTCCGTGCAGATTACTTTCCGTATTCCTTTCGTCATATAGTCTTCGAGGAAGGGGAATAGTTCACAGGCACTCTCGTCTTTCCAGCCATTGACGGCTATCTTATGGTCTTTGACGTCTGCTCCCAGAATTATCTTTTCACTGCCGTATATTTCCAGCCAATGAGTAAACAGTGCGGGGTCTTTCACAGCAATGCTGCCGCCTGTCACCATCTGCGCGCCGCTTTCAAAGGCTATCTTTAAGTCTTCGTCGCTTTTTACTCCACCACCGAAGTCTATCACGAGCGAAGTATGTGTAGCAATTTGTTCCAACACACGATAGTTGACTACATGGTGAGAAGCAGCACCATCCAAGTCGACCACATGAAGTCTGCGAACGCCGTTCGCTTCGAACTCCTTGGCAACTTCTACCGGATTCTCGTTGTATACCTTCTTACTATCGTAGTCTCCCTGGGAAAGGCGTACGCACTTTCCGTCAATAATATCGATGGCCGGAATAATTTCTATCATTTGGTATTTCAAGATATTTGGTTATACAATTCTTTCGCTTGTCAGCACCGTTTCATCCGCCGGAAAAGTTTATTATAAACTACGAACGAGTTTATTATAAATTATGGTGGAGTTTATTATAAACGGCAACATAGTTTATTATAGGTTCAGGAAATTCGTCAGAATCTTCTCTCCTGTCTTGCCACTCTTTTCCGGATGGAACTGGGTAGCGTAAAAATTATCTTTGTGCAACGCTGCGCTGAACGGATGAATGTAATCGGTCGTAGCGGCAGTAAATTCACAAGTCGGAACATAGAAACTATGCACGAAGTAGACAAATTCTTCTTCGGTGAATCCTTCGAAGAGTTTGCTATTCGTATCTACGATGGTATTCCAACCCATATGCGGTACTTTATCTTCATGTTTCTGTGGAACAAAACGTTTCACGTCTACATCGAAGATATTAAAACAGTCCACTCCCCCTTCTTCGGAATAACGGCACATTAATTGCATACCGAGACAGATTCCGAATACAGGCTGCCGCAGGTTCTTTATCAATTCGTCCAGTCCTGTCGCCTTCAAGTGGTTCATGGTAGTTTCCGCCTCTCCCACTCCGGGGAAAATTACTTTATCTGCCGATTGGAGTTCTTCTTTATCAGCAGTAATCACCGCTTCCACCCCCAACCGCTTCAAAGCATAATCCACAGAACGGATATTGCCGGCATTATATTTTACGACTGCTACTTTCATTAGCTGAATATTACTGTTTTATTTTTATAAGCCAAGACTTTGCGTTCAATGTGCTTCTGTACCGCACGGGAAAGAACGATTTTTTCAAGGTCTTTTCCTTTATTTACCAGGTCTTCAATGGCATCTTTATGGGTGATGCGTACTACGTCCTGTTCGATGATTGGGCCTGCATCCAACTCTGTTGTCACGTAATGGCTGGTCGCTCCGATAATCTTCACACCTCTTTGGAAGGCTGCATGGTAAGGTTTCGCCCCTACGAACGCAGGAAGGAAAGAGTGATGGATATTGATTATCTTATTCGGATAAGCATTAATCATCTGTTCGGAGATTACTTGCATATAGCGTGCCAGTACGATAAATGTAATCTTATGTTTGGCAAGCAGTTCCATTTCTTTGCGTTCCTGTTCTTCTTTTGTCTCTTTTGTAATAGGAAACAGATAGAAAGGGATACCGAAACGTTCGGCCACGTGCTGCAAATCGGGATGATTACTTATAATAAGAGGTATCTCCACATTCCATTCGCCTGCAGTGTAACGAGCCAACATATCGAAAAGACAATGAGATAGTTTGGAAACGAAAATAGCCATACGCGGTTTCACATCCGAGAAATAAAGTCGGAAATCCATTTCATACTTTTGACCGTAGAGTGTCCTGAAATAATCTTCAATCTTTTCCTGGGGAACTAAGAAGTCTTTCAATTCCCATTCAATACGCATGAAGAATATGTTCTCCACATGGTCTACATATTGATCCAAATAGATAATATTTCCTTTGTTTACCGTAATAAAGTCTGTCACTTCCGCAAGGATTCCCGGTTTGTCGGGACAGTGCAATAACAGTTTGGCTGTTGTCATCATTCTTTTTACTGATTTACGATTCCGGGGGAGGAATATTCTCCACCTCCCTAATTTTAGTCCGCAAAAATAACGATTTATTGCAAAATTACGAATTATTCAAGCAGAAAGTTGATATAAAAACGGTGATTTCTTACAGATAGAAAGATATTGAGAGTTATTTCCTATGGAAAGAATGACAAACTTTAGGATAGTGACGCTATCACCTTCGGATAGTGACGCTATCCTATCGTGATGGCGTCACTATGACAACCGGATAGCGTCACTATCCGAAGAGAAGAAAAAACAATATTTTTTTTCATTACAAAAGTACTCAAAATGAGACACTAAGCCTTTTTTCCGTTTTTTCTTGAAAAAATCTTTTCTCAAAACGCTTGCAGATTTACAAAAAACAACTACCTTTGCACCCGCAATCGAGAGAGATGCGAATTGACAAATTGAAATTCTGGTGCGTTAGTTCAGTTGGTTAGAATACATGCCTGTCACGCATGGGGTCACGGGTTCGAGTCCCGTACGCACCGCTTCTTTCATTAAGAAGCAGAGAGAATAGAAATGAGTTAATCCAATTAAAATTTGGTGCGTTAGTTCAGTTGGTTAGAATACATGCCTGTCACGCATGGGGTCACGGGTTCGAGTCCCCGTACGCACCGCAATAAATCCTTATTATAAGGTAGTTACAAAAGGACACCCGAAAAGTACCATTAATGGCTTTTTCGAGTGTTTTTTATTATCTTTTCCGCCAAAACGTTCTGTCAACTCCTACTTTTCAAAGGTAAATATAATATGTATTTATAAAAATGGATTCATCCCGCAACCCTGCTTGTGAGAAACGGCTTCCTCCATGTGTACAATACCATACCACCAGTTCGGAAAATCCCTGCTTCTCAGCTTCCCTTATGTACCATGAGTCTACCCTACGATAAAGCTTTCCGACTTGAAATTACTATAAAACCTACCGGAAGTTGCCGTAAATTTCAACACACAATAGTCGGGGTCGGTGACTCCTTCGGGATAATACATTGTATCACCTTCCTGCCATATCATCTCTTTACTGGCACTGTCTGTCAACACTTCCATTGTGCCGCGCAACATTACTCCCCGAAAGAAGCGGTTATCACAAAAGTAAATACAGGCATGATTGTTCTCCCGGTATTGCCCAACACGCATTGACGAAGTATTCGTTGTCAGATAAATCGTTTTTATCCCTTCCCTTTTCCGGGGTTGCAACATAGCTTTAATATTGGGAAATCCTTCGCTGTCTATGGAACCGATAAAGGCTGTTTTCTGCTTGTCAATCATGTTTCCTACCGTTTTTTCTGCGTCTCTCATCATTTAATAATTTAATCGGTTATTATTTGATGCAAAAGTAAGGATATTGAGTAGAGCTGGTGCAATAAAAAGAAAGGGAGAAATAGTACTTTTTACGGTTTATACTTTTTCCGGTAGAGTAACGGCGTTTCTCCCGTATGTTGCCGGAAGCAGCGGATAAAATAAGAAACCGTCGAGAAATGAAGTTCAAACGCAATATCCGATATCGGAGCATCTGTATAAGCAAGCAACCTTTTAGCTTCATCTATCACTTTATTCTGAATGTATTGCTTTGCACTAAGCCCCATTGCCGAAGTTATGATTTCATTCAGGTAATTGGGAGTGATGCAAAGTTTTTCCGCATAAAACCGAACAGAATGTTGTTCCTTCAAATGAGTTCCAACCAAATGGATGAATCTGTCTATATGAGTATTATTGATTTCTTTATCTGTGGTGATTTCCTCGTTTGAAATCGCCTTCTGATAAGCCCGTTCCAACAGCATCAGAACTTCATAAAGCAATGCCCTCAAAACATGTACATCATTATCATTCTGTTTGTAAGAGTCAATCTCCGTTTTAATATTGTGCAAGACTTGAAGGACACGCATATAAAGTTCGTCCGGAAGACGCAGTTTGGCTGATATCTTTTCCGGTTTGAAAAATGCAAGATGCCGGACAAACATAGAATCGCTAAAGAGGGAAGACAAAAACTCATCCTCAAAAATCAAAGCATATCCGTTTGTTATGTGATGCGTATCCCAGTTCCGAATTTCCCCCGCTTTAGAGAAAAACACATCTTGGGGGAAAGCCTCATAGCTACGGTTGTCAATTGAAAAACTCCCCTCTCCTTCCGTTATAAAAGTAATGTCATAATAAGTCAGCGTATGGACGGAACTTTCAGCCAGGAACTTCTTCACATATTTCAGCTCTACGACATCCATCAAAAGTTCACTGCCATACTTATTTTTATGGAAAGTATATCGGGGAATCGAGTTCTTCATTATAGAGTACAAAAATAATATTCCTTATCAAATAATCCAAGGCTTTTTCACTTTAGAAATAAATGAAAACAACAATAGACTATTTGATAAGGAATATCTTTAAAAGTATAAATAACTAAACGCTTTCTTATTTCTGGCTTCCCGCCAAATACCCCAAGCTTGTCACATCAGCCCCCAAATAATGAGTAATATACTTCAGAGGTACTCTGTATAAACAGCTCTTTCACTTCTTTTTCTTCCACCTGATACTCAAAATAGAGTTTCTTCAAATAAGCTTCCATACAAATTGATTTTAGTTAATATATGTCACTTAGAAAATACTTAATTCGATATAGCAGGCATTACAGTGCCTTTCGAGTACATTCTCTTTTGGTTATATCGCAAATACCAAATACAAATCAACAACGAAACCACCGTCGACAAGGGCGGAGCAAAACCCATGAGAAACAACGAGGAACTGTCTATCTGACTAAACCAGTACGACAACGGAATACGGAACAGGAAGGTTGCTATCAGACTGTGAATCATCGGGAACAATGAGTTTCCCTGTCCGCTGAAGTAAGAATTGATGCAGAACACAAAACTTACAATGATACAGTCGATACTATACCCCCGCAAATACTCCGCCGCCATTGCCACTACCGCCGCATCTTTGGAAAAGAATGCGGTAAGCGTCTCCGGCAGTAATTGGGAATACACACAAACCGATACACCGAAAACAAGAGCAATCCCAATGCCCGAAGCCAGGCATTTGTTCATGCGCTGTATCAGTCCCGCACCGTAATTCTGCGCCGTCATGGTTGCCACCGCCGATGATATCGCCATTGGCGGTAGCATTGCAAAGACGATTATTTTTTCCACAACACCCAAAGACGCCGACGCAATAACCCCCATTTGATTGACAATGACCGTTATAATCAAGAATGAGACATTGATTAACGCGTCCTGCAATGCAATGGGTGCTCCCAACACCATAATCTTTTTGGATAAGTTCTTGTTAAGCCGGATATCCTTCCGTGCAAACTCGAAATGGAATCCATGCCGGTATAAGAACCAAAGCGAGATGACAAAACTCACTCCCTGTGCCGTTATGGTAGCCAATGCAGCTCCCGTAGCCCCCAAATGGAAATAGCCGACCAAGATAAAGTCGAGGACAATATTAATCACACACGCCAGTCCTACAAAATAAAGCGGCGTTTTAGAGTCGCCCAGTCCACGCAGGATACCACACACTACGTTATACCCAATAATGAATAAAATACCTGCCGAACATACCAGAATATAACTTTTCGTATCAGCCATTGCTTCCGCAGGCGTATGCATCAGTTCGGCTATCTGCCCGTGAAACACGACCATGACCAAAGTCAGCAAAACACCTACGATTGAAAACAGCCATACGGAAGAACCGATTGTAGACGCCACTTTCCTATTATCCTTTGCTCCGGTAGCAATAGCAATCAATACGGTTGTCCCCGTCGTAATACCAAGGATGATACCTGTAATCGTCTGCATCACCTGGCTGCCGATAGCCACAGCCGCCACACTGGCAGAATCATCATATTGCCCCACTACAAACAAGTCCGCCCCGCCATAAAGTGCCTGAAGTACATTGGCAATAAGGAAAGGTACTGCAAATTGCAGCAATACTTTCGGAACGCTCCCTTGTGTCAAATTCAACTCTTTCATAGTTTCTTCGATACTTTACCTCTTATCTTAAATTGTTACAATAAAAAAATAGTACCGGACAAGCGAATGATTTGCACCATTCATCTTATCCAGCACTATAATTATCTATTATAGCACCCTCCGATGAGGATTTTTATGCCTGTCCCTATTTTCGGGCTGCAAATATGGGCTTTGTTTTCATAACTACCAAATTATAGCTGTACTTTATTTTTTCAGGATACAATCGGGTATCAATGTGATACCAATTTCAACCCGATAATGGAGCAAATCAGTGTGAAGATAAAGAACAACCGTCCTACACTTGCAGGTTCTTTAAAGAAGAAAATGCCGATTAATACCGTGCCTGCCGCACCGATGCCTGTCCATATCACATAAGCCGTACCGACCGGCAACGTCTTGGTCACCTTTATCAGAAGCAGCATACTCACGCATAAGGATACCAAGAGTACGAATGACCACACATATTTCTCCATTCCGAATACCCTGTTTATCTTTCCCAGACAGAAAGTAAACACCAGCTCAAGGCAACCTGCCAAAATCAAAAGAATCCAATTCATAACATCTTTTTTATTTGCAAAGGTCATGAATTTCCGGCAGCCTCTATTTTACATTTGTAAAAAAGGGATTTTACATTTGATAAAAAATCATCTTATCTTCGCCCTGATTCTGCTTAGGCTAACTTGGGAGATTCCTAAATAGGAAGAAATAATTCCTAATGGTACACGTTGAAGTATGTCCGGGTAATCAGCAATCAAATCCTGATACCGTTCCAATGAGGTCTTGAACTGCCGCGATATAAAGAGTTGTTCTGATTTGATGCACTCCCTTTCGGCAAACTTCCGTCCCCAGTTGGCTATATGTATGTCTGCCAGATAGAGGTCGTGCAGTTTATCGACACTCAATTCATACAGCACACTGTCTTCCAGTAGTTCTATATTCTCATATCCCGCCTGATTATTATAAAGGGTCTGCAAAGGAAAAATAGCGTCGCCCTCTTTTCCGAACCAGAATGTCACTTTCTTGTCCGATTTATAGGTATATGCATGCAACATTCCTTTTTTCATCAGATAGAACTTGGAACTTTTACGGTTTGCCAGAAACAGATGAAAACCTTTAGGATAGGTTACTTCCGTTGCTTTATTCAACAGGGCTTCCTTGGATGCAAGCGGCAGTTTGTAGATATTATCAATGATGTCATAAATGTCTATATCCATAGGTTCTTTATTTCGATGCGTTTTTTAGATAACGTAGGCTGCGAAAATAATCACTTTAAATTGATATACAATAACTTTATCCGTTTTTCTATTTCCGGAAACGGAAGAAAGCAGGCAGGCGGTCGGGATTCAACGTGTAGCGGGCATGTTCTTTCAAAAACGGTTCGGAATTCATCACTGCACAAGAATGGGGCACTGCCGACATCATTTCCCAATCTTTCTGCGAGTTGCCGACAATCAATACTTGCTCCAGAGGGAAAGCTAAAACTTTACATATATGGAGCACTCCTTTCTTTTTGCCGGCTTCTTTATGTACAACTGTGATAAGGGGTGGTTTATAAAATACCTGATAAGGTTTTGCTTTTAACTGGGAAAGAATGTTCTCCCTCTGTTCTTTCTCATAAACCAGCATGCTATACTTATAGACTTGGCCTTCATAGCTATACGCCGTTATCTTTGCGGATTCCCCGTTTACATCCGGTAGTAATTCAACCGGTAAACATCGGTTCTGCCCGTCATACAACAATAATCCACCGTCTGCAAATGCTCCACCTTTGAACAGGCTAAAAAGAGTCTTTCCTAATTTTCTCCGTGCCTGTTCCATAGATAAAGAAGTAGCCAGATATAATGGGACAGATTGCGCCATATATCGTAAGGTATTAGCATAACTTTCCGGGACTTTCCCTTGTACATCGGTCAATGTTCCGTCCACATCAAAAAAAACGGCAGTAATCAAGGACTTATCCGGTATCCGCCAAAATGTACCTTTGCCCAGTATGTCATGCAAAGGATGATTAGTCAAATTACTGAAAGCAATGTAACAATCACAAACTTTCCTCTGACAAGGAAGCGAGGTATCCAACTTTTGATTCTGACCCGTTTTTTGACTCTGATAAAGATTGCCTATCTTCACCTTACTTCTAGGACAGGCAAAGATATCCCCTTTCCAGTCAATGAAACAAGCACTTCTTCCCCCTGAACAATTCTCCCATTGAGCCGGAGCGTTTCGCAAATCATACTTGAAAAGATTATCCAATTGAGTGAAAAAACGAATATCTTCATCGCTCAACGGGGACTTTAGTCCCTGCATGGCATTAATAAACAGATAAATATCCGGCATGAGAGCATCTCGCAAATCAGCAAGTGTATTTTTTACCGACGGATTGCCGACAGCTCCGGCACAGACTTGTATTGCTGCATTATGGAGCGTATGAAGTTGCCGGACAAATTTCTCTACCGAAGTCATTTCCGGGTGAAAGCTAGCCCAAATCTTTATCTTACCTCTCAATGCCGGAGTTGCCCGGAGTTCATCCAGCCATTCGTCGGCAGGAAAAGAAAGATTAGTCTGACAGGAAATTCCGGCAACTTGCGGCAATGCCGCAAGCTGCATTATTCCTTCCCTGTAATACCGATGTATGAGTGCTTCCCCATAGGGAATGATAAATAGTTGCAAAGACTCTCCTTTCCATTGCTCAATAGCGGTAATAAATCGGTTCCATGCCTGTTTGTCCTGCGTCGTAGATGTAGGATGAGACTTCTTGCCGAAGGGACAATAAGAACAAGTGTAATTACAACTATTCAATTTGCCCCGATAGTAAATACGTCGGACGGAAAGTAACGAGCCTTCATTTTCCATTGTCATTTCATTCTAATTTCACTCAATTTTCATTCAGTAAGAATAAGTCTCCATTAGTTGTCTGATTCCCAAGGGGATAAATAACTGACCGATATAATCGGAATAACCCAGTCCTTCGGAAGTCAGCCGGATACATTCGGGAGTTTCCTCTATCCAGTGCTGTTCCGCCAGTTCGCGAAATAACGGAATCCTGTCAAGCGATTCTCCAAAACGCCGGGTATATTCAGCTTTGTCAATCCCCGTATAATACATCAGATTCTTGATGATAAAACGCTGCTGTTGTTCTTTTGCGGAAAGGATAAATCCGTTCCGGGCTACGGTGAAGTCAGTGGTTGCCATATATTCGTCTATCTCGCGGGCAATGCATTGCTGACAGACAGTATATCGGGTGGCATAGTGTAAATCACCCAAATAGCTGCGTCCGCCCGACCCGCACGAAAGCATTACTTCGTCGCCACATGAGACTTCCGCGTCAGTGGACGGATGATGAATAAAACGCCGCATGGATGTTTGCAGAAAGCCTTTTGCTTGCAATAACTCGCAGGCAGCGCGATACATTCGGAAACAGACATCATCCGGTTCCCGTTCGGTAATACCCGTACCTTGACGCACATATAGCGGATAAATAAACAGTTCGTTCGGCTGGAACCGGAGCGCTTTTTCCAATGAATAGAGGAAACTTTCGACAGTTTGTCCTTTGATTCCATAAATCAGGTCAATATTAAAATATGGAAAGTCCATTTTCTGAATAGCGTTAAGCGCCTGGCAGATAGAATCCTGTCGGGGACGTCTTTTCAAAGCTATCAGTTCTTTATCCTGGAAACTTTGTATACCAATACTTACACGAGCTACGCCTGCCTGTTTTAATAAATTCAAACGAGCCGTATCAGCATATTCGGGTGACGTTTCTATAGAAGTGAAAGCATTGGACGGATGCACGCCAAATAATGCGGCAGTATCCAAAAGAAACTCCAGTTGGGGAACAGTGAGAAGTAATGGCGTACCACCACCGATAGCAAAACTGTCCAATGTCAGTCCGGCAGTGAGTGGCGCCAATTGTTGTGCCTGCCTACGAAGCGTATTCAAATAAGCCGTGATATATTCCCCACGATTCGTTTGCAGAGAAAACAGATTGCAGTAGCCACATTTATGACTGCAAAAAGGAATATGAAAATAAAGAGACGCATTTCTCCCTTCCACTTGTTCCAGATAAGGAAACAGCGAAACCGGAGACGAAAAAGGACGATAAGCAGTTTTATGTGGATAGCTATACATATAATCTACATATCGTGATAACGGTTGATTCATTTTTTCGGTAAGATAAAGTGTTTGTAAGGGACTGTGTAAACTGTTTCGTGGGAGATACAATGATATTCATATCCATCCTCGCCATAACAAGTGCCGTGGTCGGAAAGGGCAATCGTCAGCGTATCAGCCCGCTTCTGAAAAGCTTCAAACAAACGGGGCAACTGGCCGTCTATATATTGCAGTGCAGCGGCATGCGATTCTTTGTCATCCTTCACTTTACCGTTCACGTAATGACAGTTCGGGTAATGGATGGCAGAGAAGTTGATATACATAAAAATCCGTTTGTCCGCAGGATAGTTTTCAAGTTTCCTGAGCGCAAAGTCTATCTGAGTTTCCGTACTGTCAATGGCAGTGCAGCCAAAGGTAGGCAACCAATAACTTTTTGTAAAATAGCCGGGGAATACACGTCCCAGTTCATTGCGTTTACTAAAGAAATTCACGCCGCCTATGCAAATCGTTTCATATCCGATATTGGCAAGGCTCTGCACAAATGTAGCTTCCGTAAAGGGGTAGCTTCCTTTGGGCGGGATACGTCCTGTCCCTGCCTGCACAGGGAAAAACAACCATTTACGGCTTCGCAGCAAATGAGGTTCCGCCGGAGAAGGCAGAAACCCGGCAAAGATGGCAAAGTGGGATGGATACGTGAAATTTCCCGGAGCGTGCCGCTTTTCCCATTCTCCGCCGTGACTGTTCAGCACAGGCGTTCGTCCGGCAGCTTCTTCTTCCTTACTGACATCATAGCGTAAAGTATCAAAGCAAAGCATCAGTATATCATGAGTACCCACCACCTGATTCATATCCAAATCCGGATATTGATTCTGTTCTCCAGCCGGTAGTTCATCTATTTGCATGATTATAGTTCTTTTTTATAGTTCTTATTTGTTGGGTATATATAGAATTACGGTCGAACATATCCTGGTAAACATGATCGCCTTGCCCGTTGACTTCTATTATATAAGGTGTATCTGTTCCTCTTTCTATCAGTACGTCTACTCCGGCATATTGCAAATCCAACGTCCGGACGGCTTCCCGGCACTGATAAAAGACCTGTTGTCGCACTTCTTCCGATAAGGACAATTCGCTCCACAGACGTGCGTTGTTGTTCAGATGCAGATTGGTAATGCTTCCTTTACTGCATCTCACTACTATATAATCTATTTCAGCTTCCCGGCACACTACCCGAAGGTCATAATTCTCTCCCTGCAACTGTTCTTTAGGAATCCATTCTTCCAATATGGCTTCCGTTTGTATCACAGCTTCCGCCAACGGGACAATCTCTTTTTCCGTACTCAAACGATGAATCCGTTTGGTATTATGAATCACTCCGTCCACTTGTTGCAGCGTAGTATAAACCACCCATTTCTTCCGGCCGGGCTGATAGCGGACAGCCATAATGCCACCCGCTCCCGAACCATAACGGGGTTTCAGAAAACATCCCCTGCTACAACCGGCAAGAAGTTGCCGCAATTCATCGAAAGACTGTGGAGAAGGTAACATCGGAGTCACTTTCAGCCCCCTATCCGATAGTACCCGTTTGGTTTCCCGCTTATCGAGAGCACGCAATAATGCATGGGGAGTATTCAAAAAATGCACATCACCAGATAGTCTTATCCCACCCAGACGTCTTAATGTCTCCTTATATTCCTGATTTGACAAAGCATATTTCAGAAAATCAGTTTCACTGCTTACCCAAGGCTCCAGTTTGATAACTGCCTGCCGCAGCAACGGCAAGCAGTTAAAAAGTTCTTCGTAAGTCATAAAACGAATCTCTGTCTGCAAGTGTCTGCCTACTTCGACAAAGTATTCGACACGTTTGGACAGAGAGTTGCTGACAACGATTATCTGCATTCTCCTTACTCTGTAATCATCGGATAATAGTATACTTCGTCATCATCCTCGTCCGCATCCTGAGTATCGGAAACATCTATCTTCATAGGAAGAGCCTGCAATTTCTTCTTCATGTCCTTACTCAGGTAATTATAGCTCATATCAATAAATTTCAGATGAGAAATCTTATCCAAATTATCCAGTAAGAGTTGAGCGCCTTCATCTTTAAGAGTACCGGCAGAAATATCCATGGTTTCCAATTGGGGAAGAATATCCGATTGCAGGAACATCTCTACAATATTGTCCTGTTCTTCGGAGTTGACAAGCCCCAAATAAGTTAGTTTCGGGAAACGTTCTTTGGAGAATAACGGGCGGAATATCTCTAAATCGCCCTCGAATCCATAATCTTCGACACCTACATACAGAATCAACTTTTCCAGATTAGGAAAATCGGAAGCTATGATATCTTCCACTACTTCGGAAGGAAGACCACCACTGATAATTTCCAGTGAACGCAATTCCGGACGTGAGGTCTGTCCCAGGCGCAGGTTATTCGTTCCTTTTATCTTCAAGTCCTTTAATTTAGGCATGGCATCGAGCAACGGACTAAGGTCTGTCTGCTCAATCCAGGAAACTTCTTGTTCTTCCTGATCAATATCCCCCCAAAACAGTCCTTCTATTTGCGCAAACTTATCTTTATGTTCGAGCATTCCTTCCAGTAATTCCGAGCAATCCTCACACTCGTAATTCCAGCAACCGATAGTAATCTGTTTATAGTCAGACAGGTGCTTGTCTTTCAAAATCTTATCCAAAAGATTAACACCATTATCATATTCATCGTAGCTTAGCGCAAATTTCTTGGCTTCCACTTTCATTTCGCGTGCTGTTTCTTCCGCTGTCTCCACATAGCCTTTCTTTGTCTTTTCAGCTATCAGCTTATTGGCAGCTTTTTCGGCTTCTTCGGTAGTTGCGAAGTTCTTCACTTGTGTTTGTCCGTCAGTTCCCAGTTTACCATAATTTACAGTAACGTCTGTCCCGACTACATCTATACTCCAAAATTTCTGCGATTTAAAGTCTTGAAATACGAATACTCTCTTCATAATACAGTTTTTAATGGTTGATATTTGCACGTTCAGTTTTGAACCTGCATGAACAATGTCTGCAAAAATAGCCATTTTATGTTATGTACAAAGAAATCGCATGCTAAACTTTCATGTAATTCAGGAAGAATTTATTCACAATTATACAACAAGGGCTGCCCTTAGAAAGAGCAGCCCCCATTATTCTATCTTAATATATCTACTTAATCTTCAATAGTACATATACTTACACGGTTCCAATCCGGTTCGGTGAACATATCGCCTACACCCTGCCCTTCAGCGGTAATACGAGAGGCACTGATTCTGTATTTATTGACTAAGATAGTCTTGACAGCTTCAGCACGTGCAGCAGCAATTCTTGCATTGACTTCCACACTACCTTCAGGAGAAGCATATCCCTTAATCACAACTTTCGTTTCAGGATATTTCTTCATATAAGAAGCTACGCGTTCCACGTTAGGAAGCTGTGAAGCGTCAACAGATGAACGGCCTTGTCTGAAAGTAATGATAGATTCAGGTACACGGGCAGTTTTTACTACTGTTTCAACAGGAACTACTTTTGTGCGACATTCTTCCAAGTCTTTCTGTAATCCGTTGATTTGTTGGTTGGCAGTGTTCAATTCACCATCCTTATTGTTCACTTCGGAACGAAGAGCATTGATTGAAGAATTCAAACCGTCGATTTCCGACTGATTGTAAACTCTCACTTTAGCAAAGTGGTGTGTTCCGTTACTTGTCTTGAAGTGGTAAGTCAATCCGGCTGTCAATTCAAAAGCTGCATTATTAGCGTTGAAACGGCTCTTCGCTTCGTTATAATCACCTTGCATATCATATACGATAGCAGGTTTGATTCCCAATGTCCACGCTTTTGATTCACCGAGATTGAAATTGAAATTCAATCCGAAGCGGGTAGACCATGAATTTTCGTCACCGTCACCATTTACATAATAATGTAACCATCCCATTCCGGCTACTGCCTCTACCTCAAACAAACGAGGCTGCCCTTGATAACTTGCAAACAGGTTCATCAAATTTACCTTACCCAATAAGCTGACATCCGAAGCATCGAAAGCCGTTTTACTCTGGGTGGTATTGATATATCCCATTCCCTGAAATCCCAAACCGAAGATAGGAGTCAATTGTTTCGAGAATCCAACTCCGAAAGCGGGACGCATACTCTTAAAGAAAGCGCTGTGAGTGAGAGGAGTGATTGCTCCTGCATTTACTTCAACAGACCAGTTGTCTGTAAACTTTGTACCTTCTACTACTGATTGGGCATTTGCAGTAAATGCGCCCAATACAAAAGCTAATAAAATAATAGATTTCTTCATAATCATTTTTTTTTAAACTGTAATGTTTTGCATGCTAAACCATTAGAAATGTTTTTATGTGTTCCATGCCTAACTTTTTAGTTCATAATTAAGTTTGTTATTCACACTAAACAACATATCGTATAAAAAATTAGTTCATACGCCTATAGGGTAATTAACAACTATTCACTTAGCCAACCCGCCATACGGCTTCTAGCATAGAAATAATAGAAAAACAACCCTATCCAACTGGTAAGAAGAATCAGTACAATAGCCAATAACTTCTTTTCCCAGGGTGCATAAAGGCGTCCTATTTCCAAAGCCGCCTTAATAGTGAGCACCAAGCCCACTACCCAAATTACAAATCCAACCATAACAGTACAATTTGATTAATAATAGTTTGAAAATCACATTTCAATATATAAACAACAAAAGCACATGTTAGTTTCTTGAGATTTGTCTTTTAACAAAAAAATCAGGAATGCGGACACTATTGATAGATTTTCCATATAATGCCCGAACAAATAAATTATTATGTTCGTTAGAATAAAGAAAATGCCAATGAAAATCTTAACCCAAAACAAGAAAAAGTTGTCTGTATCCATTAAAATAGTAAAAGACACTTTTCAAGGATTTATTGATGACAATGTCATGAGATTGAGTGCGTCACTGGCTTATGCAACCCTGTTCTCAATCATCCCCCTGCTCTCACTCCTCGTTACTATCGGAGTATTACTCAATGTAGATTTCACCAATCAGTTATACGCCCAACTGGAACCTATTGTCGGCTCTAAAGTGATTGATGCGCTTCAAGCAATTATGGAAAATGCAGAGACAACCGATTCATTCTCATTTGCCACAATAATCAGCATAGGTGTCACCATTTTCGGGGCTACGACTGTTTTCGCAGAAATACAAAGTTCCCTAAATACCATTTGGGGAATAAAAGCCGTCCCCAAGAAGAGTTGGCTTAAATATATCATAAACAGATTGCTATCTTTCTCGGTCATCCTTGCTTTCGCTTTTATCCTGCTCATCACCTTTACCATTACCAATCTCATCACAGATATAAGCAACAAATTCATCACCAACAATCCGGATGTAGCAGAATCTTTAGTGAAAACGATAGGAATGATTATTAATATAGGTGTAACCACTGTTATATTCACCCTCATATTCAAGATATTGCCGGATGCGAAAATCAAAAGCAAAGATGTATTTATAGGAGCACTTGTCACCACCGTGTTATTATTAATCGGACAATGGGGAATATCCTTTTATATCGGATTTGCAAATATAGAAACCGTATATGGAGCAGCGGCGTTTATGGCTATTTTCATCACATGGATTTATTATTCAGCCATTATCATATATACAGGAGCGGAATTTACGAAAGCGTGGGCGAACGAGTTAGGCGGGAAGATTTTTCCGGACGAATATGCCGTGGCAACCAGAGTCATTGAAATACGTGAAGAGAACAAACCAGTCAATTAACTTCAAGCACCAGTTTCAGTAGTAATTATTATCTATCTGAAACTGGTGACAAGCAAACAAACAAGCAGCTTATCTTCTGGCATTGGCCGAGAGTGTATATATCTCGCCCTTATTCTCACTTTCTTTTATCTGGTTTCTCATACGTACCATTTTTCTCAATTTCTCAGTCTTCCTACCTGATGAGAAATGATATATAATTGCACCAATAGCTGAACCTACTGTCAGCCGAAGCCATAAATTGAAATTATTAGTTTTCATAATAAATTTGTTTTAGTAAAAGGGGAGAATAGCTTTCACTTACACTATCCTCCCATTGCAGAACAACAAAACCCTAACTATTTCTTAGCCTTATCTGCCATAGCATGGACTTTATCTCTTACATCATCCGCTTTTTCGGCAACATAAAAGGTTCCGTCAGCTACCTTGTCAGCCACTTTTGTTCCGGCATCCAATACCTTGTCATTTACCGTATCAATCAAATTAACACTGTCTCCGGTTACTTTCTGAAATGCATGATTTACTTTTTCTTTCACACACTTCCCTTTAGGTGAATGCCAGAAACGATAGACCAGCGCACCAATTACCGAACCGACTCCCAGTCCGATAAGAAAATTAGATTTTCCACTTTCCATAATGAAGTTTAAGTTTTAAAAGTTAATAAATCAGAGTTCTTCGCTTCTGGGGTGTTTTCTAAACAAGGATAAAATCCATAATAGCAACACAGCACCCACAACCGAAGTTATAAGACTACCCAGAATACCGCCGGCAGCGATACCTAGTAAACCGAATACCCAGCCGCCCAAAAGACCACCGATAATACCTACAATCAGATTAATCAAAAGGCCGAAGCCTCCTCCTCTCATAATCTTACCGGCCAAAAAACCGGCAACAATTCCAATGATAATGTACCAAATTACACTCATAATTAAAGAATTTAGGTTTATATATAAATTTCAAAAAAGGGTTTACTATTTTCTCCAGTTATAATAAGATTTTCATTTTATTTAAAAACGACTTTTAGTGTCATTTAGTTCCAATTCAATCCTATCTTTTAACACATATTTTGCATTTATCATATTTTAGCAACATTACGAGCAATATTAAGAATGATTAAAAGCTCAAATTAAACCTCCGTATTCCACAATATGTTTTACTAAATATAAAACATTAAAAATACCGGAATATGAAAAATTGCGATAATTTATTTCTTACAGGTCAAACCGAGTATGAGAACATACATAAGATGTGCTCGGACGCATACACCAAAGGACGTATGGCAGAAAGGGCACTGGCTATCGAAGCATACAGACTACGTTGCAACAATCTGTTTGGCAACAGATGCATGACCCGTTCCTTCTTCGGAACATTGACCAAGAAAATATGTGACGGGAATTGCTGGTATCTGAATCAATACAAATTAGAGTTATACAAACTGGAAACTAATAGATGAAAGGACAGGATAGACACTGTCCTTTCTGAAGGTAAATAATGGAAATACTATGCTTCCGATGTATGAAACATATTTCAACAAAGATCAATCAAGTGTCTTTTTCACTTCTTTTTTGGCATTATTATAACCTTCCTTTATTTCCTTCTTAGCTTTATGCGCCCCATCCTTTACTTCTTCTTTGGTTTCTTTCCAAGCTTCTTTTACGCTATCCGCTCCTGCTTCTATTTTATCTGAAGCCTTATCAAGCACCCTGTCAGCAGATTCCTTTGCATTCTCAATCCGGTTGTTAACCTTATCCTGCGTTTTTTTATCATTGCAAGAAGTTATAGCCAAAGACACAGTACATATCAACGCCAAAACTGCGAACAATATTTTTCTTGTTTCCATATTCTCTCAAATTAGTTATTTCATAAAATAGAATTAAAAATTCCGGCGAAAGATATTCCGAACATCTTCCGCCGGAAAAAACATGAACTTGATTTAAGAATCTAAAGCATTACTTCTTATCTGACTTCTTACTGGAAGTTGCAGATTTACTTTCTTTAGCCTGAGTTTCCTTTTTGGCACTCTTTGCTTCCTGTTTTTTTTCAGTTTTCTTATTCATAACACAAAAAATTAAAAGTTAAAAAATAGATTATATGCAGCCATTTATTTTTTGCTGCCTTTTTCTGATTTCTGATAATCACACCACATCAGTTCCTTTTCAGGAGTTGCCGAAAGCACTTCATTGCTGCGTTCTTCAGACAACTGTTCGTCTATTTGGGCAACTTGCTTTTCGGTACGTTCCGTTCCTTCAGGTTTTCTGTCTACCAGCCCGTTTGTCCTTCTCACTTCTTCCAGTGGCTCGTCAATATACTGCCATTCTTCTTTCAGTCTTGAGCTTTCACCTTCATTCCATGGACCACGGAACTCTTCACCTTTTGACAGATTAAAGTAAAGGTTGCTATATTTCGGTGAAGTTTGCAGTACTGCAGGCGGGAAGTTCGGCTGAATGGTGTTCAGAGCTGCCTCGAACTGTTGGAAGTGAGTAACTTCACGAGTCATAAGGAAAATAAGAGTTTCTCTTACCGACGGATCTTCCGTAAACTTCAGAAGATTTTCATAACCAATCTTGGCGCGACATTCGTTTGCCATATTGGACTGAAGGTCTACTGTAAGTTCCGCATTGGCAGATACAAAACTTCCACACCATGGATTTCCATTACTGTCTGTCAACATAGGACTCCCGGGGGCAACTACCACACATTGCGGATTTGTAAACGCTTGCTGGATAAATTCTTCCTTAGCGGACTTGCCATCCATCAGCTTGCGAATATCCATTGTCTCTGCGGCATCCTTCATCTCACCGTTTACCGGTCCGAGAAGCATCTGAATAGTAGCACCCACTATTTCAAGATGTGCCAGTTCTTCCGTGGCAATGTCCATAAGCATGTCATACTTATCCGGGAACGGATTATGACAACTGAAAGCCTGTACAAAATATTGCATGGCTGAAGTTAATTCTCCATTAGCACCACCGAATGCCTCAAGCAATATACGTGCGAAACGCGGATCCGGCCTGGAGACGCGGGCATTAAACTGCAAATCTTTTACATGGTAAAACATAATCGATTTTTTTAAGTTAATAATTCAGGTTGATTAAGATGTACATCTATATTTATAACATGTTATTTTATATGTTCACGCACTCTTTTAATGCGACATCGTCAGAAAAAATATGCCGGATAGCATAAATACCGTCCGGCATACAACAAGAATCAGAATTTATAACCATAACCTAACATGATAACGACATTGTCATCCTCGGCAAACATAAATTTCGCTTCCGCGTTTAAAAAGCTACGTTCTGACAAAGGTAATGTAATACCGCCTCCAAGATTAAAAGCAAACTTGGTTGAGTTACTTCTATCCACCTGAGTGGTCACACCATTGACCTCGACATCCTGCTTTCCATAGAAATTGTTCTGCATACCAATTCCCGCAAGAGGATAAACGGAAAATCCTTGTCCATCCTTACTGAAATTGAACACATAATGGAAGTTCACATTCACATCCAGTCCCGTTGCTTTGTCTTTCGGGAAAAAGAATGTGAGGTCAGGAGCTATCCTAAGATTATTCGCTATCACATAGCGTCCCTGCGCTTGTAAACCGAATCTCTCGTAATTAGTTTGGTAACCAAGACTTCCCATTAAAGCCCCCTCACCTTTTCTAGTTTGAGCATTCACTCCGAAAGCAGTCATTGCAACCAAAATCAATAATAAAAACTTTTTCATAATCAAGGCATTTAGTTAATAATATATTTCATCTAAAACAAAACTCTCGTTTCCTGTTATTCTTCAATAGTACAGATACTTACACGGTTCCAATCCGGTTCGGTAAACATATCGCCCACTCCCTGTCCTTCGGCAGTTACACGATCTGCTGCTATCCTATATCTCTTAACCAGAATTGTCTTGACAGCTTCTGCACGTGCAGCAGCCAGTCTGGCATTAAGTTCGGCACTACCTTCCGGAGAAGCATATCCTTTTATTATAACTTTCGTCTCCGGATGCTTAGTCATATAAGAAGCTACACGTTCCACATTCGGCAACTGTGATGCATCTACTGATGAACGACCTTGTCTGAAAGTGATGATAGATTCCGGGATGCGGGCTGTCTTGACTACTGTTTCTGCCGGAACTACTTTAGTACGGCAGTCATTCAGTTCCTGTTGAAGTCCGTTGATTCTTTGGTTAGCAGTATTCAACTCGCTATCTCTGGTATCCACTTGTCCGCGAAGCGCATTTATAGAAGAATTCAAGTCATCAATTTCAGCCTGATTGTAGACTCTCACCTTATTGAAGTAATGGGTTCCATTGCTCGTTGCAAAATGATATGTCAATCCCGCAGTGATTTCGAAAGCAGCATTGTTGGCATTGAAACGGCTTTTTGCCTGATTGTAATCCCCCTGCATATCATACACGATAGCAGGCCTGATACCAATCGTCCATGCTTTGGATTCGCCCATATTGAAATTAAAGTTCATCCCGAAACGGGTAGACCATGAATTTTCGTCACCGTCGCCGCTCGCATAATAGTGCAACCACCCTACACCGGCCACTGCTTCAATTTCAAATACACGCGGAGAACCAAGATAAGTGCCGAAAAGATTCATCAGATTCACTTTACCCAATAGACTTACATCAGAAGCGTCAAAAGCAGTTTTACTTTGGGTTGTATTCACATACCCCATTCCCTGGAATCCCAAACCGAAATTAGGAGTCAACTGTTTCGAGAATCCTACTCCAAAAGCAGGACGCATACTTTTAAAGAAAGCACTATGAGTAAGGGGAGTCACTGCACCGGCATTGATTCCCACCGACCAATTATCCGTAAATTTAGTACTTTCAATAACTGTTTGGGCATTCGCTGAAAATGCGCCCAATACGCAAGCTAATAAAATAATAGACTTTTTCATAATTGAATATAATTAAATGTGACGTTTTGTTTATCATCTACACGAAAACAACATATCCTAAAAAAAATTAGTTCGTAATATGTATTTCACATTAACATATATTTGATTTCAAAAAATCGAAAGAATACACCATTTATTGAAAAGCAGAATACTTATGCATATTTATTAGAAAAGTCTATAAAAATAAATCAAAATCAGATAAAGGAGTGGAGAGTATTGTCAGTTACTAAACAATAAACAGCAAATAGTAATTACTATTAGGAAGCGACATTCTAAATTACTCAACTATAAGAATTAAAAGCAATTACACATACAACACATTCCTCACTAAAAAAGCAGCTCATCCTTAAATAAAGCCTCTTTTACTAATAATCAGGCTGTATAAATAATCAATATACATACACACAAAAAGGCATATTTATTCTCTACCAATCATAAATATGCCTTTTCTGAATCAAAACAGTGATTATAATATTATAAGCAAATATTAAAAATAGGACAATATTAAAATATGCAAATCACTAAAAATAACATTTCCCAATTCACATTTGGTATACTAATCTCACTCAAACTTATTATTTTTCCGGAATCACCTCATTCAGGCAGGCTATGGCATTGAGTGTACGCGGATAGCCGATATAGGGCAACAGTTGTGTGACAACAGTCAGTAACGTATCTTTGTTATTCCCTACGTTGACATTTCCTTGTATGTGTCCTTTTACTTGCGATTCACAGCCGCCTAAGGAAACTAAAATTGAGAACGTAACCAGTTCGCGTGTCTTCACATTCAGCCCACTACGTGTCTGGTAGTCTCCGAAGCAATTGGCGGAGAGATAACGCTGGATATGCTTCTGATTCTCGGGAGCGTTCTTATGCATCTGTTCTATCCGTTCACCGAAAATGGATTTCTGTAACTCCAGCCCTTTGTCAAAACGGGTTTCGGATGATACAACCGATTGTCCCGCTAAGGGAAGGTGTGCGCCACGGGCAAGCAATATACCATTAGTAAGACCGATAAAATCTCTCACCTTAGCCATGCCTGCATAAGCTGCTGCCTGATAAAGGATTTCCTTCACTTCTATCGGGGTAATACCTTCATTTAGGGCGTTTTCGAGTGTGATACGGTATTCAGCCTGTGCCTGCGAAGCAATATTGGACGCCAAGGTTACCATAAGGCGGGTTTTAGTATCCAAGTCACCATACTCCTGCACTTCTTTTGTAAAATTACTAAATATTCCGTCCAGCTCGGGGTCGGTAGCTTTTAGTCCGGTTGCCACGTTGTCTTTTGTAGCTTCGGCATATTGTTGGTCGCTCACACGTTCCAGCCATGTATTCTTGTTGGTCTGCGGATTACATTCGATAGCCAGATGCGAGAACCAGCTATCGGGGGCGGCACCGTGCCAATGTTCTACGTTCGGAGCGATTTCAACCACATCACCAGGAAGCAAGCGGCGTGACGCTTTGCCACGTTCCTGATAATATCCTACGCCTCCTACGGTAATCAGGATTTGTCCGCCCGTATGGCTGTGCCAGTTATTGCGGCAACCGGGTTCAAAAGTAACGTTGGACATGGGGACATTCAAGTCTTTGTTATTAGTCAACCGCGCCAACCAGGATTCTCCTGTGAAATATTGTTTGAATCCTACATTCTCCTCTCCTATCGGAAATGCGCTGATGTTTTGGGGTACTTCTTCTTTTTTCATATTCTGTGCATTTAATGAATTATATCCGAAAAACGTTATTAATGCAACTACTAAAGTAACAATTAATCTCTTCATGTTCATAGTCTATTATTCTTTTTATTCATACTCACGAAGAGTTCAAAAGAACTCTCAATAAATTGACAATTATTTTATTATTTCAAAGCCCGCCTCAACCTGTTTAATCCTTCTATCAACTGCTGTCGCGGACAAGCGATGTTGATGCGGATAAATCCTTCACCAGCCTCTCCGTACAAGCCGCCCTCGTTCACCCAAAGTTTTTCTTTCTCCAACAAGGTTTTCACTATCTCATCCGATGACTGATTCAGTACTGAACAGTCCACCCAAACCAGATAAGTGCCTTCCAACATCGACACTGGAAATTTAGGAAGACATTCTGCGAAGTATGCCCTCAAATAATTGTAATTGGCGAACAAGTATTGTTTCAGCTCTTCCAACCATTCCTCACTGTCGTTATAGGCTGCCATTAACGCTTCCACCCCGAATGGGTTCACATCACAAACCTCATTGACATTGATTGCTTTATCTATTTTCATCCGTATATCCGTATCGGCAGAAATGATATTGGCAATCTGAAGCCCTGCCAGGTTAAAGGCTTTACTGGGCGAGGTGCAAGTGACGGAGTGCATCAAGAATTCTTGAGAGATAGAAGCAAAGGGGATATAGATGTGTCCCGGAAAGACAAGTTCGCAGTGGATTTCATCTGCTACTACCCACACATTATTTCGGATACAGATGTCACCGATACGGGTAAGTTCCTGCTTTGTCCATACCCTTCCGGCAGGATTATGCGGGTTGCATAACAATAGAACCTTTACGCTTGGGTCGGCAGCTTTTTGTTCCAAATCCGCAAAATCTATCTGATAGGTTCCATTTCTATAAATCAGCGGATTGGCAATCATTCCGCATCCGTTATTGCGGATAGAGGAGAAAAAGCAGTTATATACGGGTGTCTGCACCATTACTTTATCTCCGGGGACTGTCAGTGCCTTAATAACAGCAGACAATGCCGGTACTACTCCCGTGGTATAAATAATCCATTCTTTTTCTATCTACCAGTCATGCCGCCTTGCAAACCAGTTTGTCACCGCCGCGTAGTATGCATCCGGTACACGGACATATCCGAAGATACCATGCTCCGCCCGTTTCCTCAACGCTTCCACAACAGGGGGAGCCGTACGGAAATCCATATCGGCCACCCACATCGGTAATACATCTGCATCTCTGGCAGAATCCCATTTATAGGAGTTCGTACCTCGGCGTGGAATTATTTCATCGAAGTTGTACTTCATATTTCAATCAAAACAAGTCAGTTCGTCCCAAAGTTTCAATTCACAATTTCCCGGTGCTTTGAGATTCTCGTCCAGGATGATTGTCCCGAAACTTTCGGCAATAATGCTTCCCGTACGGGGATTCTTCACGCTGTGAACCGGACTCTTAATCGTTGCTTTCACACTACTGTGTTCAAAAGCGAGATCAGCGTCATCGGCCATTGTACAATTTTCCATGACCAGGTCATGCGCATAGCAAAGTGGCTGTGTGCCCGAAATCCTGCAATTTACCAAACGCAAGTTTTTAGAATGCCAGCCTAGATATTCTCCATTCAGTTCGGAATCATAGACAGTTACATTCTCCGTATTCCAGAATGCATCTTTGGAGTTGATAACCGCATTACGGATTTCCACGTTCTTACAGTACTGGAATGAATAGTTTCCGTTTTGGGCGTAGTTTTGGATATTGATATTCTCGCTATGTATGAACAGATAATCCGCCTTGTCTATCTGCACGTTCTTCAAGTCTATATTACGACAATACCAAAATGTTTCCAAAGCGTTGGGCAACTGTACATTTTCGAGTTTTATCCCGTTCATTTCGCGAAACATCTTCGGGGCTTCCACCAAGGTATCCGCCATTTGCAGACTTTGGGAATACCATAGTGCAGCACGGGCGCCTTCTGTAAAGAGACAGTTCTTCACTATAAATCCATTGGTATGCCAAAAGGGATATTTTCCTTCAAAGCGACAGTTGATTGCTATAATGTTACTACATTCTTTCAGTGCGGATTCACCGGCGTGAATCGTCACATCTTCCAGTTGAAGGTCGTGGGTTGCAAACAGAGGACGTTCGCCCCCGTATTCTTGATTTCTTATTTGTTCCATTAGTTTATTTTTTAGTCTGTTATTTCAAAAGTCACATTTACATTTCCTGTTATCACTATTTCTTCAGATACTCCTTGAAGAAAGATTCCAGCTTGCCAAATCACTTTCATAAAAGTTGTCCGCATCTGTCTGTGCAGAAGAAAAACTAGTTCCGAGCATCATAATAAATACAGTCGTTAATAATAAGATCCGTTTCATATCTCTTGTTTTTAATAATTAAAGAATTGATTGTCTACTTTCTACACTGCAAAATTACGGTGAAATTAAGAGATTGTTTGTAGATGAATTACTGACATTATTACCCGAATTACAGATTCGTCATTTCCCCTCTATGAAGATAATTTTTTTATGCGTATCTTCTTACGGTTCAAATAAAAACAACTATGGAGAAAGTTATAAAATTAGAGAATGTAGCCCCACCCATATAACAACTTATACGGACGTGAGACATTGCATCCGCTGGTCAGTATCGTTGAGCTGACCAAAGCGACTAAATCTGTTAACCATATCCAAATGAATTATGGTCTTTACTCACTTTTCCTGAAAGAAACCAGATTTTTACATAAAAGAGAAAATATTGAAGCCAGACTCAACAGAGCCTCAATATCCGAACTAGCATTGGCAAACAAATATCTGTTTTGCCGAATTATCATTAAATGTCTCTTCTTCAAATCCACCATACTTATGAAGAATATGAAAACCATTCCATTCCAAATATGAATCTAACTCTTGAGGGAAGAACATTCTCATATCCAGATTTTGAATAGAATCGAACTCACCATTGATAAAATAATGCCATTCAATACGGTTTATCTGAGTTTTATTTTCATATCTCATGGTCTGCTTTATCAAGACTTCCCTGCCATCACCAGTTGTATATGCAGCAATTTCTTTCTGTTCCTTTTCACCTTCAACTATATATTGGATATTCGGATTAAAACAATCAAACAGAAATAAGCCGTTGTCTTTGAGATGACTCTTAACTATATTAAATACCTTAAATAAATCTTCATTCTTATATAAATGATGAATCGAATTAAATGGAATAAAGATGAGGTCGTATTTTTCCCGCAAATCCAAAGTTCTGATATCTGCCTCGATAAAACTTATTTCTAATCCTGCTTCGGCAGCTTTATTCTTTGCCTGAGCAAGCATTGAAGGGGTGTAATCAACCCCGGTAATATCATATCCTTCCTTTGCAATGGGAAGAGTAAGCCTGCCTGTACCACAACAAAGTTCAAGTATCCGGGCATCCTTGTTTTCAGGCAGCCATCGCTTATAAAAGTACAAATCATCCAGGTTGGTATTCATTGCGTCATAAATATTTGCATCATAAATTAAATCGCCCACTTTATAATCACTATTCATTATATGTTGTCCTCCAATATATATTATCTACTATTTTTATGTTTATTGTCAGTCCTATTTTCCAAGGTCGGTAATATAGGTAAAATAATCCGTAATCTGTATACAAACCGAATTTAAAATCAGCAGTATCTTTGCAGTGTGATAAAGATAATAGGTATAAACGTAAAAAAACAAATTGATATGTATTTAGAAAATATTTACTCTCCCGCAGATGTAAAGAAGTTATCGTTTAATGAACTCAATAATTTAAGTAATGAAATCCGTGTATCACTCCTTCAAAAGTTGAGTGAACACGGCGGGCATTTCGGGCCTAATTTCGGAATGGTGGAAGCGACTATCGCTTTACATTATGTATTTAATTCACCGGAAGACAAAATTGTATTTGATGTATCTCATCAGAGTTATGTGCATAAGATGCTGACCGGACGGAAAGATGCTTTCCTCTATCCGGCCGAGTATGACAAAGTGTCCGGTTATTCCGAGCCACAGGAAAGTGAGCATGACTTCTTTATTATCGGTCATACCTCCACTTCCGTCAGTCTGGCCAGCGGGTTAGCGAAAGGACGCGACCTGACCGGTGGCAATGAAAATATTATAGCTGTGATAGGTGACGGTTCTTTAAGTGGCGGCGAGGCGTTCGAAGGATTGGACTATGTGGCGGAGCTTGGTACAAACCTGATTATTATTGTCAATGATAATCAGATGTCTATTGCAGAGAATCATGGTGGGCTGTATAAGAATCTAAAGGAACTGCGCGACAGCAACGGGCAATGTGAGTGCAATTTCTTCAAGGCTATGGGACTGGATTATATGTATGTGAACGACGGAAACAATGTGGAAGCATTGATTGAGGCTTTCTCCAAAGTGAAAGATATCCAGCATCCGATAGTAGTGCACATTAATACCCTGAAAGGCAAAGGCTACGCACGTGCCGAACAAGATAAGGAGACTTACCACTGGCGTGTTCCTTTCAATATAGAAACCGGAGAAGCGAAAATCAATGACGAGGGAGATGATTACAGTGAAGTAACCGCCCAATACCTGCTGAAGAAGATGAAAGAGGACTCTCGTGTGGTGACAATCACCTCGGGCACTCCTGCGGTTCTCGGATTTACACCCGACCGCCGTCAGGAAGCAGGAAAGCAGTTTGTAGATGTCGGCATTGCCGAAGAACATGCGGTAGCACTTGCTTCGGGCATCGCCAAGGCGGGCGGAAAGCCGGTCTATGGAGTGTATAGTACATTTATCCAACGTTCCTACGACCAACTTTCGCAAGACCTTTGTATTAATAATAATCCGGCTGTCTTACTGGTATTTTGGGGTACATTGTCCGGCATGAATGATGTGACGCATCTCTGCTTCTTCGATATTCCGCTTATCAGCAATATCCCTAATATGGTCTATTTGGCGCCGACCTGCAAGGAAGAATATCTTGCGATGCTTGAATGGAGCATCAGTCAGAATGAGCATCCGGTTGCTATCCGTGTGCCGGCAACAGATGTGATAAGTTGTGGTGAACCTGTTGAATCCGATTATAGTGTTCTGAACCGTTATAAGGTCACCCATCGTGGGTCGAAAGTAGCCATTGTAGCTTTGGGATCTTTCTATGGATTGGGACAGTCGGTTCTGTCATTGCTGAAAGAAAAAACGGGTATTGATGCAACGTTGATTAATCCTCGTTATATCACAGGGGTAGACACTGAACTTATGAACGAACTGAAAGCCGACCATCAATTAGTGATTACACTGGAAGATGGCGTACTGGATGGTGGTTTCGGTGAAAAGATTGCCCGGTATTATGGAGCCAGTGATATGAAAGTGATAAATTACGGAGCTAAGAAAGAATTCGTAGACCGCTTTGATATACAGGAGTTGCTTCGTGCCAATCATCTTACAGATGAGCAGATTGTGGAAGATATAAAGACGGTTCTCGGTTAAGATTAAAGTCAATCAAACCCGCTCATTATATACGCAGGTCGATGCACATTGTCCGTTACGGCAATTGCATCGACCTATTTCTTTTCTTTATTTCAAAACAGGCAATAATTTATGAAGTGTTTTTCTCGTCATTATCTTCTGATTCAGAAAGCTGACGATATAGCCTGTTATACAAGCAGCGATAAGAGAGCCTTCACGTACTCCTTGAACACCTTGAGTTAACAGGAGCGAGAGTATAACCGCCAAAGTAACTAAAGTCACATCAAAATACACCTTAAACTTCCCGAACTCTTTATTATAACGACGGGATGCATATTTTACGAATGCTTCCGCGCTCATCATAGCCACCTTCGGTTTGAGTTCAAGAACCACCCCGATAGACTGTACCAAACACCCTGTTAGTAATAAAGCTATTGACATTCCATAGTTGGTAGGACGCAGTTCACTTGTCATCATCATATTGAAATCAATGAATGCCGAAAATAGAAAAGAGAAAGGCATCTGAAGAAGAATTTCAATAATATCCTGCCGGGTTTTATTCTTTCGGATTAACCAGAACTGTCCCAAGATAAGTATCATATTGATAATAAAAGTACAAGTACCCAATGATAAAGGACTATTCAGGCTCAACACATAGTTGATACTGGATATAGGAGTCGTGCCCAATGCGGAACGTATAATCAGAACAATACCGGCCGCTAAAAAATATAGCCCGATAATAAACACCGAATACCTCTTAAAAACATCTTTCATTTTCATATCTTTTTATAATCTCCTTATCTTGATTCTTTCATATATTGGAAAGAATATGCAAAGTTCCTGTTTTTTTGAAGAAAATAGATTATCTAATTCCATACAGTTTTTGTCATATCCGAAACAAATCGTATTTTTACGTCTTGAAAAAGAAGGTATAAATGGTAAAATCCCGCATATTCGACAATACACAGCTATTAAAGGAGCATCCTGAAATTCCTCATTATAAAGAGGAAGTAGTCTGCTTTCAGAGTGAATATAAAGACAGAAGTTATCCTGATAACGAACGTTATTTCAATCGGGAACTGTATATGATATTCGTTCTTGAAGGCCGTTCGGAGATTTTGCTGAATGGGGAGTTTATTGCGATAGAGCCGAATATGTTGCTTATTCATGGAGCAAATTATCTCACGGAGCATCTTTATTCGAGTCGGGATATTAAGTTTATCACCCTCTCCATCTCCGAATCCATGCGGACGGACGATTCTTATCTGACTCAAATAACGGCTACGCTACTGGCAACGATGAGACAGAACAAGCAATATACGATACAACTAACGAAATATGAAGCCGGAATCATCCATAAGGAACTGGAAGTTCTGATGCACCTGATGAATATCAAACATCATTTCCTTTTCCGGCGGATACAGGCGGCGTGCAATGCCCTATTTCTGGATATAGCCGATTTTCTTTCCCGAAAGACAATTATCAAAAAAGAAGTCAGCCGCAAAGACCACGTCTTGCAAGAGTTTCACGCCCTTGTTACCCTTAATTTCAGAGAAGAACATTTTGTGAGTTTTTATGCGGACAAACTGGCTATCAGCGAACAATACTTGGCACGAATAGTACGTACAGGGACAGGTAAAACCATCAATAGTATCATCACAGAATTACTGGTAATGGAAGCACGTACGTTATTAAATTCGACAAAATCAACAATTGGCGAAATTGCTTCCAAACTATGTTTTAGTGATGCCGCCAGTTTTTGCAAATTCTTCAAAAGAAATACAGGGCAGACCCCATTGAATTACAGGAATGAATGTTACAAAGAAAAACTATAAACATTATCGCGAATAAAGGGTCGAACGGACAAAAAAGCAGGAAAATGATTCCTTTTAAATAAATGAAACTGTATTAAAGCAAAGTATCAGTTACTTGTCCTTAATACAGTTTCATTTTATATATCAGGCCTATTTCTTGCTATCTATCTCTTTCAAAAGTTCATCCACAGCCACTTTCAACTGTGTATCTTCACCCTTCACTACGGTTTCGGGGTTATTGGCAACCTTAACATCAGGCTCTAATTGAGAATTTTCCAAATAACTGCCGTCAGGCAAACGATAACCGACAATAGGAATACCGAATACCAAAGACGGGTCTTGTAAAGTTTCCCAGGACACGCTTGTCATTGTTCCCGGAACAGGCATACCGACAAGCTTGCCTATATTCCGATGCTTGTATACCCAAGGAGTACCGTGCGCATTCGAGTAGTTGGCTTCGCATTGCAGCATGATAGAAGGCTTGTTCCAACGACGGCTTGGCATATCACACGCTTCGCGGCCACGAACCACTTGCGTGAAGTACTTCTTCCCGCTGAACAGTATCTCGATATCTTCATGCAGACGACCACCACCGTTGAAACGGGTATCTATTACTATTCCGTCACAGTTGTTGTATTTACCCAAAATATCAGAGTAAACTGTACGGAAACTACCGTCGCCCATAGATTGAATATGGACATATCCAAGGCGTCCGTTCGACCATTTCTTGACATCGGCAGCACGCTGTTTTACCCAACGTTTGTACAGCAGACCATTGAGCTTTCCACTAGTAATAGGCATAACCACTTCTTCCCAACGTTCCTTATTCTGCGGATCATATAACGAGACCAGTGTTTTCTTTCCGGCCATATTATTCAGTAAAGCAGTAATATCCTTATCAGGAGCCAGTTCTTCACCGTTTATCTTTTCGATAATGCAGCCGGCTTTTACTTTGGTACGGGAATGGTCGAACGGCCCTTTCTCCACGACTTCTGAGATTTGCATACCTTTGCCCTGATAATTCCAGTCGAACAATAAACCGAGATTAGACGTCACATCCCCCTTACCTCGCGGAGAATAGCGTCCTCCTGTATGAGAGACGTTCAACTCGCCCAGCCATTCACTCAATAATTCAGCGAAGTCATAGTTATTATCAATGTGAGGAAGGAATTTGCGGTAAGCGGCAGTCATGGCATCCCAGTTTACTCCATGCATATTGACGTTATAAAAACGTTTCTGATGTTGCTTGTAGACATGGTCGAACATGGCTTCACGTTCGGCAGCCAGTTCCATCCTCATTTCGGCCTGATAGCTGATTGGTTTCAATGCGTCCGATTTGGCATCCATCTTCTGCATATTTCTACTTCCCAGCAAGAATATATCCCCTTTCTTGTCCAGCATCAATGATGCCCAACCGGAATTCAGTTTATGAAGACGTTTCGTATCTTTTTCACGAAGGTTCATCTTCCAAAGGTCATAGCCGCCTTCAAAAGCAGAGAAATAATAAAGGTTCTCTCCATCTTTGGAAAGTATGGCACTGCCCAAGTCGGAAGAGTTGGGAGTAAGACGGACGATGCGGTCTTCGATACCGTAGAGTTCTACGACAATATCCTTTGTATCGTCCTTATCTTTATCCGTTTCACCAGAGTCCTTTTCAGCGTCTTTGTCTTTATCAGATTTTTTATCTTTATCAGACTTCTTGTTTTTATCCTTATCTTTCTCTTTAGCTTTCTTCTGTTCTTTCTCAAATTCTTTGAGCAATTCAAAATCTTCTTTGCTTAGGCGATAGCGGTCGTAAGCATCTTGATTCAAGAATACCAGCATGACATCCTGCTGTGAACCCCAGGAAGCATGTGCACGCATACCATAACGTTCTGTCTGAAAAAGAATAGCATTGCCGTCGAGTACCCAAAGCGGAGAACCACTGATATATCCGCTATTCGTCAGATTGGTAATTGTCCCTCCCTGCGCGCTGACTATACCTATATCCGAATAGGGGTCATGGCGATTTCCTATAAATTCAAGAGTGAGCCATTTACCGTCAGGCGACCATTCATAGTCAAAGCCACCACCGGTGTTATACCATGTAGAACCATCTGTCACCTGACGTACCTTTTTCGTTTTCAAGTCAAGTACCATCAATCGGTTGCGGTCTTCAATAAAAGCCAGTTCCTTTCCGTCCGGTGAATATTTCGGATATGCACGTTCTACGGTTTTGGAAGGAAGTAATACTTCTTCTTCAATCAAGGTAGCGTTGGGGAAGTTGGGGTCTTCTTTACGGGTTATTTTGGCAGTGTATAGTTGCCAGTTTCCGGTTCGTTCACTGGCATAAACCAATGTACGGTTATCCGGAGCAAAGGAGACGGCAGCTTCTTTGGCTGGAGTATTCGTGATTTGCTTGGTCGTTGCATAGTCCGTAGAAGTGACAAATACATCACCACGCACGATGAAAGCAACCTGCTTTCCATCGGGAGATACAGAAGCTGAAGTTGCTCCCTGAGAGAATTTGAGTGTGGCAAGCTGTTCTTCGTTATCCCGGACAAGTTCTACTTTTACTTTTTGGGGACGGGCATTTACCTCTTGCGTATAAAGCTCCCCATCATAAGTATAGCAAAGTGTACCCTTATCGCTGACAGACAGGAAACGTACCGGATGAGTCTTGAAGGTAGTAACTGCTTTCACTTCCTGCGGAGTATCCAACGGGAAAGAGTAAACATTGAACGAACCGCCATTGCGTTCACTCAAAAAATAAACAGTATTTCCATCGGGAGCATAAACAGGGTTACGGTCTTCCCCACCCCGATTGGTCAGATTTGTATGCTTTCCGGTTTGGGTATCATACAGCCAGACATCTCTTGTAATAGATGAAATATGGTGTTTTCTCCATTCGTCTTCAAAGCCTTTCCGGTCTTGATAAAGGAAGTTCTTTCCTGTTTTGTCGAAGCAAACCCATTCGGCAGGAGTGCCCAGGACTTGTTCGGTACGTCCGCCGTCAACAGGAACTTTATACAATTCCGTCATAGCTCCGGTAGGAAACAATGCACTGGCTGCCGGGTCTTGAATAGAAGCGGAAAAAAGCACATACTTTCCATCGGGAGTAAAAGCAGACGGAATTTCCGATGCTGAATGATAAGTCAGCCTCTTAGCCGTTCCGCCAGTGGCAGGCATGATAAAGAGGTCAAAGTTGCCATTGCGGTCGCTGGAAAAGGCGATTTGCTTGCCGTCGGGCGACCAGACGGGATTGGCTTCATAAGATGCTTGTGTTGTCAACTGAACGGCTGTTCCTCCCTGTGCGGGGACTTTGTAGATATCGCCTTTATAACAAAAGACAATTTCCGTTCCATTCGGTGAAATACGTGCGTCACGCATCCACAAAGGAGTAATGGCATAGCCGGACAATGCGGTCAATGCCAGTGCTAAAGAAGTTATTAGTTTCTTCATATCAAATTATTATATATATTTTATTCCAACAAATCGGTTTGAATTACTTTTCCCGTGTAATTATAGAATATCCTGTCGCCAAAATCCTTATAGAAGAAAGCATATTTATCTACTCCCGTACAATGGCAGACACCAATCTGACGCGGCAGATACTCTTTCAGATAATCTGCAATGATCTGATATTTCCGTTCTTCCGCGTTATGAATATGAAAACCTCCCAACAGTAAGTTACAAGGAGATTCCGGAAATGCCGCACGGACTGTTCGCAGAATATTTGTAATTCCCCGATGAGAACAGGCGCTCAAAACGGAAAGCCCGTCCGGTTCTACTAGCACTACCGCCAATTCATCCTGAAAAGTATCCGGTATATAGCAACCGTCTTCTTTCTGAACCTGGAAACGTTCGAAATGGGTATCTTCCCGGTCGATAATATCAATAGAGGGAAAGAGAAATATGCCGGGGAGCAGTTCGGTCTGTTCTTCAATAAAACGGAAGCGGGAAAGGTCGAAAGCCTGCGTATGCTGCATTCCGTTTTCGCGTTCATCCTTGAATTTAGGAGAAAAGGCTTCACGTTTACAGACAACCGTTGCCTGAGTGTTCAGTTCCAGGAAATGGCGTAGCCCTCCCGTATGGTCACTGTGCCCATGAGATAATATCAAATAATCAACTTTCTGCAAGTCAATATGTAGCAGGCGGGCGTTACGGATAAACAAATCGGACGCTCCCGTATCGAAGAGTAATCTATGTCCCGGTGTCTCGATATAGAGAGAAAGTCCGTGTTCTGCCTGCAATTTACGTCCATAGACACAATTCTCTACAAGAGTCGTTATTGTATAGCCCATGATGCTTAGTTTTTAAACGAATCATACAATATAAAAAGTTCTGCCACAAAATTATAATAATTCTATGGCAGAACAAGCAATCCGGTCAATTAAGTAATCACAAAAAGAGCAAAGGGTGAGGGAAGTGTGGTAGAAGTTACACCATCTTTCCCATATTATATGCTTCCTGCATATAAGGAGTATCCTTAATCTCCCCTACCTTCCAGGCACCGATTCCATAAACTGTTCCTTTTTCCTGCGCCCCTTCCAGGCAATCGAGGAAGCCACGGAATCCGTCGATGGTGCGCTCCATCATTGCTTTATTATCTTCTGCCGCCGCAATAATAAAATAAAATTCCTTGTTTGTTATCTCCGTATAGCGTGCGCAACAACGGTCAATCATAATCTTCATCTGACCGCACATCGTGTAGAAATACACAGGAGTTGCCATTACAATCACATCAGCGGCAATCATTTTTTCAACGATTTCCGCTGCATCGTCCTTTTGCGGACAAGGCTTACCGTACATACTGCAAACACTACATCCGGTGCAAGGGTGAACCGTCTTGTCTTTCAAGAATATCTTTTCCACCTCATTGCCCACTTCGAAAACACCTTTCATAAATTCATCACAAAGCAAATCCGAATTGCCACCTTTACGCGGACTGGACGAAATTATCAGAACTTTTTTAGCCATAACTTTACTAATTTTATCTTTAGAATTAATAGTCTTTTCACTTTGCAAAAATAGACAATTTATGGCATAGTAAATGTATATAAATTACAGAGAGATATACCTTGATTACTGATTTACCAGACATTCTTATGAATCCTGTCCCCTACCCGGATTTCTTTCTGCTTACATATATGCGCATCTTCCGCCGCATAACCGATGGCAAGAAAACAAGTGAACTCATATTCATCCGGAGCATTAACAAGATGTTTCACATACTCCGGTTCGTTGCCAATAGGAATGCGGAATGCACACGCCAATCCTTCCGCCGTTGCTGCCAACAGAATATTCTCAACGGCTGCCCATGCGGAAGCGAAATAGTTGAGTGAACTTTGGTCAGCAGGTTGGCACAGAGGAAAATCCTTTTGCCGGAAAAATGGAAGCACGAGACAATTACTTTGCATAAGCATACGTTGTTGTTTGGGCAACGCATCGACAAACATGGCATGCTCATCCTTATCCATCACGCCGGCAGCTGCCTTTAGTGCTGTCTGCTGAATGTTCCTGGTGTTTTCCACTACAGGCGATATGAGCCGGGCTATGTTCTCCTTCCCTCTCATGACAACAAATTCAAACTGCCGCAAATGGTCATTAGTCGGAGCCTTGAATGCAGCCGACAATACCTTTTCCAACACTTCATCCGTCACTTCCTTATCGGAAAAGTCGCGAATGGTTCTTCTTTTTTCTAATACTTGATAGAAATCCATAACAATACATTTTTATAGTTATACTTATTGTTTCCAGTTGCAAAGTTACCCCACTTTCTTGTTATATATTTGTGGTATTATCTCATATATTTGTCGTATATTTGCATAATAGTCATTTTAAACATACTTTTATGGAAGACACTGTCATTCCTTATGAATTGCCCGAAGTAGAGAATCACTCTTTTTTCTTCATAGACCAACGAATAGAAACCAGTATCGAAGCCAAACTGCACCAGCATGATGCATGGGAGTTGTATTATGTTGTCCACGGATATGGCACACGAATGTCAGGCGACACATTGCAACCTTTCGCAGCAGGCGATGTGGCATTAATACCACCGTCCATGTTTCACCGTTGGGAGTATTCGCCGGATTCGGCAGACAATGACGGATGTGTCCGTTATTTAATGGTCGCTTTCAGCCATTCGCTTGTAGAACGATGTATGGCAGTATTCCCCGAACTGCGTAATCGTCTGACGAACATTACATTCCCGACGAACGCACTGAAATTCGGTACCGGAAGTTCACAAACCATTCGCCGGATATTGTCACGGATGAACGATATGGACGAATTGGGACGCCTATGCGAAATGTTTCGTCTGCTACCTGTCATATTTACCTCATCCGACCATACCCTTGCCGGAAAGCCCATGAGTATTGAACGTGACGTGAGACGTATGCAGCAAATCTGTACTTATGTAATGGCTCACTATATCCATACCATATCTTTGGATGATATTGCGGCAGAAATAGGCATGAACCGCTCCGCTTTCTGTTCCTATTTCAAACGTTGCAAAGGAATGACCTTCTCACAGTATGTAACCCAATACCGCTTAAATACAGCCTGCGAACTTCTTAAAAATTCACATAAACAAGTATCCGAGATTTGTTTTATGGTCGGTTTTAATGATTTGCCCCATTTCGTCCGGGTTTTCACAAATACCTTGGGAATATCTCCATCCAAATACAGAAAACAATTTCAATAGTCATCTTTTTCTTCAAAGACGATTTTATATCCAAACCGTTCAGCGCATTTCTCCCATTTTTCGAGGTTATTCCAGAGATTTATTGTAAGTTTGTCCACGATACGAACAACATGATACAATGAAAAAAATACAACTGACCGACACACATAAAGAAAAGCTGTTTCAAATCCCCCTTTTCCGGGATTTGCCTTTAAACATTAAAGAATCCCTATTGGAGAAACTGGATTTCGTAGTCTATGCAGCAAACAAGAAAGAGATAGTTGTTACACAGGGAACACCTTGTAACAAACTGTATGTGTTGTTGGAAGGGAAATTGCGCACGGATATTATCGACGGATTGGGAAATGAAGTGATGATTGAATATATCATCGCGCCACGCACTTTCGCCACTCCACATCTTTTCAACTCGGACAACACATTGCCGGCTACTTTTACAGCCCTTGAGGACAGTGTGATACTTATGGCAACCAAAGATTCTACCTTTAAAGTTATCAGCCAGGATCCGCAAGTGTTGCACAATTTTCTCTGCATTGCAGGCAATTGCAACATCTGTACCGTATCACGGCTGAAACCACTCTCCCGCAAGACTGTCCGGGAAAGATTTATCGTTTATCTGTTCGAACACAAGAAGAAAGATTCCCTGATAGTGGAGATTACACATACACAATCCCAACTTGCCGAATACCTCAATGTATCCCGTCCTGCCTTGTCGAAGGAAATTAATAAGATTATCAAGGAAGGGCTTATGACAATGGAAGGGAAACGGGTGGAAATTTTGAATAAGGCAGCTTTAGAGAAATTCATATAATAAAGAAACAGGGGCAGGGTTGAAACAAAGGAATAATTTGACTCTTATATCGAAAACAAGTTAAATATATAAATGAGCCGAAAAGAAATGAAACTGTTTTTGTTATATTTGCAATCAGAAAGAAAAGCAGAAAAATATGACAGATGAACAATTAGGGCAAATGAAGCTTATCTTCAATTACAACGATGTATTCTACAGTTTCTTCTATGATGACCTCAGCGGCTGCGTACACCGCTCCCGCGAATATGCCATCAATTACGTCTATTCAGGTGAGATGATTCTCGACAATGGCAATGAGCAAATTCATGTCGGAAAAGGCGAATGCGTCTTCATACCGCGCGACCATCACATCACGATGTACAAGAAGACGAAAGATGGTGAACGCTACTGCGGTATCTTCCTGATGTTCACACGTCGTTTCCTACGTGAAATGTACGGTAAGTTGGGACAACGTAAAGTACCGGCCAATACCGCAAAACTCAATTCCGGAGTGATAAAGCTTCCGAAAACGGTCGAACTCGCCAGTCTGTTCGCTTCGATGACGCCTTACTTCGATCCGAAGGTGAAACCTGCGGATGATCTGATGCAACTGAAATTGCAGGAAGGTTTGCTCGCATTATTACATATCGACAAACAGTTCGCGCCGACGCTTTTCGACTTCAACGAACCGTGGAAAATAGATATTCTGGAATTTATGAACGAGAACTACATGTACGAGTTCACGATGGAAGAGATGGCACACTACACGGGACGCAGCCTTGCCACATTCAAACGGGATTTCAAGAAAATCAGCGACCTCACTCCCGAAAAATGGCTTATCCGTAAACGACTCGAAGTAGCTTACGCCCTGATGAAAGAGGGCGGCAAAAAGGTCGTGGATGTTTATGCCGAAGTCGGTTTCAAGAATCCGTCTCATTTCTCAACCGCCTTCAAAAAACAGTACGGTATGCCGCCGACCGCCACATTCGTGTAAATCGGAGCAAAGTATATTGAGTTTTTTAATAGATTTATTTGAGCCTCACAGCGACGTCGCAGTGAGGCTTTCACATTACCTTGCAGCTTGTCCCTTACAGTAACCTTACGGTAAGTGCATCCTTGATAATTTTTCAGAAAATGGATAGTTGAGCTTTTGAGTAACTCCTTTTGAGCCTGACAATAATGTGCCGCTTATTTTATAGCCGTACCTTTGCAATATGAAATAGAACAATAACCATTTAAATAATAGAATGATGAGAACAGCGAATTTTAAATCCGTAGCTATCACAGCCTTGTTAAGTATGGGGCTGCTTACCGGCTGCACGAACGGTATAACAAATCAAAAAACAAGTAATCATATGGACACATTGAATCTTACACAGGAATGGGACAAAAAGTTCCCACAGAGCAACAAGGTAAATCATCGTAAAGTAACCTTCAAAAACCGCTATGGCATCACACTTGCCGCCGACTTGTACGAACCCAAGAATATCGAAAGTAAACTCCCTGCCATTGCCGTTAGCGGCCCTTTCGGGGCTGTGAAGGAACAGTCATCGGGACTTTATGCGCAGACAATGGCCGAACGCGGATTCCTCACCCTTGCATTCGACCCTTCTTATACGGGCGAGAGCGGTGGCGAACCCCGCAATGTGGCATCACCCGACATCAACACCGAAGATTTTAGCGCGGCAGTGGATTTCCTGACCGCACACCCCGATGTAGATGCCGAACGCATCGGTATCATCGGCATCTGCGGATTCGGTGGTATGGGACTGAATGCCGCCGCAATGGACACGCGCATCAAAGCAACAGTAGCTTCTACTATGTACGATATGAGCCGCGTGAATGCCAACGGCTATTTCGATGCCGAGGACAGTACCGAGGCACGCCGCAACAAACGCGAGACGATGAATGCCATCCGGACTCGTGATGCACAGAACGGCACGGCCACTCCCGGTACGCCCGGTCTGCCCGCCAGCATCAAGGGCGACGAGCCGCAATTCGTCAAGGACTACTTCGATTATTACAAGACTGAACGTGCTTTCCACGCCCGTGCCATCAATTCCAACGGTGCATGGAAACCCACGATGGCTCTTTCGTTCATCAATATGCCATTGTTGTCCTATATCCACGAGATTGACAATGCCGTATTGCTCATTCACGGCGAAAATGCCCATTCACGTTATTTCAGCGAAGATGCCTTCAAACGCCTCAAGGGCAACAACAAGGAGTTACTAATCGTTCCCGGAGCCAACCACACCGACCTTTACGACCGGAAGATTCCGTTTGACAAACTGGAAGCATTTTTCAAGTCGAACCTCAAATAAAAAATTGCCATAAGAACCAATATAACCCATGTGGAAGATAATTCCCGAAGCCTTTCCATTCATCTGACAGAGGAAGATTTGCATGATTTGGATACCGCGTTTCCCGCACCGGCACGGAAATTTTAATTCTTTGCCGTACACATCACTATTATAACATTACAGGGGTGCAGCCCACAAGAAAAAAGCTACTTGCCCGACGACTGAAAGAATTTGTCGAATATCCGGTATAGAGGTCTAAGTCATAAAATCCCGGTCAACATAAGCCAACCGGGATTCTCATCATTCTGTTTATTTCTCTACCATTTAGTGAAAACACTTTCGGGTTGATATTCTCCCTAAAATAAATCCGAATGAGTGCCAGTACGTAATAAATTCAAGATTTTAACCGAATCTTCCACCACATAGATTAACAGCCAATCCGGTTGGATATGACATTCCCTACAACCCATGTAGTCACCTCTTAATTTATGGTCTTTATTCTTATCCGGTAATGTTTTCTCTTCAGCTATCAAACGAACTACTTCATTAAGCTTATTAATATCAAGACCTCTTTTTTTAGCTATTTTCAGGTCTTTCATGAACTGATGCGTTACATTTATTTCAAGCATTTTCTGTTGCTTTTACATAAGCATCAAAAGAATTGAAATGAATCATTTCTCCCTTTTCCATTTCCTCCAAAGCCTTACGGGTAGCATCATTCATATTACTTTGCTTACGCACTTTCGCTATATACGACTTTATCTTTTTTAAAGTATCCAGATTATCTATAGCCATCAAATCTTCCATAACGTCCATCTTGATACTTTTTGTTTCCATTGTCATATCCATATACACCTCCTGACCTTTTTTGCAAAGATAATCATTATTTCCTTTTACAATATATTAAAAAGCAGTGTTTTTGCAGTATCATACACATATATTAATAGAGGTATGCCGCTATTAACTAAAAAAATCCCGGCCAACATTTGCCAACCGGGATTTTCATCATACTATTTACTTCTCTACCATTTAGTGAAAAACACTCTCGGATTGATATTCAACGATACCCATCCCCAGTCTTGCCAACTCCTATGATTTCCGCCTTTCACTACATCCATCGTTTTCGTGCCACGCATGAAAGAATATCCGGCAGAGAGTTTCACGTCTTTCATCACTGACCAGTTAATCTGATAATCGACTTCCGAACCTAAAGACTTCTTCAAATCCGGCAATTTAACCGCGGTAGTGAAATAGTGATAATTCATCTCCATATCCACCTTGTCCGAAGCACGGAAACGGACACCGATACGGCTGTCCATCAAACCGGGCGCATAACCGTCCACAAACAGATTCGCATAGAAATAGTCCATGCTTCCGTAGAACTTATGGTGTGTTCCGTAGAGAGGGTCGAACGCTTTAAACTTGCCACCGTTTCCCTTATCGCCGCTCAGATAGTCGAAACTTGCCACAACTCCCCATGTCTTGTCAAAAGCATAGGCAGCCTGCACGCTTCCCATTAATGCCGACACTTTCTCAGCATTCTTATTCTTACCCGTCTGATAGTAGAAAGCACCGTCCAGGTTCCAGCTACCGGGCTTATAGGTAAGATACGTTCCCATTGTTTGCAGGTAACGGGTATGCGAATCCTGCGTAGCCGCGTCCCCGGTTTCCAGTCCCAGGTTCATAAACAATAGAGAAGCGCCGAATGGGATTGCATCCGCTTTATAGTGATACCATACTGTCTGCATATTCTTATAAGGCTGTGCGCCGGAAGCATAATAAGTACCGCCTATCTTCTTCTCGTCATTCTGGTTGAAGGCGAGAATAAGGTGCACTTCATTATTCTTATTCGCATATCCCAGTTTCAACGCGTCATGATAACGTCCCGCCACATTCCAGTCCAGTCCGCCCAAGATACGCTCATCGTCATAAACCAATGCCTGACGCCCCAACTGGGCAAAAAGGCCGTGTCCGAAATTAAGTTTTGCCCATGCTTCGTTCAGGACAAAACGTCCGTTCTTGTCAATCTGCGGGTCTTGTCCCCAAACTCCGACGTGCTGTGCCGACATCTTTATTTCCAAGTCCGACCGCTTGTAGTCAATCGACAAACGGGCACGATTGTTGATAGACGATGCGGCTTTCACCCCTTCATTGCGAGGAAACCAGGCTCCGTTCCGATACTCCGCCCGAGGTCTGATTTGCATCGACATCGAGAACTCATTTTCCTTCTCCGTGTTTTGTGTGTATGCCATGCCTGGCAATAGCATCATAAGCACTAATGACCAATAAAATGTTTTCATCAATATTGCAATTTAAATGATTTGATATTTCAATTCAAATTATAAGTGTGTACACTGACTCCTTGTGCCGATGGAAGATAATTGATTCCATACCAGCACATCTGTAATAAAACAAACGATACTAACAAAATAACTAATGCCGGACGCGCTTTCAACGGTTTGCCCAATCTGAAATGGATATATACCAGATAGGCAAACCAGGTTGCCGCCGCCCATGTCTCTTTCGGGTCCCAAGCCCAGTAATGTCCCCAGGCTTCTTTCGCCCAGATAGCGCCCGTTAACATTCCCAATGTCATAAATGCCAGACCTACATAGGTGAGGTTGTCGCATAAATCCATCTCTTTTCGTTCTATTTCTTTCTTTTTGAACCAAAGCAGATAGACAGCCATCACCGTTGCCGCTCCCAACATGGCGTAGGCGAACATGTACACGATGACATGAGGCGCAAACCACGGGCTTTGCAAAGCAGGCATCAGGGTTTTATTATGAATCTCCGGTTTGAAGATATTAATACAGATAAACACCAGTGAGAGGATACAACTGAAACTAAGAATCCATTTGTACTTCCAACGCACATAGGTAATCAACCCTGCCAATGGCAGAAAGAAAGAATACCATAAACGCGTCTCTCCCATTGTCCGCATCGGGGGACGTTCCAATGAAATCCACATTCCAATCATAAAGCTGAAGAAAACAGCTAACCCTAACAGGGTAAATCCGTAAGCCCATCCCGGCTTCGTGCCTTTCCAGGCTGCAAAAGCTCCGATAGCCCAACAAACCAGTGCAATTATGGCAAACAGTACAAAATAGTCCCAACTCATGCTTTATCCTCCTCTTTCCTCTTTTGAGCATTCACGAACAGACAGATAGCTCCTGCCATCATCATAATAATTCCCGCATAAACTATCGGCAGCCACGGGTCACGAACCAGTTCGAAGATACTGACATCGCTCCATCGTCCTTTTGTCTCGTCGTAACTAAGCTGATAGATTTTCCATCCTTCCACTTCCATCGGACGGTTTACTTCGATTGTACCTTCGGTTATCGTTCCTTCCTGTGTATAAATCTTCACTTCCGACGCAAACCGTTGCGGTTCCCGTTCCGGCATCACAAGACTGGTCAACGAGTCCAGACGCATTGCCCTGTATGGAAAAAGAAAACTTCCGCAGCTCACCCAGCCTTCTTTCATCTGTTGACTCTTCTGATTAACAGCTTTCAGATATACGGCATAGGTAGCACCCATCGAATGAAATTCGGTAAATTTCAATGTATCCTCGGTAGCCACGGAAGCAGCCATCGGGATAGATTGTTCGATGGTGAGTTGCCAGTCCTGCAAGTTGCCGTCCGATACTCCTTCTTCCAGTAGAATATGTACCGGAGATTTTTCGGGAAGCGTGCGGCCTGTCTCATTGTCAATCAACATCAGTTTCGGGGGATATTCGTCGATAGTGAAATCCTTCAGTTCGATAGCCAATGGAAGTTCCACCAAATGCCCTTTATCATCGGTAGCCCGCCATTCGGCATTCCCCATCCGGGTAGTCATCTTCAAACGTTGCATATCGGCATTGCCTAAAGTAGCCGCTATCAACGCGACGAACAATCCGATATGATTGAGAAGAAACGAAAGGCGGCTCAGTTTGAAAGGAAAGCTGGCACGAAGTATCGTCAGTCCCAATGCAGTGACCATCCAAAAGTAAAGCAGAACGAAAGGCCATGACGAAATCATCTGCGAGAATCCCAGCAAATCCGTTGAAGCATTTGAAGCATGACCGGAAGGAACTTGCCGGACAAGCCCCATTATCACCGTCATGCCGACCACCCACAACAGGGCGGAGACGGCAGCGGAGTAATGGCTCAACCATCCGAATAAATACACACGTTTACGAAGAAGATGCATGACTATCAGTGCAATGATATAAACCACTAATACAATCACATTGACCGGACAGGCAAACAAGTCCCAGTTGATAGCACCCACCGTTATTTGCAGCAATATGCCTATTACCAGTAATCCTGCGCCAATCGTCAGCCCTTCCTTATAACTCCACGGTTTGCTCCACATATATATATTCTTATACTTATCTTATATCTATCCTATATTTGTCCTATACCTTATTTTATATTTGTTTTATATCTGTGCCAGACGTCCGTTTTCTTTCGCTTTCTCCAACCAGGCAGGAACAGTTGTTTTCAAGAACTTCTCTTTCGCCGCTCTTTCAGCGTCCATATCCAGCCCGATATATTCCTGTGCCTTTGCCTTCGTCGAGATGTCCGGCATCGGAACGTTATCTGTATATCCGTTCTTTGCCAGGACTTTGGATACGGCGAGACGAGCCTGCATAGCACGGTCGAGTCCGTGAGAAAGGATTCTCTGAATCTCCTGCGGTGCATGGAAAGAGCCGCCGTGTGAAGCCACTCCGAAGTCCCAACGCCACTGTGCCTGACGAATCAATGCAAGAACATCTTTCATCTGGTCTTCTGTAGCCCCTTTGTCCCAGGCAAACTTGGCTTCGATATGCGCTTTCGCCAATTCCTGTTCCAGACGGTTGCGGATTTCGTTCGCTTTGCGCTGACGTTCATAAACGTTATTGCGCAAAGTCTCTTCGCTCTCGCGATGGCAGACCTGACAAGTACGGTCAATCATAGCCAACGGGCTTTGGATATGGTGGTCACTGAATTTCACGCCGCCTTCACTCTTATAAGGCATGTGGCAATCGGCACAAGAGACACCTCTCTGACCGTGAATACCCATCTGGCAAATTTCATAATCGGGATGCTGCGCTTTCAGAATCGGCGTGCGGCTCAGTTTATGGATATAATCGTAAAAACCGGCCTCATCATAATAGGCTTCCATGTCTTCTACCGTGAAACCTTTGTCCCAAGGGAAAGTCAGATATTTGCCATCGCCTTTGAAGTAATATTCTACATGGCATTGCGCGCATACCAGTGAGCGCATCTCCTGCGGAGTAGCTTTGGTGATGTCCTTTCCCTGACGTTGGAAAGCTTCTATCAATGCCGGACGGCTGATATGAAGATTCATTGTTTCCGGGTCGTGACAGTCGGAACAACCAATCGGGTTCACTATTTCGGCACCCATGGCTCCCCACTTGTTATTATAGAAAGAGTCTACGCCGATGGCTTCCATCATACGGGGGACATCCGGACTCTTGCAAGTCCAGCAAGTGGACGGCTGCGGGCCGTCAGTCGGATTTACGGGTGCTCCGGTACGCAGTGAAGCGGTAATGTCTTCAATGGCATGCATATGTCCGCGCGGAGTGGAATAGTCTTTAGAGAAAGCATATCCTGCCCAAAGGACAACCATTTCGGGACGTTTTTCCAGTGCGTCGACTGCAATATTTCCATTAAATTCGCTTTCAAAATCAGTCTTTGCCGTTTCTGTCCAAGTCTGATATTCACGCGGGAAATCATCCTTGAAGAGTTCATTCCGTGCTTCAATCCCTTTGATGACGTTCTTACGGTTATTGAAGATGCTGGCGACTTCCGCCCTGCGCTCCATCAACGCAGAAACGCATAATCCCAAAACAAACACAACGACCATTGAACCTCCGAACAACAGCCATCCTTGCCATGATTTTAATTTCTTTTCCATTGTATATCGGTTTTATTATTTTATTACGTATTTCATTTCCTGTTAATCTTTATTATTCACCATTTTCCGTAGCCATTCGGGAACAGGGGATTCGGGAAGGGGAACGATAGCTCCCGGAGTGCCTGACAAGGAGTTCTTCCCGCCATGCGGAACATCGCGGTGACAATCCCAGCAAGCCTTTCCCTCTCCTACCTGCGACAACATATAATCAATCTTACCCGTCTTCACAAACTCGGTATTGAGCTGCGTATGACAGCGGATACAATTATTCATAATCACTTCGGAACTGGCTGCATGAGCCTGGATAACCTGCGGTTCGCTTTTCGTGAGAAAGGCGGCGACGTGCTTCATACCGTCTATACCTTTAAAAGTCCATTTCTTCACGGCATTTTCATGCGGCACATGACAGTCATTGCAAGTGGCGTCGCGTGCATGAGAGCTATGAAACCATGTCGCATAGTAAGGAGTCATGATGTGGCAGTTCACACATGCGGCCGGGTCATCTCCTAAATAGGTATGCGCACGAAGCATATACATGAATAGTGCTCCACCGCCCACAATAATTCCGCCGATGATGACAGCCGCTACCTTCCATTTATAAGAAGGAAAGAGTCGATTTATTATTGGTAACTTCATCATATGAAAAAGTATTTTTTACAAAAGTAAAGGTTTGGAAACAAAAAAGGTGTAATAGATATTACACCTTTTGAAAGAAAAAAGACTCTTTGTTAAAAAAAAGAAGAATCTGTCGTTTCCGCAGACTGGAAACAGTTTGTTTTTCCTTATAATACGCAATGGGGCATCTTATTCGTCGTGATGATGATCTTCATCTTCCACTTCGTTGCTCAACTTGATGTTGCGGGCGACATAAGACTCATTGCCTGCGGCATCCGTGCAATAAACCATCAAGTGATAGTCTCCCGGAGTCGCATCGGCGGGTATCACAATATCGTGATGATGAATATGCGCCGTTTTCTGTCCCGAAATATCATAGGATTTGTTGAAACTGAAATCCACGGTTGCCGCGGCAGCCCTGCTATTGCCGCCATGCGAATGGTGGTCAAAGTTGCTGTGTATCTCAATCTTATAAGATTTCAGCATAACATCGTCCGACAAGTCCATTTCCAAATGAACCCCGTGTTCATTTCCGATTTCAAGGGCTTGCCCCTCTTCCGGTTCGTGAAGTTCAATCAGCGGTTTGGTGGTATCACTGGAGTCGTCGTTATCACAAGAGACAAATACAAAAGCGGACATAGCCATAAAGGCAATCATCGGGAGATAAAATTTATTTTTCATTTTAGGATTTTTTTAAATGGGATTTTGATTAATAACTGGAAGTTGCGTCCCGGTTCGGGGATTTCAACTTTCCTGTAAAAGCTAAGATGATTGTAATATCGGGTATTGAAGATATTACGGGCGGTCAGGGTGATTTCTATTTCACTGTTTCCACCTGTCGGAATGTTTAATGAGCCGCCCAGATGGAACAGGTTTGCCCCGGACGTACGGTCTTCGTTGCGGTCGACACGGTTCTGACGGGCGATACTTTGCCATTCGGCATAAAGCATATAGCGTTTATGCTGCCAGGTCAATGTATTCCGCATACCGGGCGGCGGAGAGAAACTCAACGGGATATGTTCGTCACAATTATAGGTGTAGACATACTCGGCGGAGATACGATAATTGAAGTTGCGCAGAAAGCGGACATCTATCGTAGCTTCCGTTCCCGCGAATAATGCTTCCGCTCTGGTGTAGCGATAGATTTGTCCGGCATGGGGCAATACAGACCATTCGCCGGTAGGCCGCAGGAAGATATAATTGCTGAACCAACTGACAAAGGGGGAAACGGAAAAAGAGATTCTCCGGTAGTTCAGGTTATAAGAAGCGTCCAGTTGCCAGCCTTGCTCGGACTTCAGCGTCGCGTCTCCCTGCTCATGGCGGAAAGTGCCGTGATGCACACCGTTGGCGGCAAGCTCGTTCGCGCCGGGCAGACGGAAACTGCGTCCGACATTCAGCTTTATCATATGAGCGACCGAGGGTGTCCACACAAGTCCTAAAGAAAAGGAGTAATCACCGAAATGTTTCTTCACTGCGTGGCTGTTCCACTTATAGAAGTCTATCTGTTCCTGTTCATATCCTTGTTTTTGCAGATAATCGGCAAGATAGGCGTCTTCATGGGCAGAGATGTTGATATGTCCGTAGTCATATCGTACTCCCCCGCTAATGGAGAGGACATTGTTAGGTCGATAGGTGGTGAGCCAAAGCAATCCGGTGGTGGAACGGTGGTATTCGGGCAGTAAGAACGAATAGCCGGAGATGCCGTTTCGTTGATGCTGTCCGTCCCAACCCAGCGTATGCTCCCATGAGGAAGAACCGACAAAGCGGGCTTTTACCGAAGCACTGTAAGTATTCAGGTTAAAAGCCAGTTCTTTGTCCGGGTTTTTCTCCGGTGCGGGTTGCGAACCGTAGTGGGTATGGAAGGCACTCCATTCTTCACGATGATTGTTTTGGAAGCCCAAATCACCTGACAAGATTAGTTTCTCCCACGCATATTGCTGATGGGTAGTCACTTTCAGATGATTTACTTTGCTATATGGCAACTCAATATTGCGGCTGTCTCCGTCATCCTCTACGCGGGACGCGTCGGGCACGCCGTGCGCTCCTGGAAAGAAACCGGTCTTTTGATATACATTGCTCACGGAGTAGTTCGCCTTATACCTTTTTCTTTGATATTGGGTGAAGAATCCGACATTGCGTTCGATACCTGCCGTGTTCTTTAACTTGTGTCCGTAGACGGGCATTTTCTGCGTGAGATAAACGATGGTATCCGTAGGGATACGATAATCTCCGAAATGCTGTTCCGAGTAGCGGATATGGGAATACCAGGCATTCTTCTTTATTCCCAGCATCAGTGAGCCGCCAATCGTTCCATTGACAGATTTGCCCAAGAGTGTAACGTCTCCAAAGACACTGTTGCCAGTAGGGACGGGTGGCGGGGTTATATCAATCACTCCGCCCATCGCGTCGCTGCCGTACAGCAAGGAAGCAGGGCCTTTGAGGACATTGACCGCTTCGATATTGAAAGCATCGAGTTCCAGCCCGTGGTCGGCTCCCCATTGTTGCCCTTCCTGCTTGACGCCATTCTCCAATACGGCAATCCGGTTGAATCCTATTCCGCGAATCATCGGTTTGGAGAAGCCGGAGCCTATATCCATTGCTTGCACGCCGGGGATGTTCTCCATCGCCTGCATGAAGTTTCCTGTAAAATGTTTACGCAGAAAATCCTGATTTATCACTTCAACCGTGAGCGCAGACTTCTTGGCTTGACGTTGCCGGTACGTTTCCGTCACCACAACATCAGGCAAAAGCATGCTCTTGATTGAATCGGACTTCTGTGCGTGGACGGGTAAGGCTACAATCAGCCCCAGTACGCCCGAAATAATTCCGATACGCATCAATTACAATCTTTATTTAATGTGTAAAATGAGTATGAGGACAGGTTACAGTGAATCTGTCTTCTTCGTAAATTTGAGTATGTAATTACGCGACAGGTGGCGCACGCAGTTGATGCGAATAAGTCCGTTTGCAAACGACCTTATCCTGATAAATGATTGGCTCGTAAGGCACGAGCGTTAATGTACAATGAAATTCTACCGGTTGGGGTTCAGTAAAGAAAGAAAGGGAGTATTGACATATCGCACAATCATCGGATGACTTGTGAGAGTGCCCGGCATGAGAACATGACTTTTCATCCTCGCTTCCATGGTAGTGAAAAGTCTTCACTACAAAGAAAGGAATGAATGTCATGAACAACACCCACGCTATGTATGCTCTTATTTTCCTATTGTGATACATTCTCCCTCTATTGGTTATATAGAATAGCGGGAACAAATATAGGGGTATGAAAGAGAACTGACAAATTATCAGGCTTAATATGTGTTATCAGACAATATTCCTTTTCTGAAATTACCTCTGAAAAATCAACTGTAAATTATCTCATTCTTCCTGTTTCCATACATAAAACACATTCCTTCCCGCCCCTCTCTTACGCAGTTTCCCCTCTTGAATAAAAGTATTCAAATCATCTACAGCTTTCAATCGGGCTACTCCTGTCAGTCTGCTATATTCTATGCGGGTGATTCCACCATTTTTCTTCAGGAACTCCTGTAACATTTGAAGACGTTGTTCGATAGGTATCTCTGTTTTGGAAGTAGTCCGGCCGGAATTCTCCACCCGTTCGAGTTCTATCTCCCGATGTACTTTCTTTTTAAATTCTTTAGAAGTACGTAAATGAACATTATCGAAGCGAATAGACTCGGCACGAATTTCCTTCTTATTCATTACTTTATGAGTACATTTCAATGAAATACTGAAATGCCCAAGTTCGCCCAGTTCTACAATGTATCCGTCTGCCAACGCTTCGGCAAGTTCGTCAACGACGGCCCCAAGTACTCCTTCAATAATATTATGGGGAAAAGGCTGGTGGCGGGATACACGTTCTATAAATTCTTTCTTCGAATAAGTTCCATTCGGAACAATACGGGCATGAAGCGGTTGTTTCTCTCCCGTACTATTAGGGTCAGGCGTTTCATACAAATCATAATATGCACTCATAAGGATATTTTTTATTGGTTGTTTATACATTTAATAGCTTATTCGCTGACATTTACCTCTTCCTTCCCTAAACCTTATTCTCCGTTTAGTATAAAAATAATCGTCTGACAACTGTTCTCTTTTCGTCTAACACCTGTCAGACGAAAAAGAAACAGTTGTCAGACGAAAGTTCAACAGCTGTCAGACGAATAGCTTATCGCATACAAAGGTACAACTTTATACGATGCGACCTTTAAATCTAAAGAGAAAAAAGTTTATTCCTCTTTAGAAATTAATCGCCCAACAGTAACTTAGTCACGGCAGCAGTATTCAATGCCCATTCACGGGTATATACCTCGTCCGCTTCCGCAGTATCAACCAGTTTCAATCCCTGCGCCTGCGCTTTGATTGCCAACAGTTCACCTATGGTTGTTTTCGCGTCCAGTTTATCCAAGAACTTTTCGATAGCTTGTGTATCCAAAGAAAGCACAGTCTGCCCGCCGAAAGGAACTTCTAGCCAGACGATTTCCCTTTCTTTCACTTTCAACACCCCGAAAACAAGCCCTTTCTGCAAACTCTGGGAAACACGTACCTGATGCTGAACGCATGAAGGGTCGTAAGCCACTCCGGTCTTCTCTGATATCCTCATCGGATAAGCGGAGTTCATCCAACCGACTACCAAATTAGGGGAGATAGCCCCATTACTATAAGCATTGCAAGTGAAAACCACATACTGCGCACCTACACGGTTCAGCTCATTCAAATCCAGTTCGATATACTCGGCGGTACCTTTCTTGTCGGGGATGCTTCGAATATCTCCGCTATGCTTGGCACCGATAGCCTGCAAGTTGAAATAAGAGCAAACTTCTGTCGTTGAAGGCAAAGTGATATGACAGCTCAAGTCCATATCCAAATGCTGTGCCGGAAGTCCCTTTCCCCACTGCATGAACAGGCGCACCTTATCCCCTTCTACCGGGAAACGTGTTCCCTGCAATGCACAGGAAGTATCCTGAATTGCTTCGCTACGGTCTCCGATAGACAACGGGATATGAAACAACATAGGGTCAATATACATACTTTTGTTTCCACTTTCGGTAGCCGCATTGGCAAAACGGGCAGCCACGACCTCCTTACACAAGTCCTGTACATCCTTCACCATCGCTTTAAGCTGTTCTTCCATATAAAGACTCACCAAATAGTGAGGTTCTATCAAATGAGCATTACCGCCCAAAGGTTTCACCATTCTCTTACGTCCGGATTCAAAGTAGTTCTCCGCATACATACCCAAAGTGACCACCAAACGAGCCGGCAACAAATGAACGACTTCCTTGAATGCAGCCAACGTCTCTTCCGGCCCGAACCAAAGCATATTGGCAAACAAGGAACGTGCGAACATACCCGGCCGCTGCTTCAACAAGGCAAATGTCTGTGCGGCATCCGCCTTCATACGGTAACGGTCTACCTCTCCCTGCCAAACCGTATATGTCTGACAATAGAATATATCCATCAACTCCTTCAGATTCTCAAATCCCGGCTTACGGGCATATTCCGCCAAACGCAGCGCACGTATCATACGTACCCACATCTCCCTTTTCGGATGCATGATTTCACAAGCCTTTTCCGCGTTCATCTCCAGGTTATTCAGCCAGAGGGCTACCATTTTACATTCACGGCGGGTGTATTTCAACTTCAGTTCCTCACGCTTCGCCTGAGCAGCCGAACGGCTTTTATCCAAAACAGCAGTTATATGCGCATTGTTTCTACCCGCCTTACGGATGATAGTCTTAGGTTCGATGATTTGCAGGAATCCGGTTTTCTTATACCACAGATAACGCAATATATCGTTCGGAGTGGAGAAATAGATTTGCGCTTCCTGCGCCCTGTCCTGCTCCACCAATGTATCTATCACCAGCATCAAAGTTTCTTTCATCTTGATTCCGACTGCCGGCAACAGAAGTTCGCCAAGCAAAATCTTCAAGCTATCCACTTGCGTGGCATCAAGAGCCGTACGCGATTCAAGCAGGTCGCGGAAGAAACCATTCAAATCCTCTTCCCGCCAAAGTTCAAGAACTTTCAGCTTGCTTCCCTGTCCGAAGTATTCCGTAGCGGACGTTTCAAACGGAGTTCCGCAGAACGGGCAGCCGTTGTATCGCTCCAAAGGGAAGGTATTATCGGGAATCACGTGTCCGCAGGGCAATTTCACACCTTTCTTGCTATTGAAGATGTTTGCAATCCATGTTATCAAATGGTCTAATCCTGTTTCTCCGGTAGGTGTATCCCAACCTTTTACCAATGGAGCCCAGTTGAGCGTCACGCCCAATACTTCCTTCATCACTTGAAGAATCTCCACCTGCTGCGCCGGATATAACTGATTGACAGCATGAAGCAACTCTTCGGACAAAGTATATCCTACTTTACGAAGTTGGGCTACCAATGCTATGGTAGTCGAAGTCAATGCTTCGCGCTTTTCTGTTCCTTCTATCAAAGGCAGATAAATTGCATTTTGCCTGATAGTTACTTTCAATAAATCTTTTTTCATAGGTTGTGTTTTTTAAGTAAGGTAATCGGGAGACTGTGAATCAATGGAGCATTCCTGCGGTTTTTGAAGTAAGCCTTCCTTGACCTTAGTTTATAAAAAGAGGTAGAACAGGCCGGATTCGAACCAGCAATATCCACCGTTAAGAAGTAAGCCCCGGTTGACCTTATTTCAGATAATCCCGAAGCTACTGTCCTACCTCTATATTTGTTTTTGTGGAGCAAACCGGAGTCGAACCGGTGACCGTCTCTACCCACTGAGCTACTGCTCCTTTGCGAAACTGGAAAACGGATAATCGTACTGGTAATGTTCTACCTTAAAGAGTGTGTTGAAGTAACCCGTACTTGACCTATTTTCTTGTTTCTTCGACAAAGATAGAAGTAGTGATACGCAGCCTTTTTGCGTAACTCAAACTTTTTTGCTGTTTTCTTGAAAAAACAGTAAAAAATGAATGAACGGGACTTATTTTGCAAGAATACAGAAGAAAAACGAAGACATATAGGTGATAACCCAACAGTTTTCATACTTTTGCGTATAGCAGAGATATTAACGCATTAATCTCCCTGCCAACAATAAACACACAATATTTATGAAAAGAGCATTTATCTATAAAGACGAGAAATCTCACAAATTCTGGTGCATTGATTATAGCGGCTATGATTTCTCCGTAAATTACGGCAAGTCCGGCAGTATCGGCAAGTTTGAAATCAAGGAATTTGAGACGGAAGAAGAATGTCTGAAACAAGCAGAGAAACTTATTCACTTGAAAGAGAAAAAAGGATATGTGGAAGATACCGGATTTGACTTTATGAACAAAATCTATATCGATTCCGAAGAATACGGATTGCATCCCAAAACTTCCCACCCCCGATTTACCGAACACTTCACGGAAGAACTCTATTATGATTGTGTAGACGAAGAAGCACCGTTTGGCAGCGATGAGGGAAGTGATACGTTAGATTCTCTTGAAGAAACGATCAGAAAAAATCCCAAACTCAACTTTCCTGATTATCCCAAGTATCTGATAGAACACGACTGGGGCATGGAATATATTCCTGTTGAAAGTCTTGAGCCCGAAGTGGTTAAAAAACTAGCTTCAAAGAAAGAAATGGATATGACACAAAGCGACATGGTGACTTACGCTACTGCCTTTGGACAAATAAAAATCACTGGGCATCTCTCACCCCAATTACAAGAACAAGGAGTTAAAGCTATCAAAAGATTAGCTTTACTTTGGGGAAATGGTTTGACCGAGATCCAAAGCAGAATGATTGACGACTTACTTTCATTTCCTATCGACAAGTGATAATAATATCAAACTGATAGGTAGCAAAAATATGAGGATAATAGAGATTAGGAACGACACCATGAGGTGTGGTTATTAATGCATTAGTAATCAAAGTTCAACAAATATGTACGAAAAGTTTTTAGATAAGAACCCCAGTAGCATCTGCCAAACGGTAGATGATGCTTTTATTGCTAAATATGCCAATGTCGTATCGGAGAACATAATCACACTTTGGAAAGAAGTTGGATTTGGAATGTTTTGCGAGGGATTATTTAGGATTATTGAACCTAATGAATATCAGGCAATAATAGATGATTGCTATCCGATGGCGGGTTTTGGTTCTGCCACACCATTTATGACAACAGTTTTCGGTGATATATTTGCCTATGTGAAAGATTGCAGGATAGGTGATTATGTCGTCTTTGTCAATGTGAGATACGGAACATTCAGGATTTTATCTGATAAGGTCGATATTCTGTTTAATATCGTATTATTCAATAAGGGCTGCTTGTCTTCATGGTTTTCCTTAGATGAATATCCCATAATAAAATCAGCCAAAGGTATTCCGGCATTAGACGAATGTTACGGTTATGTTCCGGCATTGGCATTGGGTGGTAAAGAAGCAATAGATAACATCCATATTCTAAAAACTATTCCCTACATAGAAATGTCACTCCAATCTATCGGAGATTTGAAACGAGTGCAATAACAGATTACTAACGAAGCGCGATAACGCTTACAGCGTTCCTCGCTTAGCCATTAGATACAATTAGATTTGAATATACCTACTGCAATAAAGAAAATACTTGTTCATAACCATTGGGATGAATTTAACTTTTCAATGATGCAGGATTGTTACACTGACAAGTTGAAACAATCCTATTCAAAGTTTGATTATCCTTTGAATGAAAGCATTATAAGCAAGATTGCTCTGTTCTATAGCATGAAATTAGAGTTAAACCAATCTGATATTCTTTATTTTGATGTCAAGAAAATAAAGAAATACAGCCCAGAAGCTATGCAAAAAGTGGCTGTGAAGTTAGGGGTCAATAAGGTTATCTATTTAGCAGACATTCATCCCGGCTATTTGACTGTATGGCTGGATGAGCAAGAACGGATGTGGGCTAATTACGACAATCTTGTTTATTATTATGGCAGTGATATATTCAGTGGTATTCAAAATATTGTATCGGGCAATATCCTTGAAACCACAAAATTAGTATCTAACGACGAAAGATAGCATCTGACGATGCTCCTTTCTAAACATTAGTCATAACTTAAATACGCAAGACATGAAAGATTATTTCAAATTACTGCAAATTGACACTTCTGTTTTAACAACAGATGAAATACGAATAGTCAATGACTGGTATAACAATAATAAAACAGAAGATTGTAGTATCTCTTTGCGCTCTCTTCATACGCAGGAGGCGTACCATGCTTTTTCCAAGGAGAATAAAGAATTGCTAAGTGATTTTTGTATTCTGTGGGAAGATGAAGAAAGCAATTATGCAGGCATTTGTATAAAAGGAATAATGAGAGGAAAAATCGTCTTCATCTCCCATGATAACCAGCATCCTATTCCCGTTTTTAGAAATATTGATAGCTTCTTGAAAGCGGTAAAAAGCAATAGAATTACGGACTTATATCCGCCACAAGTAGAGTATCTTTCTGCCACCAATAATCCTTTTGATTATCCGTCCATAAACCGAACTTCCTTAGAGTTGGAACAAGATAGTTCGGCTGCTGATATGCTGTGGAATAAGGCAGCAACGGAAAAAGACGATGCAATGATAAACACAATATTATCCTTTATACAAATAGCCACTCTGCAACAGATACCAAAACTCAAGCAATATATCTTTGACGATACGCTTATGGGCGATATATTGGGCATTTATAAATTTTATGGCTATAAAGAAGATGCAAACGTATTATTGCAAATTGGCAAAGAGAATAAACATTTCCGTAAAATTTTAAAAGAATTAGGTGCTACACCTCAAAAAATTCTATGGATAGAAAAATGGTAATTTGAAATATATGACTAACAAACCGGGATAACGCTTGACAGCGTTCCCCGCTTAGCCATTAATAACAATTTGATTACGACTATAATATGACAGCAATAGCACAACTAAAGACAACGGACTTCCAAAAGCTTGATACACCTTTGAGTTATGAGCATAGTGTATCTATATGGGGTATGGATTGTAATGTTACAATCTTTCCAAATGGAAATGAAAACGCTGATTTATCAATACTCCTATTGCAAGTATGGCAATGCCTACAACAGATAAACGACACTCAAAAAGAGTGCTTCCAGTCCATTCTTGATGCTGATATGATAAATCTTGCAGAAGAATGGATTGCAGATGAAGCATTTAAGGTCGAAAATGCAAACGAGGAGTGTTATCTAACAGATGAAGGTGAGAAAGTTTTTGTACCAATACCATAAAAAGATTTCTTACAAAGTATTAAACTTCAATCCATAAATCTGGTACTTGATGAAAACGATGAAAATCCATTGGTTGAGTTGTATTTAGGGTGTAATCCTGATTATTTCTTTGGTCATATTATTCTTTGTCGTTTTATGAACTCTAATCCCGTTCATTATAAATGCTGTGGTTTAGAGGGATAATTAAGTTATTAACGAGCCAAGTTAGCTGCTAAACGCAGCTCCTTGTCAAACCATTAACAATAATACATAGCAATGAAAAAATTATATATATGGTTTAATCGAACTCACCTGCCTAAAAGTTATCCTTTGCAGAATGATTTTATTCTTAAATCACAGTTTGATTTAGAGCAACCTCGTAAGATTTATGATGAGAAATGGAAAATGTATAACCGCTTTAATTCGGAATATCCAACAGGAGAATTTCAATTTCCCTGTGAAATGTTTATGGTAGTTACCAAAAAGAAATACAAAGAAATTGATTTCGATTACTACTCTTGTGATGTAGGTACATCAATAAAGTTTGTATCTGAAAGTTTTTTGAACTTCTTATCCACAAATGGTATTGATAAAAATTATTATGAGCAAGCAAAGCTAAATATCTTAGACTTGGCTGGAAATAGTTTAGTATCAAAGAACTACTATGCACTTCGATTTATCAAAAGTGATGATACACTTTTTGATTTTCAGAAAGATACTTTCAAAAGAGCGGCAGGAATAAGAAATCATTTTTTATACCCGTTTATGGAATTGAAGCGAAATATAGTCGATAAAAATGTTTTTTCTCTATTTGAATTTTGCTATGAAGAAACTTTAATATTGAACGAGGTTGCAAAGGAAGATGTGCTCAAACATTTCAGTAATCCGCAATTATACAAAGCGGAAGATTATCCTTTCATTTTTAACAATCAACATAATTACGAAATGTTGCCATATAATAATTCTTACTTAATTCATTGTCAACAAGCCAAGATAGCTGCTAAACGCAGCTTTTTGTCAAGCCATTAATAGTAATAAGAAAGACATACAACATGAAATACTTTTTACAAATCACATCACGACCTAATTATCCATTAATATTGGATGAAAGTCAAAATCCCCATATTTCCTCAAAATTAGGTTCTGACCTAAATTTGGGTAACTATATTCATGAATACCTATCTTCTCCGTTAGTCTATAGGGATGCAGAAAATAGTACTGTTTCTTTTGACCGCTTAATCACTTATGATGTTCTCAATACTGTTTATGGGGGACAAATAGTATCAGAACGTATAAGGCGGGTAATAGAGGAACATTTCCCAAATGATGTACAATTTTTTGATGCCATATTCTATTATAAAGGAAAGATGTGTAATAGCTATTCCGCTATGAATATTCATAACCATATAGAATGTTACGATATGGAGAAAAGTATCTATTCTATTTCTCCTGTGGATAAGAGTTATGAATTTGAGAAACGCACATTGATAGCATCACCATTAGAGGAATATGGCATTAATTATAATATAGTCCGATGCTCGTTTGATAATCAAATAGTGGTATCGGAAATGTTCAGAAAAGTGATTAAGGCTAACAAGTTTAATTGTATGTCTTTTGCTAAGGAACTGGAAATATACTATTAACGAACCAAGATAGCTGCTAAACGCAGCTCCTTGTCAAGCCATTAGCATTAACACCAATTACAAAAAGAATATGAGAAAAGAAATTGAACAATTAGCTTTAATAGGTGCAATGCCCGATGAAGCAGACGAACGAATAACGGCTACATTAGTTGATGAATATGCCGACTTATTGGACAAAATAGTTCAGCCTATCACTTTGGAGGAAGCGCATATTTTAATCAAGCTCTTTCCGCCTACTGCTTTATATGGCATAGAATGGACATTGCTACATTTAATAGAGTCTGTGTATCCAAAAACAAAATTCCTTGAGTACAGAAAACTTATAAATGGATGTAATAGTACAGAGTTTAAGAAGATGCTAGTTCAACGTCTAAATAACTCACAACAGAAAAAAGTTACTAACGAAACGTGACAACGTTTACCCATTAGTATTTAAGACTACAATAAATAGTTGAAATATGAAAAAATTGACCGAATTACCATTAGACGAACTTTGGCAATTATTTCCCATAACCCTGACTGCACACCAAGAATACTGGGCAGACTGGTATAAGGAAGAAGCGGAATTACTGACAGAGGAACTTCCTTGTATTGAACGTATTAACCATATAGGTAGCACAGCCATCAAAGGAATATGGGCAAAGCCTATCATAGATATACTTGTGGAAATTCCAAGAGAAGAGAAAATCTCCGATTTGAAAGTCATAATTGAAAGATGCGGCTATCTCTGCATGGCAGAGAACAGCAGTCGTATTGATTTCAATAAAGGTTACACTTTACAAGGATATGCCGAGCGGGTATTTCATCTACATTTATGTTATGAAGGGGATAATGATGAATTGTATTTCAGAGACTATCTTCAAACAAATGCTGTCATTGCCAAAGAATATGAACAACTTAAACTTGATTTGTGGAAACAGTATGAGCATGACAGGAATATGTACACTTTCCAAAAAGGTGGTTTCATAAAACGATACTCCCAAGAAGGGAAACTACTTTTTACAGGCAGATATGACAATAAGTAATAAATAAAGCTCTTTCATAAATACCTGTTTAAGATAAATATAAGTCAGAATAAACGCAATGCAGGCATCCAGTGATACCTGCATCGCGTTTTGAGTAGAATCAGCGGCTTGCATCCTTGCGGTTCTTCACTTCTTCCACCAGTTTGGTAAAGGATTTCTCCTTTTTACGTTTCTCATGTTCGGAAGCGGAGAAATGCCACGCTTCCCGACGAAGTTTCAGATAGCTTGCATAAACTTTTGAATCTAATGCGCCGCTATTGACTGCTTCTATAACAGCACAGCCCGGTTCGTTGATATGTTTGCAATCCTTGAAACGGCACGACTCCGCATAGTCGGAGATTTCCAGTACTTCGGCAAGAGAATCGGGATTGTCAATGGCCAAGCCAAATTCACGGACGCCCGGAGTGTCGATTAAAACACCCGAACTGTTCATCAATACCATTTCACGACGAGTCGAAGTATGCCGGCCTTTTCCTGTGGACAGGCTTATATCAGATGTGAGCAATACCGACTTTTCACAAAGTGCATTCACCAAAGAGCTTTTCCCAACGCCCGAAGAACCGACAAATACAACCGTTTCACCTTCTGATATGGATTCGCGTAGCCGGAGAATAGTCTCTGGTTGACAGATACTCGTAAAAAAGACGGGTATCTGACAGGCGATATGCCTTATTTGTCCTTCAACACTCTGCCTGTCAAAATCCAAATCGGCTTTATTGAGTACCAACACGGAACTGATATTTTCTTCCAATATCTGAGCCATAAAACGTTCTACTCTGCGGATATTGAAATTATCATCAAGGCTCTGTACTATAAAAGCCTTATCGACATAAGAAGCAATGGCTTGTTTATCGGCAACCGTCCCGCTTTTCTTACGATACAGTGTCCGTTCACGGGACAGCATATCAACTATAATCCCTTTATTTTCATCGAACGGCTGAAAGATTACCCAATCGCCTGTACAAGGTAATTCGAAATCCGATTTCCCGTACATCATGTTTCCTGTCAGTTCACACTGAAACAAGCCATTTTCAGAAACTATCTCATAACACGTCCGATGCACAATGGATACACGACCATGGGCAAGAGCATTATATAATGATTCTTTTTTAAGTTGGTTTAGCATCTCATTCCAGCCATACATATTCAGGTTAATGCCGGATTGAGGATTGGTATTATTTTCGTTATTCATTATCTTAATGTATAGAGCGCACACATTGAAAGCATAACAATGCTTTTTCTGTCATTGTACGCAGTTTAAAATTGAAATTATAAAGACACAAGAATTACTCCCGAAAGGAATCATCCGAGAGCAAACGAAAGGACAATCTGTGTCAAAGACACAGATTGTTTACTAAACCAAATCCGATTTATTATTTTTAGTCATGCGGCAAAGATAGGCATTTTTTTTATTTTATGGCAAAACGGGCGGTCATTTCATATCTCAGCTTGATGACACGGTACTGTTCGGTAGCTGCCGTCCCCATGCTGACATTGCTCTGTGCCTGAAAAGGAATATAACGGCTTATGTTGTTATCGGCAGGTTCGACAATACGAATGACTTCACCCAATTGCTTTCCCATTGCTTCCACCAGATAGGATGCTTTCTCACGGGCTGCTTTCAGTGCTTCAATCTTTCCCTGCTTCCTGTACATAGGCAAATCCTTATGTTTCAGTTCCCCGATACGCATTGATTCAATTCCCCATGTATTGACAGAACGGATTATGGAATTGATTTGCTCGAAATCCGTAAGACGGATATCCAGTTGCTTGCCTATCAGAAACTCCTTTCCCCGCTGCCGCCAATAGTCCCCTACTTCCTGCGTACGGATAGCCTCATCCGATATTCCTATTTTACGCAAACTTTTACGCAAATCTTTCTCTATCATAGCCAACGGCACTTTCGTCCGAAAGTCTTCCTCTTTCTTCGATTTACCCGTATATTCTTCTTCCCAATATTCCTTTATCTGAATCAGAAAGTGTATTTCGTCCGGCACGACTTCTATCTCCGAAGAACCGGTCACTTCAACATATCTTTCGTCACTTTCTTGAGCATTGGCAAGAATATTCCATGCGAACAAGGCAAAAGCCAGTAAAAATACTTTTTTCATATCTTCGATTATTAGGGTGATATTACTTTTATATGCCATCAGTTTACAAAGCTATAAAAAAAATCCATATTACGGACTTCATCCTAGAATATCAAGCAAGCACTTTCTATGTATCAAAATAACATCTCCTTTCTTTACTTTATACTTATAAGGCTGTTTGCCTGAAAAAAGAGAAATCTCTCCCTGCTCAAACATACGCTTTAACCGGGTACTGGAAAGTGGAAGACATCTCTTTATCAATGATGACAATTTCAGGTTCAAGTCAAAATCACATTTGATTCGAACACTTATCACCTCACCGGTCATATCCATTATGACTTCCGATGAAATGTCACTCATCACCTCATATTCAACGCTATCATAGTCTAATTGAAGATTGTTCTTACTTGCCATTCCGGCTGAAAAAGCATACTGCCAGGCCGTTTCCCTATCATTCATAGAAAAGCTATGAAACAGTTTCTTATCAATCAGGTCGGGTTTAGTTCGCGAAAGCAAAGTCATATTACAAGTGTTATCGCACTTCACACACCTATAAATTAGCCAGACATCAATGTTCTTTTTCTGTGCATTCATTCTGAACTTATCACTGCAATAAAAGCGGTCACTATCGCAGTGGCTGCATTTCTTAATCAACAAAGGGCAATTCTTCACCCTGATCTCCCATGTAAATATTGTTTCCATAATTATACAAAAGCTGTTATCTTTCTTTGTGAATCAAATCTTTTTCTTCGCAAAGTTGGATATTAGCCATTTGTATAATTCACAAGATGTCACAAGACGGCATGAAATTTATCTGTCCAACTCATCCATCATCTTAATAATCTTATCTTTCAACTTATCAAGAAACTGCGTCCTGCTCTTCTTCCGGTTTCTGATTTCCAGAAAGATACGATAAAAGTCTCCTATCTCAATACTAAAAAGAGTTTCGCAACAGAAAGCTATGTCTTTTAAACTGGTATTTCCATTGTTGAAGCATTTGCCCGCATACAGGGCATAGATAAACTCAACCAAAGCGACTTTGCTATCCGTCCACTGCAATAGCCGGCTTTCTACTATTGAAGCGAGTTTCAGATGAAGCTCGTCTGATAATATCTCTATTTCAGCAGAAAGATATTCCGCCAGACGATTGTTGGCTATGATTTCCGCCACACTTGAATCATGCAGGGTAGTAAAAGAAGAATCCCTGTCCAATAAGCCGAAACGGGTATCTGCTAGAATGTCATAGTTTCTTCTGACAAAATATTGTTCATCGAGTTCCGTCCTGCCAGTACGGTAATAATCATAAAAGGGATTATTCAGGAAGTATTTCCTCAAATTCTCCAGTTCCGACTTCAGAGATTTGCATTGGGAAGACGGAGATTCTCCAATACGTTTCTTTTCAATCTGATACAAGCGGACATAAAACATCAATAGCCCGGAAATTTGCGGCTTCCAGGTTTTAAAGAAAAAAATCTCTTCTGCTGAATTCGAGAATTGATATTCGGCAACGGTTGACTTCAACAGAATAAGTGAGGTCTGTATGACATCAATAATCTGTTTTATCTTATCAAGTGGGGCAATCGGCTGGCGCTCAATTCGTTCAATCTCTTTTTCTATGCTTAGCTTATTGTTTCTTACGAAATTTTCCATTCGTTTTCATATCGCATATGTTCCGAAAAACCATGCAGTAAATAATAAAAATAACAAAATGAAAAACCGGTTCGAGTGGAATTACTCAAACGAAAGAAATTAGCCTGTGGTTCGTGAGGCTAATATTAAGCCAGAACAAATTTAAGAGTTGCGCCCAAAATAGTTATTTTTTGATTTCAGGGGCAAATATAATCGTTTTTTATGATTATATGACGTTTTGGTGAAATTTAAAGAACAAGCAGTCTCAAAAAGCACAAAAATAGTATCTTTGCCTACGATTTACTCACAAAGATGTGATAAAGCTATTTTTAATCATTTAATAATAAAGACTATGATAAGATTGAATGTTTTTGTCCGTGTAAGCGAGACAAACCGCGAAAAAGCGATTGAAGCAGCTAAGGAACTGACTGCTTGTTCTTTGAAGGAAGAAGGATGCATTGCTTATGATACTTTCGAAAGCAGTACCCGCCACGACGTTTTCATGATTTGTGAAACATGGCAGAATGCTGAAGTATTGGCTGCTCACGAGAAATCCGCTCATTTTGCCAAGTATGTAGGTATCATTCAGGAATTAGCTGAAATGAAACTGGAGAAGTTTGAATTCTAAATGAAGCACGGAGAATAGATATATTATCTATCCAAGTATCATCAAAAAAAGAGAGAGACATTCTTCTTTGGAAAAAAAGGATGTTTCTCTTTTTTTATTTCCATATTCCACGGGAATAGGGCTGTATGAAGTGGCTAGTCCAGTTTCTTATGAATAAATGTCCCTTCAATCCAATAAGTCGCGTGATTCGATTCAAATTTCAGCAGTACATAGCCCGGGTCGGTAGGGCCGCCGGGGAAATGCTCGATAAACCAGTCCTGCCAAAGTTCCTTTTTCATTTTCTCGTCCGTTACCACTTCCACCGTTCCCGTTAAGGCTACGCTGTCTCCCTTATCCTGAAAACATAATCCGGCTTTCGGGTTCTTACGAAAGTCGATAGTCTTTAATGAGTCCGCTCCGGTAGACATCCAAATAGTAGAAATCCCCTCTGCTGTAATCTTGCTCATCGGCACAGGGCGGGGATACCCTTCTTTATTTATAGAAGCAAGCACTACAACTTCACATCTCTGCAACAACTCGGTTGCTTTCTCTTTCATTGTTTTTGTTGACATAATCTTATTGGATTTATATTACGGTTGCAAAGATAACGGCATGAAGTTCTTTTCTATTGTAAAAAATCGACTTTTACCTGTCTACTTTCCGGGTTCGATATAAGTCAGCGTCGTATCTTCCGGTACGGTAAGCGAAAGAAATGACGTGGGAGTACTGCCCGACAAGGACTTAATCTCTTTTGAGAAATGTGCCAAATCGTAATATCCTGCGTTAATCGCCGTAGTCAGCAGATTGGAAGATGCGATATTTCTCAAGAGTTCCACAGCATTCTTGAATTTGATAATGCGGCTGTACTCTTTAGGAGTGTATCCGGTGTAATGCTTGAACTTCCGTTCGAAATGACGCTGGCACAAACAAATTTCGTCCATCAGGCTACGAACAGAACGTTTACCGCCGGACTGGTTAATCATATTCACCGCCATGGCGACATGGGAATCGGCGGACTGGTAATGACGAGCCAAATACGCCAGCAAATACCCTTCCACCAACTGTATCCGTCCCTCTATGTGCTCCTGCCCGCATAGCCTTTCAACAAAAGTGTCATCAAAAACTGCCCTCATTTCCTTGGTATTGATTCTACTGTTCACAAACTCATGCAAAGGCAATTTTGTGAAACAGGACAACCCGCAAGGAAGAAAGCGGATACCAAACATATGAACGGATTCGGCATAAGTGACCAGTTCGGAGAATTTTGTCATCGGCCCTACAAAGTAAGAACGATAAGGTTGCATAATCAGACTTTCCTTCTCCACTGTCTCGGCTACCTCTCCCAGCGTAAAAATAAAATCGGTACAGCCATCCGGCAGGATATGGATACGCATCCCATATTCCGGAGTACCTTTCAGTTCCCAATAATTATCAATATAGGGAGCAAGCAAATGAGAGGGCTGATATTCTGTGTACATTGATATATTTTATCAGGCAAAAATAGAAAGAATAAATTCTAATTCAATACATTTGTATTCAAAAAACAACAGGATTAATGAGAAACTTTGCAGCAATCGACTTTGAAACAGCCAACGGCAAGCGCACCAGTGTATGCAGTGTCGGTGTTGTCATTGTAAGGGATGGTAAGATTGTGAATAAAATCTATCGCCTGATTCGTCCCACCCCCAATTACTACACACAATGGACGACAGCTATTCACGGATTAACTTATGACGATACGATAGAAGCGGAAGATTTCCCCGATGTATGGGCGGAAATCAAGCCGTTGATAGATGGATTGCCGCTTGTAGCCCACAACAGTCCTTTTGATGAAGGTTGTCTCCGTGCGGTTCACGAATTGTATGATATGACTTATCCCAATTATAAGTTTTATTGTACTTGCCGTACTTCGAGGAAAGTTTTCGGAAAGGAGCTGCCCAATCATCAACTACATACAGTAGCAGAGCAATGCGGATATAACTTGGAGAATCACCACCACGCACTTGCTGATGCCGAAGCCTGTGCCCAAATTGCAATGCAAATTATTCCCGAACCGAAGAAAACGAAACCGGCAAAAAAAGCTGATAAAGATACGCACATCGGAGATTTATTCGATTAATTCAATTATTCCTCAACCGGCGGCAACGAAAAAGACCAAATAAAAAACACTACAACTATTATCAATCAATAATAGCCGTAGTGTTTCTTATTATAATAATGCTAATTATGTACTCTAATTAGAGGATAGACTTAGCGATACCCATTTCCAAACCACGAAGCTCCGCCAATCCGCGAAGGCGGCCCAAGCAAGAATATCCCGGGTTTGTTTTCTTCTTCAAGTCATCAATCATCTGATGTCCGTGGTCGGGACGCATAGCAATAGAGCATTTGCGACGTTGTTGCAGAAGAATAAGAGCTTTCATTACGTTGTACATATCTACGTTTCCTTCCAGGTGGTTAGCTTCGTAGAAGTTTCCTTCTTCGTCACGCTGTGTACTGCGCAAGTGTACGAAGTTCACACGATCACCGAAACGTTCCATCATACCGGCAAGGTCATTGTCAGCACGTACTCCGAAAGAACCTGTGCACAGGCAAAGACCATTGGATTCGTTAGGTACGGCTTCAATCAGTTTCTTGAAATCTTCTTCCGTACTCAGAATACGCGGCAGGCCTAAGATTGTATAAGGAGGGTCGTCCGGGTGAATCACCAGCTTCACTCCTACCTCATCGGCAACGGGAGCAATTTCTTTCAAAAAGAAAATCAAGTTGGAACGAAGCTTTTCAGCATCAATGTCGTTGTAACGGTCAAGCGCTTCCTGGAACTGTTCTACTGTGAAGCTTTCTTCAGACCCCGGAAGTCCGGCAATCATATTGCGAACCAAGAGATTCTTGTCGTCTTCGCTCATTTGCTCGAAACGGGCTTTTGCTTTGGCGATTTCTTCAGGAGTATAGTCTTTTTCTGCGTTCGGGCGTTTCAGGATGAAAAGGTCGAAAGCTACGAAAGCCGCTTTTTCAAAACGAAGGGCTTTAGAACCGTCGGGCATTGTATAGGCAAGGTCGGTACGTGTCCAGTCCAATACAGGCATGAAATTGTAAGTAACTACCATTACGCCGCATTTCGCCAGATTACGGATGCTTTCTTTATAGTTTTCGATATATTTCATGAAGTCGCCTGTCTGTGTCTTGATATGTTCGTGTACAGGTACACTTTCTACAACAGACCACGTCAGACCTACTTCTTCAATCATTTGCTTACGCTTCATGATTTCTTCCACTGTCCATACTTCACCGTTCGGAATGTGATGAAGAGCATTTACTATACCGGTAGCGCCCGCTTGTTTAATATCCCACAAGCTTACTGGGTCGTTAGGGCCGTACCAGCGCCAAGTTTGTTCGCATAAATACATATAGTTTCTATTTACTGATTACTAATTACGATTAAAATAATTTAGATAGAGAATGCGTCGAAACCACCGTCGATAACAGCTACTGTACCTGTCACGAAGTTGGAAGCATCACTAATCAGATAATGGATTGTTCCATAAAGGTCTTCCGGTTCACCGAAACGGTTGAACGGAGTATGAGCGAGAATCGTTTTTGAACGGTCAGTCAGAGAACCATCCGGGTTGGTCAACAACGCACGGTTTTGGTCTGTCAGGAAGAATCCCGGTGCGATAGCGTTTACACGCAGACCGTTACCGAATTTCAGAGCCAGTTCGCCTGCCATATATTTAGTGAAGTTAGCGATAGCTGCTTTCGCTGCGCCATAACCTACTACGCGAGTCAACGGACGGAGAGCTGATTCAGAGCAGAAGTTTACGATAGAGCCTTTCTTCTGTTCAACCATGATTTCAGCAAATACCATTGTAGGCAATACTGTACCGAACAGGTTCAAGTCTACCACTTTCTTGAATGCGTCAATCTGCAAGTCAAAGAAAGTCTTGTCCGGTGCAATTGTAGCACCTGCCATGTTACCACCGGCAGCGTTCAGCAATACATCAATGCGACCATAAGCTTTCATGATTTCTACTTTGTTGCCTTCCAATACTTCTTTGTCCATTACATCGGTATAAAGGAACATAGCTTCGTTTCCTTCAGCTTTGATGCTATCCACCAATGCTTTTCCAGCTTCTTCGCTTCTGTCGAGCACAACCACTTTTGCACCTTCTTTTGCGAGGTATGCAGCAATTCCTTTACCTAAGATTCCGGCTCCACCGGTGATTACAACAACTTTGTCTTTTACGTTAAATAATTCATTCATGGTTTCTAAAATTTATATGTTTATAGTTTATTGTTCAGATAATATTTCAAGTTTTCCTTCAAGAGAATATCAATCGGCATCAGGTTTACCTTTTCTGAATTTTGCTTGAATAGCAGATGATTACATAAAGACTTGATACCTTCATACCCCTGCCTTTCGGGACGTTGGGCAACTAATGCAGTGATAACTCCTTCTGAAAGCAGTTGGGTATTCCGCTCGATAAGGTCATAGCCTACCAGTTTCACCGTTTGCATTTCTCTTGCCTTCAGATAATTTCCGAGGATATAGCAGGTTGAATTAAAAATAATAGCGCCCTCTATATGCGAATTTACATCGAATATTTCATCGAGTTTAGTGAAATTATATACAGAATCGTTGATTTTCAATTCTACTTCATGCAGCTTTCCGGCAAATCCTATTTCTTTCAGATAATGACAAAAGCCGTCCCTGCGGTTCTTTCCCTGATTGGAGTCGTTCTTTCCACTATGGATAATCCGTGCCATCAGAATATCCGAAGCCGGTGAAAGCCTGTCAGTCAATAATCTGGCCGCAATGACTCCTGCATCATAAGATTCTGTTCCGAAATAAGCCAGTTGGTGTTGTCCTTCGATATTTGAATCGACATAGATATAAGGAATCTCATTCCTGTCCAGTTCCTGCGAAAGACGGATAACCGAATCAGTAAACAGGGTAGCAATCAGCACTCCGTCCACTTTCTCATCCAGCAGGTTTCGGGTAATATCATCAAACGTTTTATTGTTATATTGGTCGAAAAAGAGTTTGGTAATCGTTATATTGTACGATTCCATCTCCGAAGCTACTTTGTCAATACCTTCCGAAATGGCTTCCCAATACTCTCCTTGAGTAAAAGACGGTATAATGGCAACAAGACGATATTGTTTCTTGGAAGCTAAAGACCGTGCCATTAGATTGGGCTGGTAATGCACCATTTCTAAAATAGTCTGCACTTTCTTCCTGTTTTCCTCAGATACCCGCCCACGATTATGAATAACTCGGTCTACCGTACCGACAGAGACACCAGCCATCTTGGCTATGTCCACAATACGAATATTTGAGAATTCTTTATCCATATTTTAATAAGTATCTTGTTTTTCGATGACAAAAGTAAAATGAATTATTGAATTACACAATAGTGTGTGCGCACACACATTTACACACAAAAGGACATATACTACTAATAATCAGAAACTTAACAACAAATAAAATAATACATTCATGTTGTAAAACATAAGAAAAACGGCAGAAAGAATCATAAAATGTACATTTATAGAGTAGAAAAGGCCAAGAAACAAAGTACCTTTATTCCGGAAAAGAATGAAAAAGAATGGTAAAATGTATAAAGTGTGCACGGGCACACATAAAGGTTTTAAGTGATGTAAATGACAGGTAGTTACTATATAGAAATTGGTAATCAACTATATCCTAGCTGATTACCAATTCTGGGATTATTATTTTCCCCATTTATCTTTTGCTTTGTCAGCCACTTTATCTGCTTCGGCTGCTACTTTATCAGCAATTTCGGCTCCGGTTTCTACTGCTTTAAGTCCGAGGTTCATCGCTTTCTTTTCAGCGCAAGCTGCTGCAGCCTCTGCGTCACGACCAATACGGTGGATAGCATCATAAATTTCGCTTTCCAACTGTTTAGCTTTCGCAGTGCGTGAAAGGCGGTAAGCTACCGCACCCAGGATTGATCCGATTCCGAGTCCAATCCAAAAATTACCATGTCTACATTCCATAATCAAATTCAGTTTTTTAGATTAAAAATAAATTATATACCCAATAAAGCTCATATTATCCTCCTTTTTAATTTAACAACAGCAGGTATGGAGAATAGTTCAGCAACTCAAAACTGAATTAACGACAATTTACAATCCTTAGTTTTAGAGAAACGGGAAAGTTTGCGTACCTTTGCAGCCAATTTTTCAGGAACACTTCTAAAGAAATAGGTATCATGGTACAAAATCAGGAACAACCCGTAGGAAAAATTACATTTTCCATCTTAATCGCATTAAGTCTTTCACACTGTCTCAATGATCTTTTACAGTCCGTTGTATCAGCTGCTTATCCGCTATTCAAAGATGATTTAGGATTGAGTTTTGCGCAAATCGGTCTTATCACACTGGTTTATCAGCTTTCGGCTTCAGTCTTTCAACCGATTACCGGAATTATCTTTGATAAATATCCCGTTGCATGGTCGTTGCCTATCGGAATGAGCTTTACAATGGTTGGTTTGGCAAGCTTGGCATTTTCCGATAATCTGTATTGGATATTGTTATCTGTGTTCTTAATCGGAATCGGTTCTTCGGTGCTTCACCCGGAAGCTTCCCGCATCACGTTCCTTGCTTCTGGTGGCAAGCGGGGATTGGCACAGTCACTTTTTCAGGTAGGTGGAAACTTTGGTGGTTCGCTAGGCCCTTTATTGGTAGCTTTGCTCGTTGCCCCTTATGGAAGACAGCATCTTTTCATATTTGCATTTGTAGCGGTTGCAGCTATCGGAGTCATGTATCCGATTTGCAAATGGTATAAATCTTATCTGAACCGGATGAAGGCTCAAACCGTCAGTATAAAAACTCCGGTTCATCTTCCGCTGCCTATGGATAAAACGGCTATTACTATCGGTATATTATTGATATTGATTTTCTCGAAATATATCTATATGGCGAGTCTGACCAGTTATTATACATTCTATCTGATTCATAAATTCAATGTTACGGTACAGGATTCGCAGCTATATTTATTTATTTTCTTAGTTGCTACTGCTATCGGGACGCTGATTGGTGGGCCGGTAGGTGACCGTATCGGTCGGAAGTATGTTATTTGGGCTTCAATTTTGGGAGCGGCTCCGTTCAGTTTACTTATGCCGCATGCCAATCTGATGTGGACTATTATCCTTAGCTTCTGTGTGGGATTGATGCTTTCTTCCGCTTTTCCCGCCATATTGCTTTATGCACAGGAATTACTTCCTACCAAGCTCGGATTAATATCAGGGTTATTCTTTGGATTTGCTTTCGGTGTGGCCGGTGTAGCGTCTGCCGTACTCGGTAATTTAGCAGATAAAACGAGTATTGAATATGTATATAATATCTGTGCTTATATGCCGCTACTGGGATTGGTCACATTCTTTTTGCCGAATTTGAAGAAGAAAAAGATTGGATAGAAATCTACATAAATAAAGCGAAGCAAAGCGCATTATATTAAGAAGCTGTTTTGAAATGATTAGAAAAATCTATTAAGGACGATTTTAATGAATGCTATCTCTATCATTGCTTCTGCCGTTTCAGTCAAGAGCTCGTAGTCAATTATAAGCCTCCTATAGTTTTCCAGCCAAGAGAAAGTTCTTTCTACAATCCACCGTTTCGGAATGACGTTGAAATCCTTAGGACTTTCTTTGGGTCTGAGTACTACTTCCAGTTCCCAACCGAACTTGTCTTTCGTCCACTTTGACAAATCTCCCCGATATCCCCCATCGGCAAGAATTTTACTGAGCCGTGGAAATTTATACACAAGATTTTCCATCGTTGGAACGGCTCCTTTGCTGTCATGAATGTTGGCTTCATGTACTTTAATGGCCATTGGAAGCTCCAATGTATCTACCACAACATGTTCCTTTCGCCCTTTGATTTTTTTATTGCCGTCTATTCCTCTGTTCGTATCAACGTGGTGAGAAGTCTTCACACTTCTGGAGTCAATAATGCCCATGCTGGGGCTTTCCTGTTTACCGATTGATTTCCTTGCCAACTTATGAAGAATATCCAGCAATTCCTCCCATACTCCTTCCAATTTCCACTTGCGGAAATAGTAATAAACCGTTTGCCAAGGGGCAAAATCGGTGGGGAGCATACGCCATTGACATCCGCTCTTGATGAGATAAAAAATCGCGTTTATAATTTCTCTGAGAGAAGTTTTTCGGCTTCTTTCTTGTGGCTCTACGATTTTATTAATAACTTGCCACTGTTTTTCAGTTAGGTTAGTTGGATAATTGCTCATAACTTTTTTGATTAGGAACCTTAAAGTTACGAACTATACATCAATTAACCAACTAATTAACAGATTAATATATACTATTTAATCATTTCAAAACAGTTTCTATGATTGTGCATGTCTGCTGCAATCGGAAGAACTTGGTCGAGTGGTTTGATTCAATCCATAACTATTTGATTTACAAACATAAAGTTACGAAAAAAATCTGCCATTCGGTCTAATTGTTCAGATACCTATTTTACCGAAAATCAAAGGAATGGATATCCGCGGGAGCATATTATCCAACCATCAAATCACCCTATGAATTATAAACCGTAGGAGCAAAAATCACCCTCACACCCCAAGGATACACTCGCTATAAAATAACATATTTTTGAGTGAGCAACGAAATCCTAAATGAAAGAGCTGTGATTCCAAAAGGTAATAATAGACAAAATTAGAGATAAAGGAGCAGACTTCGTGATCGAACTCAAGGCGAATCAAAGATCTCTGCGTTATGGACTCGAAGCCTCTATAAAGACCGCCAGCCCGACTGATATCTACAAGGAAAGCCCATATTTGGAACACGGCAGGATTGAGTCAAGGATATGCCGTATATATCGTGGGGAAGAACTGATTACCGACAGGGAAAAATGGAATGGAAATTTGACAGTTATAGAAATACTCACATCTACGGAGAAAAAGTCTGATGGCAGGAGTACATCTGAACAGCGACTGTACATTTCAAGCCTGGATAGCAGTGCAGAGCGGCTTAGTCAGATAACCAAACAGCATTGGGCTATTGAAAGCATGCACTGGGATCTTGACCGCAACCTCCGGCAGGACAGCATAAAACGTAAGGCTGAACGGGCGGCTAGGAACTTGGACACAATTCAAAGGATGGTCTTGGCACTGATTGCTGTTTGGAAGAACAGAAGGAAAAAAATATCAGATAAGCGAAAAGGCACGGCTGAGATAATAAGGGAGCTATCGGTAAGCTTCACTAACGTGTTACATTTTCTGGCTCAAAAATGAGAAAAATTTAGATTTGACATATTCTTAACACATTGATTTCCAAATACGGAATATCCACCCATGTCACACTGGTATGGGAAGGGGGATTGTATCCCTAAATCAAAGCTTAAATGAAAAAGCCGTGTTTGCGTATGATATGGAATGCTATATTTTATTTAGTTAAAACTGGTTGCCAGTGGCGTATGTTGCCTAAGGAGTTTCCTAAATGGGAATCCGTTTACTACTATTATAGAAAATGGGCTTCTTTGGATATATTTGATTTGCTTCTTGAAAAGCTACGCGGTCATGTGCGATTTGAACGTAATCAAACCATGGAACCCAGTGTTGGTATCATAGATAGCCAAAGCGTTAAATGGGGCAATAATCAGTCTCTGAATGGAGTTGATGGCAATAAAAAAGTAAAAGGCATCAAACGGCATATTGTTGTTGATAAGAATGGCTTTCTTATTGCAGTGATAGTCACTATAGCCAACATGCATGACAGCAAGGCTGCTTATCTGTTAATGAGAGTATTAAAGGAACTCTGTTCCGGAATAAAAGTTATACTGGCAGACGGAGGATATAGAGGCGAACTTATTGAGAACGTCAAGGCTAAATTTGGATATATGATTCAAGTAGTTATTAGTGCGTACAAAGAACAGGGATTCAGACCGATTCACAAAAGATGGATTGTGGAAAGGACATTCACGTGGATGGAAAATGACAGGAGGCTCTGCCGAAACTATGAACTAACATTCGATTCGGCAGAAGAAATGGTTAAAATATCAGTTATAAAATTATTATTGAAGAAAATTTAAACAGGCTCTAAAAATATGGCAAAATAAATAAAATACTTACTTTTGAAGAAATAATATTCTCACAGAGCGTTGCATTGTAAAAAGAAAAACGTATCTTTGCTTCAAACGGCGGGAGAAATCGCCGATATAGATAAGAAAGCGTTTTTTTGCTTTATCCTAAAATCGAAATCGCCAATTTCACGTGGAAGGATAGGGACAATGTGACGCTCATTCTGTTTGTGCATGTACCAGGTACGTGTTCTGCGTACTTATACATAACACACAGCGTGGGAATATTGTTTCTTCACTCACTTCCACAAGGCGTTTGGCGATGCCTGATTTTGGTGAGTAGCAGGACAAGTCTCACGCTTTCTTTGTATATGTTGTTAGCCTGCTTCGGGGGACTTGGGAGCAGTAAGAAATACAAAGAGTATGGGAATAAGTAATAAAAATTTTACCAAAGGAGTATTGGGAGGAAACACACAACCAGGAATGAAGGAAACAATAGGTCATTTAACTGGTGCAGCCACAAACTCATTGAAAAAAGACCAAGCAATATTTGATGACTGTTGGGAACAATATATTACCCATAAGAATGAAATTTTGTCTTCGTCCGAACAAATAGATTCGTTTATACAGATGGTATCACATACTCAAATCACAAACAGTAAAATAAAAGCTAAATTATTATACCTTAATGCGTTTTGTCTTTATGAAGCGATCGATAGAGAACCTCAAAACGGACAATCTTATTACTCACAAGCATGTGATTTGATCAATCAAGCTATCCGATATAGCGATGAATCTGAATATCATAAATTACACGCTTTGTTAATGGCAAAAGTAGGAAGTAATAGTATTTCCGGAACAAAAGACAATGATGAGATATTGAAAGAATTTTGTTATGGGCAAGGTACATCTTCTCTGATGCCTGATTCATTTTATACAAATGGGCTCAGCAATGTGATAAAAGCAAAAACAAATGCGTATAAACAAAGTAAGTTGGATGAAGAAATTAAACATTTTGCCTTAAATTCATTATGGAATCTTCCCATCCTCTTATACCTTATATATAAGTATCACATTTACGTTCCACCTACAGGTTGGTTTTCGTTTACATGGACTCCTTTCTATTGGTTAGGGATTGGTATATTCGGTTTAATATACTTAGGATATATCTGTCGTTTCTTTAGGCAGATGTCTAAAGGTGATAATATATGGAAAAACGAAATGTTAGATCAGTATAAATAGAACATGATGAGAGATGTAAAAGTTCATTACAAAACAACTGATGAAGATAAGCGTAAGTGCGCATATGAAAAAGCGATAGAGGCTTATTGGAAACATGTTGATCGGTATCATACATGGATGAATTATTATGCTTTATTTGATGGGGCTTTATTAGTAGCTTATTGCACATTGCTATGTGCAACAAATATAATATTAACAGCAAATGGGCAATTTGAAATAAAAGATCTAAAAGTAGAAAGTGGAGTCTTATTTTTAGAAAACAACTATGAATACTATTTAATATTAGTTTCCATATTAGGATTAATAGTGAGTATTCTGTGGTTGCTATCAATTTTAGGACATAATGCATGGACAAATAGCTGGATGAAAATTATAGAGAAATATGAAATAAATCCATTATATTCTCTTGTTATTTTTGATTCTAAATACAACACGAAAGATGATAAATTACAAGAGCCATTTGATCAAAGATTTATGCCACTAGGATTTTCAACAAGTAAAATAACTATCATATTTATATCATTTGTCATTATTGCTTGGATTTGTACTATTATAATGCAAATTTCTATACAAATATGTGTTTTAATAATAGTATTAATGGGACTCCTTTTAGCTGTATGCATGATTTTAAGCTGTGTATGTAAAAATATAAAAGGGATGTTAATATGGCTATTATATTCAGATATATCTAATAAAAAAAGAGAATATAGATAATCCAAAAATGAATAAAAAACAAACTTTGGCCTTGATGTTTGAAGCAAACAAACAGGCATTAGAAAAAGAGTTGACAGGCTTAATGCTGCCTAAAGATGTAAACAAGATTCAAAGCATTGTTACTAATTACTTTGATTCATTGTTTAATCAAGGTGGAGAATATCGCCAGAATCTTTCTGTTTCGGAAGATTATATCTTGCAGGCTGCATTATCATTGTTGAATGCGCAACAAGAAATGGGACGAAAGTTGACTGAAAAAGAGATAGAGATTAAAACAAAAGTTCATTTTTCAGAAGAAAAGAAGAACCAGCCAGAGAGAAATCCGATTGAAATGTTCTTGTCTCAAAAGTTAGATGGTACAAAGACTTTAATTGGTGCGGGAGGTGGTGCAGTATTAGGAAAAATGACACTGGGTAGTGGCTGGGGTGCTGTATTTGGTGCGATAGCAGGTACGGCTATAGTTCTCTATTTAGCAACAAAATCAGGAAAAAAGAATGTTGAGGAGAAGAAGTCAATTACCCCTAAACCAAAAATTGAAGCAGCCATTGTAAATACAGAAATTGATGTAGCTACATTCTTAAATATCATACAACAAACTTGTGATAGTATTGATTCTTTGATTAATACCTTCCGTAATCAGATACAGAAAGTAGTCAATAAATATGAATCGCAGGAAAAGCCTACATTGGAAAGGGATTATAGCCTATTATTGGCAAGTATTCAGTCTTTATTGGGTGTGGCATACTCTCAACAGCCTAATGACAAACGGTTGGCGAAGATAGATGAGCGTATAGAACAGGTTGTTGATTCATTGAATTGCTATGGCTTGGAAGTCGTTTCCTTTAGTGAAGACAAAATAGATTGGTTTGAACAAATGGAATCAACAAAGGTAACTAATCCGACAATGATTTGTCCGGCTATCATAAAAGGTGATATTCTGATTAAGAAAGGTAAAGTGTTTGTAATGGCTTAAAAAGAAATTATTATGCAAGATAAAAAATACAATTGGAAAATTGTTCCAGATAAAAATAGACATGAATATGTAATAGGAATCGACTTTGGTCATGGAGAGACATCGGCTGCTTTTTGTCCGATAGGTTGGGATTTAGCACCGGGTGACTTAGAGGCGGTAAAAGATGTAGATTTTGGAGCTAATCGAAAAGTTCTTCCTACTGCTATTAATATACAGCCTAATGGCCAAGCATTTTTAGGAGAGGCGGCATTTTCTCCGGAAAGATTGAAAAAGGCGACAGTAGAAGTTCTTTTTAAAAAGAAGCCTGAGAATATTGACGGAGAAAAAGAACAATTGATGATTCGTTATATGCATGAAGTATATGCTCTTATCCGAGAAAAATCAGGAGCCTTATTTAGTGATGATAATCATTTGCTTTATATTGCAACTCCATCTAGTTGGGATGAAAAGGCTAAAAATCTGTATGGACAAATGGCTGCTAAAGCGGGTTTGCCTATTGCTGGCATTACTTCGGAATCTAGAGCGGCGTTTATAAAGGCTCAGTTGGATACCTCTTCAGGATTACCACAATATATATCACAAGGAGCTATTGTGTTTGATATGGGGTCGAGCACTTTAGATTTTACATATTTACAAAGCGGAAATGCTCCGGTTGATTATGGCTATGATTGTGGAGCGTCGCAAGTTGAGAAAATAATGTATGCGGAGATTCGTGATAAAAATAAAGATATTGTCGCTTTTGAAACACAGTACCCTAAATTAGTCGCTAAATTATTGTATGATACTCGTTGTGCTAAAGAGGGTGTCTATTTTGATCCGGATATTCGTTATAAAAAGACCGTAAATTTTGAGGATATTGTGGATGACGAAGACTTTGAGGATTCAAAAATGAAATTTGTTTTTCAACCAGGAGAGTTGAATCGCATGTTAGAGGAAAAAGGATATATCTCTGAAATCAGTCAAGCGATGCTTGATTTTAAGTATTATCATATTGGAGGAAATCCAATCAAAGCGGCATTTTTAACAGGTGGTGCATCTCGAATGGATTTTATTCAAACATTGATAGAAGATTGTTGGGGACTTCCAAAGGACTTGGTATATAGAGATCAAGATCCCTCTTTGACGATTTCGAGAGGTGTAGCAGAATTGGCAAGAGGCGATATCCGATCGGGAGGAATAGGCAATACAAAACAATTATTGAATGATATTGTCGCAGAATCAGATATTTATACTCCGTTTGTAAATTCATTGTGTGATAAGTTGTCAGAAGAAATCATTGGTACGGTAGGAGCTTGTGTGACAAATTTCAGGGATAATGAGACGGATGTCTCAATTAATGATTTGCAGGCTTACATTGAAGAAAATATAAGCGAGGATCTCAATCAAGTAGGGGATTGGGCCATGGAATGTTATAAGGAGGCTTTTGAAAACCAAACGAAAGAAATACGTGATCGGTTAGATAAAATCGTTAGTAACTATTCACGTCAAGGAGTTCGTATGGGAAATGCCCAAGTATCCATATCTTCTTTACCTAATATAGATATGAGTGTGATCGCGGAACAAATGCGGCAGCTCAGCTCCAATTTCACGGATGGAGGAATAGTGAATGGACTTGTTACAGGTATTGCCGGTGCGGCTGTTGGTGGCGCGATTGCCATGTTATTAGGTGGCCCATTAACTTGGTTGATTGGTGGAGGAGCAATTTTAGCCAATTGGTTCTTTGGTGAAGAAAAAACAGAAAAACAGAAGCGTCAAGAAGCTTTGGCTAAAGATTTGGATCATGATCAGCGACAACAAGTTTTCGATGAGTTCAACAATAATTGGGAGGATATTTGTAATAAGATACAAAAGGCTGTAGAACAATCTATTTGCAGTAATTATACATTACAACAGACGATTCGATCTCAAAGCAAAGCAACAATTGAATCTTATGTGAAGGAGTGCATAGAACAAACTCGTTTAATGGTAGAATAAAATGGAAAATATACATATTCCGGTAGTTTCAGAAAGTGCGGCTAAGGTTTTAGCCGCCACTTCTATTTCCCAGTCTTTATCATTCTGTATGGAACGTAAGTACTTGGAAAAGATTGTAGATACGAATCTCAATCCTTATTTTGAATTGAAAGAGGTTGGATTGACTAGTAAGAATGATGTATCTTGGACTGAGATAACACAAGTCGGTAAACCATTGGATCAAACTTCGGAGGATTGTTTTACAGCTATGCAAAAAATTCTCTATTCTTGTTTCATGCCTCAAGAAACTCAATTACTTTTTTTGATTACGGGAAATGGCAAACGGAATCGGTTGTATTTGGGAGTACGCCCAATGGGGACAAGTATCAAAAAGAATATAACCAGATATTTGACCGAATTCATGAAAGGTACTTGGCCGGGGCTACAATGTCATATCGTAAAAAATGAATCAGAAGATGAAGGGCTTCAAGCTTTTTCATCACAGCTGAGAGATGACAACTTGGAGTATGTATATGCTTTGACCGGAATTCCTTCTATGGAAAGCCAATATAAATCAATTTATCCGGCAACCATAGATAAATTGATGGCAGGGATGAGTCAAAGTAAGAATTATGCCTATTTGGTTGTCGCAGATCCGATTGAGACCAATGAGGTAGATGCCATGCTTTTTCAATGTAGGGAAATGAATGGACAAGCGGAGTCTATGAAATCATTCAATGTAACAGAGGGACGTTCGCAAGGAAGTTCACGTTCTCATACTACAACGGATGGAACATCTACATCAGAAGGTGTATCGACTACAAAAAGAGATTATTCCAAATTAGGAAAATTGGCTATGCAGGGAACAGGATTGGCTTTGGCTGCTTCTTTTTTTCCGGCTGCCCAGTCTGTTTTGGAGGGTGCTACAAAAGTAGGGGGGCAATTGGTGGCAGGAGCAATTTCTATGTTGGGAATAGGAGTTGCTAATTCACTTGTAAGTTCATTAACACCAAGCAAATCAGTATCTACTACTACAGGTACCAATCACTCCGAATCAGATTCTACATCTACAAATGAAGGTCAATCCCAGAGTTTAAGTCGGAATATTGTGAATAAGCACATAGAATCTGTAGCAGAACATCTTTTTTATCATAGCAAACGGTTAGAAACAGGCAAGGCTACAGGAATGTGGAAAGTTGGTACTTATTTGTTGGCGAGTAAAGAATCGGATATAAAAGGTGGTGCTATGCAATTGCGTTCTATTCTTAGTGGACAAGAATCTATCTTTGAGCCAATTCGCATAACGGATATCAGTAATGTGATTGAAGCAGAGCAATCAATAGGTCGTTTTCAGTCTCCGATTATTCGTATAGACAGTTCTTCAAATAGTAAGCCATTTAATCATCCTTTAGGAGATCATTATAAAGAACTTAAAACCGTTCTAACCACCAAGGAACTCTCTTACTTAATTAATTTCCCATTGCGTTCCGTCCCAGGAATCAGTGTAATCGACAGTTCTCCGGAGTTTAGTTTGAATTTGCAGGAAAAGAAAGAGGATAAAACTGTTGAAATTGGAAAGTTGCTTTATGGAGGTTCCCCTACGAATATGGATTACCATATTCCGGTAAGTTCTCTTTCCCGTCACACTTTATTGTCCGGTATTAATGGAAGTGGTAAGACGAATACGGTACAAGCGATTCTGAATGGCATAAAGGGTGAAATTCCTTTTCTGGTGATTGAACCGGCAAAGACGGAATATGTAGATTGGGCATTAAAATACAATGAGGAGCATCCGGAAAATCCGATTGATGTTTACATTCCCGGTTGTAAGAGGTACAAAACGGGGGTTGTACCTGAAAAATTGAAATTAAATCCATTTGAGTTAATTTGGTTGAATGAGAAACAAGAACCGAATGTATTGACACATATTGATCGTTTGAAATCTACTTTTGCGGCAGCGTTTCCTATGTATGATATTCTTCCGGTTTTGATGGAGGATTTGATCTATACTGTATATCAGAATAAATCGACAGACTGGTTAGGTGAAGAACCTAAATTCGGAAAAACTTTACCTCCTACATTAAATAGTATGAGTATAAGTGTGGACAAAGTGATTTCCAACCGACAATATGAAGAGCGGATTGAACGGAATATGAAAGCGTGCCTCAATACACGCATAGATAGCTTGAAACGAGGATGGAAAGGAGAGATGCTAAACACGGTGCATTCTACACCGTGGGTTGAGTTGTTTGAGAAACCATGTATCATCAATTTATCATACGTGGGCGATGATGTGGATAAATCATTCTTTATGGCATTGATCCTTCAGTTCTTATATGAATATCGTGCAGCTTTAGCCGAAACCGGACAGGTTGATTTCAATGATAATAGTTGCAGGCATCTTACTGTTATAGAAGAAGCTCATCGGGTTATGGCCAGATGTGACAATCAAGAATTGCCTCAATATAAATCGGCTATAATGTTTAGCAATATGCTGTCAGAGATTCGTGCATACGGTGAGGGTATGTTCTTGGTAGATCAAGTGCCTACAAGGCTTATTCCAGATGCGATCAAAAATACGAATCTAAAGATTACACATCGATTGGTAGCGGAAGATGATTGTAAAGCAATATCTGAGTCTATGGGCTTGAATGAAGAACAACGGAAGGTCATTGCTAAGTTGATGACCGGACAGTGTATTGTATCAAGTTCTTTGGCGACAGATACGTATTGGGTGAAGATCCATAAGATGAAGTGATATATGAAAAGCTCAAATTGTAATATAGAAGAGGGGAACGCCTCTAATGAAGGATTAGGGCGTTCTTCTTTAACGCAGTCAGAGATTTCTTATCTGAAAGAATTAGATACGAAATCATTGGAATGGGAGCGATTGAGTTTGGAGAATAAGATCGCTATATCAAAGGATATAGATAATAGGGTTGGAGAAATATCTGAATCGACTGGAATTGCTAAAATTTTGCTGTATCAGGAGTATTTCCCTGATATACGTACAATAAGAACACAACAACATTCATGGGATGGGAAGAGCGTTAATGATGTAACATATTCGATGCAGACGTTTGTCTCTTCTACAGGTGAGATGTTGAGGGGAGTATTCCCAGAGTTTCCTGCGAAATGTGAGATCATTCTTCCAGATTACTGTATGTCTGATGAGTTTTGGAGTGAATATGGCAACAGATCTGACCGAATGCAAATGAAATATGCAACTGTCGGATTAAAAGAAGAATTGACGAAAGATCCTCCATTAAAGGATACCTTAAACTTGAGTGATCGGCAATTTGCGGATATCATGGCTGAGAAAGATAAAATAGAAGGTTTGACGTGGCATCATGATATTAATTTTGGAAGGATGAAATTGATTGATGAAAAAGTTCATTCTTTTAAAGAACATCAACATTCTGGAGGAATGGCTACTTGGAATGACCGTTGGATTCAAAGCCATCTGATTGACATCTCTAAGTTGGAGAATGTCAAAGACTATATGGAAACAGACAGGTATGTTTGTGGAAAATTTGCAATGCCTGAACTTGAATATGTTGGAGAGATTCTTCCATTAGGAAATACGGATTTGCTAATAGCCCGAATTGATGAATTGAATGGTAGAAAACCTCCTAAGGCCATTGATTCGAATCGGACTGTAGCGGAGTTGCTTGAACCTATAAAAGATAAAATAGATCTACTTTATTTGGAAGCTCCATCAGACAATGCTCAAGTAGAGGCGATTTCCGATGTAATGCTCCGAGTGGTGGGATTGGAATATGATAAATGGAAGGAGCTTTCTTTTGATAAACGGATGGGAGTATTACAGCAATTAGAAAATGAAGTTGCCAAAATCGCTCATCGACCATCATGTGATGTTGTATCTCAAAGTTTGGGAGAGGGGCATTTGGGGTATTATGAGCAAGGAAGCAATTGTATTACAATTAATAAAGATTATGTAGAATCAACAGAGTGCTATGAGGCGGTCTTGGACACATTGATTCATGAGGGGCGTCATGCTTACCAAGATTATAACTTGAATATACGTGAGACGCATCCTCGTCATGGAGAGGTCTCCAATTGGAACTTGAACGAACTTCACGGTTATCAAGATGTGGAACATTGTGGCTTCAAAGCATATCAATTGCAACCTTTGGAGTCAGATGCACGGGCTTTTGCGGAAGATGTTGTAAAATCATATCAAGATAAATTAACATGAAAGAAGAAATAACAAAAATTCTAATAGAACGTGGTTATCCTAAAAAACAGGCGTTATCGGTTGCCTGTGATTTGCAGGAAATGGATAATCTGTTTCAAACAGCTTTTCAATGTTGGTTGAATACGGAAGAAGAACAAGACTTTCAGATAGAAGGTTTTAAATTGTCCGAGCTAAAACAAAAATTTAGTATGACTTATCCTGCCGCTTTATTGACAATGGATTGGTTGATTAAAGAGCCGGAGTTGGCGAAAGAGTGTATAAACAGAGGAATAAGATAATAGAATTATGTCAACATTTGTATTAACCCCAAAATGTAACATCCCGCTTAGTCACGGGATGAAGATAGAGAAAGGAACAGTTCCTTTTATAGTGGAAATTCCGTTCGGACATTTGCCCTTTGATTCCATAGCGTCAAAGAATATGGTAAAAAACTGTCTATTGGCTAGAGGCATTGACATATCTGGTCATGAGAGTATATTGAGTGGTGTCTTTTTTGATTTTAAGAAGATGTAAGGATGGATTTAATTGTTCGCTTTCTGCGATCCGATTGGATTAAAAAAGCTGCACATTATGCTTATAATCCCAAGCGGCTGAAGGCTTTGGTCCTTCGGCTTGGGATTTATTTGTCGAAGAAGGGACCTACTCGATTGAAAGAGCAGACAAAGTTGTTATATAGCTACCTGAAAGATGTGTCAACTGGGAAGTATAAGGATTATCATACGAACAGCCTGATCTTTATCATTGCGGCTGCGATTTATTTGATTACTCCGGTTGACTTTGTTCCGGATATGTTCCCTTTGGGATTGATGGATGATTTGATGATTATTTCTTGGATCTTGAATGTGACATCGGATGAGTTGGAACGGTATAGGTTAGCCAATAAGACAGATAAAAATCTCTCGGACTCAGACAAGATATGACAGATTATCTGATTTATATTTGTTGCGTCTATTTGATGTAGGTATAGTGACAAAGTGTATCGTCAATGGATTAAAACGTTTGAATTATGGATATTTTAGCAAGACAAGTAAATGACTACTTGAAGAACGAGTATAAGTTGAACTTTCAGTATGATGAGGAGAAAGGAGAGTTTCACTTTTCAATCGACATGAATTATGTTTGTTTGGATGTGAGGATTATTTGTAGGGAAGAGGATAAACAGGTACTTTTATTGGCGTATGCACCCATAAAAATACAAGAAAGCCAATATACATCTGTGTTTCGTTTTATCAATAAGATACAGATGAATAATTTTGATTCGGTCAGTCTGTTTATTAATGAGGAATGCAACAAGCTAATGTCTCAATCTGCATTGAATGTTGGAAGTGATTTTCGTATAGATAAGGAAGTGTTCCGGTTTGCATTTTGCCCTTTACTGAATATATTGGACGACCATTTTGTGGAATTACTCAGAATTCTATCTTGCGAAGACGAAAATCAAAATAAACCGGATGAAATCTCGGATCTCATTTCATTATCGGAACAAAATGATCCGGAAGCGCAATATTTGTTGGGTATCAAGTATTACAAGGGGGAAGATGTGGCGCAAGACATGGAAAGGGCGATCTGCCTTTGGGGATCTTCTGTTGACAACGGACGTGAAGCAACAACAGTTACGTTGCAAGATTGTATAGAAGACTTGGCGCAAAAGGTAAAAGAGGCTGCGGATACGCAAGATTATGAGAAGGCTTCTCTTTTTCAGGCATTGATCAATAAATGCGATGATCTACTGAATACTTATAAAAAGAAATGACAAATCTTCGCATGTGGTTAGTTTATTTATATAAATAGATAAACTAACCATTCGATACAAAGTTACAATAAAACAGTAAGATAACCTACAAAGCGCATTATATTAACATATTTAATTGAAGATAAAAGAAACGACCGGTATGCGTCGTCACGACGTATACCGGTCTACAAGTTAAAGTCAAAGTCAAAAAAATTAAGAGAGTTATCTATTTATATTTATAGGTTAGGGTTAGCGTTTATTTCTTTTTGCGGGATAGCATATAGATAATAAGTGCTGTTCACTGTAAACGGTTTGCCGTCCGGGAAACGAAGGAACCAATGTCCTAATGGATTCCGTTTGGCAAAGCTACCGCCTTCTTGCCAACAGTCCACTTCTGTTTTCTGTATTTCATCCGACAAAGCGGTACGTTCTACGGCTCTTTGGGTACGGAGTACATCAGTAATACCGAAGCCTTCTCCCCAAAGTTCACGGCGGCGTTCCATCAGAATTTCGTTGACTACATCATCCTGTGATTTTCCCGTCACATCGTAATCCCCTACTCCACGGGCATTGCGCAATGTATTCAAAGGCGCTACAGCCTGATTCAATGCTACGCCATCACGAACTTTCGCTTCAGCCTCAATCAGATACATTTCAGCAGAACGCATCAAGACCAAATCAGCCGTATCATCTGCACGCATATGAAACTTCTTATATCCCAAATATCCTTCGCGCATCCACTGAAACAGAGGAATACGGATATCACCTTCAGTAAAGGTATCTTTCAAATGAGGATCTGCCATGAAACTACTGTAAGCTCCAACGTATGTAGCATCCAAATAGTAAAAATTATAACTTGCATCCGATTGGGAAGGTATTTGAGGGAATCCCCATATCCATTCCTTATTGGAGATATTGTTGAATCCTTCGTATTCGGCAGTGGTTGTCATCAGCGAATATCCTTTACGGGCGGCTTCGGCAGCTTTTGCCGCTTCTTCCCATTGTCCGGTCAGCAAGTAAGCGCGAGCCAAAAGTCCGTTGACTACTGCTACATTCGGTTTGAACTTCTGATTATCACCGCTGCGGACATAGTTTTTCAAATAGTCCTTCGCCAAAGTCAAGTCATCGAAAATAAGTTGGTAAACCTGCGCTACTGTCGATTTTCCTTTCGGTACTGTTGAACTATTACTCGGTTCTGTATAAACAGGAACACAAGGCGCATCTTTATCCTTCAAATAAGTAAACTGGTAATGTTGTACCAGATGCAGGTAGCAGAAAGCACGTAAAGCTAATGCTTGTCCCTGCGCCCGACGGAGTTCTTCCGAATCCCCCTTGATGGAAATAGCAGTATTACAGTTATCTATCGTTTTATACATCAGATACCAGGCAAACTCCGTTCTATTGTTTGAAGAAATAGCCACATCGTTGAACTGATAGGAAGAGTTGAACCCATATTTCGGACGGGAAACAACATCACTTGCCATCATATCATCCTGGCACTGAAGTGCACGATAACCGATATTGGCATAAGTACTTGAATAATCGAACAGATTATACCAGGCACCGTTCACAAGCGCTTCCGCATTTTCGGGCACAGGCACTTTTTCGGAACTTACTGCATCTGTCGGGTCTGTATCCAAAAAGCTGCTGCTACAACCCGCTGCCAAAAAGAGAGTGGCAACGGCTGCTAGAATAGATTGTATTTTTATTTTTCTCATAATTTAGTCTGAATTTAGAAAGCAACGTTAATACCTCCGGAGATGGTTCTCATAGCCGGATAGCGGTAATAAGTAATACCTGTAATTCCCTGCTCAGGATCTAATCCCTGATTCCGGTGGATAGTAAATAAGTTATCTCCCTGCACATATACTTGCACACTGCTCAATGACAATTTACTAATCCATTGCTTGGGTAAGTTGTAAGAGAGCGTCAGGTTCTTCAATCGCATATAGGAGTTGTTTTGTAAGAAACGGGTGGATGCCGAGTTCCAGTTATTAGAAGTTGTACTCAAGGCAGGAACATCGGTATCCCGGTTTTCCGGTGTCCAACGTCGCAGAATTTCTGTCGACCAATCACGTCCTTCCAAACTACCGTTATGCAGAATCATTGTAATATCACGGTTGTAGATATATCCGCCGATGCTGTAAGCAAAGATAGCAGAGAGGTCGAATCCTTTCCAGGAAAGTGATGTATTGAATCCGCCATATACTTTCGGAAGAGATGATTTGTTGACGTAATAATAATCTGCCGAAGCATAATCATTGGTGGTGATACGTTTTCCTGTCGGGTTGTGGTTGGCGTCTTCCTCGTCCATATACCACAATGGATCACCATTCTCTGGGTCTACGCCTGCCCATTCTTTCATATAGAAATCATAAACAGAGCGACCTACCTGGAGCTTGTTCACACCACTTTGCGGCATATCTTTCAATGGAAGGTCTGTCACCTTATTCTTATAGTGAGTGAGGTTCATACCCAGTTTCCATACCCAACCATTCTGGTTGATAATCGTTCCGTTAAGTACCAGTTCTATACCCGTATTTTTCAAAGCTCCTACATTCTCGTCAATAGAACCATATCCCAAAGAGGGAGCTATCGGACGGGAATAAAGCAAGTCTTTCGAGCGGCGCGTAAAGAAGTCGAACGAACCGGAAAAGCGGTTGTTAAACAGAGAGAAGTCAATACCGACGTTAAAGTTCAGGTTCGTTTCCCATTTCAGGTTCGGAGTTGCCATACGGTCGGAGACTAATGCGTTCTCGCCCAAATTGGAGACGATACTATAAAGTCCCTTGCTTGCGTAGTAAGTGCCGAGGTTATCATTTCCCTGTGCGCCGTAGCTCATTTTTAGAGTCAAGGCAGACAGCCAGTCGGAAGTGCTTGCCATAAACTCTTCACGGTCGATACGCCAGGAAGTACCCAATGACCAGAAGTTTCCCCAACGCGTCTCCGGCGCAAAACGTGAAGAACCGTCGCGACGGTAAGATGCCGAGAAGAAATATTTATTCTGATAGTCGTAGAGCAGTTGGGTAAGATAACCGACCAGTGCATAGTCGATGCGATATCCCGAACCACCGGTCAACTGCGAGCCGACTACCAGTTCCGGCATATCGGGCTGCGCCATTTTAGAACGTGACGCGGTCAGTTCATCGTAACGATAAGAATACGCTTCCATACCTGCAAGGACATTGAAATGATGTTCGCCAATCGTCTTGTCATAAGTGGCAATATTATTCCATGTCCAGGAGAAAGTACGGGTATTCATCCGGCTGACACCGCCGCCGTTTTCTTTAGCCGGCCCTAGTTTGGGGTTCGTATAGTCCAATGTATTATAGTTAATCAAATCGAAGTTGAAACTTGTCTTGAATTTCAATCCTTCGATAATCGTAGCTTCCAGAAAAGTACGGCCGGAAACTTCATCTTTCATACGTTCCGACTTATCCAGGGGCAAAGTAGCGGGCAAGTTCCAGTTAGCCATAGAACCGGAAGGGCGATACGAACCGAAATCGAAAATACGGTCTCCGCTTTCATCCAGTTTGTAACTGCCGTCGGTATTCATCTCATAAATCGGATAAAAACCCGGCATGGTACGTCCGGCTGTAATCACGTTACTCGTTTTGGAGTCGGAAGAAACCGGATAGTTCTGCATGGAATGGGCAAAACTCAAGTTGACGCCGCCTTTCAGCCAGGAAGTTATTTCACTGGTTATGTTGGAACGCAAGTTGAAACGTTGATAACCGGATTCGAGGGCGATACCTTTGTCATTCAGATATCCGGCGGAGAAGAAATATTGATTGGCTTTTCCACCACCGGAAACACTCAGGTTCAGTTCTGTGCGAAGTGCCTGTTGCTCCATAGCGTCACTCCAATCAGAATCCCATAACGGGCGTGCACCTTCTATCAGTTTACCGTCCGTACCGACCGGTTGTGCATATTGCGGGCCGTAAGGGTTAGGCCCTCCACCCATTAATTTCGTAACCAAATCTTTGGAAGCCTGTGCTGCGGCAGTTGCCGATGTGTAGTCAGAGCTTTTGGCATACTGATTACGAAGTGCTTCCCAATATAATTCAAAATATTGGTTGGTGCTGACACGGTCGTAGTCGCGGACTGCGCGGTTGGAACCTCCTAAAGATGCTTTCACTTTTACCGTTGCTTTCGAGTTCTGTTCACCTTGCTTGGTGGTGATAATAATCACCCCATTCGCGCCACGTGAACCGTACAAAGCGGCAGATGCGGCATCTTTCAGGACAGTCATCGAAGATATGTCATCGGGATTGATGGAGTTCACACTTCCATCGAACGGAACACCGTCCACTACATAAAGCGGAGCACTGGATGCATTGATAGAACCGATACCACGAATACGGATTTCAGCATCCGTACCCGGCTGACCGCTTGCCGCACTTGCCTGCACGCCGGACACCGTACCTTCCAGTACACGCGATACACTGGAAGTCTGTAACTTTTCAATTTCCCCCGCCTTCATGGTCGAAGCAGCTCCGGTAAAACTATATTTCTTGGCGGTGGCATACGCTACTACCATCACTTCGTCCAGTTCTTTACTTTCTGATTCCAGGGCAACATTTATCACATTCCGGTTGTTTATCGGTTGTTCTACTGTGCGCATCCCTACAAAGCGGAATACCAAAGTGCCGGTAGCCGGAGCTTCGACAGAGTAATTTCCATCCATATCGGTGATTGTGCCTGAAGATGCTCCTTTCAATTGTACAGATACCCCAGGCAAGGGCTCTCCTTCAGAGGTCACCGTACCTGTCACGCACTTCTCCTGCTGTGCTTCCGCATACAATATATTTCCTGCAAGAAGCAGAAAAGACGCTGCTAATAAACGTAAATAGATTCTCATAATTTTGTGGCTTAATATTTATTTGCTAGCTGTACTAACAGTATATAGAAGTTTTTTGTTTAGGAAACGAAACATTTTTTAGAAGATTGCTAGTATAAATCAACGAAAGGTAGTACATTCGTGAAACCAAAGACATTCATAACAGCTACGAAGAATCGCATGGTAAGACAGATTGTTTTATATATTTCCCTGTTATTGTCACTCTCCTTACAGGCACAGCCTGGAAAGGAGAATATTTCCGTAGCCGACAGTGTGCAGGGAGATTCGTCAAACATCGCCAAACCTGGTGCTTTCAAGAGAGCTATCAAGAAATTCATGAATTTCAGTGATTTCGATACGCTCTACATCAGTCCCAACCGATATAATTATGCGCTGATGGTTACCCATTTCAGCAACTTTGAATATTACTCGGTCACCAGTGAACTTCCCCAACCTCAGAAACTTAGCTTCTCTCCTAATCCGCACAACAAGATTGGATTGTACTTCGGTTGGAGATGGATTTTCCTGGGATGGTCTGTCGATGTCGATGATATTTATCGGAAGACAAACCGGAAGAACAGAGGGACAGAGTTTGATTTAAGTCTTTATAGCTCCAAGCTAGGGGTGGATATCTTCTACCGCCGTACGGGCAATAATTATAAGATTCATAAAATCAGAGGATTCTATGACGAGATTCCTTCCAATTATTCCGAAAACTTCAACGGACTGAAAGTAGATATCAAAGGGCTGAATCTATATTATATATTCAACAACCGGAAGTTCTCTTATCCTGCCGCTTTCAGCCAGTCGACCAATCAACGGCGCAATGCAGGAACATTCATCGCAGGTTTCTCTATCTCCAAACACAATCTCGACTTTGATTATCTGCAATTGCCGGAATATATACAGGAAAGGATGAATCCCGGCATGAAAGTCAATAAGATAAAATATACCAATGCCAATATCAGTTTCGGCTATGCCTACAACTGGGTATTCGCACGCAACTGCCTGGCTTGTATTTCTCTCACTCCCGCCATTGCCTACAAAGCCTCTGACGTAGACGCGGAAACCCACGAAGGAAAACAATGGTACAGTAAGTTTAATCTCGATTTCCTGCTCCGTGCAGGCGTGGTCTATAATAACGGAAAGTATTTCGTAGGTTCCTCTTTCGTCGGGAAAAACTACAATTACCATCGCAATAATTTCTCTTTGGACAATGGCTTCGGAACTCTTCAGATATATGCCGGATTCAACTTCAATCTGCGCAAGGAATACAGGAAAAAGAAATCGAAGTAGAAATATCAGAAACCGCCAAACAGTTTGCTTATCCAAAGAATCTTTGTACATTTGCCGCGTTCTACGGAACAAAAAGTAAAAAATCAATGAAGCAACAACGCCACATACAGACCACACGCACCCTTCTTTCCCGCTTCCGTTACTGGGGCAGAAAGAATTACGCCGCTTTTGCGAGTATGGGACGTGAATTCCAAATCGGTCATCTGCATATCAATGTAGTGGACGTTGCCCTTCGCAAGCAGAATGCTGCACAAACTATCCCTTATCATACATTTATGACACTTCAAGAAATTAAAGACCAAGTGTTGGCAGGCGTAGACATATCGCCCGACCAGGCCGCTTGGCTCGCCAACATGGCCGACAGCGAGGCGCTTTATGCCGCCGCGCATGAGATTACCGTCGCACGTGCTTCGCACGAATTCGACATGTGTTCCATCATCAACGCCAAGTCCGGCAGATGCCCGGAGAACTGTAAATGGTGTGCACAATCCTCTCACTACAAAACGCAAGCCGAAGTCTACGACCTCCTACCCGCTGAAGAATGTCTCCGACAGGCAAAATACAATGAAGCCCAGAACGTCAACCGTTTCTCCCTCGTCACCAGCGGCCGGAAACCTTCTCCCAAACAGATTACCCAACTTTGTGATACAGTCCGCCATATGCGGCGACATTCGTCAATTCAACTTTGCGCTTCGCTGGGTTTACTCAACGAAGAAGAACTGCGTTCTCTGCATGAAGCTGGCGTAACCCGCTATCACTGCAATCTGGAAACTGCACCTTCTTACTTTTCAACGCTCTGCTCCACGCACACACAGGAGCAGAAACTTGCGACTCTTGATGCTGCCCGCCGTGTAGGAATGGACATTTGCTGCGGTGGCATTATCGGTATGGGAGAAACAATGGAACAACGGATAGAATTCGCTTTCACTTTGGAAGAACTGAACGTCCAGTCCATTCCTATCAACCTATTAAGCCCGATACCTGGAACGCCATTGGAAAACGAAAAGCCTCTAAGTGAAGAAGAAATCCTCAGGACAATTGCCTTGTTCCGTTTCATCAATCCGACGGCTTTTCTACGTTTTGCCGGCGGACGTTCGCAACTCTCGCCCGAAGCGATGCACAAAGCATTGTATATCGGAATTAATTCGGCTATTGTAGGTGACTTGCTGACGACACTCGGCTCTAAAGTTTCGGAAGACAAGAAGATGATTCAGGAAGAAGGTTATCATTTTGCAAGTTCACAGTTCGACCGCGAACATATATGGCATCCCTATACTTCTACTACCGACCCGCTTCCTGTTTATAAAGTAAAACGGGCGGATGGCGCTACCATTACCCTTGAAGACGGGCGGACACTTATTGAAGGAATGTCATCCTGGTGGTGTGCCGTGCATGGATACAATCATCCGGCATTGAACCAGGCGGCCAAAGAGCAGTTGGACAAGATGTCTCACGTGATGTTCGGTGGATTGACACATGAACCCGCCATTGAATTGGGAAAATTGCTATTACCGTTAGTTCCGCCGTCCATGCAAAAGATATTCTATGCAGACTCCGGTTCGGTAGCTGTTGAAGTTGCCTTGAAAATGGCTGTACAATACTGGTACGCAGCAGGAAAACCCGATAAGAATAATTTCGTGACCATCCGTTCCGGTTATCACGGAGATACCTGGAATGCCATGTCCGTCTGCGACCCGGTGACGGGAATGCACAGTCTTTTCGGCCCAGCGCTTCCTGTCCGCCATTTTGTTCCGGCTCCGGTTTCCCGGTTTGACGGGGAGTGGAATCCTGAAGACATTGTCCCTTTGCGGGAGACGATTGAAAAACATTCGGAAGAATTAGCGGCACTTATCCTTGAACCGATTGTGCAGGGAGCAGGTGGTATGTGGTTTTATCATCCGCAATACCTGCGTGAAGCGGAAAAGCTCTGCCGGGAACACGGACTTCTTCTTATCTTCGATGAAATAGCAACAGGATTCGGACGGACAGGCAAACTTTTCGCCTGGGAACACGCCGGAGTAGAACCGGATATTATGTGTATCGGAAAGGCATTGACCGGCGGATATATGACGCTTTCTGCGGTTTTGGCAAGTAATCAGGTGGCAGATACCATCTCCAACCATGCACCGGGAGCATTTATGCACGGGCCTACCTTTATGGGAAATCCACTCGCCTGTGCGGTGGCTTGCGCATCTGTCCGCTTGCTGATTGAATCCGGTTGGCAGGAGAATGTGAAACGAATCGAAACTCAATTAAAAGAAGAATTGGCACCTGCACGGGAGTTGCCACAAGTAGCTGATGTAAGGATACTAGGGGCAATCGGAGTCATTGAAATGAAGCGTCCGGTGAATATGGCAACTATGCAACAACGCTTTGTCGAAGAAGGTATTTGGGTACGTCCATTCGGAAAGTTGGTTTATCTGATGCCGCCTTTCATTATTACTTCCGAACAACTAAGTAAATTGACTTCCGGATTATTGAAAATAATAAAGAAAATATAGTTTCATAAATGGGAATTTATATTTCACCACAGAGGACACGGAGGACACTGAGTTCTTCTCTCTTTCTTTCCGCAAGTAAAACAGAGAGATAAATACGGTTATAAATACGTGAGACTCTGTGTTACTCAAAAATAGTAAACCTCTGTGTCCTCAGTGTCCTCTGTGGTGAACTCATAAATTATCTTTTAGCTATAAAAGAACAATATATGATTATAAACAATATAAACCAGGAACTTCTTGTTCTAAAAGAAAAGAAGAACTATCGTTCTCTCCCGCCACTTGTCCACGATGGACGGGATGTTATTCTGAACGGGAAACGAATGTTGAATCTGTCTTCCAACGATTATCTCGGACTGGCTAATGATGTATCATTAAGAGAGGAATTCTTAAAGACAATTACTCCCGAAACCTTTCTGCCTAGTTCCTCTTCTTCCCGATTGCTGACAGGTAATTTTTCCGATTATCAAGCGTTGGAACAACAACTGGCAGCTATGTTCGGAGTAGAAAGCGCACTCATTTTTAATAGTGGTTATCATGCCAATACAGGGATTCTTCCTGCCGTCAGCAATGCGCAAACATTGATTCTTGCGGACAAACTGGTACATGCCAGTCTGATAGACGGAATCAGATTGTCATCCGCGAAATGTATCCGGTATCGTCACAATGATTTATCCCAGTTACAACGATTGATTTCTGAGAATCACAACGTGTATGGGCAAATCATTATTGTCACCGAAAGCATCTTCAGCATGGACGGAGATGAAGCCGACCTTCGCGCTCTCGTCCAATTGAAAAAGAATTATTCCAATGTTCTTCTTTATGTAGACGAAGCCCATGCCTTCGGCGTACGGGGCGAGAACGGATTAGGATGCGCTGAAGAACAAGACTGCATCAATGATATAGACTTTCTGATAGGAACATTCGGGAAAGCGATAGCCTCAACAGGCGCCTACATTGTCTGCCGACAAGTTATCCAGGAATATCTAATCAACAAGATGCGCACATTTATATTCACAACAGCCCTTCCGCCCATAAATATTCAATGGACTTCGTGGATATTAAAACATCTGCCCGCTCTCCAACAGAAGAGAACTCATTTACTGCGAATCAGTAACAAACTAAAGACTGCGCTTGCCGACAAAGGATACAATTGCCCCTCGGTAAGCCATATTGTCCCTATGATTGTAGGAGCAAGTGAAGATGCCATATGCAAAGCAGAAGAAATTCAACGCAAAGGATTCTACGCATTGCCGGTACGTCCGCCTACGGTTCCCGAAGGGACTTCACGCATCCGCTTCTCATTGACAGCAGACATCACCGAACATGAAATCGACCAACTCATAAAACTGATAAACGAATGAAACAGCATTTTATCATAAAGAATAATCAAAAGCATCTATTGCTTTTCTTCGCAGGCTGGGGAATGGATGAAACTCCATTCCTTCAAATTCACCCGACCGATAAGGATTGGATGATTTGTTATGATTATCGTTCATTAGAGTTCGATGCCGGTATCTTGCAAGAGTATTCCGAAATCAGTCTCATCGCCTGGTCAATGGGAGTATGGGCAGCTTCTCAGATAATGAAACAATATCCTGCCCTGCCCCTCTCTCAAAGTATCGCTATCAATGGCACTCCTTATCCTATACACGAAACGAAAGGGATTGCACCTGCCATCTTTGAAGGAACCCTGCAAGGATTGAACGACCAATCCCTGCAAAAGTTTCAAAGACGAATGTGTGGTTCAATAGCCGATTACAAAGCTTTTCAGACAGTAGCTCCCCAACGTCCCGTTGAGGAACTCAAAGAAGAACTTGCCGCCATACAAAAGCAATACTTATCATTACCACCTTCGGACTTTACATGGCAAAAAGCCATCATAGGAAAGAACGACCGTATTTTCCTGCCGGATAACCAATGGCTGGCATGGAGAAATAAAGTGGATTCCCTTGAATATGCAGAAGCCGCCCACTATCAAATGGAACTTTTTGATAACGTAATCATGCAAATCAACTAATTATTGATTTATGGATAAACAACTAATTGCCGAACGTTTCTCTAAAGCCATTCCCACCTATCCGCAGGAAGCAAACGTACAGCGGCAGATTGCAGATAAAATGATTCGCCTGCTTACAGAACACATATCCTTTCCCTGTTCTAAAGTAATTGAATTCGGTTGCGGCACGGGCATTTATTCCCGTATGCTGCTTCAGGCTCTACGCCCGGAAGAACTCTTGTTGAATGACCTTTGTCCGGAGATGAAATATTGTTGCGAGGATTTATTAAAAAAGAAACAGGTTTCCTTTCTTCCGGGAGATGCGGAAACAGCTCCCTTCCCTGCTGAAAGTACATTGATAACTTCCTGTTCCGCCCTGCAATGGTTCGAATCTCCCGAAAACTTTTTCAAGAGATGTAATGCATTACTCAATAAGCAAGGTTACTTCGCTTTCAGCACTTTTGGGAAAGAGAATATGAAGGAGATACGCGAGCTAACAGGAAACGGCCTTCCTTATCGTTCACGGGAAGAACTTGTAACAGCCTTGTCATCCCACTTTGATATACTTCATTCGGAAGAAGAGCTTATTCCTCTTTCGTTTGACAATCCTATAAAAGTGCTTTATCATTTGAAGCAAACAGGAGTTACAGGAGTAACCGGAATATCCGGTCAATCTTCCGGACAACTGCGGACACGTCGTGACTTGCAATTATTTAGTGAACGTTATACACAAGAATTCACACAGGGCACTTCTGTGTCCCTGACCTATCACCCTATTTATATCATCGCAAAAAAGAAAGAAGTATGAAACAGAATGTATATTTCGTAAGTGGTATCGACACTGATGCCGGAAAAAGCTATGCCACCGGTTTTTTAGCCCGTGAATGGAACAAGAACGGACAACGTACCATTACTCAAAAGTTCATCCAAACAGGAAATGTCGGTCATTCCGAAGATATAGACCTGCATCGTCGTATTATGGGAATCCCTTTTACAGAAGAAGACAAGGAAGGACTGACTATGCCGGAAATTTTCTCTTATCCTGCCTCTCCGCATCTCGCTTCCCAACTGGATAACCGCCCCATTGACTTCGGCAAAATCAAACGTGCTACGGAAGAATTGAGTGAACGATATGATTATGTCCTGCTCGAAGGCGCAGGCGGTTTAATGGTTCCATTAACGACAGAGCTTCTGACAATAGACTACATTGCCCAAGAAAATTATCCGCTTATCTTTGTTACTTCCGGCAAATTGGGAAGTATCAATCATACCCTACTTAGTCTCGAAGCCATACAAAAACGTGGTATTGTACTGGATACTGTACTTTATAATATGTATCCTACCGTAAAGGATAAAACGATTCAGAATGATACGATGAACTTTATTCAAAACTGGTTGAAAAAACATTTCCCGGATACGAAGTTTATATTGATTCCGGAAATAAAAGAGTAGCCGCATAAGTTATTTCACTCAACAACAATCCTACTTATTTGCGGATTATGGCTGTCATATGTAACCTTTACGGGATACATAGAGCCATAATCCTTTATCTTTTGTATAAAAGGGATATTCTCTCTTGTATAGCCTAAAGAAACCTTATTAGAATAGTGTTTGTCTCCAACCATATACTGAAAATGAATAACAAGGTAATAGGAAACACTACCACCTGTTCTTCCTTGTGTCATATTATATTTAGACTTATGGCTTACGATATTTCCCACAGTCTCCTTATCATAGTTTTGCGGAGACGAAGAATTATTTAACAAGACAAACATCAACAACACAACAGAGAAAACAATTATACCAATAGAATATCCAGACCAAAAAGACTCCTTACGTTCAGGTTTCTGAATATATTTCTTCTTCGGGGGCTTTTTTATTACCTTTCGCTTCCTCTTCTGTCGCATAAACCCATCAATCTGTGACCGAATGTTTATCCAACGCTCTTCGTAATGCCTTTTCCGAAATCGGTTTCGTCACAAAATCATTGCAGCCGGCTTCTAAAGCCAGTTCCTTATCCGTTTCAAAAGCATAAGCCGTCAACGCAATAATAGGAATCTCTTTAGAATAAGTACGGATGATATGAGTAGCTTCCAAACCATTCATGCGCGGCATTTTTATATCCATCAGGATTAAATCAGGATGATACTGCTTATACATTTCCACGGCTTCAAATCCATCTTTTGCCCAAAGTAAGGTATACTCTTTTCCTATTAAATTCTTTAGCAGGATGAAATTACTTTCTACATCTTCGGCAACCAAAATCCTCTTTACCTGTCGCGAAGAATTTACCGGATTATTTTCAGCTTCCGTCTTGGTAATTTTGAAAAGTTGCTCCCGCTCTCCAACTTCTTCACAAGGTATTGTAAAATAGAAAGTCGAGCCTTTACCCAGTTCGGAGTTCACCCCTATTTCTCCGCCAATCTTTTCAATAATCATCCGGCAGATGGAAAGTCCCAAACCAGTGCCTTGCGCAAAACTGTTCAGTTTGACAAAACGGTCGAAGATATGGTTTACCTTTTCCGGTTCTATCCCGATTCCCGTATCCTTCACATATACGCGAATCTTCTTATCCATCCGCTCAAAGCCAAATCGAATCTCACCCGTATAGGTGAACTTACTTGCGTTGGTGATAAAATTCGTTATCACCTGCATGATGCGGTTCGGGTCACCTTCCATCAGCAGGTCTTCTTCTCCATTATCAAAGATAAGATTCACCCCTTCTTTCACACGTTCCTTATGAACCGTATAAATCGTCCGGCACGCTTCACCGAGATTCATCGGACGTTTCACATACTCCAATGTACCCGCTTCTATCTTCGACAAATCCAATATATCATTAATAAGCTGCAACAAAATGTCCGAATTCTGATTGATAATATCCGAATAAAGCTTCTTTTCCTCGGCAGTATCGGCAGCAGGCAGCAATTGTGAGAAACCGACAATCGCATTGAGCGGTGTCCGTATCTCATGGCTCATATTGGCCAGGAAAGCACTTTTCAATCGGTCAGACTGTTCAGCTTTAATCCGCGCCTTGATAAGTTCCTGCTCAATATTCTGAAGGTTGGTGATATCCCAGGAGATACCAATCAATAACGGTTCACGCCCTTCCATCGGAACAAGCGCTTTCAGCGTCTGCACGATACGTGCTTCTCCCGCAACCGTCAGATAAGTTTCCTGCATATCAATACGCTTATGAGTGCGAAGCAATTCCAAATCATCCTTATGAAACTTTTCCGCATCCTCATGCAAGGGGAATATCTCAAAGTCCGTATGCCCTATCGCTTTGGAAGCAGGGATGCCGGAATGGTCGGCAAAAGCCTTGTTCCAATATAAATATCTGAAATCATCTTCCGGATCTTTCACAAACAGGTAAACAGGGATATTATTCAAGATACCATCCAATAACAGGTTCAGTTCGCGAAGCTCGTCCCGTTTCCTTATCACATCCGTAATATCCTGGGTAAAGAACCAGATAAGCTCCTGGTCATTCTCACGAATCAGGAAAGTAGACACCTGATGAATCCTTTTCTTGTCGTCACCCACACGCACATACGCGGCACGGTAAGCAAAGCTACCCTCATTATCACGTATTTCCTGAAGCCGTTTTTCCCATGCCTCTTTCGTTTTCATGGAGACAGGCAGGTCATACACCTTTTGTGTACCAATCTCCCCGGTAACTCCGTATTCTTCTATAAATTGTTTGTTGGCATACACCAGCGTCCCGTCTTCCGCCACGGCAAGAATACTGTCACTCACTTTATCGAGTACACTCTTGAATACTTCCAGTTGCCTTTGCGTAGCCACTCCTTCCGTTATATCACGGCACATAATCAGCACATATTCCTTATCCAACGGGAAAATACGGTTTTCGTAATAATGATGCTTGCCATTAAAATCCAATTCATGGTGCGCAGCCGAAACGTTTCCTGTAGTAATCGCATGACACATATTGGAATGTATGTTCTGATAAGCTTCCGGGGGCACCATATCACACATGTGCATCCCCACGAAATCCTTGTTTGTCACTCCGACGTGATTGGTTTCTTCGTTGGACACAACTTCAATCCCCACTTCCTTGTGATTAAAGACTGTCAACATATCCGGTAAAGAGTCCAGTATCTTTACAGCATATTTTTCCTTAAAGCTAACAGGGCTATCTTCCCCTTTCTTTTGTTTCAGAGTTAAAAGTTCTTTCCGAAGTTGCTCATTTTCTTTTTTAAGCCTCTCCAATTCCTCTACTAATGCCTCTTTTGTTTGTTCACTGCTCATGGTATAAGGGATAAATACGTACTTATCTGCCAAAAGTAAATATTTTCTTGCAGATAAGTACGCAAAATCCCCAATTTATTTTCCAAGAATCATTCAATCACCATAATTCGGTCATTCAATCCCACTTTCATGCCGTCTTCCACGAAAACTTCTTTTACAACACCGTCCGTCACCGAACGTATTTCGTTCTCCATCTTCATGGCTACCAGTACACAAAGCGGGTCACCGCGTTTCACACTGTCCCCTCTCTTCACATACGTTTTCAGTATGACTCCCGGCATCGGTGCCTGCACCACCTGCCGTCCCACCGATTCGGCAGCCGAACGGGCATTGTGTATCTTCTCCATCTCTCCCTGCAACTCAATCTGATACAATTCCCCCTTATTCATAATCGTATAAGAATTATTGGAAGAAGGAGAAATCTGTACTCCGTGCGAGTGATGGTCGATAATAATCGAATGAATGGAGTCACCGCCCATGTTATAATCGACCTCGTATATTTTACCGTTGACCGCAATCTTCTTGATTGGCCCGTCTTCCAAGATTTCCACCTTATATTCGCTATCCGGCATATCCTGAAGCCTGGCATAATATGTAGCTAATGTTGTACCCATATGGATCCTCGTTTTTTAGTTTTCAACTTTTCGTTTAATAATTGTTGGCAGTCATCTGCAACTTACCGTAGTACTTCCAAAGCGATTCTCCTACTACCGGCAGAGTCGTAGCACGTGAAGCCGCTTCTTTTTCCCTTTCGTAATGACGCACTGCGGCAGCAATGACCGCTACCGTCGGGTCTGTATTCTGACGACGCTTCAAGTCTTCCTTATCAAAACGCGTATCAATGAACGTAGTATCATATTCGCCTTTCAGGAAAGCAGCATTTTTCAATACACGCTGATGAAAAGGAATGGTGGTCTTGATTCCGAGTATCTTATACTCACGCAAAGCACGCGCCATATTGGAGATGGCCGAAGCACGGGTACGTCCCCAACAACAAAGTTTCGCAATCATCGGGTCATAATGCAAAGAAACTTCAAATCCGGCATAAGCGGCACTGTCCAGACGCAAGTTACGTCCTTCGGGAGCTTCGCGCACCGTAATCACACCGGGAGAAGGCATAAAATTATTCTCCGGGTCTTCCGCATAAATACGACATTCGATAGCGGCTCCGCTAAACTGAATATCATCCTGCTTGTAGGGCAACGGATTTCCGGCGGCAACGGTTATCATATCACGCACCAGGTCGACGCCCGTACATTCTTCCGTCACCGGATGCTCTACCTGCAAACGGGTATTCATCTCAAGAAAGTAGAAATTCTGGTCTTTATCCATCATAAATTCCAGTGTCCCGGCACTATAATAACCTATTTTCTTACAGGCTTCCACCGCCACTTTCAGCATCTTCTTTCTCGTCTCTTCTTTCACGAAAGGCGAAGGGCTTTCTTCTATCACCTTCTGATTACGGCGCTGGATGGAACATTCGCGTTCGTACAAATGAACCACATTCCCATATTTATCTCCCATAATCTGCACCTCGATATGGTGCGGATTCTCTATGTACTTTTCGATATAGACGGCATCATTGCCAAACGACGTGCCCGCTTCGGACTGTGACAGGCGAAGTGCCGTTTCCACTTCTTCTTCGGAGCGTACAAGGCGCATCCCTTTTCCCCCGCCGCCTGCAAGTGCTTTCAACATGATAGGATACCCCACTTCGTTGGCCACTTTCTTCACTTCCTCAATTCCCTGCACAGGAGTCTCTGTCCCCGGAACAATCGGCAGCCCGGCTTCACGCATTATCTTACGCGCTTCCGTCTTAATTCCCATCTTGGAAATAATATCCGCACTTGGCCCGATGAAAATCACTCCTTCTTCTTCGCAGCGACGGGCAAAGTCCGCATTCTCCGACAGGAAACCATATCCCGGATGAATGGCTGCTCCGGTCTTTTTGGCAATCGCCAATATCAATTCCGGCTTCAGATAGGAAGTGTCTTCGGGCGACTCGGATATGCAATAGGCTTCTTCCGCATAACGGACGTGCAAAGCCCCGCGGTCAACGTGTGTATAAACAGCCACCGTCGAGATATTCATCACCCGGCATGTACGGAAGATACGCATAGCTATCTCACCCCGGTTGGCTACTAATATTTTCTTTATCATAATCTTTTTCTTTTTAGAAGTAAAAACTTAAAAGAGCAATTAAATTATATTAGGCACGGATTACGCGGATTACATGGTTTTTAGAATAAAGGTTACCACATAAAGTAACCGTGAAATCCGTGTAATCCGTGCCTAAATTTAATCCACAAACAAACCTAAAGCGGTAGGTTAGAATGTTTCCTGGGCGGATTGGACTGGCGCTTATTAGCAAGCATCTCGAAACTACGAATCAAGCGCAGGCGGGTGACTGCCGGGTCGATTACTTCGTCCACATATCCCAGTTCCGCCGCCCGGTAAGGATTGGCAAACTTTTCGCGGTAATCATCCTGAAGTTCTTTCCGTTTCTCATCCGGTGTCTGCGACTTTTCTATCTCTTTCCTGAACAAGATATTTACTGCACCGTCCGGCCCCATAACAGCAATCTCAGCGGTCGGGAAAGCCAGATTCACATCTCCCCGGATATGTTTGGAACTCATTACGTCATAAGCGCCGCCGTATGCCTTACGGGTAATCACTGTAACTTTGGGCACGGTAGCTTCACAATAGGCATAAAGTAATTTCGCACCGTTACGGATGATTCCACCGTACTCCTGGTCTACTCCCGGCAGGAATCCCGGAACGTCGACCAGTGTCAGCAGAGGAATATTGAAAGCATCGCAGAAGCGGACAAAACGAGCCGCTTTGATAGAAGCATTAATATCCAATGTACCTGCCAGCACCAACGGCTGGTTGGCAACTACTCCTACCGTCTTTCCATTCAGCCGGATATATCCGGTGACGATATTCGCCGCAAATTCCGCCTGTAACTCGAAGAAGCTATTATCATCGGCTACAGCTTCAATCATCTCCTTTATATTATAAGGTTGGTTCGGATTGGTGGGAATAAGCGTAGATAGTTCCGGCGTCAGGCGGGTCGGCGAGTCGCTGGTAGCTACAAACGGCGGTTCTTCCATATTATTTCCGGGAAGATAGGAAATCAGTTCACGGATATAGTTGATACATTCAATGTCATTTTCGGCAGAAAGATGGGCTACGCCGGATTTGGTCATATGAACACCCACCCCGCCAAGGTCGTCTTTACTAACTTCCTCCTGCGTCACACTTTTCACAACATCGGGGCCGGTAATAAACATATATCCCGAATTCTTCACCATCAGGATAAAATCCGTCAGTGCGGGAGAATAAACAGCGCCACCGGCACAAGGGCCCATTATTGCGCTAATCTGCGGAATAACTCCCGATGCCATGGAATTGCGAAGAAATATCTCGGCATATCCCGCCAAGGAACGGACTCCCTCCTGGATACGTGCGCCACCGGAATCGTTCAGCCCGATAATAGGAGCTCCCATCTGCATCGCCATGTCCATCACTTTGCAGATTTTCCTGGCATGCGTCTCGGACAAGGCACCGCCAAAGACCGTGAAATCCTGCGCAAAGACATAAACCAGCCGTTTACCAATCATGCCATAGCCCGTCACTACCCCATCACCGGCAAACTTCTGCTTCTCCATGCCGAAATCGGTACAGCGATGGGTTACCAACTTGTCCAGTTCGATAAACGAACCTTTCTCCAAAAGTAAATCGATACGTTCACGGGCAGTCAGCTTGCCCACGGAATGTTGTTTTTCAATGCGGGCGTCTCCGCCACCTTTTTCTGCTTTCCTGTTCAGTTCTTCCAGGTTCTTGATAAGCTCTTTCATAGGCTTGAATTTATTTAAAGATGTATGTGTGCATAAAAATAGCCCGTTATAAATTAAAATGTTGTCACATTGATTACACAAAGGCACTTTTATATAATAAACGTACGATATTCCGAAAATGTTAGCATTTATGTCTTTAAACATAATTTATCGGCAAAAAATAAATAAAAAAATCTATTTACCGCATCGACCCAAGTGAGACGTTCATTTGTTATACTCATAACAAATGAACGTCTCACTTTTTAAAACCAGAACACTATGACCTTGATTCTTGCTATCATTCCGGTATTGTTATTAATCATATTAATGGCATTCTTCAAAATGTCGGGCGACAAAAGTAGTATCATTTCCTTAGTCGTAACCATGCTGATTGCGCTTTTCGGCTTTGCCTTTTCTGCCGACAATCTTTTTTATGCCTTTTTATACGGAGCGTTAAAAGCAGTTTCCCCTATTTTAATCATTATACTGATGGCCATTTTCAGTTACAACGTATTACTGAAAACAGAAAAAATGGAGATTATAAAGCAGCAGTTCGCTTCCATTTCCACCGATAAAAGTATTCAAGTATTGCTATTGACTTGGGGATTCGGGGGATTGTTGGAAGCGATGGCGGGATTCGGTACGGCAGTTGCCATTCCGGCAGCGATTCTTATCAGTCTGGGGTTCAAGCCGATATTCTCGGCCACGGTCAGCCTGATAGCGAATAGTGTGGCTACCGCTTTCGGGGCTATCGGAACTCCGGTGCTCGTACTGGCAAAGGAGACAAATCTGGATGTTCTGAATCTTAGTACCAACGTTGTACTGCAATTATCAGTACTCATGTTCCTTATTCCGCTTGTACTGCTTTTCCTTACCGACCCCAAACTGAAATCACTCCCCAAAAATCTGTTTCTGGCTTTATTGGTAGGCAGTGTTTCTTTAGCCAGCCAATACCTCGCAGCCAGATATATGGGAGCGGAATCTCCGGCTATCATCGGAAGTATCCTGTCTATCATCGTCATCGTTCTTTATGGCAAACTGACTGCATCCAAAGAAGAAAAGGCACGGAAAAGTTCGTTGAAGACGAAAGATATCCTGAATGCATGGAGCATTTACTTGCTTATTCTCTTCCTTATTATTCTCACAAGCCCGCTATTTCCGGGATTACGACACACATTGGAGAATAACTGGATAACGAGAATCAGCCTGCCTATCAATGCTTCCACCGTAAATTATACGATTTCATGGCTGACTCATGCGGGAGTATTGCTTTTCGTGGGTACTTTCATCGGCGGATTGATACAAGGGGCAAAAGTAAAGGACTTGTTCATCGTACTTTGGAATACGGTGAAACAGTTGAAAAAGACTTTCGTCACGGTTATCTGCCTGGTTGGATTATCCACCATTATGGACGCTTCGGGAATGATTGCCGTTATTGCCACGGCACTCGCCACCGCTACGGGAAGTTTATATCCGCTATTCGCACCAGTCATCGGTTGTCTGGGTACATTTATTACCGGAAGCGACACCTCATCCAATATCCTTTTCGGCAAACTGCAAGCAAGTGTAGCGGGACAAATTCATGTCAGCCCCGATTGGCTTTCTGCCGCCAATACGGTAGGCGCCACAGGCGGTAAGATTATCTCCCCGCAAAGCATCGCCATCGCCACTTCTGCCGGAAACCAGCAAGGCAAAGAGGGTGAAATCCTGAAAGCAGCTATTCCATACGCATTAGCTTATGTGGTAATTACAGGAATTATCGTCTATATTTTCAGTTAGTATCGCCTTTAGGTAAACTTTGTATTCCCCCTTCACCTTTCCCTGTTCATCAGTGTTTGCGGGTGAAGGGCAGTCCTTCACCGGGAGTTCACTCCCGATTTCATTATAGCAAATATATTTTTCATTATAGCAAATCGGAATATGCTTATAGCTAAATTTATTATGCTCATAGCTTCCATATTTTCTTCTTGATAGTTGAAACAAACATTGGGATATTTATTTTAAAGACGCTAAATGATTGAAACAAACTCTTTGACTTTTGAAAAGCATCGTTTTAGGCAGGCTAAAGCTATGCTTTACACTCTCTAAAGCATAGCTTTAGATTCACAAAACAGACACACTGGTGAAAAGTAGGTGAAGGAGTTCCCCCTTCACCCTATATCGACCTATCCATCGGCTTTTGCAACAAAAGATGAAGGAATGTTGCCTCATATTCAAATAGGTGTTTTTGATTTATCTGTTCCTAGAAAGAATTAAAGGAAAAGGATAGTCAACGATAAGGTTATTAATATCACATAAATTCGCTACATTTGTATTCATAATCAATCAACAATGATAGACAGTCTCAATTACATCTTACTTATTTATAATGTCCAAACTTAAAACAAACGTACACATGAATACTGATTTTATAAACCTGACGAATGAAAACCTTGCCAACGAACATTTATGTTGCATTATCCGCAGCAAGAAGTCTCATCCGGGTATTGATGCCAAACGCCAATGGCTTTCCGAACGGCTCAGCGAAGGCCATGTCTTTAGAAAATTAAATGCAAAAGCTACGGTTTTTATTGAATATGCTCCTCTCGAAACAGCTTGGGTTCCCATAATTGGCGACAACTATTATTATCTGTATTGCTTATGGGTACTGGGTAGTCCCAAAGGAAAAGGGTATGGGAAATCGCTCATGGAGTATTGCCTGGCTGATGCGAAAGAGAAAGGTAAATCCGGCGTTTGCATGCTTGGGGCAAAAAAACAAAAGAACTGGCTTTCTGACCAGGCATTTGCCAGGAAGTTCGGCTTCAAAGTTGTCGATACTACCGACAATGGATATGAATTGCTTGCTCTCTCTTTTGACGGAACAACACCCAAGTTTGCGCCACACGCCAAGAAGCTAGAAATTGAAAACAAAGAGTTGACGATTTATCATGATATGCAATGCCCTTATATTTATCAATACATTGACAGAATAAAACAGTTTTGTGAAACAAATGACGTTCCTGTATCTTTCATCCCAGTGGATACGCTACAAAAAGCAAAGGAGTTGCCTTGTGTATTCAATAACTTCGCCGTGTTTTATAAAGGTGTTTTCGAAACAGTGAACTTAACGAATACCGACTATTTAAAGAGAATACTCAAGAAATAAATAGATAACTCCGGCTTTTTTCCTAATATCCTGCAAATTGATTTGCGAATAGTTTGAAAAGCCGGAGTATAACACTCCTTGACTATACCACATGATACACCACTTCATGCGCTTCCGTCAACAAGGGAACCTCCAGTTTATCCAGCATCTTATCCAGTACGGATTCGGGAAGTGCATATTCCCTGTTCTTATTCTGTTGACGCCAAATGTGATACGGTTGTTCCAGATATACAATTTTCACTTTTGCGCCATAATCCACAAACAAGTCTATCAGTTGCGCCCGCATCTGACGGGTAATGTTTGTTGCATTCCAAACAAAATCCTGTCCTTTGCGAAGATATATCCGGGCTTCTTCCTTCGCTGTCTGCACTACCCACCCGTTTGCTGATTTATCTGTAGGACTCAATTTGTGCTTTCGACGAATGGCATCCAAACTTACTATCGGAAGGTCTATACCGGAAGATTGGATATAATAATCTTTCCCCATTCCCGGAAGCCCTGACAACATCGTGACTTCACATTTAAACTGTTCGTGAGGAATATAATCAATATAACCACCCTCTGTATGAAAGTAATGAAAGCGTGCATAATCAGTGGCAAACTTTCTCGGTTTACTCCAACAATTCTGTTCGCGGCAGAAAATCTCAAACAGCTCCACAGCTTCCAACAATTCATTTTTATCTTCACAAATACGTCCTCTAACATCGGCCTCGGACAGTATTTTCAATAATGAAGTATCCACCCGTAAAGAAACCTCGCAGAGCTTTTTTACAGAATCCGGCTTTTCCATTATCCAAATAGGTACCCCATGATAACGAACTAAAGACGCAATCTGTTCCCGAATACGGAAGGGAGCAGGACAATCCCGATATAAAATAGTACGGGCAGTATATTCTCCTTTCCGGGCGTGTCCTTTGGCAGACACTCTCCCCTCTCCCTCATCCACAGAGGTCGAACGTTTCTCCACATCATGCAACAATGCGGCTGCCCATACTATTTCTTTCTCCAAAGCAGAAAGAGACTGATAAGCAGCAGATTGCTGCAATGCTTCCAACACCATACGGGTGTGTACCGCTACATTCCCTTCCGCATGATAACGAGTATCCTGCGGAACGGTATTCATTTCGCGCACCCACCCGAACTGTTGTTCGAGTGAGCTACACGATTTATCTTCTATCAATTTCCAATCCATAATTATTTCTCCTTTTCATTAGTAAACTCCCAGGTAAGCCGGGCACGCTTCCAGTTACGCGTCCAATGCTCATCTGTCTTGACGTGCCCTTTCCGCACATACTTAAATACATTATGCATAAATTCGCTGACCGGATATTCTTCTATATTACGGCTGACTACCCCTTCACGGGTACAAGCTTCTTTTGTCCACGGGTCACAAGAACCGAAAACTGACGGTTCTTGTGACATATTAATGATTTCCTGTTTCAAAAGCTCCGGCATCAAACCGGAAACAGGCTCTATCACCAACTCCGGAACAGTAGGTAAATCAAATAAAGCTGCATAGAATTTCACTTCCTCCCATGACAGCCATTTATCCATGCAACGAACCGCAAATACATAAAAATGTGCTTCCAACCGCTGATATTCAATAGAATGTACGGCATACAGATTCTCTCCGAAGATTTCTATATCGCCCAAATCATTCTTTATCAGTTCCCAACGTTCACGCAGTTGCCTCGTCCACGGTGAAGTGGTCGGCGCAGCATGCGAACGGGCAAAGACACCCCACTGGCTCAAACAATTATTCTCTCCGTCCAACTTTTCGGTATGTACCAATGTTCCAATCCGTTGGATGTCCTCCCAATACGTATGATTAATCCGGTCATCACTAGTCGTTCCGGGAGAGAACGGATAGTGATAGGTACGACCATATTTCTCTGATATCATTTTCTTCTTTTTTTAATTACTAAATTATCGCATCACTCCTTATTCATTCGTACAACACGAGGCATAAATCTACCCTGTACTTCCACCAACGTCTCCTGCATATGCATCACCCGGTCAATATCCTTGTATGCCAACGGCATTTCTTCCACACTTCCACCAATCAGGGTCACTCCGGCTTGCGACAACATCTTTTTCAAAGCCGATTGCGTAAAGCTGTCCTTCGCCTTTTGGCGGGACATGGCTCTGCCTGCACCGTGAGAAGCAGAATTCAAAGCGTCTTCCACTCCCTTGCCACAGACGAGGTATCCTGCCGTAGCCATGCTGCCGGGAATCAATCCCGGTTGTCCCTCTTGTGCCGGAGTAGCCCCTTTGCGATGCACGATTGCCATACGTCCCGGAGCAATTTCTTCCTTCCAGGCAAAGTTGTGATGATTGTTGACATTGGCAAGCGGTTTCAATCCCAATGCTTTCGCCAGGTTCAGATGAATCCGTTCGTGACAGGCACGGGCATAGTCGCCTGCCAGGTTCATGCTCATCCAATACTCCTGCCCTGCTTCGGAATCCAAGTCCAGCCAAGCAAAATGCTGCGCTTCACGGGGAAGCCTGCATACTTCGCGTGCCAACAGGCTGTAATGTTTGGCAATGGCGGCTCCCAGTCCACGCGAACCGGAATGTGACAATAAAGCCACATAACTTCCTTCGGGAAGATTCAACACATTATGCTCTTGCAGAGCAATTTCTCCAAACTCCACAAAATGGTTTCCACCACCGGAACTTCCAAGCTGACGTACCGCCTTTCCTTGCAAATCCCTCAATAAAGGGGTCAGACGGAATTCTTCCCTGTCCAACACTTCATGCTCCTGCTCAAAGCCTAATCCGCCGTCCATACCGAAATGAGTGAAATCCTTCAAGGCTTCCTTCATCTGATACGAATACCGTTTCAAAAAATCCGCACCGGCATCAAATACCGTCAGGCTCATCCGGCAGCCGATGTCAACCCCTACGGCATACGGAATCACCGCATTGTCCGTAGCAAGCACCCCACCGATAGGCAATCCGTAGCCGGCATGGGCATCAGGCATCAGTGCTCCGGCTACCGTTACGGGTAGACGCATCGCCAGGTTCATTTGTTGTTTGGCGAGCGTCTCGATGAATTTTCCCCCGTAGGTTTTATACATCAGCGGCTCGTCCGATAAATCATAAGCCCTAAAGTCCTTCGCTATCACAGTAGGCGAAAGCCGTTCGGCAAGTTTATTCCAAATTTCGTTGTTTTTATAAGATTCGGGTTCCCGGAGTATATTGCTCAATGTCATTTCAATCTGTTCTTTGGTGTCATGCTTGCAATGTTTGCTTACAATGTCCACTACCAGACTACGAGCTACATTATCCCGATATCCCAGTTTACTTAAATCTTTTAATCGTATTCCCATACTTTTTTTACATTCGCATACGACACTCCCTGTCCGCCATACAGGCAGAAAGCAAGGTAATACACGTGATACCAATGCTTTGGATACGGAAATGAAATACCCATCCATCGCATTGAAGTGATTAATTTTAAAAATAAAAAATGTGATTGCAGGACTAATCAACCATTACCGCATAATAGTAGAGTAGCGGCATGTGTAAGAAAACAAAATGTTGCAAAGCCTCATCTTCCCGACGAGACAACTTAGTCCTAATTTGAAAATGTTATCGTTCCAGCATAATTAATACCCTTTCCATTAATTTTAAAGGGTGAATACTCATTTTATCGCGACAAAAGTAATGCTTATTTTTATATCTTCCAAAGATTAAAAGACATATTTTAGCACCCGATAATACTTTATGGGAAGTTTAGCCAAGTAATTCGGGGAAATTGCTATTTCCCACCCCCTTTATATCACCTATCTTTGCATCAGATAAAACAAATAAAAAGAGTTATGAAATTAATGAAAGGATTATTGAGCGTTTTCGCAATTGTACTGGCAACTACAGCTTGCGCAGGAAACAGCGGAGAAAATAAAAAGAATAATGAATCAACCAAGGAGGACAGTAAAATGGAAGTAGTAGCATTAAATAAAGCGGATTTTTTAAAGAAGGTATATAATTATGAAGCCAGTCCCAAAGATTGGAAATTTGAAGGCAGCCGTCCTGCCATCGTAGACTTCTACGCTACCTGGTGCGGACCGTGCAAGATGATGCATCCGATTTTAGAAGAACTCAGCAAAGAGTATAGCGGAAAAGTGGATATTTATCAGATTGATGTAGACAAAGAACAAGATTTGGCCGCTGCATTCGGTATCCGCAGCATCCCTACCCTTTTGATGATTCCGATGAAGGAAGAACCTAGAATCATGCAGGGTGCCTTGCCCAAAGACCAGCTAAAGAAAGCTATTGATGAATTTCTGTTGAAACAAGATAACGAAGCAAAGCAATAAACTTCGACTTTTTTCTCGTCATGGTAACTGCCCTCTGTCAGTCTTTTGAAGATTGACAGAGGGTTAGTCCTTTATTACATATTGTACTTTAAACAGGAGTATTCATAACATAAAAACAAACATATTTGTGCACATTCGTGTTTATTACAATAAAGCCCCAATACTCCAATATGCACTAATAAGTAAACATTGAAAAGTATGCAGGAATCTACCAACAAATTCAAAGACGAAGATTTGATACTTCGTGATTATCTGGCAATAGAGAGAACGAGATTAGCCAACGTCAGAACTCTGTTTGCCTATATCCGCACTTCCCTTTATCTCCTCACCGCAGGAATCGGAATACTTCAGATTGACAGTATCTCGCAACTGAACGGACTGGCGTGGGTATGCATCATAGCAGGTATCATTCTGTTTTTCTTCGGATTTGTTCATTACTCGAAGATAAAGAAACAACTGAAATGTTACGTAGAAAAGTCACAGTGTAGTGAAAATGCCGACTGATAGATTCTGCTTAAAGTTATAGATAAAACATTATCTCCGTTGCCGCATCACAAAGCCCTCGAAGAAGTCGTCACGATAGCTGTTTCCGATAGCAATTTCATACGATTTTATGAATATATCATTATTATCAAACGATTCAATGTGGGCGGTATTGACTATATATGACTTGTTCACCCGCAGGAAAGCGGCTTCAGGCAACAGGTCGAATATGGCTTTCAGGCTCATACGGGTGATGATACGCTGGTCGTTCAGTTGGATAATGACATAGTCTTTCAATCCTTCGATGAAGAGAATATCGGAGAAATTGACCTTAAAATACCTGCGCTCCGCCTTTACAAAGAAATATTCGGCGGCGGCAATTGTTTCGATAGCTTCCTTTTCTTCTTTCAATAACAAGGAGTGATAAGCCAGTGCTTTATCCACAGCTTTCTGAAAACGTTCCTGTTCGACAGGCTTTATCAGATAGTCTATGGCATCCACTTCGTAGCTGTCCAGTGCGTACTCCGTGTAGGCGGTGGTGAAGATAACCAATGTCCGCCTAGAAATCGTCCGTGCAAATTCAATTCCCGTAATCCCCGGCATCTGAATATCCAGAAAGACTAAATCGACTCCGTGCTGTTCCATATAGTCGGAAGCGGTAGCGGCACTGTTAAAACTACCTGCCAACTGGAGATTACTCGTCTCTTCTATCAATAACTTCATGGCTTCGCGTGCCAACGGTTCATCATCTACAATTATACAATTCATAATGTTATACTTAAAATTACGGAATAACGGTTTTCATCTTCTTTTAGTTCCAGTCGGTAGCGTTCGGGATACAGCAACCCTAATCTGCGCTGAATATTCGCAAGCCCGATTCCGCCTACCTTGCCTTTGCTCGCGGCAACGGATGGTTTGGAATTCTCGCAGTGAAACTCCAACCGGTTATCGTCTACTTTGAAAAAGACACGAACGGACGAAGGGTGCTCACTATCGAAACTATGTTTTACTGCATTTTCTACAAAAGGGATAAATAATAAGGGTTGAATCCAAATAGCATCCGTCTCCCCTTCCTGACTTAATGTGAACCGGAAATTATCACGGCGTATCTTTTCGAGGTTCAGATAATCGTTCAGAAAACGGATATCCGAAGCCAACGAGACTCTTTCGCGGGAGCTGTCATTGATTTGATAGCGCAGTAAATCTTCAAGTTTGAACAGTACTTTGGAAGCTTCTTCCGGGTTTTTCTTTATCAGGACATTGGCGTTATTCAACATATTGAAAAGGAAATGCGGATTAATCTGATTTTTGAGAAACGTCAGTTCGGATTGCAAGGTGGTGGATTCCAGTTCATCAATACGCAGGTTGTAGCGCAGCCAATGGGTAAACAGTGATATGGCCGCCGAACCTGCCGTGACGAACCCAATGGTAAGTATGCCTGAAAAAGTATTGATGAAAGTCGCAAATCTGCCGGGGTCTTTTCCGGGCAGAATCACTTCAAAAAGCAAGCCCTGAGTAACTGAAATGAAAACTATGACTACCAAATTCGTCAGGACAGCCGTCAGGACATAGCGGCCTAAGCGATTTTTCAACAGAAAACAGGGTACCAATATATACAGGTTCATATAGATTACCGTATTAATGGAAGCAAAATATGCCAGAAATCCACCAAAACGCCGCCAAAAAGGAACTGCCTGCAAAGGTTCGTACCAAAAGACATTAATAGTCATCAGAAGAACTATTGCTTGCAGTAACAAATGTCTGTATGTCCGGTAATGCGGACTTAACAGAAAAGCTGTAACGCTTTTATCTTCCATGCTTCTATGTTCCGTATTCAGGTTCATGCTTCACCTCCTTTCAGTTCCAACCTAATGCTTTCTGCCGTCAGGAATAGTCCGTAACGATTGCCATATAATAAGTCCAGTCTTTGGCGGATTCTTCCAAGTCCTTTATCTGACGGAAGATTCACTTGCGGGCAAAGACAGGTGAATGTTATTGTGTCCCCTTCCGCTTTCAAATGGATTTTGAGAGAAACAGGGGTTAATATCCGCCGTTCATTGATTGATTTTACGATATGTTGTACAAAAGGAATGAAAAGCAAAGGTGGAACCAATGTCCGGTTCACCTCTCCTTCCGAAAGGAATTCATAACTGAACTGTGACTGGGAACTCTGTTCCAAGGTCAGGTAATTATTCAGGAAAGTAATTTCACTGCCAAGCAATACTTTTGCTCTGCTGCAATCATATAGTTGGTAGCGGAGTAACTGACTTAATTTCATCAACATCTTCGATGCTTTTCCCGGTTCGTTCAAAGTCAGTTCTCCTGAGTGATGTAATGTCTTGAAAAGAAGTTCGGGGCTGACTTGTTCTTTCAGTTGTTCGACCTCCGAAAGTACGTGGGCTTTTTCCATCTGCGAGACGCGCTGATGGTCTATCATCCATTCCTTCAGAAGGACGGTCATGGTTCCTCCTATCATACAGAGCGTGGACAACATGAAAGACGATATATAATCCATCACCATAGGTATGGAGAAATAGGAAGCCCGTTCGTAAAGTTCCGGCCAACAGGAGTAAGATATGTATTCCGTTGCCATTTGTATTGCCAAGGCTATCATCATTGCTACTGAGAGTAAGAACATGTAACTCAGATAACGCCTTTTCAACAGGAATTTTGGAAAGAGCCAGAAAAGATTCAGATAAACGCCTCCTATGTAAGTCAGCAGATACAAGAAAGTAAATGCATAAATCCATCCTCCCAGTACCTCCAGATAATCAATGAATATAATAAAAACTTGATTGAAGGAAATAGTAGCCAGTATGACTATGAGCACCAAATAGCGCACCCATCGAAGTTCCGGACTGACGAGGAATCTATATAAAAAGGTAGATTTATTGTCTGTTATTGCAGTTTCAGTTACCATATATTTTATTACGGGGATTTAGTATTCCGGAATATCCTTTTCTAAACGTAGAATAGACTACAGCCGGAAGTGTTTTATCTCCAAGGGACGAAGATAAAACTTTTTTCCGGTCGGGCTCCATACTGTCTGGCTAAAATTCAAGTTTATAACTCACATTTGTCAGTATCGTGGAGCCGTCGCTGACATCAATCTTTCCGGTTTTCACGTTATATTCATGTCCGTAGTGCTCTTTCGCTCCGGTAAAGTTCAGTCCTTTCACGGCAAACTCATGGGATACTTTTTTCTTGTTGATACGGTAGCTGACGGTGTAGTTGCCGATAAGCATGGGCGAATATTGTTTGGAGAAGGCTCTTGTCTCGTCATACTGTACTTCTTTGTCAGGGTGGTTCATCGTTGCTTCCACGTTAATCGGGGAATAGCGGTCGCCACCCTGTAATGTCAGTTTCAGGTTGACGCTAAGAATATTCTGCTTGTTGCGTCCCAACATCCATTCTTTGCCGACAAGTCCGTTGATGACATAGTTACGGTTGAACTTCGTGTTGTACCATTTTCCGTCGCCACCCCGGTAGCGGGAGTCGAACAAAGAGCCGGAAATCATGTAATAAAGTCCTTTATTCAGAAAACGTTCCAATGTGATGTCGATTCCGACATTACGCCCTCTTCCTTTATTGATTAATGCATCTTCTACGTAGAAGTCGGAACGGTTGAGCACGGAATAAGAGCTGTCCGCCATTACGGGGACATCGTGCAGGAACTGGATATACGGCTCTATTTTCAGGTTTATACGGTCGGAAATCTTGTAGCCGAAAGACAACATGACGTGTTGGGATTTCGTGAAGTCGAGGTCTTTGTTGACAGACATGTCTCCTGTGGTTTTCGTCTTTACAAAATAGACGTCCATTTTTTCCATGCGGCTGTACATTCCGTAGGCTAAGGCAAAAGTAGCTTTCGGGGTGGCCTGCCATTTCAGACCGGCACGGGGTTCGACAGACCATTGATTGTTCAGGGTCAGAAACTGTCCGTAGATGCCAGCGTTGAGAGTCCAGTGGTCGCCCAATCCGACAGAAGAACTGTTGTAGGCGGAAATCAGGCTCGTATGGCCGTCGCCTTGAGAGACGGTTTCCAGTAAATGGGCTTCATAAGGGGCAATGGCGAGGTTCATCTTATAGAACATGGCGTTGTAGGTGAAGCCGGTTTTATTGGTGAACCGGTTGCTGAATTTGTGGTTGAAGGTACTGGTCAGTATCAGGTTGGTATGTTTTGAGTTCAAGTCCATATAGGGAGTGGATTCCAAAGCATGGTTGAACATGGATGCCCCGCCGTCCAGTTGCGAGTAAGTAGCCGCAACGGTTGTTTTCAGTGATGCGTCGCTATTGAAGAAATAGCGGTGGCTGACACCTCCGGCTGCCATATATTGCTTGTCGCGTGACTCGCTGCGGTCACCCATATACTCCCATTTTTCAGGATTCTTTTCCATGTCGCTCTTGAATTTGTCAATCAGGCTGGTTCCCCAGATAGAGAAAGTTCCGGCTTTCTGCGTCGGGAAGTTTAGTTTGAAGTTCAAGTCCTGATAGTCCATCGTTCCCCCGTCGAGATTGAGCAGTCCGGTGGTGGAATAACGGTAGTTGAAGATATACGACGCTTTATGGTTCTTGCTCAAAGGCCCTTCGGATGCGATGTCAATACCCATGATTCCTACTTGAATTGTATTTTCGTTCTTTTGGTTGTTTCCGTTGCGTAGTTTCATGTCGAACACTCCGGATACGGCATTTCCATATTCCGCGGGAAAAGCTCCGGTGAAGAAATCGGAATTTCCGAGTACTTGCGAGCTAAGGGAAGAGAGGATTCCCCCGCCTAATGTGGCGATGTCCGCAAAGTGGTTGGGATTGGGGATTTCTACGTCTTCCAGTCTCCATTGCAACAAGTGGGGAGCATTGCCGTGAATGGAAATTCCATTCGAGGAAACACTGGGAGCTACTCCGGCAAAAGCAGAAACCAGACGTGCAGGGTCGTCAAATCCTCCCGCATAACGGCTTGCCTCTTCCACGCTCAACATACGTGCTCCGGTGGTAGCCATTTTATTCATAGCTTCTTCTTTGTTTGTCCGGGCGCGGACTACCACTTCGTTCAGTTCGTTCACACTCTCTTTGAGAGGTATCTCCAAGTAGATTTCTTTGGCGGAAGTCACTAGTATTTCCCTAAAAACCCCTGTTTCATATCCCATAAAAGCTGCCTCTACCGTATGTCGTCCGACAGGGACTTGCTGGATGGCGAAGCGTCCGAGACTGTCCGTTGTCGTCCCCATTCCTTCCGTGCCCGCCAACTTCACCGTAGCATACGGTATAGGATATTTCGAATCACCGTCGACTACAATCCCGCGAATCGTCTGAACAGGGCGGCTTTTCCGCTCCGATGTCTGCCCGAAAGCAGCTACGGACACCAATAAAGCAACTAATAAAAGTATCCACCCTCCATAGCGATACATGTTACGTGTGAGTTCTTCGCTCAACACTCTTTCCAATGTTTTAAACACTACCCCACATTCATCTACTGATACTCCCGAACGGGTTGCTATCTTTTCCAACAACATAGTTTTATTCATCTTCATGACTTATTCTGTTTTTTATTTCGGTACGAAGATAAGGGAGAGGACAGTGCACGTTTTTCAAATGAGACGAACGGGATTCGTTTATAGACAAAATACGGGATTGGCAAGACATCTATTATTCTTCTCAATTAAGAGCCGAAACTTTCAATCCAAATGTTCTATATTTAAGATAACAGTAGAAAGCTGTTGCTCTAAAAAGAATGAACTACAGAATAAACTGTATAAATCAGTGCAACAATATGCAAAATTAGAGGCTAATTCTGTATAAAACTGCGTGAAATATGCATCTACTCTTACTTATAAGACATTCGTTGGTTTAAAAGAAACGAAGTGTTCCTCGGTGTCGAACACTTCGTTCCTCACCGAGAAGCCAACCTTTCGTCGGTGAGAAAGCTATTGATGAGATTATTCAGCTCATTTTCTTTCTGGTTCATCACGAATATTGGATAAACCAAGTATGACAGAATAAACTAGAATCCATAACTAATCCTTTCAAATAGCATATAAAAAGCAGCAAACAACTACTATTTATTCAATAACACACAAAATAGCATAATGAGAGAAAATCGTATTCACAAATGCCGGAGATATTCCAGTCTTTCTCGTATGGGCATACAATTACAGCCTTTCCGGTTTGCGTAAATATTCCTTTTTTAAGAAAGGTCGTTTTTTCAATAAATAATTGGCATACCCGTATATCTCTTTCAAGTAAACAACAGAAATAAACATTTGCTTGCTTTTCAATAATAGTTTCATAACTTTGTCAATATATACTTGAATAGAAAGTACACGGATATGGATAATATAATAAGAAAAATAAGAAAATACTATCCGGTTTCGGATGATTCATTAAACATATTGAAGTCCAACTTCGAAAAACAAGCTTTTCCTGCCAGAACTATTATTATTCAGGCCGGCTATTTGGACAAGAAAGTTTATTTCATAGAAAAAGGCATTACACGTTCTTATATTCTGTACAATGGCAAAGAAATAACAACATGGTTTTCTGCGGAAGGTGACGCAACTTGTGGTTCTTGGGATTTATATCGCAACAAAGCAGGATTTGAATATGTGGAAACTTTGGAGAAAACATTTACTTATTCTATCTCTATAGAAACACTTAATAACTTATACAAGACCCATATTGACATAGCCAACTGGATGAGAGTTTTGCAACAAGAGAATTTCTTGCAATTACAGGATATACATATTTCCCGCCTGAATCTGCCTGCACAGAAACGCTATGAAAAACTGGTGAAAGATTTCCCGGATATTTGCAATAGAGTGAATCTAGGTTATATAGCTTCCTTTTTAGGTATCACCCAACCTTCGCTTAGCCGCATAAGGGCAAAGCGTTGATTTTTTAACATAGGGCAAAAATCAAAAGATCCATTTCTCGTACCTTTGCAAAATAATACAATTATAATAATCATCATATGAATAAGACTTTGCAACCCCAATGGCTGGAATGGGCTAAAGAACTGCAATTCCTTGCCCAAACAGGATTGACCTACTCAAAAGACGTATTTGATATCGAACGTTTTGAACGGATAAGGGAGATATCAGCCGAAATTATAAGTGCACAAAGTGAGTTGTCACTGGAAAAAGTGAAAGATTTGTTTTGTAATGAGACAGGATTCCAAACTCCAAAGTTGGATACAAGAGCAGCCATATTCAAGGAAGATAAAATATTGTTGGTTAAAGAACGTAACGGTACATGGTCATTGCCGGGTGGTTGGGTAGATGTAAACCAGACCGTAAAGTCGAACACCGAAAAAGAGGTCGAAGAAGAAGCCGGACTGAAAGTGGAAGCCACACGGATAATTGCCGTGCAGGACAGGAATATGCACAATGTGCCCCCTTATGCCTATAATGTATGCAAGGTTTTCGTTCTTTGTGAAATTCTAAGCGGGTATTTCCAACCTAATATTGAAACTACAGAAAGCGATTATTTCAGGTTGGAAGAACTTCCTCTTCTTGCAGAAGAAAAAAACAATGAAGAACAAATAAAAATGTGTTTTTCTGCTTATCATGATAAAAACTGGCAGGTACTGTTTGAATAAAAGATTGAGCCAATGAGATATAAGCATATAATATTTGATATTGACGGCACATTAATAGATACAGAATATGCCGTTATCCACTCTTTGATAAAGACTATTACAAAAATTACAGGAAACGTGCCCCAATATGAAGACCTGAAATTTGTTTTAGGCATTACAGGCAAAGACGCTTTGAAGAGACTAAAAATAGATGATATAGATAGAGGACTGGAAATATGGGACACTAATATGAAATCATATTACCATACTATCCACCCCTTTCAAGGTATCAAGGAGTGCTTGAACTATCTATTATCTAATAAGTATGTATCAGGCATTGTCACTTCCAAAACATATATGGAATATCATACAGACTTCAAGCCCTTAGGCTTGGCTAATTATTTTACCACCGTTGTATGCGCCGATGATACAGTAGAACATAAACCTCAGGCCGCCCCTCTACTGGCATATTTATCCAAAGCCAAGATAAACCCTGTTGACGCTATATATATCGGGGATAGCATTTATGACATCCAATGTGCAACAAGTGCCGGAGTTGATTCAGGATTGGTTCTGTGGAGCGGAACGTCTCCCGATAGTATAAAAGCCAATTATTATTTTAAGACGCCTGATGATATATGCAGAATGTTATCCGATTTCCATCCTACATGAGTATCATTTTTTAAAGTCCTTTTGTTATCACCGGAAGTCCGAAGAAACCTTTCTGCAAAGTCAGTGTCTTTGTTTTGCCTTTCCGCGCCTTATTATAAGTGGAAAGTGATACATGCAATGTTTCCACATTTCCATTCGCAAAAGCGACTTCCAAATAATATTCCTTACGCACACCGTCCGGCACATAACGCCGCTTACCTACCCGACGTGTTTTCTTATGTGTCTCCTGATACTTCTTCTGCACCATAACCTCTTCTTCTTGTGTGGAAGCAGGGTCAGCCAACCAGTAGTTGCCCGCAAGAAACAATGCACAACTGATAGTTCCCACACATACCAAATGAGACAGAAGATTTAATGTTTTGTTATCACCTGTCGTCAGCCATGACCACTTTTTATAAAAAGGAAATGTAACAGCAGCCATCATTAACGCTACTCCGACAGGTATCCACCACTCTGTCAGTGTATCTTCATAGATTACATAGCCGATGCCCCACGAAACAAAAAGAATAAAGAGCATCAGAACACGGAGTATCTTGATAAGTATATTTTTCATAATATTGCAAATATATATCCAGTTCGCAAATATACGAAAAATAAGTTTAGGAATGTAGCAAATATAACACAAGAAAAGGCAACAAACTCATGATATAGATGAGCTAGTTGCCTTTTGTCTTATATCAAAGGATATTATATTACTTATTTCATGCTATCATAAAGTGCTTTCGCTTCTGCTGCCGTGAATGCACGGTTATATACTAAATAATCATCTATATACCCATCCATAAAATTCTCATAAGAACGAGAACCCTCTGCCCCTCTATACATCGCACCTATAAAATAAGGCGTACGGTCAACAGGCTTCAAACCTTTATTGAGTGCTTCCGCTTCTTTTACTCCGTCAATATACAAATAGGTACTTCCATTGGTATGTACACATACGTAATGATGCCATTCGCCATCCGTCATTGACTTTGTTTTAAAGTCAGTCCAGTTTCCGGAAAGCCCTGTGTACTCAATGACGTATCTTATAAACGGACTGGATTTTTGGAACCTGAACCAGGTCTGCTTATTCTTTCCATCCGCACTGGCATTAGGACCGGCTCCATGTTGGAATACCCCCACATTAGTAGCTGTCTTATTCGAAGTTTTCACCCAGAAAGAAGTAGTCACCGGAGTTGCCTGGAAATCCAACGCATCATTATCCGGCAACGACAAGAATGCATAATTCTGATTATCCTTACTTCTGAACTCGGCACAAGTAAACCCTTCCTTACGGGCGGGAGCATTAAAGTTAACATCCATATTATCTCCCAATTTCAGAATTTCCGGATGAATAGCATGGGGACCCATATCCTTACTGTCACCCTCGAACGGATAGAAAAGAACAATATCTTTACCCGGCAATACGGTGATATATCCTTCCTGTTCGGCTGTGGAAGTATTCAATTCATTAGAAGCGACTAAAGTGACTTTATACCTACCGGCTGTTGAATAAGTAACGGTCGGGTTCTGTTCATTGGAAGTAGAGGGCGTTCCACCTTCAAATGTCCAGTTCCAGCGGGTAGGACGTCCCAAACTGGCATCTTTAAATGATACGTTTCCACCTTCTATAACCATACGCCGGTCTGCCGTGATATCTGCCGCTACTGAGTTTTTATCAATAATATTCAGATAATTCTCTTTAGTGAGAGTAGCCGTTGTTTTAGGATTGGTAACGGTCAACTTCACAGAGTAAACTCCCGGCTCGAATACCAAACTTGGATTCTGTTCCGTCGACGTAACGGTACGACCTTCTGCAGGAATAAACTCCCACGACCAAGCAGACGGGAAACCTATGGACAAATCGGTGAAACTAATAGTCTCATCACTCAATGCCTGAGTTTTATTAGCTTTAAAGGCCACACTGATTTCATCAGGATATACGACTGTGATATATTGCAACATCTCGGTCTCCGCATTTTCCGTTCCCCGGCCTACTCTTAATTTCACGGTATAAGTTCCCGGATAATTATACACGATTTCCGGGCTGAACAGATTAGACACACTAGGTTCCCCACCTTCAAAAGCCCAATCCCAACGTACAGGCTCTCCGACAGACTTATCCATAAAACAGACCTTTTCCCCCGCAGATATGGTTTGTCTATCTGATATAAAGTCCGCATTCAACAGTACTTGTTCCTCGTCTTTGCAGGCATAAAAGAGCCCGACACACACGAGCAAGAAATATAATCTCTTTTTCATATCAATCTATTTTTAAATTCTACGCATTGTTTTATTGTAACTGTGACAACTCAATATTCTGAAAAGCAATGCCGCCAATATTCTTGAATCCATATTCATATAATACTCCAATCGTACCGTCAGGATAACGGGCAATATCCGAGTAACCACCATAATCACTACCCGTATAGGAATATTGCTTCTTCCAGGTTACTCCGTCATCCTCGCTCATCTTTAATGTGTTATTATTACGATTGGTCTGACTATCAGGATTCGAGAACAGAATAATGCCTTTACCATCATCCCCCAAACCGTAAAAGAGTATGGAACCCTGACATATGGGTTCTTTCAATGTAGTGTACTTACATGGAGTCCATGTCAGTCCGCCGTCTGTACTGGTGGAAACCATTCTGTATTTTTCTGTATTGAACTGCTTACGCATGTTCAGCATTAAATCACCGTTGCTTAATTCGGTCACAGTGCTTTCATTCGTATAATCCACGTCCATGATACCACCCAAATGCCAGGTTTCTCCCTTATCATCCGAATATATCACATGAGAACGTCCCGCACCGGAAGTAGTGGTATTATGATTACACGGCACTACAATTCTTCCCTTATGTGGTTCAAACTGTTTCACTATTCCATGGCAAGGCCCAGTAGCATACCATCTATATTTGTCAGGAGTTACGGAAGCTGTTATATCCTTTTCTTTCGCCCATGTCAATCCCTCATCATCCGAATAAGTCATAAATATGGAATTAGTCCCCGTTGCGCCCGGATTCCAGCAAGATAATAAAATGACACGATTGATATCCGGAAGATAGACAGGCACTTGATTACGACAACGGTTTTCACCATCATCCTTAACAGTAATCAAAGGTCCCCAAGTTTTTCCTTTATCCGTGGAACGCTTTAATACGATGTCAATGTCTCCTTCATCTTCAGGCCCATTGCGACGTCCCTCGGCAAATGCCAATATTGTACCACTGTTAGTAATCACCATCGTAGGGATTCTGAAATAGGCATATCCTTCCCTATTGATAGAATATGGCTTGCTTGTGGGAACCGGTAAAGAAGATATGCTTGGCTCCACATCATTGCATGCTGTCGTTACAAACAACAGGCACGCCCATGCAAATATTAAGTTTAAATTCTTCATTGCTTCTACTTTTTAATAACCGTCAGTTTGTTCCAAATTAGGATTCAAATCAATCATCTTCCTCAAAATCGGGAAATACAATGGAGTGGATTTACCAATCAGATTAGGAATATAACTATAAATATCAATGGTACCCGCATGGTGCGCCCGCATCAGGTCAGGCCAGCGCTTCAACTCGAAACACAATTCCCTGCCCCGTTCATCCAATATCTCTTTCTGTACTACTTTCTGGTCCGTACTTCCGGTATAAACTCCGATTCCGGCACGATTACGGGTAGAGAACATGGCATCAATAGCTTTTTGTACATTATCACCACCGAGGTAACATAACAATTCCGCTTTTAGTAATTTGACTTCGCCCAAACGATAGACTACGATATCATTATCATAATAACGGTCGTCGGTATAGGCTGTCCCCCGGAATTTGTTCTGTGAAGTAAAGACTACTGCCCCTTTTGAATTTACAGCATTGATGTACGCTGACGAAGCCCGGTTATCCTTGTCACTGAAAAGTGAAATCAGACGGGGAGACGGAGCATATACGTGACGTGCGATTGTGGAATTGGTGTACGGAATGTCTTCCTTGTTCACAATATCGTTAGTCAGCAGTCCGGCCGCAGCAGACATGGACAACGTAGACATATACATATTGTTATATTCATCCTTCTTCAAATAAATAGAGAAAATGATTTCACTGTTCTTCTTGTTTGCCACATCAAAGATGTCCGCATATTTATCCATCATACTCACACCGCACTTTTCCACTTCTTCCAATGCAGAAATTGCATCTGTCAAATCATTCTTGTCATTACTCTTCTGAACCGTATATTTCCATGCCAACGCTTCTGCTTTCAGACACAAAGCAGCAGGTCTTGAAATCCGGTTCTTATCCGGAATATTCGTTTCCGGGAAAAGGTCGACGGCAGTCTGAACATCTGAAAGAATCTGTTTCATCACTTCGGAAGCCGCACTACGCGCGGGACGTGACTCCTTATCATAGGACTCCGTCGGATTTAAGACAATAGGCACATCTCCCCACATCTGAGTTAAAGTAAGATAGGCTTTTGCCCTGAAAGTATATGCCTGTGCCAGAATACGTTTCTTCTCATTTTCCAGTGCAAAGTCAATCCCGGGAGCATATTTGATTATCATATTGCAATGATGAATGTTCTCATAGAAAGTACGCCAGTCCAATCCATATTCTTCATTCAGTTCATGCTGATGTGAACGTGAAACACCGCCAATCACTCCCGATACCATAGCATCTCCACGGTCTTCTCCATACAGGGTGGTACTGGTCATTCCTCTGTAATCCGAATAAAGACCATTCAGATAACCTTTCACGTCAGATTCCGATTTCCAATAATTTGCCATAGTTATTTCAGAAATAGGGTCTATCTCCAAAATAGATTCACAACTACCTAAGGTGCAGGCAGTCATTATACTAAATATTATTAATTTAGCTCTCATCATCGTTTGCTTTAATGTTACATTGTAAATTTTACAGAGAATATAAACTGACGCGGACGGGAATATTTACCGGCATCAGCACCAATTACCTCAGGAGTAAGTCCGTCATAAGCAGTCCAATATCCTAAATTATAGACAGCCGCCGTCAAGTCCAGCGTTTCAATCTTAGCGGCACGCAGCCACTTGGTACGCAGCGGATACGAAAGGGAGACTTCACGAAATGCCAGATAATCACCTTTCTTTATATATAAGGTATTGGCACTACCGCCACTAAAACCAATAGTAGAACTGCTTGGACGCCCATGATTACGCTTTCCGTTATCCCAGTCGGACTCTACATCATAACGGGGAATAGAAGCTATATCACCCGGTTTGTGCCACATCTTGCTACTGGCTACATCATGAATCGTTGCAAAATTATTCCGTGAATTTGCGTTCGCCTGTGCCCTGAAATGATTATCAATCACATTTCCTAATGAGAAGTCCGTGGCAATCCGTAAAGTAAAATTCTTATAAGTGAAAGTATTGTTGAAAGACCCCATCTTATCAGGGTGAATATAACCTACAAACACCATATCTTTAGAATTGATGATACCGTTTCCATCCACATCACGCCAAATGGCGTCACCCGCACATTTTCCTTTACCCAGCCAACCGGAAGATACACCTTCATCATACGGAGCGTTAGCCGCATCTTCATCCGTTGAATAAACTCCATCCAACTGATAAGCAAAACGGGAACCGAAGCGTTCTCCTTCCGCAAATCCACCTACTTCAACATATTTTCCCAACTTCGGGTCGAAAATGATTCCACCGCCGGTACGGTTCTTGTCTGCTCCATTATTGGGTAACTTACCGATAGTTGTTCTCCAAATCGAGAAATTGGCATCTACATTCCAACGGAAATCATGGGTTTGTATGGGAATCGCATTGATGGCTATTTCCACCCCTTTCGTGTTCAAAGAACCGAAATTGGACTTGATTGAAGCAAATCCCGTTTCCGACCATAAGTTCTCGTTCAACAAACGGTTCGTTGTCTTTTTATAATAAGCGTCGAAAGACAGATTGATACGGTTATTCAGAAAACCGGCTTCTAGCCCCAAATCGGTCGAAGTCGTTTCTTCCCATAACAGATTGCGGTTCATAAGCACTGTATTCAAAATACCTGCTTCGCCTGCATAGTTCTTACCGGCTTCATAAGAGCCTTCCGTATTCTCCAGCGCAAGATTGTCATATCCTGTTTTTCCCCAACTGGCTCTAAGCTTCAAATTGCTGACAACTTTCGACAAAGGTTCAAAGAAAGCCTCACGATGCATATTCCATCCGGCAGATACACCCGGAAAAGCAGCAAACTTATGATTGGCTGCAAAATGGGAAGAACCGTCATAACGGATACTTGCGGAGAAGAGGTATCTCATATCATAATTGTAATTGACACGACCGAAGTAACTGTTCATCTTCTTTTCTTCAAAAGTGGAAGTGGTCTTGGCTGATTCTGTCGCAATACCATTCAGCGTCTCAATATAATCTGATGTTCCGCCATAACCGGAACCGCTGAAACGATACCAGTTATCATAAATATAATTGCCGCCTGCCATCAAATCCAGATTATGTTTATCCTTTATTGTCTTCGTATAGTTCAAAACAAGGTCATACTGATAATGCAAGTCCATATTATGAGCTTCGGACACCGGTCTATTTTTCACCACCTCATTATATCTCTCGAAATTATGGTCTTTACCTTCATTATTAGTGTACGAGAACATCGGTTTGAGATGTAATCCCGGAATAATTTCCCAGTCCAGTTCGGCTGAGAGGTTGATTCGGCTCACCCTATTTTCTTTTTCCTGATAATAAACTTCATGCAGACGGGTACGGAATGAGCTTGTCAATTCGCCCGGAGCCGGAGTTCCATCTTCATAATATTGGCGTACCGTAGGTGGCATCTTGGCAGCCCGTGACATTACATTGTTCTCGTTAATGCCCGCGGTCGTTCTCATGGAGTAGTTTACCATACCTCTTACTGTAAGGTTCTTGCGAATCTTATACGAAGCATTTGTCAGAAAACTCCAACGGTTGTAATTAGTACCTACCACAATACCATCTTGAGTAAGATACCCCAAACTCATATAGTAAGTCGCTTTCTCGTTGCCACCACTGAAGTTTATATTAAAATCATGATTGACCGGCGTTTGAAAAAGATTATCCTGGAAATCTGTTTCTTTGAAAATCAACATCTTGCCGGGATTGGCCGGGTCTTCCATCATCTCCCACCCTTGATTATACAGCAGGTCTTCTACATACCCCTGACCATAATTGGTGATATAGTCATCCAGGAAAGCAGTCGTATTCAGAGCGTTCCGTTTGTTGGCAGTACTCATCGCAAACGTACCTGACAGATATTTATCCGGGTCGGTCGCATGTAACGCAGCCGTACGGGTTGCGGTCAGGTATTCACGGGCACCGGACAACGGCATTCTCTTCGGTTGGTGGTCTACAGACAAACCATAGCTAAAAGAGATACTCCCTTTGCCAGCTTTACCTTGCTTAGTCGTAATCATCACAATACCACGGGAAGCCTTTGAACCATAAATAGCCGTCGAAGCAGCGTCCTTCAGTACTTGTATCGTTTCTATATCCGCATAGTTGATATCCTTCATAGTACGAATTACACCGTCAATGATTACCATAGGAGAATCACTCTCAGGTGCGGTAGTCGTTCCGCCACGCACTATAATCTGAGGGTCAGCTCCCGGTTGACCGGAATTTACACGGATTTCCATTCCCGGCACTTTTCCCTGTAACATTGACATCGGATTTCCCGTTGGCGAAATAGCCATATCTTTTGAATCCACCTTAGTGATAGCACCAGTCAACGCTGCCTTGGACTGTTTACCATATCCGATAACAACGACATCCGACAAAGCAACCGAACTGCTTCTCATCGTCACCAGAATATTGTTCCGTCCCTTTACCGGTATTTCCTGTTTTTCCATTCCTACAAATGAAAAAACTAAAATACCGTCTGCCGGTGCAGTGATGGAATATTTCCCATCCAAATCTGTCACTGTTCCTTGTTGAGAACCTTTCACCAGAACCGAAACCCCTATTAACGGTTCGCGTGTATCGTCCAAAACAACTCCGTTTACAGTTACCTTCTTTTGTTCTATGCCTGAGACTTCAAATGAAGCCGAAAATGCAGGCACACAGAAAGAGAGGATAACCAGTAAGATACCCAATATGCGGAATAGCTTACTCTTTAATAAAAATGCATTTAACATAAATTACAGATTACAAGTTAATAACTCAAATTTCAGGTTTTTCTATTTTCTTGTTTCATATATTATAAAATTATTTTGCGACAAAAGGAGAAGCCGGTAATCCGAAGTTTGAAAATAAATTCAAGGGCTGATAATTCCTGAATCCATATTTAACCCCTACCGGTTCGGGAACTTGTTCACTGGTCAACACCACTTTGGTTTTATTATCAAAAAGAACAGCCTTCGCCGGATAATAGACACCATCTTTTCCGGCAACCTCAAATCCGACAATTTCCCGGTCATAAGATGTCATCCCCATTTCTGCGTAATCGAACTCTACAACCACCTTTTCTTTATCTATTGTAAAAGACTTGTAGAGAGGTCCGCTATAAGGTGTTCCGCTACGCTGGTAAGTTTTAGCTAACGCCCACAAAGCGAGCCTTTTCCCTACGTTCGCTTTGTCAGAGGGATGCACACAAGTACGATTTCCAATATCCGCCGTAACAACCATACCTGCATTGGGAATTTCCTTCAAACATTCCAGTTGCACCTGGCGAATTTCAGCAGCTTCCGTCTTGTCCGCGTTTTTCCGCCCATAATCATAGGGAGCTATCTGCACATAATAAAAAGGAAATTCACCTTGATTCCATTCTTTTCGCCAAGACTTTACCATTGCCGGAAACAATCGCCTATATACCTGCGGATTATTCAGATTGCTTTCTCCCTGATACCAAATAGTACCTTTAATGGTGAATTGCTTTATCGGATGAATCATCGCATTATACAATAATGTAGGTTCATCTTTCGGTCTGGCAATGTCTTTTGGGTCTTTGGTCAGTGCCGACAAAGATATTTCCGGAAACTTTTCCGTATATACCTCTTTATTAATCCATGACTCAATCTTGGAGCCGCCCCAACTGGAACAAATGACACCTACCGGTACATTCAGAACTTTACGCAGATAGTTTGCAAAGAAATAAGCAGTGGCACTGAAATCCGCGACATTAGCCGGTGTAGACTCCATCCAGGGAGTTGCCACGCAATCATCCAACAATGTCTGGCTACTGTTTATTTTAAGCGTAATCATACGAATATTATCGGACGGAAGAGCTGTTGCAATTGCATCACACGAACCTTTTACCGGTTGTCCCCTAAATCCTTTCACTGGCATCTCCATATTCGACTGTCCCGAACATAACCATACTTCCCCTATCAGAACATTCGTAAGTGTCACCGGTTCTCCGTCGGATATAGTAATGGTATAAGGACCACCGGCAACAGGTGTCTCTACTTGTAGCTTCCATGTACCGTCCGATGCGGAAGTGGTTGTATACACTTTATTATCCCAAGATGTTTTAACCGTGATTTTCCGAAGACGGGCAGCCCATCCCCACAAGTTAGCATTGGTATTCTGCTGCAATACCATATCATTCCCTATAATTGATGGTAGCTTTACCTTGGCCTCCAAAGGTAAAAGACAAAGCATACCGACAATTATGCATAGTACTTTTTTCATGACTTATAATTTTAAATATTAATCCTTCATATCAATAGTCTTAGGACGCAGACATGTGACCAGAATGACCAGCATAATCAAGACGAATATTGCCAAAAACGCAAAGTCACGTCCCAAATGTCCGGCATCTGTAGATTCTCCCAAGATACTCGTTATCGCCGCTCCCGCAAATACTCCGCACATATTCATAATACCATAAGCCGTTGCCCTGTAACGGGCTGAAACAAACTGGCAAAGAATCGGCATATTATTTGCGTCGAACATTCCGAAACCCACGCCGAACAGAACCGTTCCCATCACCAATGCGAAAATGGAATGACCGAATCCGATAAACAATAAAGAGGGGATAATAAAGCCTAATCCCAAGGCTCCCGTATACACTCTTCCACGTACATTCTTGAGTACCCATCGGTCAGATATATATCCGCCGACTAATACTCCGAACAGTGAAGATAAAGCAATGGAAATGGTAGACATCGGTCCTGCCACGGAAATATCAATAGACAAGCTCTCAGAAAAGAGAGTCGGCAACCAGTTTTTGGCCGCCCATCCCGGGGTGCCCGGCACGCAGAAGTAAAACAGGATAATCCAGAAAAAGACGTTGGAGAACAACATACCCAAACTTTTCAGAACCGGTATCTTTTTCACTTTCTCCTGTATGACAGAGACAGTTCCTCTTTCCTTATCCCGTAAGAAAAAAGCCAGAATGGCACCATAGCCAATACCAATAATACCAAACCAGTGGAATGTGCTATGCCAGGAATACATGGCGGCAAAAGTAGCTCCGAAACCACCTATCGCCTGTCCGACATAAAGTCCCGTCATATGTATTCCCACTGCCAGCGAACGTGTCTTATCCTGATGAAAATCAGCTATCAGAGATAAGGCGGCAGGCAAATACAATGCTTCACTTATTCCCATAATTCCACGAAGCCAATAGAGTTGGTCAAAAGTAGTAGCATACCCCATCAGGTAAGTAACCCCGGACCATACACACAAACTACCTACAATCAACCATTTGCGACTCATACGGTCACCGATAATCCCGGAAATGGGACTCATCAGTCCGTATATCCACAAGAAGACCGCCATCAATCTGCCGAAATTAGCTGCCGATTCCAACTCACGGACATCTGCCATCATAGGAATCCGCATGGTAGAAAGCATCTGCCTGTCCATATAGTTGAGTAAAGCAACTCCCCATAGTAATCCGACTACCACCCAAGGATATATATTTGAAGTTTTACTGTTCATGACCTACCTGTTTAGAATTTCCGTCAAATCAATTTTAATAAAAGCCATATTTGCCTGGCTGCTCTCATATAATATCCCTATTGAATTTTCATCTATTGACGTGATACTGGAATAACCGGCACTACGATATTGGTCAAACAGAATCCAGTATTTCTCAGGCCATGTCATTCCGTCATCAAAACTAACCTTCAAAGTCAATTTATCCCGTGTCTTATAATCGCTGGGATTGGCAAATAAAAGTATGCTTCTCTTTTCTCCGTTCACAGTATAATCATGCCGGTGCAGGCTTGCCATACAAGTCGGTTCCACCAATGACTTCCGCGACGTGGGATGCTCTGTCCACGTCCCGCCTAAGTCCGTTGTCGTACAGATTCTCCGGCCATTTATTTCTTTGTTCCCCCGGTTTCTATTATCACGCATATTCAGCATCACAGTGCCATCGCTTAACTGAGCTACATTACATTCCGTCACATTTGAGTAAGCCGGATTACTGGTTATCCATGTTTTTCCATAGTCTTTACTATATGTAATATTGGAAAATGCAGTACCTTTCTCATCACGTCCCTGCGTAGGAAAGACTAAAGTACCGTCCGCCAGTGTAATCCCTTGTCCGGGAGCCGGAGCGAATAGCCACCACTCAGGACGTTTGGTCTTGCCTGTTATGTTATCAGGAAAACTCCATGTCAGTCCGTCGTCCGTACTCTTAGTTATCAAGAACTGGCAGGTTTCTTTCAGACCGGTTCCCGGCTGCGAACCTTTCTTCCGCCACTGATGTATCCAGTAAGTACTGTTTTCATTCAGGCTCTCTATCCACTTGCCATTATCATCCAATGCACCGTGCATCCACAATCCGGCTATATAAATGTCATTCGTATTTCTATCCACAAGGATACAGGCATCACTTACTCCATTAAACTTTTGCGGCAGTCCTCCCCATTCTCCCATATCCAATACCGTCTGGATGGGTTGCCATGTCAGTCCTTTGTCAAGACTCCGATGAAGAGCGATATCTATGTTTCCCTGTAAATCGCGAGCCAAATCATAACGGGCATCAAATATAGCCAATAGAGTTCCGTTGTTACTGGTAGCCAACCCCGGAATACGTGAAGAAACAATGCCATCCTGTCCTTTCTGTCTTAAGGCAACTCCTACTCGCAGGGGTATAGCCTCCTTATTCAAGGCTTTCAGTTCTCCCCGACTCGTTTTTATCCGGCTACAATTCACACTAATACGGTGTGCCAATGAAACCGTATCTTTCAAGGTCACTGCTATCCAGAAAGACAAGGAATCATCTTTCACCTGTATATTATCTGTAAAAGATATTTTCCGTGCAGCAGGTAGCGGTTTACACATCAGACGGGATTCATCTATCAGCCCGTTTTTATGAACTCCGTACACCGCAACAGAAACAATATCAGACAAATCCGTACTTCCCTGCAAGTCAACATCAATTTGACGAATGACGTAAGGGCGGTTCTCTGTTTGAATCAAAGTTGCCTTAATAGTTGGATTAATTTGCTTCTTGACCAAAACAGGGATGGCAGGTCTTTCCAGTTCGAAACTTATATCTTTACCCAAAGATATATCCGGTATCCATAATAAAATCATCGAAAATATGATAAATATTTTCTTACTTACTTTCATAGTATCTTTATTTTAGGTAAATTTGAACGCATTTAACTAGATTAGGGGGAGATAGACAGGAAGTAAAGTAGCTAACCCCAGCAATACACTTTTACTGTCATCTCCTCTTTCATATCACTAGAACTCAAAGAATTTTATCGCATCCAAATCACCTTTCAGTTTTTCATACTCTTCCACTGAAAAAGCTTTTATCGGTAACCGGCAACTGCCACAATCAATGCCTATCAATTTCATGATAGCTTTACCGCCACGTACGCCGCCGCCATATCTAATAATCACCTCTACCGTACGAATAGACTTCATTTGCCAGGCACGCGCCATCTCCACATCATTTTTCTTCATTGATTCGAAGATGGCATGGTAGACATTAGGGATATAATTATACGTACTTCCTACACCTGCCACTGCTCCCATAGACAAACCGGCAATCAGAATTTCGTCAAAGCCATGCAATACTTCAAACTTATGCTGTTCCAAGTCGATGCAAGCCCCCATCTCCATCAAGTTATTATGAGTAAACTTCGTACCTACCAAATTTGGCATTTTCTTCTTACCCTCTACCAAAAATTTATCCACCGGCAAGTTAACCCCTGTGATTGACGGCATATTATAATAATAGAAAGGCAACTCACCGGCAGCCCGGCAAATCGGTGCAAAGAAATCAACCAGTTCATCTACTGTCCCCGGTTTGAAAAAAGAAGGGGCAATTGAAGCGATGGCATCAGCTCCCGCCTGTGCCGCATGACGTGCCAGTTCCATTGCGTCCCGCTGGCAGTTTGAGCCGACATGAGCAATCACCTTGAAACGCTTGGCAGCAGAAGCCACCCATTTTTCAAGAATTGCCTTACGCTCGTCAATCGTCAACGAAGAAAACTCACCGGTCGTACCACACACAAATACCCCTTTCACAGGAGTTGATGCTATCCAGTCAGCATACTTATCAATAACAGATAAATTCACATCCCCATTTTCATCCATTGGGGTGAAGGTGGCCGCAACCATACCTTCCAGTCTTTCATAATTTTTCATAATGCATTTAATTAGATTATTATTTTATTTCACTTTCGGAAAATTCCTTTCAAGATTAACGGTGTCCGTATGCCGGGTTGTACCTCCCCACTCACAATATAAACTGTATCTTGCGTATATACAGCATTTGTGGTAACAGGAATGGGATAAGGGCAATCAATCGTATCAATCAATCTGTTTGTCTCTGTACTTAATATCCGTACTTTACGGCTGAAACCGGGATGTTCAGGAGAGGTCGGCAACAGTTCTTCCACTCCACCTAATAAAATTATCTTATCGTTTTCATACGGAACAGCAGTTCCCGCCATTACCGGAAAAGTATCGGTCAACTTGTCCCATTGCTTGCTGTCCGGTTCAAATACGTACCCCTCCGTATATTCCGTCATCGCCTTATCCGGTGCATAGCTTCTTCCGCTGAAGAGGTAAAACTTCCCGCTTTGAACCACGCCTACTGCATAGAAAAGGGAAGGACCGTCCCAAGCCGGCATTTTCTGCCATCCCTTCTCCTTATGAAGTAAATCAAGCATATAAAAATGATGAGTTGACCGTTCATTTACCATAGACTCCTGCCCCCCAGCAATATAAATACAATTACCACAAACAGCCCCCGTTGCATTAGCCAACGGAACCGGCAAAGATGGATAACTGACAGAATCTATTACAAACGAATCTCTTTCTTTTTTTATAAGAAATACTTTATTGCTACACTGCACACGGTCGCATCCACCGATACACAATAAACCTTCCGTCAAACTTATTGAAACCCCATAAGCAAGCGGCCGGCCAAGGAAATCATCAAAAACAGACCAGTTCTTTGTATCCAAGTCATAGCTATATAAAGCAGACCACCAAGTCTTAGTACCTCCTTCCCAAGGATACCTATCCGGAAAATTTGCTCCACCCAGCACAAGCAGCTTTCCTTCCACTATCCCGGAATATGCCCCCGCTAATCCGATATTCTCCGGCATGCCGGCACATCCCGGAAGCAACAATGCATTTTCCCATTGTGCCTCTATCCTCTTTTCTTCTTTTCTAAAACAAGACGTACTCATAGACAATACTATTAAGGATAAACATAAAATTATCAGATGCCGCTTTTTCATAGACTTTCCGCCTTTTCATTCTCCTCTTTCTCCGCCAGCAACTCCTGACTCCGGTTTACTTTGAAAATCTTATAAACCTCAAAATGTCTTTCGATGGCATCCCGGTATCCTTTCTCATCCCCTTTTTTGATAAAATCCAGCAAATCGGCATGAGTAGCTATCCGCCCGCTTTTACTCATCTCTATATTTATGGGCTTTAAGTAGTCCTTGAATTTTTCTTTCACATAGACAAGTATAGGATGAATGATTTCCTGGAATTCGGATATGATTTTATTTCCGGTGATTTTATATAATTTCGTATGAAAAGCCGATTCACTGATTAATGCATATTCGTTATTTTCAAAAACAATTCCCATTTTTACAATTTCACTCAATTCCTCAATATCCTTGGGAGTTATTTTACGGAATATATCACTTGATATACCTATTTCGAGCGCGATTCTGAAATCCAGCAAATCCAAAATTGTTTCTTCACTTAAAACACGAGGGTCTATCACTCTTTTCATTCCTCCCAAAATAGAGGGCTCGGTCAGAACCATTCCCTTACGGGGACGCGCATGAATCAACCCCATCATTTTCAGACGGCTCAGTGCCTCTCTAACCACACTTCTTGCAACTCCCAGTTCAGCCGCCAAACTATTCTCATTAGGAATAGAGTCCCCACGTCCCAAATCATTCTTTTTAAAGTAGGTAAGTAGACTGTCTTCTACCTGGTCAATTAACGTTGTTTGATTGATTTCTATCTTCATATCATTAGATTTTTGTTATTTGTATTATTTGTCTGACAAATAATACAAATGCAATATTAAGAGATTTTTTTTAGAATACAAGAAGATAATAATAGAAAAATAAGCATATGTGTTGAAAAACATATTTTAGGAGATGAACGGAAAAGAATCAGGAGATGAGATATACTTGTGAAAAATAGAAGGACAATAAAGGGCATAAAAAAAGGCTATCTATCCCAGACAGCCAATCTTTTTTGTTAACCTTAAATCTAATACTATGAAAAACACATTGCAAAGATACGTACTTTCCGCATATCTCCAAATTTTCGAAGCAAAGCAGCTCATCTTATAACATGGTTTAATAAAAGCAACAGACTCGTTAACATTTAACATAAATCAATCGGATATTAACGAATACCCGATTGAGTGATTCAGAGATTATTCATATCGTAAAGAACGGGCAGGTTTGCTCATTATTATCTTCATGGTCTGGAAAGCTACTGTTATAAATGAGATAAACAGCATCAGCAATACAGGTACAATAAAGAACCATGCCTTCAAGTCCGTACGGAAAGCATAATGACTCAACCAGACATTCATGCTGAACCAGGCTACCGGAAGAGCAATGATAACCGCTATCAGAATCAACTGGAAGAATCCCTTGACCAACTGATAAAAGAGTGTCCAACGGGAAGCACCGAGCACTTTGCGTATTCCCATTTCTTTGGTACGGGTAGAACAGGAAAACATGACCAATACCCAAAGTCCCAAACAGGAAATGAAAATAGCCAGACCGGTGAAAGAGCCAATCATCACACCGAACACTTCATCCTGACGATACTGATGGTCGAAGAACTGGTCGAGGAAGAAGTAATCGAAACTGGAATCCGCAAAGTATTGGTTCCAAATCTCATGTACCTGTGATACCAGTTCACGAGGGTCACCGGAAGTCATTACAATAGAAATATAGCGTTGTGGCAACCAGTCAATCTTATCTTTATGAATCAGCATGATGGGGGTATAATTCTTGCTCAACGCCTGTTGATGATAATCCTTCACGACCCCGATAATCTGCATCGGAGCATCGGTACATTCAACGGTCACCAACTCCCCTATCGCCTCATCATTAGACGTAAAGCCTAGGTTACGTACAGCCGTTTCGTTAATCACCAGTTTATCCACATCGTCTCCATAGTCTTCCGAGAAACTTCTTCCGGCTACGACTTGCAGTCCATAGGCATCCACATAATCGGGGTCACAAGCAAGCATTTCATACAAGCGGTTCTGCTTCAAGGCATCATTGGTGCGACGGTTGGAAAGGAAAGTTGCCACTTCCTCACCCGGCACTGCACCGGAAAAAGTAACCTGATGCACTAAAGGCAAACGGGCTATTGCTTTCTTCATCGCTTCCAGTTTTGTATTCAGTCCTTCGGTATGACCGGGGAACTTGACCACCAATGTCTGATTAGTCTTTACTCCCAAAGACTGGCTGCGCATAAAGTTCAACTGCGCAAAGACAATCAATGTGCCGCAAAGCAATATCATCGAAGCCGTGTATTGAATGATAACCAATACTTTCCGTGTTCGCTCGCCGGATTTGCCATGCAGGAATTTTCCTTTCAATAGCGTAATCGGTTTCCGGTTCAGCAAAGCCAATGCCGGATAATATCCGGAAAGGAATATCCCGGCAATGAAAACAAAAACAAGTAAAATCCACCAATAATCCATCAACCAGACGGAGAAGGTTACGGTACGTCCTACCAATTGATTAAAATACGGAAGAATCAGTTCTATCAATCCTACGGCCAGTACAAAAGCTATCAAGTTCATTACCAATGCTTCAAACAGGAACTGGTGAATCAACTGCTTGCGGAAAGCTCCCACTACCCGCCGTACTCCCACTTCTTTGGCACGCTCCATTGAGCGGGCTACGGTAAGGTTTATATAGTTTATCCAGGCAATCGCCAAAATAGCAATGGCAGCGAAAATCAAGGCAATCATCGAAGAACGGTTTCCCTTTGTCTCCGCTTCATATCCTACCTGCGGAGTGAGATGTATATCCGCCAAAGGAATTAAAGAGACTCCCCATATCTTGTTTTTCAACGCTTCATCCGTCTTGTACTTTTCCGCCATTACAGGAAATTCTTTCTCTATTTCCGCTTTCCTTTCGGGAGAGTCGAGCAGGACGTAGGTATAAGCCTCGTGTTTGTACCAATACTCTTGCACATACTTGGGCAAAGACTTATAAGAAATCAGAAAACTGTAATGTATATGCGAGTTGGAAGGCATTTCTTTCATCACTCCGGTCACTTCACACGATATTTTATCGTACGTTCCGGTAAAGATGAGTATCTTTCCGATGGGGTCTTCATCTTTGAAATATTTGTGGGCAATGCGTTCGGTAATTACCACTTGCCCAGGCATGGAAAGACAGGTTTTCTTATCCCCTTTCAGAAGTTCGAAATCAAAAAGGCGAAAGAAACTCGGCTCAGCATAAGCTATCTGATTCTCCCGCAAGGTCAGTTCTCCGTATTTCACGATTTGTTCCGGCTGGAACAGGGAACCGATTCGGGTATAATCTTCAATCCCGGCAAGGTTCTCTTTCATAGCCGAACCATATCCGAAAGAACTGCTTGCCCAGTAGTCGGTCAGCACATCCCCTTCGTGGAACGTACTTTGCACGCGGTAGATATGGTCATACTTCGTATGCATTTTATCAAAGCTGAATTCAAAGGTCACGTAGGTTAAAATCAGCAATGCCGATGCCATACCAACTGCCAATCCGAATATATTAATGAAACTGAACCTTTTTCGTTTCATCAGATTCCGCCAGGCACTATTCCAGTAATTTCCTATCATACGGTTTCGTTTTTAGATGATGTATTCTTTTCCAGCGGACGGTTGATGTTTTCGGCTACAATCTGTCCGTCCAGTAATTGGACGATGCGGTGTGCGTACATGGCATCCCGTTGGGAGTGGGTGACGATGATGATAGTAGTCCCCTGACGGTTCAGTTCGCTCAACAGTTCCATTACTTCTATACCGTTCACCGAGTCCAGATTTCCAGTAGGTTCGTCGGCGAGAAGCAATTTACAGTCCGTCACTACGGCACGGGCAATAGCTACACGCTGTTGCTGTCCTCCGGACAGTTGCTGGGGATAATGGTTGGCACAATGCAGCAGATTCACTTTTTCGAGTACTTTATTTACCCTTTCTTTGCGCTTGTCGGCTTTGACACCCAGATAAACAAGGGGTAATTCCACATTCTCATATACGGTCAGCTCGTCAATCAGGTTGAAACTCTGGAAGATAAAGCCGAGATTGCCTTTCCTAAGAGCTGTCAGTTGGTTCTCATTCATTTTATCCACTTGTTGCCCATCAAATAGATAAGAACCGGAAGTAGGAGAATCAAGTGTGCCCAAAATATTCAGCAGTGTGGACTTACCGCATCCCGAAGGCCCCATTATAGCTACAAATTCTCCACGTTCCACCTGCAAGGTAACTTCGTTCAAAGCTTTTGTCTGCACTTCTTCGGTTGTGAAGAGTTTTGTAAGTTTTTCAGTCTTAATCATAATCAGTTCAATATTTATTAGTTATTCATATTTTAAAGTATCACTTGTGAGAAGTAATTTATCATATTACGACCTTATTTCAATATCAGTTTCTCATTATCACCAAACAATTCATATCCGGAAACAATTACCCGGTCTCCAGGTTTCAATCCTTCGGTGACCTCATAGTATTGTGGATTTTGTCGACCGATGCGGATAGGCTGGCGAATAGCAAATTTACCACTTTCATCTACAACATACATCCATCGCCCGCCGGTTATTTGAAAAAATCCGCCACGCGGCACCAAAATAGCCTGTGCAGGGTCGCCCAACTGAAGATTTATATGATAAGTCTGTCCCGCACGTATATTCTCCGGCCGTCCGGCTGTGAACTGCAAGTCGGTACGGAACTGTCCTTCTTTCACTTCCGGATAGGGCTTTGTCACCTCCAGTTTATAGCTGCCACCGTCCCGGGTAAAGTCAGCCGGCAATCCGGGTACAACCCGCTCCACGTAGTGCTCGTCAATCTGTGCCTGCACTTTCAAATCAGGAGTGATGATTTGACCGATGTGCTCGCCCGCCGCTATTGATTGTCCTATCTGTGCGTCAAGGTTACCTACCTGCCCGTCAATAGGGGCTTTTACTTTCAAGTTCTCAATCCGTTCGCGCACCAGCGCAAGGCTTCGCTTCATGTTACGTATGTTCTCGTCCAGGCTGCTTACCTGGCTTTCACGGAAGATATTGTCTTGACGGATGCGCTCGTCAATGACATCCAGTTGTTCTTTGGCAGCATCATACTCCTCTTTAGCCAAGCGATAATCTTCTTGTGCAATGAGCTGCTCTTTTATCAGGCGGCTGTATTGTTCGTAACGGCGCAGTTTCACCATCCTATCCTTATTCAGTCCGATACGCTCCTGTTTCAAACGCAGACGTTCCTGTTCCATGCTGATACGGGTATTACGGAGTTCGTTCTCCTGATAAGCCAAATCCGCTTCACTCTGCATAATGCCGATGTTCAGCAGCGGATTGCTGAGACGCAGAATCACGTCGCCTGCCTTCACCATGGCACCTTCTTCTTTCAGACGTTCTTCCACGCGTCCGCCTTCCACGGCATCCATATAAATAATACGGTTGGGCATTACCTGACCGATGACACGGATATAGTCGTTAAATTCACCACGCTCAACGGTGGCAATCGTCAGGCGTTCTTTCTCCACAGTCATGGTAGAGGCGGTATCCCTGAGCATGAAATATAAAATAACGGCAATGGCAAAGGTTATGCCACCTATTATATATAGGTGTTTGCGGGTAATGCCGGACTTGCGTTCAATAGGTGTATCCATAAGATTAATTCTGTTTTTTATAAAAAAGTTCCTTCCCGATAATATTTCTCCAATTTCACCATCATCTCTACCTGCAAACGTACACGAACCAGTTCTGCTTTAGCGGAGATAAAACGATTGCGGGCTTCCATCAACTGAAAGACAGAGATAAGCCCTTCCTCCCATTTCCGTTCGGACTCTTTCAAAACCTGAGTCTCCGCACTTAACTGTTGCAATACCTGTTGATGTTCCATATATCCGGCACGCAGGGAAAGAAGGGTTTGCTCAATGTCGGTATATAGCTGTTGCTTCTCCAGTTCTTCTTCATTCTTCAGGCGATACAGGTTCAGTTTCAGCTTCCTCTGATTCGTCAGACGTTCAAAACCACTCAACAAAGGGAAAGAGATACCAATGCCGATATACTTTCCTATATTATCCCGTAATTGCCTGGCGGAAAATGCAGTGTTGTAGAAATTGGAACCGACCGTAAAACGAGCATAAATAGAAGGAGAAAAAGCTCCGCCCGCCATTGCATATTCCTTGCGGGCAGCTTTCTGCTTTAAATCAATCATACGCATGGCAGGAAGTATTTCCAGAGATTGACCATACAATGTTTCCGTGGACGGCAGTGAAAGTAACGGGAGCTTGTCCAATTCGGCAATCGTATCCTGAATGACAAGTGTATCGCCCGACTGAAAGTTCATCAACTGTTCCAAATGCAGCAATGCCAACCGGCAACTATTGGCACGGGACTGATAACGATATATATCCCCTTCCCTGCGGGCTTTCACCTCTTGCAAATCAGAAACAGATTTCAAGCCCAGTTCCACAAATGCTTCGGTTTGTTTCAGATATCGTTCGCTCAACCGGCTTTGTTCCAGGGCCAGATTCAGGAGTTTTCTCTCCAAAACCAGTTTGTAGTAAGCATCCGTCACTTGATATGCGAGTTCATTCTGCCTGTCTTTCAGTTCCCACTCGCTGCGTTCCCTATTCATTTTCCGAAAACGAACCTGATTGATACGTGAGAATCCTTCAAACAAAGACAAAGTCATATCAAGACCTACTGTTCCTTCTTCAAAAGTTTTTTCCGTATATCCATTGGTATCCGGGTCTATCGAACGCCCGAAACGCTTTCCTGTTTCTGCGTTGGCTACTATGCGGGGAAGAAATGTACCGATAGCGGCAGTATAATCCGCCCGTGCTTCCTTTATGCCGATAGCACTGTTCCGTATAGAAGGATTCTGCTTCCATGCCAGGCGGATACATTCGTCCAGACTCATTGTCGGTTGAGCATACGCAATCGGGGGAAATAAAAACAATAAAAAGAAAATGTTCCTCATTCTTTACTATTATATATGGGATTGTGTGTTACGCAGATAAAAAAGCAAACACAATGCCACAAATCTTAAGCCGTTGATTATAAAACAGATAATATATTATCTAATCTTATTTCCGTCCAATTATTACACACCATATCGTCCAAAATCTGGACGTTATCAATAAAGAGCCGCCCAACCTGCGTGCAAACAACAATTATCAAACGTTCAGACTCTAAATATTCCTTAGACAGAACACAGAATAAAGCCATGTTTCAAGAAATGTATCATAAAATGTCTAATTATTGGACACTCCCTTGCAGAGAAAAGCAAAAACGAATATCTTTACCCGAAAACTTAGAGAATCATTCAACCCAGACAGATACCCCCAATTTTACATATATGGAAACCGGAACTATTTTAATAGTAGATGATAATAAAAGCGTGTTGGCTTCACTGGAGCTTTTGCTCGAAAATGAATTCAGTACAGTCCGTACAGCCGCTAATCCTAACCAGATAACGACACTGCTCACTACCACTTCCATTGATATCGTAATCCTCGATATGAATTTTTCAGCCGGTATCAATAATGGCAACGAAGGATTGTATTGGCTGAAACGTATTCACGAAATCCGCCCCACACTCCCTGTAGTGATGCTGACCGCCTATGGAGATGTGGAACTGGCCGTAAAAGCCTTAAAGCACGGAGCTACCGATTTTCTTCTCAAACCTTGGGATAACCGGACACTGGTTCAGAAAATAAAGGAAGCATACAATCATAAATCAAACGGGAAAAGTTCCTCGAAATCAAAAAGCCAAACCGCCGGCTCCGGCAATCCGAACAAGCCGGAAATGCTGATAGGACACTCTCCCGCCATGCTGCAATTAATAAAGGTAGTCAACAAAGTAGCCAAGACCGATGCCAATATCCTGATAACCGGAGAAAACGGAACCGGAAAGGAAATGTTGGCCAGGGAAATACACCGCCTGTCCCCACGCAATACCCGCCCGATGTTAAGTATCGACATGGGAGCTATCAGCGAATCTCTTTTCGAGAGCGAGCTTTTCGGACACGAGCGCGGGGCTTTTACGGACGCTTACGAAAGCCGTTCGGGAAAGTTCGAAGCCGCCAGCGGCAGTTCGCTTTTTATGGATGAGATTGGCAATCTTCCCCTCGCACTGCAAGCCAAATTACTGACTGTACTACAAAACAGGAATATCACCCGAATCGGGAGCAATAAAGTCATCCCAGTTGATATCCGGCTCATTTCCGCCACCAATAAAGACATTCCGGAAATGGTGAAACAAGGATTATTCCGCGAGGACTTATTTTACCGCATCAACACTATCCACCTGGAAATCCCCCCATTGCGTGAACGGGGTGACGACATACTCCTGTTCGTCGAAACCTTTCTCCACCGTTTCGCTTCCAAATACCAACGTCCGGAAATGAGGATGCATGAGCAAACGATTGAGAAACTACGCTCCTACCACTGGCCGGGCAATATCCGGGAACTGCAACACGCTATCGAGAAAGCCGTTATCTTATGTGAAGGCAACGTGATACGTCCCAAAGACATTCTGGTAAAACAAACCTGGAAACCGCAAACCACCAGTACTGTCCCCAATCTGGAAGAAGTGGAAAGGCAAGCCATTGAAACAGCCATCCTGCAAAACAACGGAAACCTGACCGCCGCTGCCGAACAACTGGGAATCAGCCGTCAGACACTCTATAACAAACTAAAACGCTTCAAATCCTGAACAGCATGATATTCAGCCGACACATCTATTGGATTATACTGCTACACGTCGTACTTATTCTCGCCACCTCGGGAACAGGCGCCTGGCTTATCATCTCACAACGTGGATTTGTGATAGGCGCATTATTAATCACCTGTTCCCTCTTCCAAATCAGCGGACTGGTAAACAAGCTGAATTCATTCAACCAAAAGTTACGTATCTTTTTCGACGCCATAGAAGATAAGGACAATATGCTTTACTTCCCCGAACAAAACGTCAGCAAAGAACAGGAAAAGCTGAACCGCTCTCTCAACCGCATCAATCTCCTACTCGCCAGAACCCAATCAGAATATTCCAAACAGGAACACTTCTACCGCTCACTTCTGGAAGAAGTGCCCAGCGGTGTATTGGCATGGGATTCTACCGGAAAGATAATCATGGCAAACAGCGCCGCCCTCTCCTTATTGGGCTGCCAACAATTAACCCGATACCGGCAACTGGAATCCCTGTTACAAGAAAAAGGCAGAAAGGAACATCTCAGCCTTTCACAAAACCACATGAAACTACAAGATGAAACAATCACCCTCTTGTCTATCAAGGATATCGGCGACGAACTTAGCGACAAGGAAAGTGAATCGTGGAACAAACTAAGCCACGTGCTCACCCATGAAATAATGAACACAATCGCCCCTATTATCTCCCTGTCGCAAACACTGTCCGCCTATCCGGACATTAACGAGAAAGCGGTTCGCGGACTCCGCATCATTCAGGCACAAAGCGAACGTTTGTTGCAATTCACCGAATCCTTCCGCCATCTCTCCTACCTGCCACAACCTGAAAAGAAACTTTTCTCACTTACGGCAACCCTGGAGAATCTCCGTGAACTCCTGTCCGGCGATTTCAAAGAAAACAATATTACCTTCACACTGACCTGCCATCCCGAAACGATTCATATGCAAGGTGACGAGAACCAACTCTCACAAGTCCTGCTCAACCTTCTGAAAAACTCCATGCAAGCACTGGAAGAAAAAGAAGAAGGCAGAATCAATATCCACGTACAACAAGACGAACGCCTATCTATCGACATTACGGACAACGGCCCGGGTATTCCGCCCGAATTGCAGGAAAAGATATTTATTCCTTTTTTTACCACCAAATCAGAAGGCAGCGGCATCGGGTTAAGTCTCTGCAAACAAATCATCCGCCTTCACGACGGGCATCTCACCGTCAAGGAAAGCCAACCCGGAAAAACAGTTTTTCACATTGATATGCCGCTATAAAACAAACCTTTCCATGCTTTCATGTGTTATTGTGTAAAGAACTTATTACATAAAAAAGCATGAAAGAAAAATACTGGAGATATTCCCTCATTATCATTATACTATTAATGGGAGTCATTATTTTCCGACAAATCACTCCTTTTATGGGGGGACTGTTGGGCGCACTTACCATTTATATCCTGGTACGCGGACAAATGGGCTACCTGATAAACAGGAAAAATATGAAACGCAGCATTGCCGCACTACTGATTATTGTAGAAACCATTCTCGTTTTCCTAGTTCCTGTGGGTCTGACGGTATGGTTACTCGTCGACTTGCTGAAGAACATTAATCTGGATCCTCAAACCTTCATCGAACCAATCCAGCAAACGGCAGAAGCCATCAAGATAAAAACCGGATACGACGTTTTGGGAAATGATACGTTGTCATTTCTCATTTCTTTAGCACCACGTATCGGACAAATTATCATGGGCAGTATCAGCAGCCTGGCTATCAATCTGTTCGTCATGATATTCGTCCTTTATTTCATGCTCATGGGCGGAAGAAAAATGGAAGCTTACATTGATGACATCCTTCCTTTCAATGACAAGAATACGCAGGAAGTAACAAACGAAATCTTTATGATTGTGCGTTCCAATGCCATAGGCATTCCTTTGTTGGCAATTATACAGGGGGGAGTCGCCATGATAGGTTACCTCATCTTTGGTGCTCCCAATATATGGCTTCTGGGCTTTTTCACTTGCTTTGCCACTATTATCCCGATGGTAGGTACCGCACTGGTATGGTTTCCGGTATCTGTCTATTTTGCCCTGACCGGCGACTGGTTCAATGCAATCGGCCTGTTTGCGTATGGCGCCATAGTCATTTCACAATCCGATAACCTTATCCGGTTTATCCTTCAAAAGAAGATGGCGGACACACATCCGCTCATCACTATCTTCGGTGTAGTCATCGGTTTGCCGATATTCGGGTTTATGGGAGTCATCTTCGGGCCGCTGCTGCTATCATTATTCTTCCTTTTCGTTGATATGTTCAAGAAAGAATATCTGGATTCGCGAAATAAGCTTCTTCTAAAATGAAAGAACTACCGAAAAAATGCGTACTTTTGTGAGCGTAAAAACGACACTATAATTCATGGAAGCATTTACATTCAATACTGCCGAGCTGATTGCATTATCAGCAGCAGGAGTTCTTTTTATCATTCAGCTTATTTACTATCTCGGTTTGTACAACCGGATACATCTGCGTAACAAGGCAGTACGTAAAGAGGAAGCTCACTTCACACGGGAATTGCCGCCACTTTCCGTCATCATCTGTGCACGCAACGAAGCTGATAACCTGCGTAAAGTCCTGCCTGCCATACTGGAACAGGATTATCCGCAATTTGAAGTGATTGTCATCAACGACGCTTCCACAGACGAAACAGAAGATGTGCTGGGATTTATGGAAGAGAAATATCCCCATCTCTATCACAGTTTTACTCCTGACAGCGCCCGCTATATCAGCCATAAGAAACTGGCTCTGACATTGGGCATCAAAGCCAGCAAACACGACTGGCTCGTATTCACGGAAACCAACTGTATCCCCGCAAGTAAGAATTGGTTGAAACTGATGGCACGCAACTTTACCTCGCAAACGCAGGTGGTATTGGGCTATAGCGGCTATGACCGCACCAAAGGATGGCTGCACAAACGTGTCGCATTCGATACACTGTTCCAGTCATTGCGTTACCTGGGCTTTGCCTTGGCCGGAAAGCCTTACATGGGCATCGGTCGCAACCTTGCCTACCGCAAAGAATTATTCTTCAAGCAGAAAGGCTTTTCCAGTTATCTGAACCTGCAACGCGGAGAAGATGATTTATTTATCAATCAGATAGCTAACAGCAGCAATACCCGTGTAGAAACGGACTTCAACGCTACCATGCGGATACAACCTGTTTACCGTTATAAAGACTGGAAAGAGGAAAAAGTCAGCTATATAGCTACTTCACGTTTTTACCGTGGAGCGCAACGTTACTTATTAGGTTTTGAAACCCTGTCACGCCTGTTGTTCTATGCCGCTTGTATCACTGGTATTGTATTCGGCATTCTTAGCTTCCATTGGCTGCCGGCAGGTATCGCATTATTGCTTTGGCTGATTCGCTACACAGTGCAAGCCGTCATTATCAACCAGGCAGCCAAAGAGATGGGTGGCAACAGGAAATATTATTTCTCATTGCCTGTGTTCGATATTCTCCAACCGATGCAGTCATTGAATTTCAAACTCTGCCGCTTCTTCCGTGGTAAAGGAGACTTTATGAGAAGATAAATTAACGTGAGTTTGAGATAGCATTCATCCACATGGCTTACTCGTATCTCATGGAACTCGCCGGATTTATTTTTGTAATCAGGAATGAAGGGCCTATCAGCATCAAGACAGCAGCCGACAGTGTGCCGATATTAATCAAAAGGAAAAGCAATATATTGAAAGAAACCGGAACCACATCTACATAATAAGTCTCCGGATCAAGTTTAAAAATACCGAATTGGGATTGAAGGATACAGAATGCCAAACCGATGGCATTTCCCCAAAGCATCCCTTTGCCAATCAGGAAAACGGCAAACCAAAGGAAGGTCTTGCGAATCGTAAAGTTATTCGCTCCCAAAGCCTTCAGGATACCAATCATGTTCGTACGTTCGATAATGATAATCAGCAAACCGGAAATCATGGTAAAGCCGGCAACGCCTACCATCAGAATCAAAATCACCCACACATTCAAATCAAGCAAGTCAAGCCATGCAAATATCTGCGGATTCAACTGTTCGATGCTACGCACATAATATACGCCGCCCAGTTCATCCTGCCGGTTATCAGTGTCGATTGCTATTTCATACGTCGTATCTTCCAGCTTATCATAATCTTTCACTTGAAGCTCCACTCCGGTCACCTGCTCCGGTTGCCAACCATTCAGGCGGTTCACCAGACTAAGGTCAGTCAATAAAAAAAGATTATCATATTCGGAAAAGTTTGTCTGATAAATTCCGGCAATAGTCAGCCGCCGGGCACGGACATCGTCCTGTATATAATAGGTATATATCTTATCTCCCAACTTCAACTTCATCTTCGTAGCCAAAGCCTTGGAAATAAGTACCTGATTACTGGAAACAGAGTCACTGAAAACCGGAATTTCGCCTTCCACCAAATATTCTTCCATGAAGCGGGGATCAAACTCCGGCCCGACACCTTTCAGCACCATTCCCTGAAAAGCATCATCCGTCTTTATCATGCCCGGTTTGGTAGAAAAACGCTGTACGTGGCTTATTTCAGGATAACCGGCAAGAGCCGCCATCATGCTATCCCCCACTATAATTGGATGAGTCTCATAAGAACTGGCCGCATCCAGATTGGTAATCTGGATATGCGAACCGAATCCTATGACTTTATTCCGTACTTCACTTTTAAACCCGATAACCACCGCCACAGCTATAATCATGACCGCCAGTCCGATAGCAATACCTGCCATGGCAATGAGGACCGCAGGACGTGACACCTGCTTTCCGCCATCGCTTTCACGATAGATACGCCGGGCTATGAAAAGTGATAGAGACAATTTTTTAGTGATTAATGATTAATCTACTCTTCCCGGATACGCTTCCAAAGCCTTCTGCAAGACAAAAAGCGCACGGGTTAAATCTTCTTTCTTCAACACGTAAGCGATACGGACTTCGTTAATGCCGGAACCCGGAGTCGTATAAAAACCGGAAGCCGGAGCCATGAATACCGTCTGTCCTTCATATTCGAAATCAGAAAGACACCATGCACAGAACTTGTCCGAATCATCTACCGGAAGTTTTGCTACGGTATAGAAAGCGCCCATCGGAATCGGAGAATAAACACCCGGAATACGGTTCAGCCCGTCAATCAAACATTTACGACGTTCCACGTATTCGTCATACGTCTCGCGATAGTATTCTTCCGGAGCATCCAAAGAAGCCTCAGCAGCAATCTGTCCGATCAAAGGGGGGCTCAAACGAGCCTGGCAGAACTTCATGACAGCATCACGTATCTCTTTATTCTTGGTAATCAGCGCACCGATACGGATTCCACATTCCGAATAACGTTTCGAAACGGAGTCAATCAGTACCACATTATTCTCGATGCCTTCCAAATGGCAGGCAGAGATATAAGGAGAACCCGTATAAATAAATTCACGATATACCTCGTCAGAGAAGAGGAACAAATCATACTTCTTCACCAAGTCACGAATCTGATTCATCTCGCGACGGGTGTACAGATAACCGGTCGGGTTATTCGGATTACAAATCAGTATCGCTTTGGTGCGTTCGTTTATCAGCTCTTCAAATTTCTCCACTTTTGGAAGTGAGAAACCCTCTTCGATAGTCGTAGCAATAGTGCGAATCTTCGCTCCGGCAGAGATGGCGAATGCCATATAGTTAGCATAAGCCGGTTCCGGAACAATAATCTCGTCCCCCGGATTCAGGCAGGAAAGGAAAGAAAACAATACCGCTTCCGAACCACCCGATGTAATGATTATATCATCTGCCGTAAGGTTGATATTGAACTTTGCATAATATCCTACTAATTTCTCGCGATAGCTACGGTAACCTGCACTGGGACTGTATTCCAGCACTTTGCGGTCAATATTGCGTATCGCGTCAATCGCGGCCTGAGGAGTGGGCAGGTCAGGCTGTCCGATGTTCAGGTGAAATACATGGACTCCGCGTTGCTTGGCAGCGTCTGCCAAAGGAGCCAGTTTTCTGATAGGAGATGCAGGCATCTCGTTTCCGCGAATGGATATGGTTGGCATAATTTTAACTACAAATTACTTAATTACTATTTACTTTATCTACTTGGAGCTGCAAATGTACGCAATAATTTGAATACAGAGACATAAAAACTTTAAAAACCTTAGCAAGGTTAAAAACGTTATGGGATTTTGAAAATAAAGCTATACATTTGTCATATGGAAAACTTAAAACAATATCATAATGACCATACACCTTATCTCATTCGCGTCACTACTTCATAAACAAGTCTCACTGCGCAGTTCACACGAAGCGATTTTGAGTGAACTTGAAAAATATTATACCGTAAAACTCGTCGACTATCAGGATATGGACAAGTTGACGAGTGATGATTTCAAAATTATTTTTATCGCTACCGGTGGAGTAGAAAGGCTGGTCATCCAACATTTCGAAAACCTCCCCCGCCCTGCCATTTTACTGGCAGATGGCATGCAAAACTCTCTTGCAGCCGCCCTGGAGATATCTACATGGCTTCGCGGAAGGGGAATGAAGAGCGAAATCCTTCATGGTGAACTGCCATCCATTATACAGCGTGTACATATACTTTATAATAATTTCCGGGCACAACGTTCCTTATTCGGCAAACGTATCGGAGTTATCGGCACTCCTTCATCCTGGCTGGTCGCCAGTAATGTTGACTATCTGCTGGCAAAACGCCGTTGGGGCATCGAATACATAGACATTCCACTGGAACGTATCTATGAACATTTTCAACAAATCACGGATGAACAGGTGGGTGCTTCCTGTGCCGCAGTCGCCTCGCAAGCTCTTGCTTGCCGAGAGGGAACTCCTGAAGATATTATCAAAGCGATGCGGCTCTACCGGGCTATCAAGAAAGTATGCGAAGAAGAGAAGCTGGAAGCACTGACACTAAGTTGTTTCAAACTGATTGAGCAAATTGACACTACCGGCTGTCTGGCATTGTCCTTGCTGAACGATGACGGAATAATGGCAGGCTGCGAAGGTGACCTTCAATCCATATTCACCCTGCTCGCCGTGAAGTCATTGACCGGAAAAGATGGATTCATGGCAAATCCTTCCATGATTAATACACGTACCAACGAACTTATTTTAGCACACTGTACCATCGGACTGAAACAAACGGAAAGGTATATTATCCGCAACCATTTCGAAACGGAAAAAGGAATTGCCATCCAGGGATTGCTCCCGACAGGAGACGTGACTATCATAAAGTGCGGCGGCGAATGTCTGGACGAGTACTACCTCTCTACCGGAACCCTATCCGAAAATACGAATTATATCAATATGTGCCGGACACAAGCCCGCATACGGATGAATACTCCGGCAGAATATTTCCTGAAGAATCCATTGGGCAATCATCACATTTTGATTCACGGAAATTTTGAAGATACATTGAATGAGTTCTTCCTGGCAAATGCCTGCAAACGAACCGAATAATATGCTGCGACATTTTTGTATTATTCTTAAGTATTATAGGGGGAAATACAAAAATGTTGCAGAGTTAGTAATCAAGCAGTTAAGTCTGAAAACACCTTGTTTTTAAGATAAGTTCACAAAAAACAATAGGATGTTTTTGCTTTTTTCTGAAGAAAAACTGCACTTTCATCATATCATTCTAATTATCAACGAATTACCACTGATATCACCTATTATCTTCGTATCTAACTGGCAAATATCAAATTGCACTTGTGCAACTGGTCGGACAGACAAGTGTAACAACTAAGTTGCTCTTGTGTATCATTCCGGTTGCACAAGTGCAACCGGATAATTCAATTAGATGAAATGATCAATAGAACGGCAGAAAAGATTAATAGAATAGGAAGAAGTTATTAAATCTTCCTATTGTTTTTTCAAATCAACCGCTCAGTCTGGGTGCTGACGACTACATAACCAAGTCGTTCAACGAGGAGAAAGTGACGAAAAGGCGATTTAAAACAGTTTTTGGATTCAGGATACACTTATTTGGGACTTTTGTAGCACTTTCTTTAGAAGAAAAATCGCTTTCTTTGCTTCCGAAAACGAATTAAAAATTAAAACAATGGCTATGAGAACCTATTATCTTACCCTTTTATCCTTGATTTTTGCATTATATGCGGTGCATACTCATGCTCAAAAAATAGAAAACTTACCGGTCATGAAACAACAATCACAGAATGAATTGTTTCATCGATTGGACAAAGCTCCCCGCACTCCGGCTTTTGAATGTGAAGGATATTGGAGTTGGGGAAGCTCCGTTGTCAAAGGTGAAGACGGAAAATATCATATGTTTGTTTCCCGCTTCCCCAAGTCGCTGCCTTTCCATCCGGGATGGATGATTGCCTCAGAGATTGTGCATGCCGTATCTGATATGCCCGAAGGTCCTTACCAATTCAGCGACATTGCCCTGCCGGCACGTGGAGCACAATACTGGGACGGACGTTCCACCCACAATCCGCGTATCCTGAAGTACAAGGACAAATATTACCTTATATATATGGGGTCTACCCACCCATTCGGTGAACCGACTTATGATGAACTGACATTAAGCAGCCCATGGTGCATCGTCGGACGTGTCAATAAACGCATCGGATTGGCTGTCGCAGATTCTCCTTACGGTCCTTGGAAACGTTTCGACGAACCGATATTAAAAACAAAAGCCAATACTTTCTATAGTTATTTAGCGTCCAACCCTTCTCCTGTTATTCAAGAAGACGGCTCGGTGATGATGATTTTCAAAGGAAGGGCTCATACTGAAAACGGCAAATACTCAGACATGGCATTAGGAATCGCTTATGCTCCCAATATTGAAGGTCCTTACACGGTATTGAACAATGATCAGCCTATTTTCCAAGTGGATGGTCAGGGAGAAGCAGAAGATCCGTTTTTATGGAAAGACTCTAAAGGGTATCATGCCATCTTTAAAGATCACGTAGCCAAATATACGGGCGAAAGAGGTGGCGGAGTCATGGCTCACTCGACCGACGGCGTCCATTGGACCGTAGATAAAGATCCAAAGGCTTACTCACGCACCGTAGAATGGGAAGATGGAAAAGTGGAAATGCAGGGACAGTTGGAACGCCCGTTCCTTCTCTTTGAGAATGGAAAAGCCACGCATGCTTTCTTTGCCACAATGGATGGCCCCGGCGGATTTGAGAATGCTACAAAATCATGGAATATGGTGATTCCTTTGAAGTAACGGATAAAAATGCCTTTTTTAAAGAACAGCAGGAAATAGCATCTGATTTATTTGGAAAACTCAAGCGACAGGAGTATTTTTGTATCAGATACAATAATATTCGATAATAACATAAAACGATATTAACAGATACAATAATATGCCTTTACTTTACAATTTCGACATAGATACCCCGGAAGAATTGCTGACCATATTAGCACAAAATCTTCAACAACGCCGGTTAGAAAAAGGTCTGTCAAGAGACGCTTTATCTACATTGAGCGGAGTTCCTGTGCCAACAATCGCAAAGTTCGAACAAAAACATACTATATCATTAGCTTCGTACGTGGCACTGGCAAAAGCATTAGGTTATTCTAAAGCCATCAAAAACCTATTAGCAGAGCCGCTTTATAACACAATGGAAGAGCTGGATACTATTAACCGAAACAAAAACAGGAAGAGAGGGCGTAATGAAATTGATAAATAAACTAACGGTAACTTACCACGAACAGACCGTGGGAGAGTTGACCATGACTCCCGACAACCGTCTTTGCGCCTTCCAGTATGATAAAGAATGGTTGGCAAACGGCTTCTCCATCTCTCCGCTAGAACTACCTTTAAAGCCAGATTTATTTATTGCACAACCTGAGCCTTTTTGGGGTAATTTCGGCATCTTCGAAGACAGCCTTCCCGATGGATATGGCCGTTACTTACTAAACCGCCTGTTGAAAAAGCAAGGAGTGAACGATATGGATTTAACCCCTATTCAGCGGTTAAGCATTATTGGTTGTTCGGGTATGGGAGCATTGTGCTATATCCCCGAAACCTTCATCGGAGAAGAAAAGTCGCTTCCCGACTTGGATGACCTTCAACAAATGGCATTGGACGTATTGTCGGAAAAATCGGATAAAGACGAAGATATACTCTACTTCAACAGCGGCAACTCAGGTGGTTGTCGTCCGAAATGCCTTTTCCATGATACCGAAGGCTCGTGGTTGGTGAAATTCAGGCATACTTACGACCCAAAAGATATGGGGCTAATGGAATACCGATATAATGAAATAGCACGTCAGTGCGGAATCACCGTACCTGACTTCAAGCTACTGGATAATAAATATTTTGCCACCAAACGTTTTGATATAGAGGCAGGTGAACGCATCCATATCGCAACTGCCGGAGCACTTTTGAATGAATCTATTCTGCAGCCAAGATTAGATTATAAAACCCTGTTACACCTTACCGGATTCCTTACGCAAGACCCTCTTCAAGTAGACGAAATGTTTCGACGCATGGTCTTCAACATATTGACAGACAACAAAGACGACCATGCCAAGAATTTTAGTTTCATCTGTAAAAGAAATAAATGGTACCTGGCTCCCGCCTACGACCTTACTTTATGTGCCGGATATAACGGTGAACACGCTACGTCCGTCAATAACCACGGAAAACCGACAATTGAAGATATGTTGCTAGTTGGAGAAAGCATCCGTATTCCTAAGAAAAAAGGATTATCAATTATCAGGCAAGTAGCAGACCAGTGTGATGAAATCCTATCTAAAGATTATAAAGATGCTATTTCTGATGTAAGAAAACCGTAGAATAGCATAAATCTGCCCCTACATACTAAACTTCTTACATTTATTCCCATATTACCACTTCATTTCAAAAAAAACATCTATCTTTGTCACACGTTTTCCAACCATCAGCGCGATGGAATAAATGGGAAGCGGTATTTTATTCCTTAATGGAGTAAATAACGTATTATCTCTCCCATCTGAAATCTAGCAGTTTCTATTCCGCGGAGAGATGATACAACAGGACACTCCACGTAAACGGATGTATATCAACATATCGGTTAGAGATGTGTTATATATAAACGATTGGCGTGGATGCCTGTTGTTATCATTATCTTGCGGAACGGTTTGCTAGGCCTCAGATGGAGATAATGGTTCAACAGCATCCATGCCTTTTTTGTATCCGGCCGGTTATCAAAATCCCCACAATAACCTTAAATCATACGCCCGCCGTCCGAACTACAAAAGGCTGGATGCACGTTGTACCACATAAACAAAATATATATCACTCACTATTGTGAAACACTTAAAAAAGAAGCATTATGTCGAAATGGATAAGCATAAACAAAGCAGCGGTAAAGTATGGATATAATAAAGCAATCATCCAGCTCTGGGCGGAAATGAGAAGATTTCCCATATCATATGAAGAAGATACTCCTGCCATTGACGAGAAAAGTTTCCAAGAATTCATAGATAAATGTAAAAGAGGAATTACAGCAGAGTATATCGATACACTGGAAGAACTGTGTATTGAAAAAACAAGAATCTGTGATATTTATGTCGAAATCATTGGAAAACAAGACAAGGAACTAATGCTGCAAAGAGAAAAAATCGCCCAAATAAGTGAGATACAAGCAACCATGAAAAGGCAAAACGTCCGGTTGCGGGATTGTAAGAAAATAGTTTCACAGTACGAAAAGTCTTTCAATGTCAGTTGGATAGAAAGATTATGGAGACGTTTGAAACGATTGATAAATTGGAAAACATGTAAAATATGAACACTAAGAAAAGGGTATCAAAAGCCGGATTCTCTTAGAATCCTGAGCTTTTGATACCCTTATTAATTTCCAAACAATCCGGACAGGTCTTTTTAAAACCAACTTATCGTCCGTCTAACCAATTAACCAATTCTATTAGAAATCAGATTACACGACTTTTGTCACACTCCTTCCGCAATCTTTTCCAGTCGGCAGAGCAATCGTAGCAGAAGTGTTTCCTATTTCCACTTTCATTTCCTTGAGTTGCGTATTCATCGTCGGGTCTGTCACAGAGATTTTGTAGCCTTTTCCCTCTTTCTCGACAAGCAACACACAAGGAGCGGACACTTTCACCGGAATTCCCTGCCATTTCAGCGTTTCACCGGCAGAATAGAACACAGCTTCCAACACTTTCTTATCAGTGGACTGGACAGCTTGCACCAATGTGTCATTCCTGAGAACTGCAAACGGATTTTTCTTTGCCGGAAGTCCTTTGCCGGCATATACAGCATAACCATACGTGCCATCCTTTACTTCCCGACCATGATCCACCCACACACGGAATATGTCAGCCGTTTCCGGAAGATTCTTTTTACCCTTGTTCGATAAGTTTCTCTTCAACCATTCGTTGGGACGGGTTTCGCAGCAAAAGAAAGCTTTCGATGTAAACTCCGGCAGAGGCATATAAGCGAATCCGCCTTCCTGCATTACCCACAATGACTTGCCCTTATCAATCAACGGATTGACACCGGACGTCGGTTCAAGCTGTTTCTTCCCATCATACAAAGTGACTTTCCCCTGATGCGCAGTCTGCTCCATAGTAGTACGTATCGTACCTTCCTGTTCCGGCTCCAGGTTGGTGACACCGGCTCCAAGAGCAATCATATAATCGCCCAGCATGAAATACGACTTATACGCTTTTACACCGAAAGCCACCGGATTGATGATTTTCACCTCTTTCTTTTCTCTGGTCATAGCGTCTACTTTCTCGAAAATAAAGCCTGCTACTGCATTTTGTCCGCCATAAGTCGCCCCACCGGCAAAGTTGTGCTTACTGGTAAATCCTCTCCAGTTGGTGAACGGTTTCAGCCTTTCCTGACCTTCGCGGGCAGTGATTCCGGGCAACGCTGTCAAGTCCATAGCGCCTATCACTTTCCGGTATTCATCACCGTTACGCTGGAAATAAGTAAGCCCGTCATTCGTATAGATATTATATTCGTCCGCAAAGTTATTGGCACTTTCCAAACCGTCGCAACGGTTGGAAGCCATATTCACCATCATATAATAATCAGCGTTACGCTTAATCAAGTCATCGTTATTATAGAACCAGCGCGTACCATTATAATGTCCTCCCGGATAACCGTCCATACGGATATTGTCTTTTTCCACTTCCGTGATAAGCTGTTTCAATTCGCGGACTTCATCCTCCGTGAAAGATTTCGGCCAACGTTCCACCGAAGCTTTCATCATCTGATGATAAGGAATATGAGCCGGCTTTCCTTCATAATATACCATTGAATAACGATCCAGGCACGGTGGAATGAATCCTTTATAATAGTAGAACGTGCTGCCACGATAAAAATTAAGCAATGCGTCTACATTCTCACGGGTCAGAGTTTCTGCCCAGGGAGTTCCACGTAGTGTCCACAACAGATTCTGTGCACTCTGCGCTCCATGAATCGGATAGCCCCATACGAGACACTGCATACCATGTCCCCAACCGGCTCCATCAGCGGTGAAACCTTCATTCCAGAAAGCTTCTTCATAAGTAGGCTGCGACACACTGCTCAAACTGCCTTTCGCCACTGCCGCCACTACATCTACCATCGGAATGGAATCCAGCATGGCAGCCGTCTCCAGCAACGGGCGATAAGCCAGTGCATTTCCGCCCACCCATGACACATGATGGCGAAATCTCTCCACACTTACAATATTCTTTTCCGTATCATCATTACGTTTGGGTTGTGTCCACGATTGAAAAGCCAGTTTCTTCAGCATTTCACAGGCAGAAGTGCGCAGTTTCATCGTATCCCCCGGCATATCCATCTGCTTGAACAGAGAGAAATAGACACCGCAGGCAGCTTTGGGAATAGCGAAACAAGAAGCGTGAAAGCGGTCGTTCGATTGACGGCGGGTTTCGATGTCACCATATCTCAATACGGCTCTCCAAAACTTTTCCGGTACATCTTCCACTTTTTTCCTTTTGAAGTTGTTGGCAATCACCCACAAGCGTTCTGTCGCATCGGCAAGAAACAGCCCCATGTTCTGTTGATCCTGGAAAGATACCTTATCCAGCCATTTCTTATCATGAATCTCCTTCTCATAAGCTATCAGGTCTTCAAACTGCCCCTCTTCATTCAACTGTTTCAGGTAAGTATCCGCCTTATTTATCTTATTGCGGACAGGATACGTACTGTAATTCTGAGCATAATAATTGCGCAATTTAAGAACAGCCTTTTCCTTGTCCGACTGTGCAAAGACTACCACAACGCCTATCAGCAATAAAAACGACAGGCAAAAAATTCTTTTATTTTTCATATTTAACCGATTTAAAATTTCATTCAATAAACAGCCAGTTCAATCCGAACAATTCCTTCTTCGGAGTATCGGCAGGACGAACTTTCACAGTATATATCCCGGCTTCCGGGAATTTAACCTTGCCCAAATGGCGGGTGTAGAACTCTCCGAATCCCTTAGGCCCTGCCAGGGTCACAGCCTTGATGGAATCCACTCCTTCCACTTCCACCTGATAAGGCTGCCCGGCAGACGCCGAATCACAGGAATAACAGATTGCCAGTTCCCTCTCCCCTGCTTCAGGGATATACACTTTCCAGGAAGCAGCGTCATCCGCCGACTTCCATCCGCGGATACTGGTAGGAGATATATACCCCACTCCGGTGACATCCACTCCTTTCGCACGTTCCAGTCCGCCCGCAAGGGATGCTTTCGCCTGTTCCATCGCAATACCACCGAAGTTGATTTCGCCACAGAAACCGTTCTCTGCCTGTAATTCGCCTTCCACTTCCAGTTCGATGACCGAGTCATAAGATACCGGCTCGCTTATCGGCCCTTGTACATGCAAAAGTAAGCCTTTCTGCACAAATTCCACATTTTTATTATTCAAAGAAGGGATGCGTGCTGCCAATACCTTATTCTTCAATCCGTTGACACGGATAATGCCGTCCGAAGGCCATTCAAAAACATGCAGGTACACTTTTGTCTTACCATCCCCGGTACGCTGCGTGATAAGCCCCCAGTCCTGTGAATCCTCAGCAAAAGGAGAAGGATAAGTGCCGTGGAAACCAACCTTATTCTGATGTATCATCTTGCCTATTTCAGAGATACGGGTCTTGATTTCGGGCGGGATGGAACCATCGGCACGAGGGCCGATATTCAGCATCACATTGCCGCCTTTATAGATACCTTTCACGATTTCGCGGACAAAGTACGTGGTAGAACGCCAATTCTGGTCATCACGGTTGTACCCCCAAGTATGATTGAAAGTCGCCGCCGTCTCCCAGGTATGTCCGAGCGGTTGAGCCGGAAACTCATTGTCACCCATCGTCTGGAAATCAACGCCGTTATCTCCTACTTCATGAATCCCCAAGCGGGTATTTACCAATACGGTAGGGTCAAGTTCGCGCACCATGGCAAGCATGTCGCGCATCTGTTTTTCCGTCATTTGCCCTTCGGCAACAGGGTCTTCGCGCCAACAGTCGAACCAGAACAGTTTCACACCATAGTCCTTTATCAGTTCGGCTACCTGCGGCATTGCCTTTTCACGCCAGTATTTATCATACTCTTCTTCTGTCGGCAATTGGCGGAAAGGAGCCTGTACATCCCCGCGCCCTGCCGCAACACGGTCAAAACCGGGCTTCTGCTCGTCCGCATAGTCCCAGTCGTTATTACGTCCGTTCGGATGTCCCCAGTCCAACCAGTGGGAATAATAAGCACAAAGAACAATACCATGTTTCTCGCATTTCTCTTTCAAGCATTTCAATACGTCGAAATTGGTTCCCGACAGCTTCCCATAGGTATAGTCACTGACTTTCGAGTTCCAGAAAGCAACCCCGTCATGATGCTTCGTCACAAAAGTGAGATATTTGAATCCCCCCTCTTTCGTGGCAATCACCCAGTCCTCTATCTCCTTCTCGGAAATCGGCATGCGTTTGGCCATTTGATCCCAGTCGGACTTCTGTACCTTATTATGGCAGCGTATCCATTCGGCATATTCCGAGTTACGTACTTTCTCACCATAAAAACGACCGGACGCCGGAGTACACAACGACCAGTGAATCATTATGCCGAGACGTGCTTCCTCAAACCACTTGACTCTTTCTTTCTGCGTCCGCGGAAGAGGCTCTGTTTCTTTTTCGGGATTCCGCTTGCCGCAACTGAAGAATAACAAACCTGCGACAAGCACCAACCAACTTTTACTCATAATCATTTTTTTGATATTAGATTTTTTTTGATATTAGTGTCTTGGTACAAAGATAGGAGATACAAAAAACCTCCAGGGGCACATAGCGTACAATGCAGGTTAACTCCCCGTACAAATCGCCGTCTCAGATAGTACAGCCGCGATTTGTACGCATTGTGTCCGTCGTTTGTACTGACAATGCCGGTAGTAAATTGCCATAGTTCCGACATTTGCCGTATCAGTTTAAAAACAGAAATGTCTAATCTTAATTTAAGAACATGAAAAAGAATCGAATCTTATTTTCGAAAAGAAGCCAGTCCTTTCTTTGGATACTGCTTTTCTCTATTTCCACTGTCTTCGCACAGGTTGCCGTAACCGGAGTGGTGACAGACGAACTCAAAGAACCGATGCCCGGCGTAAGCGTCATTGTCAAAGGGACAAAAACGGGAACTGTCACCGATACCAACGGACGCTACCGTATATCAATGCCGAAAGGTTCATCCGTGCTCACCTTTTCTTTTTTAGGATACGCCGTTAAAGAAGTAACGGTAGGCAACAAGAAACAAATCAACGTCGAAATGAAAGAAGATGCCAAGATGCTGGACGAAGTGGTAGCCATCGGTTACGGTTCGGTGAAGAAAAGCGACTTGACCGGTTCCGTCAGCAAAGCCGACATGGGAGACTTGACAAAGGCGGCGGTTGCTTCCATCGACCAGGCTCTCGCGGGACGCATCGCAGGCGTACAGGTAGTTGCCACCGACGGACGACCGGGAGCCACCTCCAATATCGTCATCCGGGGTAGTAACACTATCTCCGACAGTTCCGACGGTTCCCCTCTTTATGTAATCGACGGTTTCCCGATGGAAGACCCTAACTTAGCAGCTTACAACCCGAACGATATCGAGTCTATCGACGTGTTGAAAGACGCATCGGCCACCGCTATCTACGGAGCCCGTGGAGCCAACGGTGTCATCATCATTCAGACGAAAAGAGGAAAGGAAGCTCCCCCTACCGTAACTTACGACGGTTATTTCTCCTGGCAAACGGAACCACAGTTCCTCAAAATGATGGGAGCTTACGACTTCGTGAAGTTGCAGACAGAGCTGAACCAGTACAGCGAACAATACCTGGACAGAACTTACCTGAGTTATGATGAGAAGTTGGGTCGTCACCAGACATTGGAAGATTACCGTAACAGAAAAGCATACAACTGGCAGGACATCGTACTGGACGGCGCACCGTTCACCAGCCATCATGTGTCCCTCAACGGTGGTACGCAACGCACCAAATACAGCGCAAGCGCCTCTTATTTCCACCAGAAAGGTACATTGACCGGCTCTGAATACAACAGCTTCCGTACACGTCTGACCCTTGACCAGCAGATTACATCCAATGTTACCGTAGGATTTACCGTAAACTATGCCAACAACAAGACACATGGTGCCAACCCGTCCGAAAGTCACGGGGGATGGACATCGAGCCACTACCTTTTCTACTCCGTATTAGGATACCGCCCGCTGGCTTACAAGCTGGACGAAGATATATTGAACCAGCCTTTTGACCCGAATATCAACAGTGCTACCGACTACCGCTACAATCCGGTGAAAACCGTCCAGAATGAAGATTCCGGTAATTTAAGCCGCCAACTGAACATGAACGCTTACCTGACCTGGAAAATCACCAAAAAACTGGAGTTCAAGGTGACAGGCGCACTGAGTTCGAATATTGTCAGAAGTACCACATTCAATAATTCACAGACTTATTGGGGTGACGCACGTTACCAGCCTGACAAGCAGAACGGTAGCTTCAACTACAGGGAATACAACAACTGGTCAAACGACTACACGTTGACTTACCGCACGAAAGTGAAGAACCATAATATCTTGGGTATGTTGGGAGCGTCAATCTCCAGCAACCAGTATCAATACCTCGGCGGTCAGGCATCACTGGTTCCGTGGGAAGAACTCGGACTCTGGGGTATAGACCAGGGAACTCCCAAGAAGATTTATGCCGAGAAGACCGAGCAACACATGATGTCTTTCTTTGCACGTGCCAATTATGACTGGAAATCACGCTACCTGCTCACAGGAACAGTCCGTGCCGATGGTTCTTCACGACTGATATACAACAAATGGGGCTACTTCCCGTCAGCATCCGGAGCCTGGAGAATCTCCGAAGAAAAATTCATGAGACCCGCCCGTAAGTGGATGTCCAACCTGAAACTGAGAGTAGGCTGGGGTATCACGGGAAACAACCGTACGCAGGAGAATTATCCGTCACACCTGCTGTATGCCGGCAATGAGAATTATGCGTTCAATAATACTATGTCTCCCGCCATCTACATACGCCAGATGGCAAATAAAGACTTGAAGTGGGAATCCACTTATCAGACGAATATCGGAGTAGACCTCGGATTCTTCGGAAACCGTATCAATGCAGTCATCGACTATTATAACAAGCATACCAAAGACCTGTTGCTGTATGCCGACACTCCCCCATCCATCGGATTCGAACAAGTGCAGCAGAATATCGGTAGCGTTCGCAACTCCGGTTTTGAGTTTGCCATCAACACAGTCAACCTGAAAGGCGGAAACAATAAGCTGAAATGGACAAGTTCATTCAACATCTCGTTCAACAAGAACGAAATCACCGCATTGTCCGACGGACAGACAAGCCGCGTAGTGGGCATCCGCTACCCGGAAATTCCGGATATGTATATCGCCAAGGTAGGCCATCCGCTTTCCGAAATGTACGGATATGTATTTGACGGAGTATATCAGTACGAAGACTTCAATGAAGTATCACCGAACACATTTGTACTGAAAGAAGGTATCCCCGACAACGGACGCAAGAGAAGCGAAATCCGTCCGGGCGACCCGAAACTGAAAGATATCAACGGCGACGGTAAGATTACGACGGACGACCGCACCATCATCGGTCACGGACTTCCGATACATATCGGCGGTTTCACCAACCGGTTCGAATACAAAGGATTCGATTTAAGCATTTTCCTGCAATGGTCTTACGGTAACGACCTGATTAACTACAACCGCAAACTGCTGGAAGAGCTCAAGAGCGCGCACACCAACCAACTGGCTACTGCGGTGAACCACTGGACACCCCGCACGGTCAACGCGGACGGTTCCATCACTCCGGGAAATTACACCAATTACCTGTGGGCTCCCACCAGAGGTTTCTACGAACCGGGATTCAATACCGACCGCGAAGTGGAAGACGCTTCCGTTCTCCGCCTGAAAACGATACAGTTGGGATACAACTTCCCCGCCAAATGGCTGAGCAAGTGTAAAATCAAATCACTGCGGCTCTATGTCACCGGACAGGATTTGATTACATGGACTAACTATTCCGGCTACGACCCCGAAGTGTCTACCCGCAACTCGTCCATGACGAGAGGATTCGACTACTCGGCATATCCGCGCTCGGCAACCTATACATTCGGTGTGAAAATGAGTTTGTAATAACCTGATTAAACGAAAGAAGAAAATGAAGAAACTATTGATATATATCAGCCTGGCAACTTGCCTGTCAGCCTGTGACTTCCTCGAAACGGACACTTACGATGAACTGTCGGAAAACAATGTGTACAACACCCTCGAAAGTTGCGAAGCAGGACTGGCGGGAATCTACGACCCGATGAGCAGTTCAAAGCTCTACGGCGGACACCTTATTACGACCTGTGATGCCGGCTCGGACATCATGGTGTACAACAAGCAGTATAGTATCGGTATGACAAAGCTCTACCTCAACAACTATACTTCCGTTGACAAAGAGCTGAAAGAGGCATGGACGGAACTGTACAAAGGCATCAACCGTGCCAATACTTACATCGAAGCCATCACCGACAAACCGGCGGATGTATGCAAGGATGAGCGTACCAAACAACGCCTGCTGGCAGAAGCCAAAGGTATGCGTGCCCTTTACTACATGAATCTGGTCAGTTTTTGGGGAGAAGTCCCCTTGCGCCTGACGGCTACCCGCGACCTGAAATCGCAGAAACTGAAGCGCAGCCCGCAAATAGACATCTACAATCAAATCATTTCAGACCTTGAGGAAGCCGAAAAAGGCTGCCTCACCGCAGATGAACTGGCACAAGCCGGACATATATCGGTAACCACGGCACAAGCACTGATGGCAAGAGCCTATATGTGGATGTCCGGTTATCCGGTCTATGCCGACAAATGGAACGAAGCATTGACTTACGCCCGCAAGGTAAGAGACAGCGAACTGCACGAACTGGTACAAGACCGTGGTGACTTGAACGGCTATGAAGCGCTTTTTATCGACCTGTGTTCCGACAAATATAACTGGAAGGAAAATATGTTTGAAGCGGAAATGTACGGCAACGACCTGAACATCACCCGCGAATCCGGTTCTATCGGCCTTTCAATCGGAATCACCCAGGGTTCGGCTCTCGACCCCGACAACGGTTTCTGCTACGGCTTCTATAACGGTACCCGTATCCTGTTCCGTATGTATGAAGAGGGTGACAAACGCAAATGGTGGAACTTTACCAACTATGGTTTCCAAACGGAAAAGATAAGCGAGAACGTGGAAAAGGTAACACGCAAGTACAAGACGGAATCCGAACTGAAATCCATGCGTGACGGAGATGCAGCCAAATACCGCAGGGAATATGAAGTAGTACGACCGCTGACACAATACAGCACGTCCATTAATATCCCCATCATGCGTTATGCAGACGTATTGCTGATGATTGCCGAAGCTGCCAACGAGGTGAACCAGGCTCCTACCCAGGAAGCGGTGGATGCCATCAATGAGGTAAGAAAGAGAGCGAAAGCCAGTGAAGTCAAACTTGGTGACTATGATTACGAAAGTTTCCGCGAACTGGTTCGCGACGAACGTGCCCGTGAATTGTGTTATGAAGGCAACCGCAAAATGGACTTGCGCCGTTGGGGCAAGGATTATTTCGAGAAACGTATCAAGATGCTGGCAGACCAGAACATCATCGTAGGCGGAGAATATGACGGTGACAAAATAGGTTATGATTTGGTATCTGGTGGCGGAACGAACATCAAGGCACAACCGGCTATCGAGCTGCAACCCAAGCATATCTATTTCCCTATTCCGGAAACAGAACTGAACACCAATCCTATATGCGGACAGAACGAGGGATGGTAATTTTATAAACGATAAAAGAACAACGCTTTATGAAGTACAAAAATACACTATTATATGGAATGCTCCTGCTACTGGCAGGTACATTCGAAGCCTGCGACAATAACGGCATTGACGACTTGGATTTCAGCATAAGTCTGGACAATCCGCAAGAAACTTTTAAAGTAGGCGAACCTGTCACTTTCAATCTGTACGGAGACCCTGATTATCTGCTCTTCTATTCCGGAGAGTATGGCAAGAAATATGCTAACCGCAACAGGACAATGGCTGATGTGGAAGCCCTGAGTTTAACATACAACTTAGAATTAAAATATGCCGCCAAAAGATTCAGAAACGGAACACGCGTATTGATTTCGGAAGACTTCAACGGGATTTATGACGAAGAAAACATCAATAAAGCTACTTGGAGTGATATGAACGGACAATTGCAAGTACCTGTCATAGAGTCGGATAATGAGGGCTACCAACACGGAACCATCAGCAACGTGCAGGTCGATTTGTCGGACTACAAATATAAAAACTTCTATCTGGCCATCGAATATAATCTGCCTGCCCTGAATGAGGAAGAAAAAGGAAAGTATGTTCATCCCGATGTCTACTTCTATCCGAAGCTGAATCAGACCATAGACGGAAAAATGACACAGAAGACATCTCCGAAAGCTGATTTTGGATTTAACTTCGTAAGAATCAAATCGAACGACACTTCGAGTGACAACCCGACCGTTACCGCAGTAGACGACTCGAAAGTTTCCATCAATGGACGTAACGGGAAAAACGGTACACACGTATGGGCAATCAGTTTGCCCATAGATGCAGCAAAGGTCAGTGTAGACGAAGGACTTTCTATCAAGAACTATTCCGCAGCCTTGCCCAAATACTCGCACATTTACAACGAACCGGGCGAATATACGGTCACTTTCGTTGCACGCAACGCCAATGCATGGAATTGCACGGAACAGGTAAAAGAGATAAAAGTAACTGTGGTGGAATAATGTCCGACATACACAGCCTAATAAATAACAATCATTAAAATCACATGGAAAACAAATTACTTTATACAGCTTTATTAATGGCCGCCGCATCGCTAACCTTCTGCGGATGTGACAATAACAACGAAGGAAAAGATGAAATACAGACCACCGACACGCCTTTGGTCTTGACCGGGAAAAACTACAGTTTCGACCCGAAAGCCGCAGGTGCAGAGTGGAAAAACGGAAAGAATATCGGTATCTTCCTGACGACGGAAAATGGAGAGGAGATAATAAACTCTTACGAGAATGTTTTGTATAAGTCCATCGAAGTGCCTGCGGGCTATTTTGCCCCGCCTGTGGGAGACGACCCTATCTATTTCCCGCAAGACGGCAGCAAGACGAATCTCATCGCCTACTTCCCCTACTCGGAGAGTCTGACGGAGAACCGCATTGCAATGGATGTATCCAACCAGAACAGTGCATCGCCCTTTAATTTTCTTTATTCCAACAATTGCAAAGGAGTAGGTAAAGACAATAATAAGGTAGTTATGGAACTCCGTCCGGTGTTGTCGCAAGTCGTGCTCGACCTTGTTCCCGGTGACGGAGTGACGAAGGAATATCTGGAAGAAGCAACCGTCCTACTGAAAGGGATGAATAGTAAAGCACAGTTCAATCTGCTGAGCGCTCAGTTCGAGAACTTAGAAGCAAAGAAGGATATCAAAATGAGAGCCAGTGAAACAGCCAACAGCGACACGGCACAAGTGATTCCGACAGCTTCGATAGAAGGCGCCCAACTTTATGTTTCACTCCCCAAAATGAACCGGGAATATACTTGGGAATTATCGGAAAAGTTATCTGAGCTTAAACAAGGTTATCGTTATATATGTACTGCCACAATTTCTTTGGACAAGATTTCCGTTGAAACAACGGAAGAACCGATTGCAGACTGGACTGACGGTAATCAAGCTACCGGCAATTTGCAGGAGAACTGGATACAGAGGACAATTGACGATTTACCGACAGGAGCAATAAAAGTAGAGACAGTAAATGATAAGCCCTGGCAATATGAGATTGGCAACTGGATTTTTGTAGCGAAGAGTGTTAGCCAAATTGGAGAAGCGGCAGTTATCAATGAATCGTCTTTGGGACACAACGTGATACATTGCAAGATAAACGACAATAATACTTGGTATAAGACCTACATCGCTCACAGAATGCCGACTCCGAAACGGGAAGTATATACTCTCAAATTCAAAATGAAAGGTACTGCCAACAAGTCGGTAAGATGTATCATCTTAAGAGAAGATAAAAAGATTATAGCTATCAATGCCCCCGATAATAAATATCAGGGAGCCTATATGCTCAACCTTACAGAAGAATACAAGGAATATCAGATAGACTTCGATTTCTCCAAACAGGTTTTAAGTATCTATAATACCGTCACAGACTATACAGAAACAACAGATGAAGTCCTGGAGAATCTGTTCCTTCAGTTCTCACCTGCAAACAATGATACTGAATTCTACCTGTACGATGTAGTACTTGAACTCAAAAAGAACTAATTAATAACAACTCTAAAAAAACAAGAAGTATGAAAACAATGAACTTTAAACTGGGATTGGCATCTTTATTGGCTGCCGCCCTTCTGACTTCAGTGAACGCAAAAGCATCTGACAACAACGCCGACAAGCAAAAAGACAAAGTGGAAATTAAAGCCATCGCCAGCTTGCCTGTGGGAAAAATAGACCCTGTACACGATGACAAGACCAATCCCGAAGAAACAGACTTATGGCTCTATCGCGTGATGAACGAACTGGAAACAGGAGACGTAAAGGTGGAACTCGACAAAGCTCTGAATCGTAACGTAATCCGTTGCGACTTCTACCAGCAGAAGAGCTGGTACGGCACTTACCTGTGCTACCGTACCAAGAATCAGGAAATGCAACGCAAAGTATATCGCCTCACTTTCAAGGCAAAAGGCACTTCGGGCAATAACATGAAAGTTATCATCGTCGGCAATAACGGCAAGGAATGTGTCATCACAGCGCGCAAGAGCGAATCCGAAACGCCTGCCGGATACAAACAGATTAATCTGAAGAAAGACTATACCGAATATGCACTCGACTTCGACTTCTCCCAAAAAGTAAAAGCCCCCTACCCGTATCCTGACGGCAATGGTGAACTGGGAGAAACATCGGACGAAACGCTGACTAATTTCTTCATCATGTTCTCTCCGAACAGTGAATTCACCAAGTTTGTTCTGGACGACGTGAAACTCGAACTGAAAAAGTAACACAACTTCCATAACAATTGAAAATCATGAAAACACAATACTTACGATTGGGAATAGCGTCTTTATTGACGCTCATTCTCGGTTCGTGCAGCCAGGATGCAACAGACGGTACATTCCCCCAGGAAACGGGTAAAGAGATTGTTTTCAGTACCAGCATCATGCAGACGCGCACGCAGACCACCGACCGGAAGACGGTGTTTGTAGACGAAGACCACATCGGGGTCTTCGTCCTCAACCGGTCTACTTCCGCAACTCTTCACAGCAACCTGAATTATCTGTATAAAGAAAACGCATGGAGCTCTGAAACTCCCGTCACTTTCCCTCTTGACGGAAGCGACGTCAATTTCTATGCTTACTACCCATACGCAGAAGGAAGCACGGCAACCGTTTTCGACTTTACCGTCAGTACAGACCAGGCAGCCAACGGATTGAACCCGAGCGACCTGTTGCTGGCTGAGAACGTGACATCGGAAGCGAACGATGAGGCGGTTACCCTTTCATTCACCCATGCCCTGGCGTTGCTTGAAGTAAAAGTCACCCTACCCGCAGGAGTAAAGGCAGACAAAGTGATACTGAAAGCCCACACGACCGCTTCGGTAGACCTCAAAGCACAGACCGCAACTGTGAAGTCAGATGTGCCCGTATCCGAAATAACTTTGATGAGGCTCAGTGACGACACCTTCCGCGGTGTAGTCCCCGCACAGGAATTAAGCGAAAGATGCATCAAAATCATCGGTGACAACGGCGCGTCATATCGGTACACAGCCGACAGTCCGACGACATTGCAAGCGAACAGCATTAATACGATAACCGCCATTTGCCAATGAAACGACTAGGAAACATGCCGGGAAAGAGTATTCTTTACCTGTTTTGTCTACTGGTGATAGCGGCCTGTCATTCCGACGAAAAGCCGGAAGAGGCAGGCCCTTTGCCTGTTGTACCCACCCCTGAACCGGAGCCCGAACCGGAAACGTCCGATTGCAAGGCATGGACAGACTTCGTGGCAGGTAACGAAGCGAACATACTCCTTGATTTCTCCTACGCCGGATACAAACACGGAGAAACGGCACCACCCGATGTATGGACATTGGGATATACTGTTTATGATGTCACCGACTACGGAGCCATCCCCGACGACGGCAAATCCGACCGGAATGCCATACTGAAGATTCTTGATAAAATAGGTATCAACGGTAACCGCAAAGCCAACGCCCTTATTTATTTTCCCGAAGGTGAATTCATCCTTTATGATGAAAGCGACCGGGGCGGCACGGACAACGACGTGAGAATGCAGATACGTGCCGGAAATATCATCCTGAAAGGGGCAGGACGAGACAAGACCATCCTCACCATGGCAGCCCCCTACCCGCCGCTGCCCAATGTGGAATGGGCAGGCTCCATGTTCGACTTCAAGAACTGGAACGGATTCTCGAACCTGTTGGCAAAAGTAACGGGAAGTTCGCCGAAAGGCAGTTTCTCCGTTGAGGTGGCTTCTACGGGAAGCATCCGTCCGGGCGACCGCGTCTGCCTGAAACTGGAAGACAACTCTCCCGAACTGATTGCCGAAGAACTACATCCTTATCGGTGGATGACTTCCATGACGCAGTTACAGACGCAAGGCGTGCAAGTGTACGATTTCCACGAAGTGAAATCCGTCAGCGGCAACCACATCACCTTCGCCGAGCCCATCATGCATGAAGTGAATCCCCGCTGGAACTGGACTGTCTGCCACTACGACTGCTACGAGAACGTGGGAGTGGAAGACCTGTCTTTCAAAGGGCAGGCAGGAGAGGATTTTGTTCATAGCCAATGGTATGAAAACTCCGCCTACAAGCCACTCGCCTTCCAGCAGATTGTCAATGGCTGGGTACGCCGGGTGGATTTCTACAGTGTCAGCGAAGCGGCCACCTTCACCTTGTGCGCCAATATATCCGCTTACGACATCCGCATCGCAGGCAACCGCGGACATTGCTCCGTACATACTTCCGGCTCGTCACGGGTACTGATAGCGGACGTAAGGGACGAAGCTAAATCCAAAACGATGACAAATGCAGGACAATGGCATGCAGTAGGTGTCAGCAAGCAATCGTTGGGAACAGTCATCAAGGACTGTATCTGGGGAAATGACACTAATTTCGAATCGCACGCTACACAACCCAGAGCAACTTTGCTGGATGGTTGCACAGGCGGCTTTCTCCAGTCCCATCAAGGTGGGGATACGAATCAACTGCCCAATCATCTGGACGATCTGGTACTTTGGAATTTCTGCGCAACCCGTACCCTTTCCAACGAAGCCGACAAGTGGATATGGTGGAGCGACGAACGCGGTTGGAAATTTCTTCCACCGGTTATTGTCGGTTTTCATGGAGAAAATGTTAATTTTGAAACTTCACACGTGAAACTGATAGAGAGCTATGGCAAGAAGGTTCGCCCGCTTTCCCTCTATGAGGCCCAGTTACAACGTCGGCTGGGACATTTGCCAGATATTGATTATCTTAAATAAAGTATCTTTTATTCTTCCTGATTATCTTCCTTATTCCCCGTCCGGTAATACAACGGGCTGATGCCATACATATCCTTGAAACAACGGCTGAAATAACGTTGGGAACTGAATCCAGTACGGTCTGCAACTTCGGTAACAGACAAGTACTGTTCATGTTTCAGCAACCAGGCGGCTTTCTTCAAACGTATGGTCAGTATGAACTCGTTCGGCGTCTGCCCTGTGATAGCCTTTATCTTGGTGAAGAAATTGGTACGTGAGATATACAGTTCCTTTATCAAATCGGACAAAGAATACTCCGAGTTATCCAGATTCTTCTCGATAATGGCAACCGTACGATCCAACAAGTCCTTATCCATCGGATTTGTAGCCAACATCTGCACCTGTGTCTGCGGCTGTTTGCCGAACTTCTCCTGCAATACCCTGCGGCTGTTCACCAGATTATTACATCTTGAAATCAGCAGGTTCACATTGAAAGGCTTTGTGATATAATCATCCGCGCCAATCCGCAACCCTTCGATAGTATGCTCGATGGCGGTACGTGCCGTCAGCAATACAACAGGGATATGGCATGTCTCAAAATTCGCCTTTATCTGCTTGCAGAGTTCTATACCCGTCATCTTGGGCATCATAATATCACTTATAATGATGTCCGGCATTACTTCCTGCGCCTTTTGCAACCCCTCTTCACCATCGGAAGCGGTCACCACTTCATAGTAAGGTTCAAACAATCCTGCCAGCATCTCCCGCAAAGAAGTATTGTCTTCCACAATCAGCATTTTAGCCCCTTTGATTCTGTTTTGCACATCTTCGTCCATCACTTGCTGTTCCAGTTGCAACTGCGGTTCGGCAGGCATACTCAGAGGTTCTTCTTTCACAGGTTCGGTGTCAATCTGTTCTTCCAGGAAATGCTCTTTGCCCAGTTTCAGATAAATGGTAAAGGTGGTGCCCTTATCCAAATGGCTGCTGACCTCAATGCGTCCTTTATGCAGTTCGATAATACCCTTGCTCAAAGCCAGACCGATGCCCGTTCCCTGAATATTGCCCGAGTCAGCTCCCACTTGATAGAAACGCTCGAAGATTTTTTCTATCTCTTCCGGACTGATGCCCGTACCGCTGTCGCGGACTTCAATCACTGCCTCTTCTCCTTTCTTATATACATTCAAGGAGATGGTTCCCCCTTTCGGCGTATATTTGAATGCATTGGACAGCAGATTATTTATCACCTTCTGCAACTGTCGCGAGTCATACCACACTTCCAGATGCTCCTCTCCCCTATCAAAATGGAAATGTATGTTACAAGTAGCGGCATACTCCACATAAAGGAGATAATTCTCATACAGGAAATCAATCAGTTCATGCCTGCTCACCTTTATCTTCATATGTCCCTGTTCCTGCTTACGGAAATCAAGCAGTTCGCTAATCAACTCCCGTAGCTGCAAACCGTTCTTGTAGATGTTCAGCAACTTATTGTAAGCCGCAGGCGAAAAAGACTGCCCCTGAAGCAGCATTTCTATCTGCCCGATGATGATGGTCAGCGGAGTACGGAACTCATGGGAGATATTGGTAAAGAAACGGAGTTTCGACTGGTTCAGTTCCTCTACATCACGGATATGCTGCTGCTCGTATTTCAAGGATTCCTGCAACCGGATACGGTCACGATACGCCTTGATGAGATAAAACAGGATAACGGCTATGACAATGACATATAGCAGATAAGCCCACCCCGTCTTATAGAACGGTGGCAGGACAGTTATCGCCAGACGGCATTCCGACTGGTACACGTGGTTCGCTCCCACAGTTTTGACAATTAGCGTATAATCTCCCGCGGGAAGATTGGTGTAGGTAATCATCTTCTGTCCGTGCGTTTGCGCCCATTCATTAGAGAAACCTTCCAGTTTGTAGACAAGTTCGTTCTTATTCGCCGCAATGTAATTGGTCATGGCAAATTCAATGCTCAGTACGGAATGGTTACTTTTCAAGGTAATGGAAGAAGCGTCATAGAGTGAAGATTGCAGGATGCCGGTTTCATCATTGATACCGACTTCATCACCATTCACCCACAACCGCACGGGGATAATACTGTAAGGTTTGAGAGGTATGTCCAAGTCTTTCTCATAGAAAGAAATCATGCCTTTCACACCACCCAGAAATATTTCCCCATCCTTACACTGGTAAAGCGACTTCTCGTTGAGTGTAGTAAACGGAAAACCACTCTCGGCACTATGGTTGTTGAATACCTTGGTATAGTAATCGAAGATAGTGAATCCCTGGTTCGTAGTCAGCAACAGCTTTCCATTCTGGGATTCGACGATGGAATAAACGCAATCACTGCCAAGCTTGTTGTTCCGTGCATTGAAGTTTTCAAATTTCCCTGTTTCCCGGTAGAAGACGTCGATACCGGAACCGCTTGTGGAGAACCACATATTATGATGCCTGTCCTCAATGATAGTGTTCACCCTGCTGTAACTTATCGAGTTTTCCGCTTCGGGCGAATAACGGTAATTTATCAGCTCTTTGGTGTCAAAATGATAGGCATATACGCCACTGCCTTCTACCGCAACCCAAAGAATCCCTTGCGAATCAAGATACAGGCTATTACTGAACAACTCGAGCAACAAGGAAAACTTCTCTGTCCGCGGATTGAAAAGGAATACACCGCCATAAGAGGCCAACAGAATATCCTGACCATAAGGAATAATATCCAGAACCACGTTGGACGAATTTTCACTACGACTGTCAGGCATACGGTATCGGGTAATCCGGTCGGTCTTGATATCCAATTTATTAAAGCCTTCCTGATGCGTACCTATCCAGAGCACATCTTCCTGCGAGTCATAATATAATGATTTTATATTGTTGGACGAAAGAGAATTCTCCCCTTCTTTATGTTTATACCACTTGAATTGTTTTGTCTTCCGGTTGTAATAGTTCAGTCCGCCGCCTTCGGAAGCTATCCATATATTCCCCCGCTTGTCCTCTGCCATGCAGCCGATGACGGGATAGGTCAGTCCTTCGCTTTCATTCTTTCCGGGACGATAGTAGGTGTAGATTTCATATTCGGGGTTGAAGTAGTTCGCTCCGCCAAAGTAGGTTCCCACCCACATGGTTCCCTGATGGTCTTTGATGATACAGTAGACAGAGGAGTTGCTCAGGCTGCCCGGCACATCGGAAGGGGTATAACAGGTAAACTTCCGTGTTTTCTTATCAAACTTGTCCAGTCCGTTGAAGGTGGCAATCCACATATTTCCCTGATTATCCTCACAACAGTCCCTTACCGAATTGGACGAAAGTTCTTCCTTTCCCGTTTTCCTGCCGTCCGTATAGTGAGCTATTCCACTATCCGACAGATGGAAAAGCCCGTCTTCCCAAGTGCATATCCACATATCACCGGACGTATCCTGATACAGATTATACACATGGACTTGAGACAACACACACTCCGGCACACTGTGTCCTTTCTTGAGACAATACAATCCTTTACGTGTCCCCATCCACAGGTTTCCATCGTCATCCTTCAACAGAGACACAATCAGTTGATGGACATCCAACGAACAATAAGGTTTCAGTTCACGTGACTTCGGGTCATAATAATTCACCTGCCAGTTTCCACCCGTAAACAGCGTATCAGCTCCATAGGTGATATTATACACTCCACCTTTCTGAATGGTATGAAACTTTTCCGAATACATGTCAAACTCACATAATCCTTCTGATGTCTGTACATACAACATTCCTTTATCATTTCCGCAAATATTCCGGATCTGATTGCCCACAAGTGAATGCTCGTCTTCCTTGTCATACTTGTAGTATTGTATCCGGTTGCCATCATACACATTCAGCCCGTCGCGTGTTCCGATCCATATCCGTCCGAGCTCATCTTTGTGCAAGGCATAAACGGAGAATTGGGACAGTCCGTTTTCTGTGGATAGATAGTTGAAGGATATGTCTTGGGCTGAGAGTGTGGTGGTTCCTGACACGGCTATTAACCAAAGGCATAACCGCAGGAGTGTATTTAAAGAGTATAAATGTGTGTATCTCATAAATATTCTGTATTGTTAGAAGCGGAACAAAGATACTAAAAAAACAAGTATAATTATACTTAATTATAAAATCTCTTATTCACATTCATCACGGTTTCCTTAAGTTCTCATTCATAGATAGTTCCGGTGAAGAAGAGATAAGAAATACAGTATTCACCAAGGTTCACGCCTTCACGCCTTTCCTGGAATTTGCATTCTTCCGACTCATATCAGCAATCAAATGACATATAGTACATAAAGGAAGGACGACTGATAATGATATGGTTGGGGTAAGCAACAGCTTTTTCAGTATCAGCCGACTGGAGTTGTCCATTTAGCCAACTATAGCCGTCTGATTAGCCGACTTGAGTTGACTATGTAGCCGACTTAAGTCGGCTGATTTACAGGTTTACTTTTAGAAGATACACGTTTTATGAAGTATCACGTCAGGTTACAGTGAGATTTCTTCCCAATCCTCGACTGTGCGTGTGGAAGAGGAGAAGCTTACTCCGATGCAAATGACCTTGCGCTTGTCTGCCAGATAGGGCATGGCATAACCATTAGTTGGCAGCCAACATAGACAGGAAACCTTCGCGTACTTCATTGTTCGGGAAATCAAGCAAGTAGGTTCCCATTCTTTTATTATATTCTTTGATGGTGAGGTAGCCACTTTGGAAAATCATTGGTAACGGTTGCTCTACATCTGCCTTATAATCTACAAATAAAGAGGGTTTGTAGAATTTCCCTGTCAGTTCGTTCATCTGTTCGCGACTGTGTTGCAGCAGGCGTATCAGATAAGTGGGAGTTCCGGTGGCGAACCAGTAGTCACGGATTTCATTCATTCGAAAAGCATTAAGAATGCTGAATGGATTGTAAATGCCTGTCATGTTCGTGCTGAAATGATAGCCATCGTACTGTCGTTGCAACCAATCCTTCATTTCCTTTACTGTACATTGGTATTTAGTGGCCAGTTGGATCATAGGTTCTTCAAAATATTTCTCCAATTCCTCTTGAGTGATACCACAAAGAGACTCGTATTGTTCACTCATACTGATATCTGTAGGTTGGTTGAATCCGCTGAATACACTGACTTGTGAGAATTTGGTAACTCCTGTCAGCAAAACGAATCTCAGGTATTCGTCAGCCCCTTTAAAGGTGGAATAGAAAGATTTGAGAATCTCCCTATGATGATCCTCAAGCAGTCGCTTTTCTCCTTCGTGAGTACGGGTAGACGCTCCGGTGTCGAGTACGTCGAGAATAGGTTTATCATATTCATCTATTAGCACTACGGCGCGCTGTCCGGTCTTTTGATAGGCACGTTGCAACACTCCCTTGAAGCGGTCACCTGTAGTGGTTTCAAGGGGGTCTTTTCCATATTCCACTTCCCATTTGGCTATGTAGGTTTCGATGCTTTTCTCCAGCTCTCCTTCACGGGTATAGTTCCCTCCGTTGAAGTCTACACGAAAGATAGGATATTGCAGCCAGTCCTTTTCAAGGCGAGAGATTGCCAGTCCGTCGAAAAGTTCTTTCCGCCCTTGAAAGTAACAGGCGAGCGTGCTAACCAGCAAGCTTTTCCCGAATCGGCGGGGACGGCTCAAGAAATAGATTGAACCCTCTTGCACAAGACTGTAAACCAAAGCGGTCTTATCTATGTAAACATATCCGTCTTCACGAAGGCGGTCGAAACTCTGTATTCCAATGGGATATTTCATCTTTTTATCGGCTTTTTATGAATCAGTAGACGAAGATACATGAAAGCGTGCATAAATGCAAATCATTTTTTAGTTATATTAGAGGAACACGGTTGTGAAAGCAGCATATATAATCTTTATGTTGAGCTGCAATATATAAACCCGTAACACTTCTGGGAATAGCAGCAGTGACACCTAAACTTTTTAAATATTCCAAAGCCGCCTTTTCTTTCTCAAAAACAAAGAGCTGAACTACAGTCAACGTATCAGGCATTCCAAATTGCGAATAAAATTCAGCTTCGTGAAGAAGCATCTTTTCTATCTTTTCACGTTCATCTTGAGATAGCAGGTCTCCGTTATATTCAATCTGCACCACTTGCGCACAGAGTTTAACACACAACAGAAACAGTGACAAAAGAATTAATAATGTACGCATAATGTCATTTCATTGATTTCTGTTTCAAATACTTTTTCTTTTCGTGCTTATCCATATCCTGCATGATAAGTTCTTCATCGGTAGCAGCATAATAAAAAGTCTTTTCCTTAAGTTTCACATCGCCTTCTGTGGTGCGAAACACCGGAGTAAAATGAGAATAAGGATACTCCATAAAATTCTCGCTTAATAATTTATTCTTATCCAAAAAGAAATATGAAATCGGAATACCTCTACTTCCTGCTATTCCAATCGGTTGTCCAGTTAGTACAATGTCACCTTCCCGGATGAAATTCTCCGACATATACATATAAGCTGCAAAAGTATTATCAGCATGATATATAAGTAAATGCTCACGAGATGGAGTTTTACAAGCCACGCCACCCCGAGTTGCATAAACAGTATCTTCTAATACACGAAAATTCATTGTCCTAAACGGTTCTCGTTGGTCAACCACCCAACCTGTCTTTTCACCATTCTTCACAGGTAAAGCATAAGGGGTATCTATTTTCAATTCTTTGGGAAATATACCGCGAAAATAGACGTATTGTGATGCATATTTAAATGCATTGCTAGCTTCTGAATCCTTGTCTATAGTATAAATTGTATTTTTTCCAGGAAGTAGGATATGGGAGTTATCGACTTTACAAAAAAGATAATAATCACAAAAATCTTCATTATAGAAAACTAAATCCAAATCTCTTTCTATATTCCTTTCCCATTTGTAATAAATATCTTTTGTGCGGCTTAATATCAATCCACCTACTTTCTGACCGTACATGTTACTCGAAAATAATGTTAGAGCTAATAAAATAAAAATATACTGTTTCATAAGTTTGCTAATTTATAACATACGACTTATCGTACCGACAATTCTTCTATCGAAACCTGTGCCGGATTGCCATTCAAAGAGGTGGCATCCAAACGGATGAAGCGAGTAGATACTTTTTCTTTGAATTGCACCGTTTGCGGAACAGGGTTATTGATGATATTACTGAACTCGCCATTAGTCGGTACTTCTGTCCATATCTTCCCATCGTTACTTATCTGGAATTTATAGCGGAAAGCAGTGGTCGGCTTTGCTTCGGCTCCTGCGGGAGCGTATGTAAATCCTGCAATAACAGTCTGTTTTCCCAAATCAATGGTGACAGGAGATGATGACAATAGATGCCAGGCATCTTTGGACAAACTTTCTTGTGCAGCCTGCGGTGATTCGTCTTGCAATGGAGCGGCATAATAGGCTGCTATCCGGGATACGTTGGCTATCAAGCGACATTCGTCGATAGTCACCCGGATTTTATTGGCTTTCACGGTGGGGATACGCAGCAATCGTTTATAGCCAATTGTGGTTCCCTGTCCTACGATTTGCCATCCTTCGGGCGTCAGCGCCTCTACTGTGAACTTCTCAACCCGCTGTCCTTTAGCGATGTCTTCCTGCAACATTATTACGTTGACAGAAGTTTCCTGTTCCAACTGATAAATCCGGCTGTCTTGTGGGGCAGCACACCATAGGTTCATTCCGTCTTTTATCTTGTCCGAAGCAAATACCTGCTTTCTGTAATCGGCAAATTCTTTCAGCCGGGTGGCATCCGCTTCGCTGATAAGTCCCCGTTTATCCGGCGGGATATTGAGCAGGAGAACGGAGTTGTATCCTACCGACTGGTAATAGATTTCCATCAGATGCTGCAAAGTCTTCACTTGAGCGTCCTGTTCTTTATGGTAGAACCATCCCGGACGGATAGATACATCCACTTCCGACGGATACCAGAACAGTTCGCGAGCCTTTGCCAGCATCTTGCGGCTGCCCAAATCGGCAGTTGTGCTCGATACATTGAGAAGCTTGTTATTTTCGGTAGAACGGCTGTAAATGCTCGGAGTACGTACCGTAGCTCCCCATTCGGTTTCACGGCCGATGCCTTTCTCATTTCCTACCCAACGTACATCATCGCCCATGATGGCCGCAACAGCTTTGGGTTGCAGGCGGCGGATAGTCTTATAATAAGCATCCCAGTCATAGACTTGTTTTTTACCGTTGGGGCCTTCGCCGTTGGCTCCGTCAAACCATACTTCGTGGATTTCCCCGTAATTGGTCAGCAGTTCCGTAAGCTGGCGGACAAAGAAATCGTTGTATTTCGGAGAATCCCCATAACAAGCGGCATTCCTGTCCCACGGAGAGAGATAAACTCCGAACTTCATGCCATACTTGTCGCACGCTTGGCGAAGTTCTTTCACGACGTCCCCTTTTCCCTGTTTCCAGGGAGAAGAAGCAACAGAGTGAGGAGTTGTTCTCGTGGGCCACAGGCAAAAACCGTCATGATGTTTGGCGGTGAGGATTACCATCTTAAAGCCGGCATCTTTCAGAGTACGTACCCATTGTCCGGCATCCAGTTCGGAAGGATTGAAAAGGGCGGGGTCTTCCTTGCCATCTCCCCATTCATTGCCGGTGAAAGTGTTGATACCGAAGTGCAGGAAAGCAGTCAGTTCCAGTCGTTGCCAATTCAACTGCTCCGGAGTGGGAACCAAACGGGCTGCCATATCCACTTTCTGCTCCAAAGTGGCATTGGCGGGAAAACGGAGATGCTTTACAAAGTAATCCTCTTTCGCATGATATAACTGAGGATACGACAGTTCTCCTTTTTCATTGATGAACCGGAAACCGCGGTTGTTCCAATAACGGTGAAAGCCACCGATATTGCTATTGATATAGATTAATTCGAATGAATGTACACCTTTCTTCAACGCGATTGATTTACGGCTGACCGAATGGCGGATTAGTTTGCCACTGTTGCTAATCAGCAGTTCACCGTCTATTTTCAGTTCGTCCATCTCTGTGGTCATATAATAAATGCCATCAGCGGGAACTTTGAAATATCCGCGATAGAGAAAGGCTCCGTTTGATTCGGGAGCAACATTCAGGTTGAAGTCAGAAACAATCTCCGGATTGCCCCAACCTGCGTCCAGCAGGTCTGTGACGTAGTAATACTTGCCGGAAGCGCGTAATAGTTCTGCGCCGGGCAGCAGCTTTTCTGTATCGGCCAATGCGGGACGCATTGTTTCTTTTCTGACAGTAATTGTCCGCGTGCGCCCCAACTTACCGGAAGAAAGACGGGTGGCAATTTTCAGGACTGCGTCGTCTGTAAACGACAGTGGAGATGTGTAAAGCGCTGACTTTGCGGTGGGCGCACTTCCATCAAGTGTATATACCATATCCAGGTCACGACTGTTACGGAACGAGAGAGATGTCTTATCTATCAACGCTACATAATCCGACTGTGGGCCTTCGGGCATAGGTATGTGGTAATTGACTTCGTATGCATCCAAACGGGGATACTGGTTATCAAGACGACGCACAAAGGAAGTGAAATCCTTACGGGATTTCTGCGTCCATGCCAACTCTGCCATTGCGAGCAGACGGGGATAAAGCAAGTACTCCGTATGTTCCGGGGTAGGCGAATATTCCGTCCAAAGGTTGGCTTGCGCACCAAGTATATGGTGTTGCTTGTCGGGAGATATTTTAGTCGCTACCGGTTCATAATGGTACGCCTTTTCGAGAGAAATGCCATGGCCGATAGCGACAGGTTCCACTTCCGGCGCTCCTTGCCCGTTATAATCATAGTAGGCATATTGCAAGGGAGTCATAATGACATCGTGCCCCATATTGGCAGCCGTAATTCCTCCTTCTTCCCCAGTCCATGACATGACGGTGACTGTGGAAGCCAGTCCGCCTTCCAGTATCTCATCCCAGCCTATCATCGCTTTTCCATGTTTCAGAAGCATGGCTTCCGCACGGTGGACAAAGTAGCTTTGCAGTTCGTGCTCATCTTTCAGATGTTCGTCGCGCATCCGTTTCTGACATTTCCGGCAACGTTTCCAATGGACTTTGGGACATTCGTCTCCCCCGATATGGAAATATTTCCCCGGAAAAAGAGGGACGACTTCGTCAATCACATCTTCCAGAAAGTCGAAAACACGGTCGTTTCCCGCACAATACACATTGTCTTCCACTCCCCACTGGTTGCGAAGTTGGAAAGGGCCGTCTATACAGGATAATTCGGGATATGCCGTAATTGCGGCGAGTGCATGACCGGGAAGCTCTATCTCCGGGATAACGGTGATTTGCCGAGCGGCTGCATATGCCACCACCTCTTTTATTTGTTCCTGCGTGTAGAAACCCCGGCAGATACTTCCGTCCACGTTATGGCGAACAGAGCCTACTTCGGTCAATAACGGGTATTTCTTCACTTCAATCGTCCACAGATGGTCATCCGTCAGATGCCAATGGAAATAGTTCATCTTGAACATTGCCATCAGGTCGAGTTGTTTCTTGATGAAATCCACATCCATAAAATAGCGGCAAACATCAAGCATCATGCCGCGATAGGCAAAACGGGGTTCGTCTTCTACCGAGACACAGGGAAGGCTCCAACGTGTATCTTCTACTTTATGAGAATTCTGAATGGCAGACGGAAGGAGTTGCATCAAGGTTTGCATCCCATAAAAAAGCCCGCGCAGGCTTTTGCCTATCAGGTCGATTTTATGATTGGCAACGTCCAACCGGTAGCCTTCTTCATTCAAAGGCAAGGTAGTGTCTATCGCCAATGTTATGCTGTTCTGCCGTGCGTCATATTCTTGTACTTTGTTTTCTTTGGCGGTATTACTGATGGGGAGCGGATATCCAGTAGACCGTTTCATCTGTTCCCGGAAGTACCCGGCGATTCGTTCCACCTCTTCCGTGCCGGCAACAAAAACTGTTCGGGAAGTGAATTCAAATACTCCCTGCCTCACTTGGATATGTTTGGGATAAGGAATGACGGAAATGTCTTTCTCATTCCTTCCGGCTGCGGACACTTCTAATGACAACACACAAAGTACCGCCACCAACCAGTTATTTAATAAAAGTTTTCTCATCTTTATTGGTTGTTACATGTTATTCTCACCATAAGTCATCTTCACGTTCAGGGAAGTATGGTTATTTACGGGTACTTCCAGTTTCAGGTATCCTTTCTTTTCAAAGACCAGAATGTCGCTTGCGGATACACGTACCTTGTATCTCCCTTTTGAATCGGTTCGTCCCAGTTCACGTCCGGAAGTTTTTGAATGGATGGAAACACCGTCTATCAATGTAGCCTGCACATCTCTGACAGTGCCACTTACGGTTATCTCTTTTCCGGCTGCCGCGGATTTGCTTACGGAAGATGCCCGAAGATTGTCCGAGGTGGAAACGGGTTGTCCGTCTGCTCCGACAAGTTGTCCGTTTGCTCCGATATGAATAGTCTGCTTTAGTAAGATACGGTCGGAAGCGGTTCCCAATTGCAGTTCAAACGCACCGGGTTCTATCAGTCTCCTACCATCTTCCAAGGTAAGGGAAAGTTCGGCAACCGGGAAACTGAGAACGCCTTCCCTACTCTCCCCCGGTTGCAATTCAACTTTCATAAATGCGCGCAGTTGTTTTATGGGGGTCACAACTGAACTTACTTGGTCACGCACATAAAGCTGAACAACTTCTTTCCCTGTTCTATTTCCTGTATTCCGGATTTGTACCTTTACGCGGATGGAATCATGTTCCAAAGCGGCCGTCATCTTCTCCAAAGAAAAAGTGGTATAACTCAACCCATGTCCGAACGTCCACAAAGATGCGGGAGACGAAAAGACGTAATCCCTGCCGGGCGCTTCATAACTGCCCGGCTTCTTATAAAAGCCTTTGTCGGAAGGCAAATGGTTGTAATAAGCCGGCAGATGCCCTACGCTCTGGGGAAAGGAGAAAGCCAGTTTTCCCGACGGATTCACTTTCCCGAAAAGAATATCGGCTATGGAGTTGCCCGCCTGTTCTCCTGCATACCATTGTGCAAGAATGGCGGGAATATGTTCTTTTTCCCAGGGGATGCAAAAGGGCTTTCCTGCCACAAGTACCAACACTACCGGTTTTCCTGTTTCGTAGACCGCACGGATAAGCTCGCTCTGCGCTCCCGTCAGTTGAAGGTCGTGCAGGTCAAAGCCTTCCCCGCAATTCACCTGGTTATAATCACGCGCCAGCGATGCACTGGAACTGCCGCAGAAGAGCAGGGCGACATCACTTTGGGAAGCAATCTCCACCGCTTCGGAAATAGCCGAAGTATCTTTGGACATCATACTGCATCCACGGGCATAACGGACGGTAGCCTTGTCACCCACCAGACGCTTTATCCCTTCCAACGGAGTGACGCCATCCTTATTGTTCCGGCTCCATGTGTAATCACCGAACTGCACCTGCGCGGCATTCGGCCCGATGACTGCAATCGAACGAATCCGGTCGATATTCAACGGCAATAATCCGGTTTCGTTTTTCAGCAATACGGTAGATTCATCCGCTATCTTGCGGGACAAGGCGACGCTTTCCGCATCATGCATTTCCTGTTTGCCGAACTTCTCTCCATACGGGTCTTCAAACAAGCCTGCCGCAAACTTGGCAGCAAGCACCCGGCGCACCGCCTCATCAATCACGCTTATATCCATTTGCCCCTTTTCAATCAGTTCTTTCAGATAGGGATAACATTCGCTGGAAGCCTCTACGTCCAGTCCCGCACTGATGGACTGCACGGCACACTCTGCCGGACTGCCGGCTGTATGATGAAAGTTCTGCAACATCTCAATCGCGCCCCAGTCGGAATAGACATATCCTTTAAAGCCCCATTGCTTCCGCAGAATATCGGTCAGCAGATAGCGGGAAGCGGAGTTGGGGACACGGTTCCAAGAGTTGTAGGTGGACATCACAGCCATGACAGGCAACCGGGTAACTACCATTTCAAAGGGTTTCAGATAGACATCGTGCAAGTCTCTCACCCCACATTCCACGGACGCGAGGTTCAGCCCGCCCAACGGATTGCCATGAGGGCCGAAATGCTTCAGCATCGGAGAAATGCCATTATCCAGATAACCGCTTGTCTCCGCACGGGCGAATACCCCGCAAAGGAAAGGGTCTTCCCCATAGGATTCTTCCACCCGTCCCCAACGCAAATCGCGGACTACATCAATGCAGGGAGCCAATACCTGACGCATCCCCTGCGCATGAAGGTCACGGGACGTAGAAGCTGCCTTTTGATAAGCCAGCGTCGGATTGAAGGTACTTCCCAACGCTATATTCTGAGGATATATAGTGGAACCTTCGTGGGCGGAGCCATGCAGGGACTCCGCTACGGTAAATACAGGAATTCCCAGCCGGGTGTGCTCTATCATATACTTCTGTATGAGCCGCATATTCTTGCTGCAATTCTCCCCTGTCAACGGGAAACCTTCTACAAATCCCCAACCGATATTCCCGGAAAAGGCGGAGAGCTTCTTTTCGTCCAACGTCTGTCCATCGAATATATTCCAGGAATGTATGTGGCGGATTTGGGCTATTTTCTCTTCGAGCGTCATCCGGCGCAACAGGTCTTCCACTCTTTCGCCAACGGGCAGAGAGGCATTCTTATAAGGATATGCCTGTCCCCTTGCAACCAAAAAAGGGAATAAGAACAATAACAATACTAACAACGGGTATTTGATATAGTGTTTCATCTGTTTTCTATTACAAGTTAGTGTCAGTTTTTCAACGGTTTCAATGAAATATAACGGGGGCGGAATAATTCTACAGCGGTAACGGATTCCGGTTCGATACGTATATCGTACTCTCCGGCAGGCAATGTGACCGTACCTACCGTTTCGGTCACATTCGCTCCGTTACTGACTTTCTTTGTCAGCTTTTTGCCGCCTAATGTAATCGAATATACTCCGGCTGCTCCCATGCTTGCCTTACGCACTTCTTTTCCGGCATCACCTTCCACCAGTTCATCTTTATATTTAGGAGCAGGAGCGACGTAGGCGATGCCCACTTCATAAGTCATCGGCTTATCCAGACGGACAGACCATACCACCGCATCTCCTTTCTGCGTCATATTCTGCACACACTGCGCCTCGACTTCCTCACCACCATAGCGGGCATTACCTTCCAGACGGGCATCAAATGTACGCAAGTAATCCACCGGTTGGGTGGCGGAAATACGGCGGCGGGGGTCTGCTTTAAGCTCCGACGTACATTCCAAGACGATAACCGTATTGACCGTATCCGGGCAATTCAACGGCACGTCCACCCATAGGTCTTTCCCGGAACGGACACATTTCAGGTTCTTTTGAGGATTGCCCAGGAGACAGGCGCGCTTCACATCTGTAAGCAACCCGCCGACACACAACTTTCCGTCTTCGGGCCAGTCGAATACGTGCAGATAGAGCTTATTGCCTTTCCGGGTAGTCTCTCCCCACGACTGGACTGCAAGCGGGGTGGCTTTCGTTCCCCTGATAGAAGATTCGCCGTTCACTTTCCACCAGTCGGCAATTCCTTTTAATATCGTCTTGTCCGGCGAACTGAACTTTCCGTTTCCCATCGGCCCGATGTTCATCAGAATATTGCCGTTACGGGCGGCGGCTTTGACAAGCAATTTTATGAAGAAGGAAGCGGGTTTGTATTCATTGTCATTCTCATTGTAGGCATATGAGTTGTTGGTAGTAGGAATGCCTTCCCAATAGATGTCTCCATAGTTGCTGAATTCATACGGGCAGTCACTGGTATTGTAATAATCATACCGGTCGAATCCCGAGATGGCACGACCATTGATGATAATGCCGGGACTGGCTTCACGGGTGGCTCTCACGATACGGATACATTCTTCCATCGGGAGTTTATGGGGAGTATCGTACCACATAATATCGGGGTCATAATTAGCGATTAGTTCGCGTATCTGAGGAATCGCCTTTTCATCTACATATTTACGGGCGACGGGCAGGAATTCCTTACGGGTTTCCCACCAGTTGCGTCCGCCCAGCAGTTTGTCTCCACCCGGATTGTCATAATCCCAGTCGTTGCCTACTCCGTCCTTCTCGCCCCAATCGAATGCGTGAGAATAGTAAAAGCCGAATTTTATTCCGGCTTTGCGGCAGGCATCCCGAAGTTCCTTCATCGGGTCACGACCGAACGGAGTAGCTTTCACAATATTGTAATCACTCACCTTCGAGTCATACATGGCAAATCCGTCATGGTGCTTGGAAGTGATGATAAAGTATCCCATGCCTGTCTCCTTGGCTATACGTATCCATTCTTCCGCATCGAATTCTTCGGGATTGAATCTGCCTGCCACTTCTTTCTTATATACTTCGACAGGAATCCGCGCCATACGCTGTATGTGTTCGCCGTATCCGTTATAGCGTTTCCCGTTCCATGAACATCCCAGAGGAGAATAAACTCCCCAGTGAATGAACATGCCGAAACGGGCATTGTCGAACCATCGCATCCTTTTATCAAGTTCCCCTTTATCGGGAACCATTGCCGACAGTCCGGTCTTCGGTTCCGGCTGTTGCTGCGCAAAGCAGGATAGTGTACTTGCAGACAATGCTGCTGCCAGGATAATACTGCAAAAGTGTGTTTTCATGTTTCTCATTCTGATTATATTTTCTTCCCCATAGGAGAGCTGATTGTAAATAGTAACTTTTCACCCGGTTTCATTTGTTTCTCCGTTACCCTTCCCAAGAAAGGATTGAGCAGTTTCATCATTCCGCCTTTTTCCGATTCGATGGTGATGGAGCTTACCTTGCCTTTTTCGTAAGAGGCGGTCACCAGGAATGCTCCCATCGCCCGCAGGTTGCAGAAAGATGCATCCTGCCATTTGGTAGGCATGGCGGGGAATACCCTAATTACTCCGGTATGGCTTTGCAGCAACATTTCCTGAATGGCAGCGGCACAGGCAAAATTTCCTTCCAGCGTGAACGGGCGATAGGTAAATTGTGAAAAGCCCGCCTTCAACTGGTCGCCGTTCAGATGGAAACTGTTCGGCCCGCAAAAGGCTTTGATAAAGATATGCAGGTTGCGCAAGGCTTCGTCTCCGTCAAATACACGGGTTTTCAGGTTGGCAAGCCATGCATAAGTATATCCAGTCCAATAGTCCGGCCCCAACTGTTCGATGTTTTTAATGGAGCGGAGAATCAGGTCGATGCTCCCGTTGCCCTGACTGGCATCAATGATGCCGAAGGGATGGAAAGCCAGCAAATGGGAGAAGTGGCGGTGGGATTCGGTCAAGGGGGTTCCCGGAGCAATCAGCAAGCCGCTTTCATTCTTCGCGAAATCGGGCCATTCGGTCAACTGCTTCTTCCAGTGTATGGCTTCGTCCTTGAATCCGAGCGTGTCCGCCATTTCTTCCGCTACCATATAGGCAAGGCGGATATTGGCAAGGTCGTAATTGGTGGTTTCCTGAAACCAGGCGTCTATCCGGTTATCATTAATTTCCGGTGACGAGGAAAGCGGCAGCTTCCGCATGCCTTTCTTGTCCCTGACGGAAACGTTTTCAAAATAACGGGCTACCTCTTTCACCCACGGGTAAGCTCTTTGGGAAAGAAAGTCCGTATCCATACTATATTTCCATTGCAAATAGAAATGGTGCACAAGCCAGCCGGCAGCAGTAGGAGAATTGGCATACTGGTTCCATCCGCCGATAGGTTCTCCGGTCAACGTGGCGATGCAGGCTACGTTCATCCCTTCCACACCGTAGAATTTGCGGGTGAACTTCTCCGAATTGTCTTTTATCCGCCATAGCCAGTCGGTGAAAACGGATGACTCTTCCAGGTGGTTGGATGCATATCCCGGCCAGTAGCTTAACTGCGTGTTCAGGTCGTTATGGAAGTCTCCCCGCCACGGTGGGGTTTGCCCGTTATCGGCAGTCCACACTGCTTGCAGGCAGATAGGGGGCGCTCCTTTGCGGGAAGCGGCAGCAAACTTATACATTTCAAGATACCATTGCTTTTCCAACAGGGTGTCCGGTATATGTATGCCCGATTTCTTCCAGTATCCTTTCCACCATTCTTCGTGCCCGGCCAGGCTGTTCTCAAAGTCATCGTTCATGTAGCGGCTGATGCAGTCCAGTGCCCCTTCGTTCTCCGAATACCACGTTCCGGTGGAAGTAACACAATATTTTCCTTCCATCTTTTTGCCGGGCATCATCTCCCAGTCCACAGCTATTTCATAAGAAATGTCTCCCCATCCTTGCTGGCGGTACAGCAAGGAAGTAGGGGTTATTTCTTCCACTTTGCCCAACTTATATCCTAAAGAGGTCAGTTTATTCACTCCCGGCTGATAGTCCAGTACCTCTCCGTTTTCTTCATACAGCGGCGTAACCAGGCGGACGGGGAGTGTATCGGACAGGTTCTCAAACTGAAAACGTCCGCCTTTCTCATTGGCAGGAACAAAAATACGGGCTTTGGTACCTCTCTCCCATTCTATGGTACAGACAGCGGAAGCCAAATCAAGTTTTACATTCGTGACTTTACCCAAAGAAGCCGTATTCAGTTCGATGGCTCCGGCAGGTATCTTCGTCGGTGCGGAATCGTATCTTGTCCGTTCATCAATCAGTTTATAGACAGGAGTGATATCCTTCTTCTCAATCACCTGGTCGCAAACAAACTTATAGGTATAATCGGGAGAGGCAAACTGCTCTACCGGACGCAAATCCCATAAATCCGCACGGTCAATGGCAATGCGCAAACGTCCTTCCTTCTGCCATATCAATGCACCGGTCAGCCCGTTTCCCAGCGGAACAGCCTCATCCCATACTTCAGGAAGTTTGTCGAAAGTGAGACTGTGACAAAAAGGGAACGACTCGGCTTTTTCCACGCTCTGCTTACAGGAACAAAACAATCCTGCAACTACAATCATCTGTAAAAAATATACTGCTTTCATATGTTATTGGGGTTTCATAAAAATTCTTTTATCTCGACATTGCAAAGATGCGACAAGCTATCAATACCAGTATGCACTTTACGTACTTTCAACGTACACATACAATACAAATAGTGCTGTATTCGGGATATGGGCGGGAAATTGTACCTCAAGTACAGCCATCTGTACACAATGTGTATCTCATAAGCACCGGGCATAAAAAGAGGGCAGCCGTCTCAAGTCATTACTCGAAACGGCTGCGCTCTTTTTGTTATATGTTATTTACAGAATTTCCTTGTCTTCCCACTTTCCGCCGTGCCACTCCACCACCGACGTGAAGCCCGCTTTCTTCAAAGCTTCCAGTCCTTCGGGACGGGCATTATTTATTCTTTCGGGATAGTGGGCGTCACTGTTCACTTGCACACGGATACCTAAGTCTTTCAACAAAGTGAAATAACGCTCATTGGGATAGAAAGTGCCTAATTCGTGATAAGCCTTGGTGTTGATTTCGACAATATATCCACAACGGGCTATCGCTGCGAAATAATCGCGGACTAAAATGTCGTACCACGGTTCGTCCAGTAATCCGGGACGGTAGCAGGAAGCATTGTAATGCATCTTGTCCGCATGGCCGACAATATCGAATCCGCCCAGTTCGACCATACGAAGCAGGTTCTTATAATAAAGGCGGACAACGGAATCCAAGTCACCGTCAAAATGCTTGTCTATTAACTGACGGAAAGTATCTGCCGGAGTATCAATGTCCACAATTTTTCCTTCCGGGGAATATAGCATATGTACGGAGCCTATCCGGTAATCGAGCGGCAATTCACGAAAACGGGGGGAAGCGGGGTTGCTGTCTTCGTTCAGGTAATCTATTTCAAGGCCGATGGCAAGCTCTATCTTATCCGCGTATTTCCTTTTGAGACGGGCGAATTCGGAAAGGTAATCTTCCATTCTGTCCCATTCCATTGTCCATGCAGTAGGAAACGACAGCGGGGCATGGGAAGAGATGCCATAGGAAGTAAAGCCTTCGCTGATGGCAAAACGGATGAAATCTTCCATGTTGGCTCGTCCGTCGCAATAGAGACAATGGCTATGATAGTTAGTAAGGTTTGTCATACAAGGTTATGTTATCGGGATTATTGTCACAAATCAGCCTTCTATTTCGCTGAGTTCCAGCCAACGCATTGTTTTCTCATCAATCAAGTCGTTCACTTCGGGCAGACGTTTCGACTTCTCGGTCAGTTCGTCAACAGAGAGCGTACCGCTGCAAAGGAGTTCTTCGATCCGGACTTTTTCCGCTTCCAAGTCGGCAATTTCCTTTTCCAGTTGTTCGAACTCGCGTTTTTCCTTGAAGCTCATTTTCCGCTTGTCGTTCAGGCGGACACGGGCTGTCTTTTCTTCCTGTGGCTTCTCTGCTTCTTTTTCTACCTTGGCTTTCGCGTCTTTCCAGTCACGGTAGTCGCTGTAATTGCCGGGGAAATCACGAATGTCACCCTGTCCGTTGAATACCATCAAGTGGTCTACTACCTTATCCATAAAGTAACGGTCGTGGGAAACGACAATCACACAGCCCTTGAAGTTCTGAAGATATTCTTCGAGCACATTCAATGTGATAATGTCGAGGTCGTTGGTAGGCTCGTCCAGTACGAGGAAGTTAGGGTTGCGCATCAGGATGGTGCACAGGTAAAGGCGGCGACGTTCTCCCCCACTCAATTTGTAGACATAGCTATGCTGGGTTTCGGGGGTAAACAGGAAATGTTGCAGGAATTGGGAAGCGGTCAGCTTCTTTCCGTTGCCCAGTTCGATGACTTCGGCAATGTCCTGAATGACGTCTATCACTTTCATCTGTTCGTCAAACTGGAGCCCGTCTTGCGAGTAATAGCCGAAACGGACTGTTTCACCGATATCCACCGTTCCGCTATCGGGTTGTACTTGCCCCATTAGTATTTTGATGAAAGTAGACTTTCCCGTTCCGTTGTTTCCTACGATTCCCATCTTCTCATAGCGGGAGAAGATATAAGAGAAGTCTTCCAGAATTTTCAAATCACCAAAACTCTTGTACAGATGGTCAGCTTCGAATATCTTGCTGCCGATATAGGATGCCTTTACTTCCAGTTTTACGTTATCGTTGTTGAAACGCTGCTTCGCAACCTTTTCCAGTTCGTAGAAAGCGTCTTCACGGTAACGGGCTTTGTGACCGCGTGCCTGAGGCATCCGGCGCATCCAGTCGAGTTCCGTGCGATAGAGGTTGTTGGCACGTTCTATTTCTACGCTTTTAGCTTCGATACGTTCCTGGCGTTTTTCAAGATAATAGCTGTAATTACCTTTATATTGGTAAACTTGCTGATTGTCTATTTCGATGATTTCCGAACATACACGGTCGAGGAAGTAGCGGTCGTGGGTCACCATCAGCAGGCTGAGGTTGGTACGGCGCAGGTAGTCTTCGAGCCATTCGGTCATATCAAGGTCGAGGTGGTTGGTGGGCTCGTCGAGAATCAGGAGTTCCGGTTCAGTAATCAGAGCGTTGGCGAGGGCGACACGTTTCAACTGTCCGCCGGAGAGTTGGCTTACTTTTTGGTCGAAGTTACGGATTTTGAGTTGAGAAAGGATTTGTTTGGCTTTCTGTTCATATTCCCAGGCTTTCTCCTGATCCATACGTGCCAAGAGGTCTTCCAGTCCCGGATGCCCTTCGGTTTCCATGCAACGTTCATATTCCTTGATAAGTTCTACGGTGCTGTTGCCATGATGGAAGCAGGCTTCGAGTACGGTCAGTTCTTCGGGGTATTGCGGGTCTTGTTCCAGATAATCCACGCGAAGGTCACGGCGGAAAACGATGCTTCCGCTATCGTAGCCTTCCTTTCCGGCGATGATATTCAATAAGGTGGTTTTTCCGCTGCCGTTCTTTGCTATTAATCCTACGCGTTGGCCTTCGGCAATGCCAAGAGATATATTTTCAAAAAGAACCAAGTCGCCGAAAGACTTGGTCAGGTTATCTATCTGTAAATAAGGTACTGCCACGTATATTAGTGATTAACGGGTTAGTGATTAGTGATTAATAATCACGGATTTATACTCTTCAATGACGTTGCAGGGCTGTCCTGCCTTTACTTTGCTCCATGCCAGTTTCATCGGGTCGATGATATGGTCTTTATATTGGAGAACAGGGGCTTCGCGATTACCGTCGACCAGCGTTTTCCATTCCATGCCGTCCACTTCGTTGGCGAGAATTGCGCAGACCGTGATGCCGACAGCCAGCCATTCTTCTTTATTCTTCGAACCAATCTTGCCGCTGTCAATCACTTGCTGAAGTTTCTCCAGGTCTTCTTCTATGCCCTGAAAGTCTTTTTTCAGTTCTTGTTTTACGGTAGATACAACCCATTCGTATCCTTCATTAATCTGATAGATTTCGGAAAGGCGGACAGGTATCAGTTCAGCCGGGTATTTCTCTCCTTCCTTGCGTATTTCCAAAGTAGAGAGTATGTCTTCGGCTTCTTTCACGATTCCGCCTTTGGGAACGGTGAAGGAACATTCGAAAGCAATATTGTCAATGCCTGCAATCCATACATGGGAAGTATAATAGGTTCCTTCTTCCTGGAACATCTCTTTGCTATACGCACATTCCAACGTTCCGACCTTCACAAGTGAAGCCGATTCGTTCTCTTTCAGTTCCTGCCGGACGGCGTCTTTGCCATAACCAGCCTTTCCCTTAAATGCGGAAATACGAAAATTGCCCGACCATACATCGGGATTATAGAAAAGAAAAGAGCCTTCGCCATCTTCAAACTCATTCCAGTCCGATGGATAGTTCATAGAAAACCATGCTCCGGGAGAGATAAATTTCTTGCCTTGCATCCTTTTTCATTAAATGATTACTTGGCAAAAATACGAATTAAATACGAATATCATTTACCTATCGGCTGTATTTTCCTGCGTACCTCTTTGGAAATTTCCAAAAACATATAATTCAGCTTGCCGGAATGGATACCTTCTTCATTCTCCTTGTACTTCTTATTGGCGTATTGTTTGGATTTCTCGAAGGTGAGCAGGGACATTTCATTCTGTGATTTACCCACCATCGTGGAATCCAGTTGCTCGTCGGGAAAGAAGTCGTCCAAGTCGACGTCGCCAATCATCGTTGTTTCCAGGAAGTTCTTATCGGTATGCGAATTGTCGGTATAGTATCCCACAAACATATGTCCCGGAGTACGTACTAAAATCGGGTCGATATTTATGGCGCGAAGCAGCGAGGCGAACAGTACGCTACCATCCACACAGTTGATTTGCGAGGATTCCAGTGCGTCGTCAAAGGTGCGGACACGCTGCGAGAAGACTACATTACTCGAAAGACTGGTATTGGAGACGGAACTATAACGGAATTTGCGCTTCTGCAAAATGTTCCAAAGGGCATATACTTGCTTGTCCACCGCTCCTTTAGCCTTGCTCTGATAACCTAAGAAGCGGTTAACTATGCGAGTGTTCAGCGCTTCACGGAGTAACTGGTCGATCATCGGATTCTCCTCATTGACATAGGCGGCAAAAAAGATGCTTGTGTCATGAAACTTCGTTCCGTTCGCCACATACCCCAACAGACATTCATTGATGCTACGAACGGAGAATGTGCGCACACGCTGACCCAAGTCTTTCCCGTTCATCTCAACGGTTACGGCAACGCTCACCGGCTCTGCCTGCGCGTTATTCTTCAATGCTTCGTAATTCCAGATAATATCAGGATAAATGGTATATTCCGTTCGCGGTTTGTTCAGGACGAACTCGGAAACGGAACGGGAAAAGAAAGGCGTTTCTGCCACTTCGATCCGTACACGGCTATATGCGGTCTTTGATTTCAGCCGGATGGCAATGCAGGATTTCGGATTTCCCAAATAGGTGGAATCCGACGGAATGATAACCTGCGCATCGGTAGTGGCTACGGACATAATAGCCGAGGGGAAAATATTCCCGCCCAAATCGTCTGCTATCTCAAAACCTGTATTGAAGGAAGTATATTTAAAGACGGACACACCGCCAAGCAGGAGCAACAGTACAATCACTGCACCTATCACTTCGCGTCTCCGCCGTTTCAAGTCAATTTTTATCATTGTCGGTAGTTTCTATTATCAAGCATTTCTATGCTATTATCAAATATTTCTATGCTATCATCAAGCATTTTTATCCTATCTCGCTAACAAAGATAACAAATAACGGGCGTTTTTTCCTCCTGCCATCCATAAAAAGTTTCCTGTTCTGTACCAAATTCCCCAATTCGGGGAATGTAATAGGATTGTAACACCTGTTTCATCTGTCCGTAACAAAGTCTTCTCATCTTTGCAAAGGTTAAAATAAAAACGTAACTTTGTCATATCACATTAATACATATATCTTATGAACGAAACCCGCATTTTAGTTGTCGACGATGAAGAAGACCTCTGTGAGATTCTGAAATTCAATCTTGAAAACGAAGGTTATGAGGTGGATACAGCAAACTCTGCCGAGGAAGCATTGAAGATGGACATCAGCAGCTATCATTTAATTCTCCTCGATGTGATGATGGGAGAAATCTCCGGATTCAAGATGGCGAACATACTGAAGAAAGACAAGAAAACGGCCAAAGTGCCTATCATCTTTATCACGGCAAAGGATACTGAGAACGATACGGTAACCGGATTTAACCTGGGTGCGGACGATTATATATCGAAGCCTTTCTCACTGCGTGAAGTCATTGCGCGTGTGAAGGCTGTGCTAAGGCGTACGGCTACTGCGGAAACGGAAAGAGCGCCGGAACGACTTACTTATCAGACGCTTGTCATCGACATCACGAAAAAAAAGGCGAGCATCGACGATGAAGAAGTATCATTGACTAAAAAAGAATTTGAAATATTGCTTCTGCTGGTACAGAATAAGGGACGTGTATTCTCACGTGAAGATATTCTGGCACGTATCTGGAGCGACGAAGTGTATGTACTAGACCGTACTATCGACGTGAATATCACCCGTTTGCGCAAGAAGATAGGGATTTACGGCAAATGCATCGTCACTCGCCTCGGATACGGATACTGTTTTGAAGCCGAATAATTAGCAACTATGAACCTGCCTGTAACTCAAAAACATTTCCTTTCTTTCAGCCGGAAGCTATTCCTTTCGGTTATCTCGTTATTTTTGGTATTCGTCATCTGCTTCATAGCCTATCAGTACCAACGTGAACGGGAATATAAAATAGAACTGCTGAACACGAAGTTGCAAGATTACAACAGCCGGCTTTACGAACGACTGGACTCACAACCGCTTGACAATGCGGCTGTCAACGATTATATCAATAATCATATCCTAGAAGATCTGCGTGTGACGCTTATCGACATGAATGGAAATGTGATTTACGACAGTTATCCGAACCATGACGAACAGATGGAAAACCATCTGAACCGTCCGGAAGTTCAGAAAGCGCTGAAGCATGGCAACGGATTTGATGTGCGCCGTACCTCGGAAACAACCGGTGTCCCTTATTTCTATTCGGCGACACGTTATAAGGACTATATTGTCCGTTCGGCTCTACCTTATAATGTAAGTCTTATCAATAACCTGAAAGCCGACCGACATTACTTATGGTTTACGGTTATCGTGACTTCGCTGTTAATGATTATCTTCTACAAGTTCACGAATAAGTTAGGGACTTCTATCAGCCAACTCCGTGAGTTTGCCATGCGTGCCGACCGGAACGAGCCTATCGAAATGGCCATACAATCGGCTTTTCCACACAATGAACTGGGAGAAATCTCACAGCATATCATCCAAATCTACAAACGCCTGCACGAGACGAAAGAAGCCCTTTACATCGAACGTGAAAAGCTGATTACCCATCTTCAGATTTCACATGAAGGACTGGGAGTATTTACGAAGGATAAGAAGGAAATTCTTGTCAATAATCTCTTTACCCAATACAGCAATCTGATTTCGGACTCCAATCTGGAGACAACGGAAGAGGTTTTCGCCATCAGTGAATTGAAAGATATCATACATTTTATCAACAAGAACCGGCAACAACGTTCGAGAAGTAAGGATGAGAAAAGAATGTCCATCACCATCAACAAGAACGGACGCACGTTTATCGTCGAATGTATCATCTTCCAGGATGCGAGCTTCGAGATTTCAATCAATGACGTCACCCAGGAAGAAGAACAGGTGAATCTGAAACGTCAGTTGACGCAGAATATTGCGCATGAGTTGAAAACGCCCGTCAGCAGTATTCAGGGATATTTGGAGACTATTGTCAGCAATGAAAACATTCCACGTGAGAAGATTAATGTGTTCCTTGAACGTTGTTATGCGCAAAGCAATCGTTTGAGCCGGTTATTGCGTGACATTTCTGTGCTTACCCGCATGGATGAAGCCGCCAACATGATTGATATGGAGCGTGTGGACATCAGCGTACTGGTAGGAAACATCATCAACGAAGTAGCACTGGAACTGGACGAGAAGCATATCACAGTGGTTAATTCCTTAAAGAAAAGCATACAAGTCAAAGGAAATTATTCTCTGATTTATTCTATTTTCCGTAATCTGATGGACAATGCCATTGCATATGCGGGCACAAACATTCAGATTAATATCAACTGCTTCCGTGAAGATGAAAGCTACTACTATTTCAGTTTTGCCGATACGGGCGTAGGTGTGTCACCCGAACATCTGAACCGTCTCTTCGAACGCTTCTACAGGGTAGACAAAGGCCGCTCACGAAAGTTAGGCGGAACAGGACTCGGACTGGCTATCGTGAAGAATGCGGTTATCATTCATGGCGGCAGCATCTCTGCCAAAAACAGTCAGGGTGGTGGACTGGAATTTGTATTTACATTGGCAAAGGAGAAGTAAAGTTTTTCAAAAAGTAAGGGTTTAATAAAAAAGGTTCTTTGAAAAGAAACAGGAAAGAAAACAAAAAAGAGGTCAGAGAAGAAAAGGAAGAAAAATTCTTTGAATAAGATGAAAAGGCATTATCTTTGTCTTCCATGTAATTCATAGAAGTTCAATATAATAATAGTCAATCATGAAAACGAACATAAATATTCTTCCGATTGTATGTCTTCTTTGTCTCTGTGCCTGCAAAAACGGTAATGCTTCCGGCTTAAACAAAAACGAAGTAGCGCAGGATACTATCAAGACCTTTGCCCTGCCATCCATCCCCGCAATGATGACAGCACCGGATCAACGTGCCGACTTCCTTGTCAAGCATTATTGGGATAATGTGAACTTTGCCGACACCAACTACATTCACCACCCCGAAGTTACCGAACAAGCCTGGGCGGACTATTGTGACATTCTGAATCATGTTCCGTTGGAAACTGCACAGGAAGCGATGCGGAAAACAATCGAACGGACAAATGTAGACAAGAAAGTATTCACTTACATCACCGACCTGGCAGACAAATATCTGTATGACCCTAACTCCCCAATGCGTAATGAAGAATTCTACATTCCCGTATTAGACGCAATGCTAGCCTCTCCCATATTGGAAGAAATAGAAAAGGTGCGCCCCAAAGCCCGTCGCGAATTAGCACAGAAGAACCGTATCGGCACCAAAGCGCTGGATTTCAACTACACACTAGCTTCCGGCACACAAGGCTCTCTTTACCAACAAAAAGCAGACTATACATTATTATTCATCAACAACCCCGGATGCCATGCCTGTACAGAAACAATAGACGCATTAAAAAACTCCCCCATCATCAACCAGCTTTTAGCACAAAAGAAGTTGATAGTCCTTTCCATCTACCCCGACGAAGAACTGGATGAGTGGAAAAAGCATCTAAACGAATTCCCCAAAGAATGGATTAACGGGTACGACAAGAAATTCATCATCAAAGAACAACAACTGTATGACCTGAAAGCCATCCCCACCCTCTACCTATTGAACAAGGATAAAACGGTACTTCTGAAGGATGCTCCTGTCCAAGCCATCGAAGAATACCTGCTAATGAAAGGCGAACAATAAACAGCTTCCACACCGCACATCCATGCCGTAGCACACGCCCACACACCACGTGCCCACGCCGTAACGCATGCCCCACCGCACATGCCCACGCCGCATGGTTTCCCGGCCCCGTTTTTTCAGCGTCAAGCGCAGGTGTTTTCTCCGGCGTCAAGAAGGGCAGACTGTTTGAGCGTAGCGAGTTTCTGCCCTTTAGCCGGAGGAAACACCGGAGTAGCTGAAAAAACGCAGCCTTGATTCTTTCTTTTTGGTTCTTTTTCTTTCGTATCAAGACGAAAGAAAAAGAACGCCCCCTTTGCAAAAGCCAAATAAACTCCCTATCTTTGCCACGCATTGGTTTGCAGACCTCAAAACACACGAGGAAAGCGATTAAAAGGGAATCAGGTGTAAATCCTGAACAGTCCCGCTGCTGTAAGTTCCATATGTTCGTTGCGAGCAACCTACTTTTAGCCACTGGAAAGAAACTTCCGGGAAGGCGCCCGCAACAGGAACGAGTCAGAAGACCTGCCATGCACCCAATTTCACTGCTTTCGAGGAAAAAGCGTTGAGTCTAATGACCCGGACAATTCGTCTATCATTTCATTCATCACTCTGATTCAGAGAAAGTGTGTTTTAATTAATAAACTCTGCCAAGTTTATTTATGCGTGTCCGGTCGAAGGGATTTCGCCCGGACACTTTTTAAAAGTAAAAAATAGACTAGTAGGATAAGGATGAAACATATCATGTCATACAAAAGCATCTGCGCGGCATTCTGCTGCCAACTTTTATCCGCAACACTTTTCGCGCAACAGCAAAAAGTGGATACAACGCATACCTACTCCATCCCCGAAATAACCGTTTCCGATATTTATCAAACAAGAGAAGTACGCTCCAGCGCTCCGTTGCAGGTACTATCCAAAGATGCACTGAAGAATCTGCACGCTTTGCAGGTTTCCGACGCAGTAAAGCACTTTGCCGGAGTGACCGTGAAAGATTACGGTGGTATCGGCGGACTGAAAACCGTATCCATACGTAGCCTGGGAGCACAGCATACAGCCGTAGGTTATGACGGAATCACCGTAACCGACTGTCAAACCGGACAGATAGACATCGGTCGTTTCTCTCTTGACAATGTAGACCAACTATCACTCAGTAACGGCCAGAGCGACAATATCTTCCAACCGGCACGTTTCTTTGCTTCCGCAGGAATACTGAATATACAGACACTCACTCCCCGTTTCAAAAAAGGAAAGCGCACGAATATCAGTGCCGCCTTCAAGACCGGTTCGTGGGGACTGGTTAATCCGTCCGTCCTGATAGAGCAGCAACTCACCCCAAAATGGACAGTCACAGCCAATGGCGAATGGATGTCTTCGGACGGACAATATCCATATAGCCTGCACTACGGAAATACAGCAGACGACCTGACGTCACGGGAGAAAAGAAAAAATACCGATGTGCAGACTTTTCGTGCCGAAGCCGGACTTTACGGCAACTTCTCCGACAAAAAGCAATGGCGGTTGAAAGCTTATTACTTCCAATCTTCACGGGGACTGCCGAAAGCTACTACACTTTATAACGACTACTCTGCGCAGCATCTTTGGGACAAGAATACATTCGTACAAAGCCAATACAAGAAAGAGTTCAGCCGGCAATGGGTATTCCAAACTTCCGCCAAGTGGAACTGGAGTTATCAACGCTATTTAGACCCCGACACTAAAAACTCTTTAGGGAAAACGGAGAACAGCTATTATCAGCAGGAATATTATCTTTCAGCATCGGTATTATACAGATTGCTGAGTAATCTTTCATTCTCTCTTTCTACAGATGGAAGTATCAATACCATGGATACTAATCTTGCTAATTTTGCGCAACCCACCCGCTACTCATGGCTGACCGCTTTTGCCGGAAAGTACGTGAATGACTGGCTGACAATCTCCGCATCCGCCCTGGCAACCATCATCAATGAAGATGTGAAAGAGGGCGGCAGCGCCGGCAATCACCGCAAATTAACGCCTTATGTCAGCGCTTCATTCAAGCCGTTCCGTAACGAAGAGTTCCGTATCCGTTTCTTCTATAAAGACATTTTCCGTCTGCCTAGCTTCAATGACTTATACTATCAGGAAGTAGGAAACACCAAACTAAAGCCTGAGAATGCGAAGCAATATAATATCGGTCTGACATACAGCAAGAATGTATGCTCATTCCTTCCTTATCTTTCTGCAACCGTTGATGCATACTATAACAAAGTAACGGATAAAATAATCGCCTATCCCACCAAGAACCTTGCAATTTGGAGTATGAGAAACTTGGGAAGTGTAGATATTAAAGGTATCGACGTCACAGGAAACTTGTCTCTTCAACCTTGGGAGAAAATACGCATCAACCTGTCCGGTAATTATACATATCAACGGGCGTTGGATGTCACTGACCCTGATTCGAATAAGGATAAGTCGACTTATAAACATCAGATAGCCTATACTCCCCGTGTTTCAGCTTCAGGGCAGGCAGGAATCGAAACTCCATGGATAAATATGTCTTACTCATTCCTTTATTCGGGAAAACGCTATACAGTGGGACAGAACATCGCAGCAAACCGACTGGATAGTTACAGTGACCACAGTATCTCGGCAAGCCGCGACTTCCAGATAAGAAAAGTTACAAGTTCGCTCAGTGTGGAAGTACTGAACCTGATGGATAAGAATTATGAGATAGTACGATACTTTCCGATGCCGGGACGTTCGGTAAGAGCAACGCTAAAAATAATATACTAAAAGCAGGATATGGATTTGAAAAAGAAATTAACATATATATTTTGGTTCTGTCTGCCGCTACTATTATTATTCACAGCTTGTGATGATATGGAAGACAAGCCTTTTACCTCGGATATTGCGGGTGACCCGACCGAAACGGATACGGCCGAACTCTATGTGCTGTGTGAAGGACTATTCAATCAGAACAACAGTTCATTGATGCGTTTCTCTTTTGGCAACCAGAGAATGGTACGCAACTATTTTAATACAATCAATCATCGGGGATTGGGAGATACGGCAAATGATTTAGCTATTTATGGCGGCAAGATATATGTCATTGTCAATGTTTCCAGTACAGTAGAAGTAGTAGATTTCCGTACAGGAAACTCTTTGAAGCAAATTCAAATACAGGCTGAAAACGGAAGTTCACGAGAGCCAAGATACATTGCTTTCCATAAAGAAAAAGCCTATGTATGTTCATACGATGGAACAGTGACACGAATAGATACAACTTCCCTCACTATAGATGGCGTCGCATCAGTAGGACGTAATCCCGACGGAATTTGTGTACAAAACGGAAAGTTATATATTTCCAATTCCGGTGGCTTGGATCATGCATCCGGTTCAGGCGTAGACAATACTGTATCTGTCGTCGATATTGCTACATTCAAAGAGATTAATAAAATTACAGTAGGATCGAATCCTGGTAAAATAGTAGCCGGTACGGATGGAACAACCGTTTATGTAGCAACCCGCGGAGAAGATGTGGAAGCCGGAAATTACAACTTTGCCAAAATAGACTGTCAAACAAATGAAGTAACTCACTACAATGAGAAAGTACAAAACTTTGCCATTGACGGAGAAATAGCCTATCTATACAATTACAATTATAGTACGCAAACATCTTCTATCAAGACATTCAATCTGAAAACAGGAAAAACCGTTCGTGAGAATTTCATTACGGATGGAACAAGCATTGATACTCCTTACGGTATCAATGTGAACCCTTACAGTGGTAACGTTTATATCACAGATGCTTATGATTATACCATATATGGAGATTTGCTCTGTTTCAACCAACAAGGACAACTACAATTCCGTCTGAATAATATCGGACTGAATCCTAACACGATTGTATTTAGCGACAAAGCTTCACAAAGTGATATTGATGGTAATACCGAAGAAACTGAAAATTCATTGGCTTTCGCCAATAAAGTATGGGAGTACAAACCGGCTCCCGGACAGTTTATCAATACGAGTACGTCGGCTTATGAAAATGGATTTACTACCGAACAAATTTTAGAACGTGCCACAGAAAAGGTCAAGAAGAAATCTGTTATTTCTCTAGGTGGATTCGGTGGTTATATTATACTAGGATTCCCACAGCCTATCCCTAACATCAAAGGAAAATATGACTTCAAGATATGGGGAAATGCTACATACAACAAGAACACAGGTACAGGAGCACTTGGCGGAAATGCTGAACCAGGAATTGTACTAGTCTCAAAAGATATAAACAATAATGGGATACCTGACGATGAATGGTATGAGTTGGCAGGTAGTGAGTACGGAAAAGATACAGAAATACGTAATTACGAAATCACCTATTATCGTCCTCAACCGGTCAATGGCGATGTGCGTTGGACAGACAACCAAGGAAAAGAAGGATTGATTAAGCGTAATACATTCCATCAACAGGACTCTTATTATCCTAACTGGATAGAAGAAGACGAAATAACTTTCCATGGGACACGTCTAAAAGACAATGCTGTGGAAGAAGGCAATGTTTGGGTAGGCTATTGTTACCCTTGGGGATATGCAGATAATCATCCCAACAAAACCGAATACTGTCAATTTAAAATAGACTGGGCAGTAGACCAAAACGGACAACCTGTGTTATTAGACAAAATAGACTTCGTAAAAATCTATACTGCCGTCAATCAAGACATAGGCTGGACAGGAGAAATATCTACCGAAGTCGTCACTGTAGAGAACTTACATTACGAAAAATAATCAAACAATTAATAATTAAAATTAGAGCAAAAACATGAAAAAGTTATCTTTATTCTTATTAGTATCTGTGTTCGCTTTTTGCGGATGTAGTGATAGTGACGATGAAACAAAAGATGGTGATAAAAAAGAAGTTGTCATTAGTTTCGAAAGCCTACTAACTGAGGCAGAAAGTGAATTTATCTCAACTAGTACCGAGAAACCGGAATTTTATTTTAAAGATACATTCAATGACCCACAAAACTATGTAACTTTTGACCATTATTACAATGATTGGGGACAAGGATATAGCTTTGCAGGTTTTACTTATACCAACAAAACCAACCATATATCAGATTGCCAACCCAATTGTGGAAGTGTAAAAACAGGAAAAGTGTATATGGGAGTTTATAGTGACAATTTCACCCCCGCCACTCTATCAATTATTAATTCTCAATATACAATTAAAGGCCTATGGATAACTAATAGCAAAAATGCCTACATTGGAATGACAGAAGGCGATGGCTGGGCGACAGCTTTCAAGAAAGGAAGTTGGTATGAAGTTACTGCAACAGGCTACAACGATAAAGGAGACAAGATAGCCGAAGCTGCTATCAAGCTTGCTGATTATAAGAGTAACACAGACGAGCCTATTAATACATGGATATGGTTTGATTTAACAGATTTACAAGCAGCCTCGAAAATAACTCTTACTGCAAATTCGTCTGACTCTGATGATGAAAATGGAATGAGGACAGGCAAATATTTCTGTATTGATGATCTTACACTTATTGAAAAATGATTTCTTACAGATATATATTCAAACTTATTCATATAAACAAAACAATTAAGCTTATGAACAAATTGATTACATTTTCATTGTTATCTTGTTTGATACTGTCATGTACAGACGAAGAACTTATCATTGACCAATTAAAAGAAAGCACTCCTGTAACAAGGAGTGCTGGAGATGGTAATTACGATTTATTAGGTTATGGTTACAACTGTTTCTATTCTGATTTCCAAGACCCTTTATATGCAAAAGCCAAAGTAATAGATTTAGAACGACTTCAAAAAGGACTAGGACGGGATCCTATCACTGGACAAGAAGTTATATTTACTCCTGCAGATATTGAAACATCCATATTACACGGTAAGACAGAAACAAAAACAGCATACGGATCATCAATATATACATTAACAGAAAATCTCAATATACATGCCACTGCGAATATCGGAGACAAAATTTTAAAATTATTTTCATTAGATCTAGAAGCAACAATAAATTCAGGAGGAACTAAAGAAGAAAGAAACGCTTTTTACAGAGTTGATGCACTCAAAATGACACGAAGGCTAACCCTACCATACACAACACCATCAAGACTTAAATATTTTTTCACAGATATATTTTTATCCGATTTAAAAAGTTTATCAGGTAAAGAGTTAGTTGAAAAATATGGTACACATGTTATGACTGATATACTATTAGGAGGCAAATTTTCCGCATTTTACACAGGTAAATATACAAGTACATCAGCAACACAAGTTCAAGAATTCAAAGCATCATCTAATTTCTTAATGTCATCAATCACGGCAAATGTTCACTATGACAGCAATTTATTCAACAGTTTTAACAATGTAAATATTTATATCAAAACACAAGGTGGTTCCCAAACTGTAACTTCAATAATAAGCCAAGATCCTAATGGAAAATTGGACAATGTATCTTTTGATTATACAGGTTGGATTAATAGTGTCTCTACTGAAACCGAATCACTCATAGGAATAGGTAATCCAGATACAAAAATCTATTTACTCAGTGAATTCATAGATGACCCAGGTAAGAAAAAAAGTATAGAACTTGCTTTACAACTTAAAGAATACAATTATGAAATGGAAAGTTTACTTATGTCTCCCAAAGGAATTCTCTATAACAACAATATAGAAGCAGGTATATTATCAGAAAACCCTATAAAACCATCAAGTCTTATCCCTATAAGTTTATTTCACACAGGTCCACCAGCAATTAAATTCACCTGCCCTTTCACTTTGCAACTAGAAGACAATTACGTGAAATTTAAAAGAAGAGATAATGACTATTTAGACAACACTCTTAGATATACGCCTAATAAAAATAATAAAACCCAACAATGGAAGATAGACTTCATCGACGATAAATATTTTACAATTAAAAACTTAGCAAATAATCAATATCTATCATCTTATGATCTTAAATTCTATAATGAGATAAATAATAGCACCTTTTACTGGATGCTGCTTAAGAAATAAAATTACTACATATTAAACATATACCTAGGGGTATTTGCTAACTTATAATACAAAAGTTTATGCATGAGAGAAACATATACTTTTGTATTATTCCAATAAATCAATTTGATTCTATTTTTCATTACTCGGTTTATAGATTGTAAACGCTCGACCATATAATTAAATCAATAGACCATACCATAAAAACAGATTTAATATTCTAAGCCTTAACTATCTAGAATTAAGATAATAGGTTATTCTCCCTACACCTTCACTATTTTTCTCAAAATACTGTCTACTCCACACACTAACAATAGAATATGAAACACTTGTTTATTTCATTAACATTAGCTACATTCGTCGAACAAAACACTTAAATATACAACAATGGAATTACCTTTTGCTGAATCATGGAAAATAAAGATGGTAGAACCCATCCGGAAAAGCACTCGTGCAGAACGCGAACAATGGATTAAAGAAGCACATTACAACGTCTTCCAACTCAAAGCGGAACAAGTTTATATAGACCTTATCACCGACTCAGGAACAGGAGCAATGAGCGACCGCCAGTGGGCGGGAATGATGCTCGGTGATGAAAGTTATGCCGGTGCGACATCTTTCTTCAAACTGAAAGAGATGATTACGAAACTGACCGGATTTGAATATATCATTCCGACTCACCAGGGACGTGCCGCAGAAAATGTCCTTTTCTCCTATTTGGTGCACGAAGGAGACATCGTACCCGGCAACTCACATTTCGATACTACTAAAGGACATATCGAAGGACGCCATGCTATCGCGTTAGACTGCACCATTGATGCCGCCAAGCAGACACAGCTAGAACTCCCCTTCAAAGGAAATGTAGACCCTGACAAATTACAGAAAGCTCTGACTCAATACGCCGAACGCATCCCTTTTATCATCGTAACCATTACCAACAACACAGCCGGCGGACAGCCTGTATCTATGCAGAACTTACGCGAAGTACGCGCCATCGCTGATAAATACGGCAAACCGGTACTTTTCGACTCTGCGCGCTTTGCTGAAAATGCTTACTTCATCAAAATGCGTGAAGAAGGTTATCGGGATAAATCCATTAAAGAAATTACGCGAGAGATGTTTGCCCTTGCCGACGGCATGACAATGAGCGCCAAGAAAGACGGAATCGTCAATATGGGCGGATTCATTGCAACACGACGTGAAGACTGGTATGAAGGCGCAAAAGGTTTCTGTGTACAATACGAAGGGTATCTCACTTATGGCGGAATGAACGGCAGGGATATGAACGCACTTGCCATCGGACTGGATGAAAATACCGAATTCGATAATCTCGAAACACGTATCAAGCAAGTGGAATACCTGGCAAAGAAACTGGATGAATACGGAATCCCCTATCAGCGTCCTGCCGGCGGTCATGCCATTTTCATCGATGCGCCCAAAGTGCTGACACACGTACCCAAGGAAGAATTTCCGGCACAGACACTGACTGTTGAGCTCTATCTGGAAGCCGGTATCCGTGGATGCGAAATCGGCTATATTCTTGCCGACCGTGACCCGGTTACTCATGAAAACCGATTCAACGGACTCGATTTACTGCGTCTTGCCATCCCCCGCAGAGTGTACACTGACAATCATATGAACGTAATAGCCGCCGCCCTCAAAAATGTATATGAACGTAGGGAAAGCATTACCCGCGGAGTACGTATCGCTTGGGAAGCTCCGTTGATGCGACATTTCACAGTCCAGCTAGAAAGGTTGTCAGTATAAACAGGAAAAGTCCGTGTAAACAAGGAAAGCCCATATAAGCAGGGAAAGTTATCTCCGTCAACAATTGTCCGTATAAACAAAAGTTCTTCCGAAGTGTTTATATTATAATCGGTCAAACTTAATACGTAAAAATTATGGCAGAAGATTATAAATTAATAGACAACGAAGAAAAACATCGGTATGAATTTCAGATCGATGGCAAGATAGCTGAAATAGACTATATCAAATCAAATAACGGAGAAATCTATCTCGTTCACACGAAAGTACCTGCTTCACTGGGCGGAAGAGGAATCGGTTCGCAACTTGCTGAAAAGGTATTGACGGACATAGAGAAACAAGGTTTACGCCTGGTGCCGCTCTGCCCGTTTGTGGCCGGATATATCCATAAACATCCTGAATGGAAGAGAATTGTAATGCGTGGTATTCACATTAAATAAGTATAGCTATGGGAAAGAAAGTTGAATATACCAATAGCGAACTGACTATTGTATGGCAGCCGGAATTATGCCAGCATGCCGGAATATGCGTAAAGATGTTACCCAACGTCTATCATCCGAAAGAAAGGCCGTGGGTGCAAATTGAGAATGCGACAACGGAAGAATTAATTGCACAAATCAGCAAATGTCCGTCAGGAGCATTAAGCTACCGACTGAATGAGAAAAAGCCCGGCAAGCAAGAAAAGATAAGTAAGGAAAAATAAGTAACCAAAAGAGAAACGGTGAATAAGAAGGGAAATTTCCCATTCATTATTCACCGTTTCTCTTTTATTTTATATTCAATCCAGAGTCCATGTCAGCACAAAATCCGGATGGATGCGATAACCCGTTGTATAGAGTTTTTGCTGTTCCGTCACGAACTCCTGAACTTGAAACGTACCTTCTTCCTGAGGAACAAACTGTGTCAAACGGAGTTTGCGGAGATCGGCGTCGGCATTTTCCATCCGTTTAAAGATAGCTTCTTTTGCAGACCAGTGCAACAACAGTCCCCATACTGTATCATCTTTATAAACTCCTACCTGCTCGTCGGGACGGATATAACGGTCGGCCACCCGATGAACCCGTTGACCGTATTGCTCAATATCAATGCCAACAGGAGCCTGAGAACCAAGTATCACAGCCACATACCCTTTCGTATGAGAAATACTGATAAAGAAAGAATGATCGGCCAGATAAGGTTTGCCTTCTGAAGAATAAGCAATTTCCTTATCTTCCCGAAGCATTGAATACAGCAACACACGAACAGATGTCCATTCCATCTTCCGGCGTTCAGAAACAAAACGGTTCAGTTCCTGCTCACAGGAAATTCTTCGCGCTTCGGGCAGAAGAGCCAGTAATGTATCCAAAGATTCTTCCATCTTCCATACAGCCCACTGCATATCATTGGTTCTACTTTGCAGGAATAACGCCATCTTATGCTTGGTTGAAATTATATTTCCGTGATTATTCTTCTGTAATTATTCTCTTGGGATTGTCCTTCCGTGATTATTCCTTCATGACTTATTCTTTTTCTTCCGATGCTTCCGTATCGTTAGGCAGAATCGTAAACTTGACTTTCAGAATCCGGCGGCTATCCATCTCCAAGACTTCAAACTCATAATTGTGGTAAGTCACTTTCTCGTGCAATGCCGGGAATTCGCCTTTAATTTCGAGCAACATACCCGCCAATGTATCGGCATCCCCTACCACTTTCTCAAATTCATCTTCGCTTACTTTCGCAATCTTATAGAAATCCGTCAACTGCGTTTTTGCCTCGAATATCCAGGTATGGTCATTCAGCACGACATATGTACGTTCTTCATCGTCATACTCGTCATGAATCTCCCCTACAATTTCCTCGATAATATCTTCCATCGTCACCAGTCCGGAAGTTCCGCCGAATTCATCCACAACGATGGCAATATGAATCTTATTCGCCTGGAAATCACGCAGCAAATCATCAATCATCTTCGTCTCCGGCACAAAATACGCAGGACGGATCAACGACTGCCAACGGAAATTATCCCCCTTGCTCACATGAGGCAGAAGGTCTTTGATATACAGCACCCCCTTGATATTATCCCTCGAACCGGCAAAGACAGGAATACGCGAATAAGCATTTTCAATAATACATTGCATCACTTCCTTAAAAGACGTGCGAATATCCAAATCGACCATATCCAGGCGTGATGTCATCACTTCTTTCACGGTTTCTCCACCAAAACGGATAATTCCTTCCAGGATATTATTCTCTTCGGTAAGTTCCGCTTTATCCGTAAGTTCCAATGCGTGTGACAGTTCGTCAACTGAAATATTATGGCTTTTCTTGGCAAAATGCTTGTTCAGAAAAGCAGTAGAGCGTACCAGGACAGTAGCTATCGGATAAAATATCTTTTCCAGGTAATAAATGCCCGGCGCGGAGAAACGGCAGAAAGCCAATGTCTTCTGTGCAGAATAAATCTTCGGCATGATTTCGCCGAACAGGAGCAACAGAAAAGTCAGTATCACAGTCAGTATCAGGAACTCTGCCAACGGAGAATGAAATACAAAGACATTCATAAAGAAGAAGTTGCAGAGCATGATAATGGTTACGTTCACAAAATTATTAGTAATCAGTATCGTCGCCAGGAGACGTTCGGAATTGCCAAGAAGGGCACTTATTTTATCATCGGAAGTATGATTCCGTTCATCAATATCATTCCGGTCTGAAGGAGAAAGCGAGAAAAAAGCGATTTCAGAAGCCGAAGCAAAACCGGAAGCCAGCAGGAGCACACCTGCCAGTACTATGGCAATAATAGCAGAGATAGAAGGAGTGTTTACGGTAATACCGTTGAAAATGTCAGCCAATTGGCTTAAATAACCATCTGAGTCCAAAGAGTATATATTTTAGTTTAACAAAAGACAATGTGCCAATCTGCTCGCGAAAACCTATTGGCACACTATCACATTACTAGAACGGCAAGTCATCTGCCGGATTATCTTGTACAGGCTGGGCTTGCGATTGCTGCGTCTGTTGTGATTGCTGTTGCATTTGCTGCGGCTGGCCAGCGGCAGGCTGTTGTGCAGAAGCAGCAACTCCCGGATTAGCGCCTTTCGGAGACAGCATTTCCATATTATCCACATAAATCTCGGTGATATAGCGCATAGCTCCCGACTGGTCACTGTAAGAACGTGTTCTAATCTTTCCTTCCAGATACAATTTGTCACCTTTGTGCACATATTTATCCACAATCTCAGCCAGACGGTTGGATGCAACGATATTATGCCACTCCGTTCTTTCAGGAATTTGGGTTCCATTTTGCAATGTATAGCCACGGTCTGTCGTAGCTAACGGAAAAGTTGCCACAGCCGAGCCTGTATCGAAATATTTCACCCGCGGATCTTGTCCCACGTTTCCTATCAATATCACTTTATTTACTGACATATATGTATCAAGTTTATAATTCTTAGTTTCAAATGCGCTGCCAAAATTAAACAGAATAACAATAGGATGCAAGAATTGTTGTAACTTTTATTTCGAATCAATATACTTCTCAATAAAAGCGTGCACCAACCTTGAAACAGCATATTGCTCCAATTCTTCCGCCTTTATTTTCTGAAACTTACTGAAAGAAGCCGTTTCTCCGGGCAATGTCACTTCATAGAAATTAGCATAAATCACCCGATGGGACAATACATGCTTCACTTCCCTGCACACCGAACGGACTACCGGCTGCTCCCCCGGCGCAAAAAACGCCCGAAATTCAGGCAAAGCTAAAAAATCTTCTTCCGGCACAGCCACCGGAGTTTCTATCAAAGGTAGTTCAAACAGGTTCTTCCAAATATCATCTGCCGTCCGCTTATTTATAAAGGTATGCGCGCCCGCACGTACATAAATATAATTGAAATAACGGTTCGTCGTTTTCGTCTTATGCCGCTTCACAGGCAACTTGGTAACCAACCCTTTCGCAAGAGCCGAACAACTATCTGCCAACGGGCAGAACAAACAGTCAGGCGATTGCGGCGTACACTGAATCGCTCCGAAATCCATAATTCCCTGATTGTAAAGAGCCGGTTGTTTTCTATCCAGCATCTCGTCCGCCAACCCTGCAAAAAGTTTCTTCCCCTCTGTCGAATCAATCGGCGTGTCAATGCCGAAATAACGTGAAAGCACACGATACACATTTCCGTCCACCACCGCATAAGGCATGCCATAAGCAAACGAGCAGATGGCCGCCGCCGTATACTCCCCCACTCCTTTCAAAGCCAACACTTCCGGATACGTTTTCGGGAAAACTCCATTCATGCTTTTTGCGGCAGCGTGAAGATTCCGGGCACGTGAATAATATCCCAATCCCTGCCAGTACTTCATCACCTCGTCCTCGTCTGCGTCAGCCAACGTCCGCACATCGGGAAAGCGCTTGATGAAACGCATAAAATAATCATACCCCTGCACCACACGTGTCTGCTGAAGGATAATCTCCGAAATCCATATCAGATACGGATCGGAAGACTCCCGCCAGGGCAGCTCACGCTTATTCTCTTTATACCACTCTATAATTGTTTCATTGAACTTGTTCATAGGCCCGGTCATCATGTATCATCTAACATTTATCTTGTATATGCTGTTCAAAAGCCACACAAAAGTAACTCTTTTGGCTCTAAGAAAACTCAACGCCACCATTTTTTTAGAAAAATGTGCATAATATATTTTTTTAGGAGCTTAAAAAGCTATATATTTGCAGTCCAAAAAATTAGCAATAACATAATAGTAATAATATTTTTTTTAAGGAAAAATGACTAAAGCAGATATTGTAAACGAGATTACAAAGAAAACTGGGATTGACAAGCAGACAGTTCTTACAACAGTTGAAGCATTCATGGACGCTGTAAAAGATTCATTGTCAAACGACGAGAATGTATATTTGCGTGGGTTCGGTAGTTTCGTAGTGAAGAAAAGAGCACAGAAAACTGCTCGTAATATTTCTAAGAATACTACGATTATCATCCCCGAGCACAACATTCCGGCTTTCAAACCGGCTAAGACATTTACAATTTCAGTAAAGAAATAATAAACAAGAGTATTAACCCATAAAATGTGAAGCTATGCCAAGCGGAAAAAAGAAAAAAAGACATAAAATGTCTACGCACAAGCGTAAAAAAAGACTAAGAAAGAACAGACATAAAAGCAAAAAATAATTTTTAAGTCTGGATCACACAGAAATAAAGAACAAACTTGCGAAGCCAATGTCTTTCAAGTTTGTTCTTTGTTTAAGTAGCTAACCCAAAATGAACAATTTGTCAAAAAAGTTGTTCATATAAATGAGATTCAACCAATAATAAGGAAACAAAACAGTGACAAGTGAACTAGTAGTTGACGTACAGCCCAAAGAGGTCTCCATTGCCCTTCTCGAAGACAAGAGCCTGGTAGAACTTCAGAGCGAAGGAAGAAACATTTCCTTTTCTGTGGGCAATATGTATTTGGGACGTATCAAGAAATTGATGCCCGGACTGAATGCATGCTTTGTAGACGTCGGTTACGAGAAAGACGCTTTCCTTCATTATCTTGACTTGGGTCCTCAATTTAACTCACTCGAAAAGTTTGTAAAGCAGACTTTAAGCGACAAAAAGAAGCTGGCCTCCATCAGCAAGGCAACCCTGCTTCCCGACCTCGACAAGGATGGAACTGTATCCAACACACTCAAGGTGGGACAAGAAGTAGTGGTGCAAATCGTAAAGGAACCGATCTCCACGAAAGGGCCGCGACTGACTTCCGAAATTTCATTTGCCGGACGTTACCTCGTGCTCATCCCTTTCAACGACAAGGTTTCCGTATCACAAAAAATTAAATCGAGCGAAGAACGCGCCCGCCTGAAACAACTGCTGATGAGCATCAAGCCGAAAAACTTCGGTGTCATCGTCCGCACGGTAGCCGAAGGCAAACGCGTAGCCGAACTCGACGGAGAGCTTAAAGTCCTGGTAAAGCATTGGGAAGATGCGATGGCAAAAGTACAGAAAGCCACCAAGTATCCGACGTTGATTTATGAAGAAACCAGTCGTGCCGTAGGTTTGTTGCGCGACCTCTTCAACCCTTCTTTTGAGAATATTCACGTCAACGACGAGGCTGTGTACAATGAAATCAAAGACTACGTATCACTGATTGCGCCCGACCGGGCTAATATCGTGAAACTGTACAAAGGCCAGCTTCCCATTTACGACAATTTCGGTATCACCAAGCAGATTAAATCATCGTTTGGTAAAACTATCTCTTACAAGAGTGGTGCTTATCTGATTATTGAGCATACTGAGGCGCTTCACGTAGTAGACGTGAACAGCGGTAACCGCACCAAGAATGCCAACGGACAGGAAGGCAACGCACTCGAAGTAAACCTGGGAGCCGCCGACGAACTGGCGCGCCAACTGCGGTTAAGGGATATGGGTGGTATCATCGTCGTGGACTTCATCGACATGAATGAAGCCGAAAACCGTCAGAAGCTTTATGAACGAATGTGTGCCAATATGCAGAAAGACAGGGCACGGCATAATATTCTGCCGCTCAGCAAATTCGGACTGATGCAGATTACACGCCAGCGTGTGCGTCCGGCAATGGATGTCAACACGACCGAAACCTGCCCTACTTGCTTCGGCAAAGGCACTATCAAGTCGTCCATTCTCTTTACGGACACTTTGGAGAGTAAAATTGATTACCTGGTCAATAAACTGAAGGTTAAGAAATTCTCGTTACACGTCCATCCGTATGTGGCCGCTTACATCAACCAGGGACTCGTTTCCCTGAAACGGAAGTGGCAGATGAAGTACGGATTCGGTATCAAGATTATTCCAAGTCAGAAACTCGCATTCCTGCAATATGTGTTCTATGATACACATGGAGAGGAAATCGACATGAAGGAAGAATTCGAAATCAAATAGACAGAAAAGGCGGCTCGTTGCAACGGGTCGCCTTTTTGTATCGTACAATCACCGGAAATCTCATTTTTTATTCTTATTTTTGTGAGAAAATAAAAGAGTTATGAACCTACCTGCAAAGCGCAAGCGTATTCCGTACGGAATGATGAACTTTATCGATGTCCGCGAAGATGACTGTTATTACGTGGACAAGACACATTATATCCCTCTCATAGAGAATGCGAACAAGTATTTCTTCTATATCCGTCCGCGCAGATTCGGCAAGAGCTTGACAATCTCTATGCTCCGACATTATTATAATATATTGGAAGCAGATAAGTTTGAGAAATGGTATGGCGGCCTGTATATAGGAAAGCATCCCACTCCCGAACGAAATTCATACCTCATTATTTACCTGAACTTTGCCGTAGTAAACGCCGAACTGAAAAGTTACCGACAGTCATTAGACGCACATTGCAACACTGAATTCAACTTTTTCTGCGATGTATATGCCCAATATCTTCCCGAGGGAATAAAGGAAGAGATGAATAAGAAGAAAGGCGCTGTAGAGCAACTGGATTATCTATATAAAGAATGCGTCAAAACCAATCAACAGATTTATCTGTTCATTGATGAATACGACCACTTCACAAACAAGATTCTGTCAGAGCCTTCCTGTCTCGAAGATTATAAGAGCGAGACACACGGAACCGGTTATCTGCGCAGCTTCTTCGATACGGTGAAAGCAGGCACGGATTCCACTATCAAACGATGCTTCGTGACAGGTGTTAGTCCCGTCACTATGGACGACCTGACCAGTGGATTCAACATCGGTACCAACTATTCGCTCTCTGCTGAATTTAACGAAATGACCGGATTCACCGAAGAAGAAGTACGGGCGATGTTGGATTATTATGCCACTACCTGCGAGTTCCATCATTCTACCGACAAGTTGATAGAAACAATGAAACCGTGGTATGACAACTACTGCTTTTCGGAGAACAGTTATGGCAGGACAACGATGTACAACTCAAATATGGTACTCTACTTCGTAGATAATTACATTCGTAACGGCGGAGAAATGCCCCGTAATATGGTAGAAGAAAATATCCGTGTAGATTATAACAAACTACGGATGCTTATCCGCAAAGACAAAGAATTTGCCCATGATGCCTCGACCATCCAGACATTGGTACAGCAAGGATATATCACCGGTGAACTGAAAACCGGATTTCCTGCCGAATCGGTTGCAGAACCGGATAACTTTGTCAGCCTGTTGTTCTACTTCGGAATGTTGACTATCAGTGGAACCAAACGTGGTAAAACAGTATTGACTATCCCCAATCAGGTGGTGCGCGAACAGTTGTACAGTTACTTATTGGATACCTACAACGAAGCAAACCTCCGTTTTGATAATTGGGAGAAGGGAGAACTCGCCTCGGCGATGGCTTATGATGGCGACTGGAAAGCCTATTTCGACTATATTGCCGAATGCCTGCACCGATACTCTTCCCAGCGTGACAAGCAGAAGGGTGAAGCATACGTACATGGATTCACATTAGCTATGACCGCCCAAAACCGTTTTTATCGCCCCATCTCCGAACAAGATAACCAGGAAGGATATGCCGATATTTTCATGTCTCCCCTATTGGAAATCTACCAAGACATGCTTCATTCCTACATTATAGAATTAAAGTATGCCAAAGGAAAGGACAATGATGAAAAGGTGGAACAACTCCGACAGGAAGCTATCGCACAAGCCAACCGCTATGCTGCCAGTGAAACGGTGCAAAAGGCAATCGGAACAACGACTCTACACAAAATCATAGTCGTTTATCAAGGGATGAAAATGGTAGTGTGCGAAGAAACTTAAATTTTATACATATTTTAATATACTATACAGAAAAGGCGGCCCGTTGCGACGAGTCGCCTTTTTTAGTATTATCATCCCCAATTTTCTTCTAACAGGAATTCAGCGATATGCCTATGTTTCACTCCTTCTATATTATCTTGCCACAGTTCATCCATACTCACTACATATTTGGGATAATGATCAGCAATAGCCAGCAAAGGAGCGTATTCCCTGTCAACGGTAGCCTGCGATGCCAACAGATAAGTCACTTGAACATAAATTTTCTCTTCACGACGCAAAGCCACAAAATCCACTTCTTTCTCATCCTGCTTGCCAATATAAACATTATATCCGCGACGTTTCATCTCCGCATAAATCAGATTCTCCAATGCTCCGGCTATCAAACGGTCTTTATAACCCATCACCGCATAGATTATAGACAAGTCGCTTACAAAATATTTCTCATTGGTTTGCAACAACTCCTTGCCTTTGATGTCATAGCGTTGCACACGTTGGATAATGAAAGCACTCTCGAGCGCATTCAAATAGTTATAAATGGTATTAATATCCACTTTTCGCTGCTGATTCTTAAAATAGTCGGCAATATTCTTGGCATTTAACCTGTTACCGATATTGTCAAAAACGAACCGGACAATACGTTCCAACAAATCGACATTGCGGATGCCATGACGTTGTACCGTATCACGCAATATTACAGAGGAATAGATGTCATATACTATCTTGTAAATAGCTTCATAAGGGTAATGCGCCGTGTGGATAGCAGGAAAACCGCCCATACGCAGATATTTCTTGAATTCTTCCCGCAAATCCGTCCGGCCCATTGCGGAAGCCGACAACCCGTGAAAATCCAAATATTCTTTGAAAGAAAGCGTCATGATATGGACATCTACATACCGTCCCGCCAAATAAGTGGACAATTCGGATGAGAGCATGCGAGAGTTGGAACCTGTCACATAAATATCTACTTCCCAATCCACCATGAATGAATTGACAGCTTTTTCCCAATGCTCCACTTCTTGTATCTCATCCAATAGGATATAATATTTCCCAATCCCCCCTTTTATCTTTTCGCTCATATAAGCATACAACGATTTGGCATCCGTAATATCTATCCATTCAAAACTTTCAAAGTTCATATAAATGATGTGTTCTTTATCCGCACCTCTCTTCAAGAGCTCATTCTGAATCTGTTGAAGAACCACAGATTTCCCACAGCGACGGATACCTGCAATCACTTTTACGAACGGCTGGTCTATAAAAGGAATAATTTGTCTCATGTATAAGTCTCTCTCAATCATAGCTTCCAATATTGTTAATTTACACTTCTAACCACAAATATACTCCTTTTCTCCAAATCATTTAGGGTTATACCCCGAAAAACATCTAATAGATATAAGTTTTTTAGGGTTATACCCCGAAACATTTATCTGGCTTATCACCGGGATTTGTAACCTGACTCGTTTCAACGGGACGCCTTAGAATAAGATACAAAAGAAGTTTTGGAAATCACCATTATAATCAAAAAAGCCCGGACTTTCACAAGCCCGGGCTTTCTGTGTTCTCAAAACATCTTCTTATCTATAGGGAAATAAGGGACTAGCATGTTAGTTCTAGCGCAATATGGAAGATGCTTCGAGAATATAAAGGAAGATGTCTGTGGGAAATAAGGGAGACATCTTCCTTTCTAAGTAACAGACTCAAAAGATATACTTTCACAAGCATGAACTTTCTATCTGCGTACTCAGGGAAATATCTTCATGCCATTACATGAAGACAGATTTATTAATTCAGACTAGCATAAGTCTGTTTTTTTAAAAGCTATCTCCCACTCTTGCTAACACCTAACGTCAATAGAGGGGAGATGCTTGTATTATAGAGAAATATTCTCAATTTATGAGTTTATTTCTTAGTACCTTCCGGATATATAATAGTCATTTTAGTAGTTCCGTTTGCTATTTCCTGTCCCCAAGAAGAAGCGGCTTTAATTTCAATGACTACCTTAATAGGTGCAGCAAGACTGCTATCCATAATATCCAAGAAATCCTTCTTCAATTTAATATCCTTAACTGCATCTTCAGTCAATACACCATTGGTATAGCCATCAGCAGTAGTATCAAAATATTTTTCAAAATCAGTACGGTTACTGCCTTCAACAACTGTATATGTCATGCTCAAGCCATAAATAGCTAACGCATCAGCAGCAATCTTGGTTCCAAAATTCTCTTCCGTAGGCGTAGGCCACATTTCTTTTCCTCTTGAATCATTCCATGTGAAACCATCCAACAGTTTTGTACTTTCAGTCAATGCTTTCTTCTCAATTACTGTCTCTTCAGGAACCTGCAAATCGCCTGTCATATCAGGAGCAGTAAGTTTAACTGTTCCAACAGTAGCAATTTCATCTGCCGGTTTAGTTTCATCTCCACAATACAATACAAATTTCACAGTTACCTCATTAGTGTTAGCAGGATCGTTAGTGAATGTATATATTTCATTTTTATCTCCTGAAGTTGCAATAGTACCAACGTCATTACCTGTTTTATCACCTGCTGTAAGTACAGTCTTAAGCTCAACATTGCCTGCTGCAACTTCTTTTATAAGATTAGTCCATTCTGATTGTACAAACAATACTCCTAGATTCTTAGTTAAAGTAACTTTAAGAGGATTACCACTAAGCGCAGAAGTCATTGACACTACAGACTTACCATCCCAAACTGCTGATTCCGGATTTAAAGCTTTGAATACCGGTTTATCCACTGTCACACTAACTGGTACAGTTATTTTCAAAGTATTTCCAAAATCAAATATGATGTTTGGAGTAGCAGTACCAGAGAATTCACCCTTAACAGTTACTTCTACATTGTCGTTCTTCACTTGAGCATCAACCTTGCCATCAGCAGCAGCCGTATGCTTAATAGAACCACCTGCACTTGTTATCGCTGAACTTACTTCAGAAAGTTTAGCATAATTTTGTCCGGTAGCCGTATTGATTTCTTTCAGAATTGCGTCAATTGCATCCTCTTGGAGATTATATGATTTATTTCCGGTATTCCATTTTTGTCCATTACTCAGGACAATATCTTTCACTGTAACACCTTCAGATTCCACAGTAACAGTTTCAGCATCGCCTGTATATGATGCTGTCTTACTTCCAACGTTCATTGTCACAGTTGGAGTTACCGTACATTTATGTTGCAAAGTTGCAGCACCCTTCAATTTCAAAAGGCCGTTTGTTAAAGTAAAGTTATCCTTATTAGTACCATCTAATGCAAATGTAACATCAAAAAGTTCAGTCGGAATATTCATCTTACTTAAAGGCTGTGCGGTCTGCTCATTAGATCCATCCAAATCACTCAATGTCACGAAATAGTAGTCAGCTCCATCAATGCCTTTGCCTTCATCCGTGGGAGTAAAGAATGACAGTCCGTCCTTATTATCCGGATACATCACATTACCACGACCTGTAGCAGAATTAGAATAAGTAACCTTTTTCACATAACTTTTGCCTATGATGGCAGCAAAATAATCAGAAGTGATTTCAGTCAATTTTGTTGTTTCATCATTACCAGTTACATATAAAGCAATAGCATAACTTTCTGAAGCAGAACCAATATTCAAAGTCACTTCAATTACACCTTCTTCATATTCTGTTTCCGATTTCTTAACCTTTGATACTCCAATAACTTCAAACGGCGCACCAACACTGCGGCTTTTCACGATATGCTTATCTGTTGTGATAGTGTATTTACTATCCTCTGCCACCAATGCATCCACTGCAGAAGCCGGAGAAACACGGAATCTTACTTTAGTTTCAACTTCATTGGAAATCAGTTTGCTGCCAATTGTTTCCGGCAAGCCTGTTTCAGGATCAACAGCGGTAGCAGCATCGGCAGTTGTATAGTAAGATATAAATTCAACCTTTCTTACCAAGCCGTTTGCGTCATATTCCTGTGGAAGGAAAACAAGGCTCTTCAGCATATCTTTTACCGCATCGGTAAGTACAGATACACTGTTCTTAATAGATTCAATTTCAGAATTATAAGAAGCGAAGGTTGTTTTCAAATGTTCATCAATCTGCTTGTTTAAGTCTGCTGATTTCAGATATACAGACAAGTCTGACGTTTTTGCACACTTAGCTAATTCAGCGCTCACATCTGTTATACCATTCAAGGCATTATAACAATCATTTGCTTTCTGAATAGTATTATTATTCGGATCTGATAAATCGCTGACAAGAACTTCAAGAACATCTGTCTTGTAGTCCATCAACGTCTTAATATCTACAAATATGTTCTTATATTCTTGGCTTTGGCTATCAACAAATGTACTTATCTGGTTTTGAAGTTTTTGCATATCTTCATTATATAATTCAAGACTCAGATAAGTTGTTTCTATATCAGCTAAAATAGATGTTTTGAATGATCCGTCTACGTACTCTTTAACAGCATTGACTTTATCAGTCACTTGATCTGACGTCAAATAATCAAGCATTTTAGTATCTACATAGTCCTTTGCAGTTTTCAGGTATTCATTCAACTGATCAATTGTAGCGAAATTGGCACTAGCATCTTCTAGATTCTGAATTTTAGTCTTTATGCCATCCAATTCAGCAATTTGAAGTTCCAGTTTAGCAATTCTTTCTCCGCTTGCCTTATCAAGTTCCAACATTTTCTGCTCAAGATCTGCCAATTTCAAGGCATTCTCTTCCGCTTTCCCGTCAGCTTTATCCAGTTGTTCTTTCACTTTGTCGATGTCAGCTTGCAGTTGTTCTTTTGCTACTTTTACCGCATCTGCGATGGATTTATCCACTTTGCCAATGGCTTCTTCCAGTTTTGTGTTCAATGCAGTAACATCTTCACTTGAAGCTTTACCATCTAACGCCGTTTGCAATTTCTGGACTGCAGCTTTCAGTTCTTCCAATGCAGTTTTGTCTGCTTTGCCTGCTATTGCATCCAGTTGAGACTGTAAATCAGCCACTGCGCTACTAATAGCAGTTTTCATAGCTTCCGTTGTTACATCAGCCCCTTTTTTGTTGATGGTGTCAATCTGCTCTTGCAGCCCTTTCACATCATCATCATAGTCCTTACAACCTACGTAGGTGACAGTAGAAAGTGCCAGCGCCCCGAAGAACATCACTTTTACAAATTTTCTTTTCATAACTACTTAAAAATTACATTAATAATATATTATTAAACACTAAGTTTCAATAATAGACTTCCCGTTACTTCCTAGGTAACGGGAAAACCTTTGTACCTGCTCTTCAGGAGTAGTCAATACGGAAAAATAAGACATTATGGGATATTTTCTTTACCCCTGCTTCTGGCAAGCGGCAGAGGGGCGGGAAATCTTGTGTAATATTTAGAAGTTAACAAAGTCCTAATACAGAGAATCCACTTGTTTCGTTCGTCTTATTCCTGTTTTGAGTAGTTTATTAGAAAAAATGTATGATTTCGTTTGGTTGTTTTAAGAAATATGCTCATATTTGCACCGATATTCAAAACCCGTTACCTAGGAAGTAACAGACTTAATTCCAAGTATTTATCCCCACCACCGAGCGTTTCACAAAGTCAATAACCTGTTTGTTCGCTTCATCAATTTTCTTATTTTTGAACGGCTTCAGATATGTCTCCGTCACGGTGATGGACGAATGTCCCATTGCTTCGGAAATGATTCCCGGATGAATTTCACAATAATAAGCCGTTGTAGCCCAGGTG